>JBBANM010000005.1:0-124415 GCA_040401995.1 Saprospiraceae bacterium
TTTTGTCCATAAGGCCAAAACCAATTGGCGTACCTTGATCGCTTAGTGCCCAATAATGGTACTAAAATAAAAATAGGGAGCATAATCCATTACAACGGAGTTGATAATCTGCACTTAGGTAATCCGTTTAAGAAAGCATGGGAGCTTTTTTCTCCTAGTCAAATTCAATATTATGAAGGTTATGGTTATGCTGTCACAGAGGGTGATTCTGTGATTTTATTATTTGATAGTTATGATTCTATTCGAATAACTTCAATTAGCTTTTCAGCATCAAAATTTAAAACTGAATTAGGTGTTCATCCAGGAATGACAATAATGGAACTTAAGAAGTTATACCCAGGTATGTGGCTAGAATACAATCAAATAGAAACAACTGAAGAATTTTACGATCCAGAATCACTTGTTGTTAAAAAAGATAAAATGTGTTATTCGACAAGTATAATATTTTCAAAGCCTGAAGAAGATATATTTATTGGTGAATATGAAGGTTTGAATGAACGTACCTATAAATTTAAAAATACCGGGATTGTCAGTATGATTTCTGTCATTTTACGTTCCGAAGAGGAATGCAAATAAAGGATTTCTAGGCTGAACTGAATGCAATGCCAAATCGCGCCGCTTCAATGCATAACCAACACCGCCCAAAAGAAATCCCCCCAAAACAGAAAAACCTCCTGTGCTTTGCGGATCTAACACGCAACGTTGCACAGGAGGTTTTTTCATTTCGGTCTCCAGATTTTGGACGACTCAGCCTTTTGTTCTCAGGATTACTTGCCGGAGTTGTTCAGAAATGACTTAATGGCATTAACTGTTTTGTCCACACGGTCGTAATCGATGCTGTAGTGGATGAACTTACCATCACGATCAGTGTGCACCAATTCGGCATTGCGCAAAATGCGCAAGTGCTGCGAAGTAATGGATTGCTCCAACTTCAAGGTGTTGTAGATCTTGTTTACATTGATGGCATCGCTCTGGTCGATGAATTCCAAAATCTGCATCCGCAGGGGGTGTACAAGCGCTCTCAAAAGCTCTGAAGACGCTTTCAACTTCTCATTGTTGATGGTAACCTTAGCTTTTCTCATAGTTGTTTAATTGATCAAGTAAAAATCGGCAAAGCAAATATGCGATTTTTTTTGATTCTTCCAAAACAAAATGAGAAATAAATGCAAATCACCACGAAAAAAGTACCGAATACCGGAAAAAAACTACCGTTTTCTCAGAATCGACCGGTTTAACCGATCAATTCTTCCACTAAACGAGAGATTTGCGCCAAGCGATCTTTGTTCAACGAGTAGTAAATGAATTTTCCGTTGCGCTTAGTGTCCACTACACCTGCACGGCGTAGGATAGCCAAGTGCTGAGAGGCTACCGACTGTTCTAGGCGCAATTTGATGTAAATGTCTGTTACGGTCATGGTCTCATTCTCTTCCAACAGATCAATCATGCGTTGACGCAATTTGTGATTTACCGCGCGCAACACCAAGACCGCCTTACGCAATTCAGCGTAATCCAATTGTACATCGGTTTGGCCTTTTTTGAGGGTTACCAAGTCGTTCTTTTGCTTTCTCATATTCAGCTAAATGGTTTGGATAAAAAATAGTCAACAATACAGCTCAGATTATACATACAATTAATATGCCATTTTCTGTCATGGACTAAAAAAGTTCAGTTTTTTATGCCCAATCTGTAGCATTTTCCTCAATTCTTTGATCAATAGCCGATTTTTGTACTTCCATAAGGAGCGATTGCTTGGGACAAGTTCGTCAAAATCATCCATAAAATCAACTCCTTACGCATAACAATTCCACAAATTGGAAGTTTTTTACAACCGGCTCTTGGCTATTGTGATATTGGGAGGCTTCAGGTACACGGGTTCCGTATACGCCAAATCCGAAAATCTTTTTTGTTGAAAAGCAGCCTCTGCTAGTAGAGGCATCGCCTTAGCGGAAGAGACAACCGAGCTGAACCGAACTGACGAGGATACAATCAGTGGTTCTATTTTTTTTGCGCCGTTGCCTGCAAAGACCAACGTCCGGTTTTGTACCGAATAAGCCGCAAAACTTTTTTCATCTAAAATTAATGCTTGGGGTTTCTCAATAACCGTTCCCATCCGATCGTAAACCCCATAATAAACTTCCATGCGCCGCGCGTCGATCATGGGTATGAAAAACGCATCTGCAGCATCGATATTTTCTTGCACCGCGCCATGGGCAATGATCCACAGCGAATCCAAAGTAATGAGTGGCACTTGTAACCCAAAACAAAACCCTTTGGCCGTACTCAAGCCTACCCGCAATGAAGTGTAAGAACCCGGTCCTTCACTTACCGCCACTGCTTCCAAATCCGCAAATTCGTGCTTGCTTGCTTTCAAACAGGCTTCAATTAAAAGGGTGAGCTGAGCCGCATGGTCGAAATCGCCGGTCGTTTCTTGATACCCCTCCAACTTACCGTCTTGCGAGATGGCTACCGAACATCTTTCGGTAGACGTCTCAATACAAAGCACTAACGCCATTATATTGATAAAATTTTGTATGTAGTCTCTTTTCAGACGCAATATGTAAAAAAAGTAATGAATATGTTGAAAAAAAAATGCGGCGCAGCTATTCGAGTAGCAAAAAAGTACCGATCCAGCCACCCTTAAGATTCCCGAAGGGAATGCATGTTTATAGCATACAGCATAGCATCAATATTGTCCAAATCCTGAAGGGATTATATGTTTATATGCCAAGGATAAACATATAATCCCTTCAGGATTTGGAAAAAGCCCCTTGACCCTGCTATAAATATGCATTCCCTTCAGGAATTTAGTAGCAGTTGGATCGATATCAAAACTTCCACGACCTATTAAGCCAGCCAAGGCGCAAAAAATAAGACCCAATTGCTACCAGCGCTTAGGGATTCCTTAAAAACTATTCTATGCGTGCAAGTAAAAAGTCGTATTTTTGCACAGTTTTTCAAAAAAGCGCAGCAGAACTATGCTATTAGATAAATTAGAAGCGATTTACGATCGGTATGTACAGTTGGAGGAGCAAATGGGCGATCCCGCGATCCTAGCCGATATGGATCGCTACAAAAAGGTAAGCAAGGATTACAAAGACCTCAAGCCGGTTGTTGACGCCTATCAAGTATATAAAAACCTAGTCTCCAATCGGGCTTCCGCAAAATCGATGCTTACCGAGGAGGATCCCGAAATGCGTGAAATGGCTCGTGAAGAGCTGTATGAACTGGAACCGCAAATCGAAAAACTCGAGGAAGAGATTCACCTGCTCCTGGTACCCAAAGATCCAGAAGACAGCAAAGACGTGGTGTTTGAGATTCGCTCCGGTACCGGCGGCGATGAAGCCAGTCTTTTTGCAGGAGATCTGTACCGCATGTACAGCCGCTATTTTGAAGAAGTAGGCTGGAAGGTAGAACCCCTCGAAGTCAATGAAGGAACAGTAGGCGGTTACAATAAACTGGTACTGGAAATATCGGGTGAAGACGTATACGGCAGGCTAAAATTTGAATCGGGCGCACACCGCGTGCAGCGTGTACCCAAAACGGAATCTCAGGGCCGGGTACATACCTCGGCCGCAACCGTGGTGGTGATGCCCAAGTTGGAAATGGAAGACGTACACATTCGCAAAGATGAATTGAAAGTAGATACCTTCCGTTCTTCTGGCGCGGGTGGTCAGCACGTCAACAAAACCGAATCAGGGGTGCGTTTTACCCACTTACCTACGGGGATTGTGGCGGAAAGTACCGACGGGCGTTCGCAAATTCAAAACCGCGAGATTGCCATTCAGCGTTTGTACCAAAAAATCTACGAAATGCAGAAGAAAGCCCACGATTCAGAATTGGCCGCACGCCGGAAATCGCTGGTGGGCAGCGGCGACCGCTCCGATAAAATCCGGACGTACAATTTCCCGCAAAACCGCCTCACGGATCACCGCATCAACCTTACTTTGTACAACTTGGATCAGATACTGGAAGGCGCTATTGCCCCCGTGATTGAAGCCCTTCAGGTTGCTGAGAATGCTGAGAAAATGAAAACGGGCGAGGAGTAATCCTCCTTATCAAGCGATAAAAGCTAAACGACTAAGCCAATGACAAAAACCAGCTCTACTCCTGCCGCTTTAAGATGGCGCGCCCTGTGGCATCCGGAAATGTACCACGGCTGGGGGGTTACCAAAAGCTATTTTGAGGGTTGGTACTTCAAAATTGTGGATCCCGCTGAAAAGTTTGTTTTTGCCATCATTCCAGGGATCAGCTATGATCAAACTGGGGCTAGTCATGCCTTTATTCAGGTATTGGATGGCAAAAAATGCCAGGCCAGTTACCATCAATTCCCTACCGAAGCGTTCCAACCACAGGAAGATAAGTTTGCTTTACAGCTGGGCAATAACTTTTTTTCCGCTACCGAGCTCCGTTTGGATTTACCCGAACTAAAGGGAACGCTGCAGTTGCAACAACTTCATCCTTGGCCCAAAATGCTGGGCGCACCGGGCATCATGGGCTGGTTTAGCTTTGTTCCTTTTATGGAGTGTTATCACGGCGTAGTGAGCGTACACCACCGCTTGCAAGGCACGCTGGAGGTACATGGCGAAAAAACGGTTTTTGATCAAGGTATTGGCTATACGGAAAAAGATTGGGGCACTTCGTTTCCCAGCTCCTGGATTTGGGTGCAAACCAACCATTTTTCCACCACCGAACCCATTTCGCTGATGGCTTCCGTGGCGCGTATTCCTTGGCTGGGCAGCCATTTTATCGGGTATATTGTCGGGTTCCAGTGGCAAGGAAAATTGTATCGATTTGCCACCTACACAGGGGCAAGTATGACGGCAGCCTTGGGCGAACGACAAGTAACGCTGGCGTTTAAAGACCGGCGGTACCGACTTGAAATCGTAGCTACGCCAGGGCCTGGCGCTGATCTGCTTTCGCCCATCAGCGGACAGATGACTGGAAAGGTGAACGAAAGCATGCAAGCTACCGTTTCGGTAACGTTGTATGATCGCGACCAACTGGTTTTTTCCAGTGAAGGCCGAAACGCTGGATTGGAAGTGGCAGGCCCGGTAGCCGAATTGCTGACGGAAAAATGGCGCCGTTAATGGCGCAAAATATAGACGACCGAGAAATACATCCCTGCGGGTATTAATTTCTCAGCCCTCTATGATAATCATGGAATAACTCGTAGATTAACCAAAAAAATAAAATACCGTGGGTAGCATTCAATTCAAAATTCAGCTGGAAGGCATTACGCCCTCTATCTGGCGTACTTTTCAGGTTGACGTATCTGAAGCCTTTTTTGATTTGCACGAAATCATTCAGATCGTCATGGGTTGGGAAAATGCCCATCTTTTCGAATTCCATATCAATGATCGGAAAATCGGTTTGCTGCCTGATGAGGAGCAAACTTGGGAGAACCACGAAAAAGTGGAAGACAGCGAAGCCGTGTTTGTTGAGGATATTCAACTCAAGGTAGGGGATAAGTTTACCTACATCTATGATTTTGGCGATAGCTGGGAACACACCTTAAGCGTTGAAAAAATCATTGACGAGGATACCCCTTTGCCTCTTTGTTTGGATGGTAAGCGCAGTTGCCCGCCTGAAGATTGTGGCGGCGTACCTGGATACCTCGATTTTTTGGTGGCGCTAAAAGATCCCAAACACCCCGATCATGCAGAAATCATCGATTGGATCGACGAATATGACGCCGAGGAGTTTGATTTGGAAGAAACCAATGAGATCTTAAACGAGTTCAACGACTGGCGGCAAGATCTTTTTAACGAAGAAGAATAACATCAACCGGGCTTTTTTCTTTTTTTCAAATATAAAAAAGCCCGGTTTTACTGCGCCCTAGCGTTTTCACTTCGCTGACGCAAATAAATGGCATCCTTTTTGGTACGTTGTCAATGTATTTTTTAATCATTGACAATGAAGGAAAGCGTTCTGACACAAAAGACAGCCCGCGTACACAAGGATGTACGATTTTGGCTGGCCGTTTTGTCGCTTTTGGCTTTGGCTTGGGTTATCGGGCATTGATTCCAATTCGGCAAAATGTAGTGGCAAAAGCGAGCAAATTTAATTGAGAAAATCTTAAGCGTCCTTATTTTTTAATTGTCAACAGCAGCTACTAAGTCGCTGAGATTTTAAAGATCAATTAAATTTGCCGCTGGCAGCCCAGCTTTAAACCTTTTTTTCGCCTTCATTGTAAAAATAGACCATGCCTGAGATAGCTCTTAGTGCAATGAGTCTGCTGTAACAACTAGTCCCTGCTTATGAATATTTTTATTTCAGAGGATATGTAAACCTTCCAGGTCTTCGAGACCTGGAAGGTTTAACAACCGAACATCGGAAAGGAGTAGGAAACCGCCTTTATTTGATGATTTTGAGGCTCAAATCCAGACTTTGAGCAGAGTGGGTCAATGCACCCACCGAAATAAAATTGACCCCGGTAAGCGCAAAATCGCGCAGGGTAGCTAAGTTTATGCCGCCTGAAGCCTCGGTTTCGAAGCGGCCATCAACTATTTGTACTGCTTCGCGCAGCCTTTCTGGCGAGAAATTATCGAACATGATTCTGGTCACTTGGCCGGTATCCAATACCTGTTGCAATTCTTCCAAATTGCGCACTTCCACCGTTACATTTAAGTTTAAGTTGTTGGCCAATTGATAGGCCGCCACCCGCTCTATGGCTTGAGGAATACCGCCGCAAGCGTCGTTGTGGTTGTCTTTGAGCATAAACCAATCGTACAATCCATCGCGGTAGTTGTGACAGCCGCCAATGCGCACCGCCCATTTTTCCAAAAAACGCAACAGCGGCGTAGTTTTTCTGGTATCCAAAATGGTAACGGGTAAATCCGCCACTTTTTCGGCGTATTGCCGACTCAGCGTAGCAATGCCGCTCATTCGCTGCATGGTATTGAGCACCAGTCGCTCGGCTTTGAGTAAGGCCTGGGTGTTGCATTCTACAATGAAAGCAATTTCACCGTAAGCGATGTTGTCGCCATCAGCAAGTTTGGGTTCAAAAGCAGCAAGCGGATCCACGTGTTCAAAAATCCTTTTGGCCACCTCCATACCCGCCAGCACGCCTTCATCTTTGACCAATAGCCGCGCTTTGGATCGAGCCGTTGGCGGGATACAAGCCAGCGAGGTGTGATCGCCTGTTAGTACATCTTCATACAGGGCGCGATCAATAAAATCATCGAGTAAAGGAGCTATGTCTGCGTGCATGGTTGCAGTTTTGATACAAACGGAGTCAAGCCGAGTGAGTGGGCTTGACTCCGTTTTGAATGATTATCAAAAACAAAATGATACCTGAGCTAGAAAAGCAAACCCAGTTTAAAATTAATGGTACTAATCGTGCCTCTGGAACGATCTTGCTTGAATGCCCCATTGGCATCAATCACCGATCCTTTATCGGAAGTAACGTCAACTACGCCAATTTGAAAACCCAATCCGCCGACCAAGGCCATGGATTCCGTAATGCTGTATTCAAACCCGCCGTTTAACCCCCAGGATATATTCACCCCGTTCACATCCCGCTTGATGTTGATTTTTTGCCCTTCATCGCCAACGCCAATCCCTTCAATTGAACCGCGCGATTGCGAGCGAAATCCGAGATAGATACCGGGTTCTAGAAAATAGCGCATGTAGCCAAACTCACGGGTTCGCATTTTGATCATCAAAGGAATCTCAACGTACTGAATACCGTATTTGAGTTTTACGCCTTTGGTTCTAAGCGTATCCAACTTGGGGCTAAGATCGGAGCGGGTCCAAAAAGTGCCGCCATTGTAATCGTATTGTAGGGTTCCTCCTTGGTTAAATGCAAATCCAATACCGGTTGAAAAGGCATAGTTTTCGCGAAAGTAGAACTCCGTGAGCATGCCCAATTTAAGTCCAAGATTGCTTCCGCTGCGGTTGATCTTGTTGTCGTCGGTACCCATCCACGACAATGCTGGGCTCAACTGAACGCCGAACCTCACTGTTTCTATTTGTTGTGCAAAAACTGAGGGGAGTGCGATGCACAAAAATGCGCCGATTGCAATAATTTTCTTCATTTTGCGCTTGTTTGGTTGTGTGTATATTTGAGTGTTAGACTTGTTCCTAAGCGACAAGTCGTTAAAGTAGTACCACAAAGTTAATGGCTCGTCCAAAATAAAAAAGTCTTATCCTTTATGAATTGGAATAAAAACAGTTGGTTGCTGATTTCTCTACTGCTCCTGGTAGCCTGCGAATCCAAGGTACGCAAAGATGTACCCGATGTCTCTAAAATTTCGATCAAACTCGATGTTCGCCGGTTTGAACAAGATCTATTTCGCTTGGATACCAACAATTTGGAAGTTCCGCTGCAGCAACTAGAAAAAAAATACGGGGAGTTTGCCAATATTTTCTTTAACGTATTGCTCAAATCCCGCGATAAAACGATCGCGCCTGTCGGTCATGTTGCCTTTGTGCGGGGTTTTTTAACGCATGCTGCCATCCGAAAGCTCTACGATACCTGTACCACGCTTTATCAGCCCATGCCGCAAGTTATTGTCAAAGACTTTGAACAGGCTTTTAAGTACTACAAGTTTTACTTTCCCAAGCGAAAAACGCCAAGTCTCACCACTTTTATTTCCGAATACACGGTAGGAAATTTCATTTACGGTAAAAACGATTTGGCCATTGGGCTTGATTTTTTTCTGGGTTTAAAGTACCCCTATCTAAAGTACAACCCGGATAACGACAACTTTTCCGCCTACCTGACCCGTAGTTTTTCCAAAGAACACCTGGTGGCTAAAACGCTCATGCCCCTCATCGAAGATGCGGTGGGCGAACCCCGCGGCAATAGCTTGCTTGATTTGATGGTCAACAATGGCAAAAAATTGTATCTGCTGGATCACTTGCTGCCGTATACACCCGATTCCATAAAATTGGAATTGCCCAAAAAACAAACCCAGTGGTTGGCAGCTAATGAACGGGAGATCTGGGCTTATTTTTTGCAGCAAAATCTCCTGTACAACACCGAATGGCAACGTATCCGAAAATACGTGGAATATAGCCCTAGCTCCCCCGGTATGCCCAAAGAGGCGCCCGGTCGCACCGCCAACTTTATGGGTTGGCAAATCGTTAACGCTTTTATGAAGCGCAACCCCGGTACGCCAATAGAAGAAATGCTGGCCTCCAAAGATGCCCAGTTGTTTTTAAAAAAATCGCGTTATCAGCCAAAGAAGTGATAGTGTTTTGCCCTAGGAACGGGTAAATAATAAATTGACATTTTAGCCGCAGCTATTTTGTTGCCAATTGACTATCTTTTGAGGCGCAATGTGGTGCATTGTAACGAAAAAGATAGGAAGAGTGGCGGCAAAAGAGCAAGGAGAAAGTGGTAATTTATTGTTCAACCGTTCCTAAAAGCTTGTTCAGATTTTGGATCTGAGGCGAAATCTGAATAAGCTCTTAATATTTTTGTAAATTTCGCGCATTAAAAAACAGATCGAATGCTAACCAGAACCATTCCACTTGTTGATTTATCCCAGTTTACCGAAGGCAATGCCGCTGCCCAGGGCGCTTTTGTAGAAGTATTGGGCGATGCTTTCCACCAAATTGGTTTTGTAGGCGTTGTCAACCACGGCATTAGCAAAACATTGATCGATTCGTTTTATGCGGCTTCCAAAGCATTTTTCATGCTGCCCGAAAACGTAAAACGTCAATACGAAATAGCAGGTTTGGCTGGCCAGCGCGGTTACACTTCTTTTGGTAAAGAACACGCCAAGCAGTCTACGGTGGCTGACTTGAAAGAGTTTTTTCAGATCGGCCAGGAAGTACCCGCCGACGATCCGCTGAAAGCCAACTATCCTGATAACGTGCAGGTAGCCGAAGCGCCTGATTTTGCGGATTTGGGCATGCAACTGTACCAGGCTTTTGAAGCCACGGGCGCCCATCTGTTGCGGGCTATTGCCATCCATTTGGGACTGAGTGTTGATTTTTTTGATGAAAAAATCCACCATGGCAACAGCATCTTGCGCTCCATCTATTATCCGCCGATTTCGCGGGAACCAGCTTCCGCCATTCGCGCCGAGCAACACGAAGACATCAACCTGATCACCTTATTGGTAGGCGCTTCGGCTGGCGGTTTGGAACTGCTGACCAAAGAAGGGGAATGGCAAGCGGTGGTACCGGAGGAAGACGAGATTGTGATCAATGTAGGGGACATGCTCCAGCGCTTGACCAATAATTATTTGAAATCCACCACCCACCGGGTAGTGAATCCACCGCGGGAAGAATGGCATTTGCCACGTTTATCGATTCCATTCTTTTTGCATCCGCGTAGTGAAATGGATCTCAGTTGTTTGCCCAGTTGTGTAAGCGAAGAACAGCCCTTGGCATACACGCCGATTACGGCTGGTGAATACCTCGACGAACGCCTACGGGAAATTGGGTTGAAAAAATAAGTAATGGTCGATGCATCAATGAGGCATTTTTGACCATCTCTTTTAAAACTTTAATGGCATTACTCCCTAAACCTTTGTACATTCGGGGAGTCAATGCATGCGTGTTGGAAAAAGGCGATTGCTCTTTGACAAACTACATTTAACAAGCCCCCCGATTTTTCAGCGAGGATTGTTCGACGCTACAAAATCTGTTGGGGATAAAAAAATGAGTCCTGTCAGTCAACCGACGATTCTAGCCACGCCCTTAGACGGATGTTTTTTTCATCAATAAATTAAGACATGGAAAATTTATTTTTGTTTGCAATTGGGGGAACAGAGGCCATGTTGGTCTTTTTTGCCGTTTTGTTGCTTTTTGGCGGCAAAAAAATTCCTGAACTAATGCGCGGCATCGGCAAAGGAATTCGTGAATTCAACGTTGCTCGTTCTACCATCGAATCTGAGCTTCGCGATGGCATGCGGGAAGCAGAACGCCAAGTGCAGCAGCCACAACAGGCTGGCACTCCACAACAATTGGACGAAAAACAATAGTTGATCGGATCTGGATTCAACAAAAAAGCCGGGTAGTAACTACTCGGCTTTTTTGTTTTTTAGGCTAATTGAATGACTACTTCTTGCCAAATAATCCGCCCAGCAAATTGCTACCCAAACCGCCGATTAGGTCATCAGTGATGTTGCCATCATTGTTTTTATCCAAGAAACCTGTAATCATCTGCAATGCAGGATTACTTTGTGCTTGTTGCTGATTGCCTTGTAGCAAGTTGGTAATGCCGCCGATGTCCAATCCGCCGGTATTTTTTGCTTTGCCAAGCGCGCCCAATACTACCGGCGCTAGGATCATCAGCAAATTACCCGTTTTGCCGCTATCCAATCCCGCCATTTTACTGATCATGGAAACAACGCCATTCTGATTGCCGCCAAGTAGGCTCTCTACAATACCGCCGCCGCTTTGCATCAAACTGCCGCCTGGTTGGCCGCCGCCAGTTACTGCGCCGATGAGGTTGTCAAAAATACTACCGTTGTGGTCTGTATCCAGCATACTGAGCAAGCTGCTGGCGCCTGCTGGAGTAGCAGCAGTTTGTGCTGCTGCACCGGAAAGGGCAGTAACAATTCCGTGTGCTGCTGCACGGGTTTGATCGCGGTCAGCGCCGCCAATTTGCTCGCTTAGATTATCGATGAAGTTGTCATCGCCCAAGTTTTCGTGCAGTAGATCTAGCATTTGGTTTGCCATGGTGGTTATTTTTTTTCGAAAGATAAACAATGTCAAAATAAAAAATAAAAAAAGGGAAAGTGAAGTACCATTCTTCTCTTTCCCTTTACATTGCCTAAGCTATGCTACCTAGAATTTTCTTATTCTTAGTTTCGTTCCAGGTTTAAGGGTGCGAGAAGCGACTATACTGCTGTTTAGACGCAAAATCTCATCGATGGATACACCTGGAATTTTGATGGCAATATCAAAAAGTGTTTGTAGCCATACTACTGGACATTTTAAATTTTTGGCGAGCTGTAAACCTTCCAGGTCTTGGAGACCTGGAAGGTTTTGCAACCCCTCAACAGAAAATGTCCAGTAGTATGGTTTGTGGTTTATTCACGACGTAGGTGACGTAAGCATCTTCTTTCACCAAGTTTTTTTCCATCCTCAGCAGGTTTAATGGCGAGTTCGGCGATCACAATTGAGGTGATATTGCCAGCCTGTCTTTTCACACGATCAATTCGAGTCCTTATATTAGGTTCTTTTTCTCTGATTAACAGGCTGATTGGTCAATTTCCTGGGAGATCCTAACTCCAATTACCAGGCCATCTCATTCTATTTTCACAAACCTAAATACCCCGCTACTCGCCCCGTTCTTAATCAGTACGCCCATGATTAAGCCACTCGGAAGATCCTGAATGTCGATTTCCGTGCCCCGCAAAGTTTTGCTGGCTAGAAAAGCGCCTGTGGCGTTGTAAAATCGTACTGTGCTCCCGTCCGCTGGCGGCGCAGTGTCTAAGCGGATGCTGCTGTTGGCCGGATTAGGAAAGACTTGGAGCGCAGGGATATTTTTAAAGGGGAGGTCTTGGGTGCTGACGAGTTCATTGTATATACGGCATAATAAAACATAATCCTTATCGGAATTAGGCCACAGGGCTAAGTCTGTTTTTTGAAAAATTAGCGTATCTTTTTTACCCCTAGAAGTCAAATTTTGAGCGTCAAGATTAAATTTAGTACTGTCTTTATTACTAGTAAGTGAAGGACCTAAAAGAAAAGCTCCAGCCGTATATCCTCCATTAGTTATTAAGGCATTCCAAGCTATTTTTAATGGAAAATTGGTTACTCTACATTTAAAAACAATGAACTCATCAAAGTAAGAGAGACATTCATACCTTATTGGTTGATCATCTGATTTAGGTTGGTAAAAAAAAATCCTCTTCGAAAAATTGGCTTTGTATGTAAGTGCACGAGAGTAAAAGTCTTGCTTGATTTTTGTTCCAATTACCTTAAATTTTAAGCTATCAGGAAAAGCATCACTAATCTTTATTTCTCCCAAAGCTGCATTGAGTGAAGTATCACAAGCCAACGAACTCCCCCCCACCAAAATCGTATCCTGAAAACCTCTAGCGTCCTTAAAAAGGAATTTGGCCTTAAGAAAAGTAGTTTGAGCATTCAAAACGGTTTGGTTAATAATCAAAAGCGTAAAGATTATCCATTTTTTCATGGCTCCAAGATTAAATAGGATCGCCCTGCAGTAATTTTTTTCATAATAGCGGTTGTTTAGTTTGTGAACCTTAATTTGTCCCTATTTGCTGCAACATAAAAGTCCGCTAAACAGGTTTAACATTGGTTTGTCTATTTTTTGTCATTAGATTTTTTTTTACAAAAAATAAAAAAAGGGAAAGCGAAGTACCATTCTTCTCTTTCCCTTTACATTGACAAGGATATAGGATAACTAGAATTTTCTTATTCTGAGTTTGGTTCCAGGTTTAAGGGTGCGCGAAGCGACTATATTGCCGTTTAGACGCAAAATTTCATCGATGGATACACCTGGAATTTTAATAGCAATATCAAAAAGCGTTTGTGGTTTATCCACGACGTAAGTGACGTAAGCATCTTCTTTCACCAAGTTCTTTTTCCCATCCTCAGCAGGGTGAGATTTGGAATTAACGCTATTGCGAACCATTACCGGCAAAGAAGCCACCGGCGCTAGCAATAGGCTCTGATGCGACAAACTCATGTCGCGGCGATGCAAAATGACGATTTCCTGGCCGATGGTCAATTCGCTACCATTGAGGTTGTTCCAGTTCTTGATTTGATCGGTAGTACAATTGAACAATTGCGCCAGCACTTCCAAGGTTTCGCCCATTTTCACTACATAAGTAGTACGAACAAGCTCGTTATTGTAGTTGTCTTTGAATTTAGGCGCGGCAACCGGCGCGGCCATTACTTCCAAGCGGTTTTCAAAATCGGGGCGCTGCGCCACCAAATACGCTTTCACTTTTTCCATTACCCGAGTTGGCAACGTCAAGTAATAGCCTTTGGGGTTTTCAGGGATGATTGACTTTGAAAAAGCAGGATTCAAATATTCAATTGTAGCAAGTGGTAGTTCGGTGAGCTGCACGATTTTTTCAAAACTCAAATCTTGAAAAACCAGAATCGATGAGGTTTGTACTACGTCAACCTCTGGTGTTTTAGGATATAGGTCGTGTTTGTCGTAATGTTCTATCAAATAGCAAGCGGCGATATAAGCCGGTACGTAGTTGGCTGTTTCGCGGGGTAGGTACTGGCGAATCGCCCAGTAGCTAGTGCTGCGACCGCGTTTTACGGCGCGACTTACCCGTCCACTACCGCTGTTGTAAGCAGCAATGGCCAATTCCCAATTGTTAAATTGCCGGTAAAGCTGCCGAAGGTAGGTAGCAGCGGCATCAGAAGCACGGTGTGGATCGCGGCGCTCGTCTACATATTGATCGATATGAAGCCCCAATTCGCGGGCAGTGGGCGCCATAAATTGCCATAGGCCAACCGCCCCAGCATGCGAGACTGCGCGTGGCTGCAATGCGGATTCTACTACGGCTAAAACTTTGAGTTGGTGGGGGATTTCTTTTTGCTTGAGCGCTTCTTCAAAGAGGGGGAAGTAAACGGCTTGGCGACCCAACAGGTCTTCGGAAACTTCTCTACGCCGTTGGGTGTAGGTATTAAGGTAGCTTTTTACAACAGGATCGTAACGCGGCTTTACGATTGGGTTTTCCATGGCATCAAGTCGGCGAATGATCGCTTCTTCTTCTGTTTCTGGAATGGTTGTATTGCAAAAAAGAGCAAACGGAAATAGTAGCATAAATACCAGCATTGCCAGTATTTCAGCCTTGTTTTTTGACGAATCCATATTAAAAAATATTGGTCAGATTGTAAAGATAGGAAATACTTTCATAAATCCAACCTTCTGGGGGTGGGTTCTAAGAGTGTGTTTGGATTTTTAGTTCGCTGGCGTAGTGAGTCAAAATTCGCACCACCGAGGCGTGAAAAACGTGGTACATCCCGACAAAGTCGGGAGAATGTATCCCGACTTTGTCGAGGACAGGTCAGCGCTACATGAGTATTTTCGCAACGAAGTTGGGGTGAATTTTGGCCATTTGTAGCGCGAATAAAAAATCCAAACACACTCTAAACCTACACCATTTTCGCAAAACTCAACAATTCTGCTTCTTTGAATTTCCCCGCCAACAGTTGCAAGCCAATCGGTAAACCATTGGAATGGTCGCCTACCGGGAAGGCAAGCCCCGGTATTCCCGCCATATTGGCTTGTACCGTAAAGATATCCGCCAAATACATGGCGATGGGATCTTCCAAACTTTCACCCAGATTCCAGGCCGTAGTTGGCGCTGCGGGCATCAGCAAAAAGTCGTAAGCGGCAAAAATCTCAGTGGTGCGCTCTTGGATTAAACGGCGTACTTGCTGGGCCTTGGAGTAATAGGCATCGTAATAACCCGAGCTCAATACAAACGCGCCGAGCATGATGCGGCGTTTTACTTCTTTACCAAAGCCTTCGGTGCGCGATTTCTTGTAGGTCTCTTCCAAGGTAGTGGCATTCGGACTGCGGTAGCCAAAACGGATGCCGTCGTAGCGTGCCAGGTTGGAGGATGCTTCAGCGGTGGTGAGTACGTAATAAGCGGGAATCATGTACTCCAACAAGTCGAAGGAAACCGCTTCCACCGTATGGCCTTCACTCCGCCATTTTTCGATAATGGTGTTGCAAGCCGCCTTGATCTCGGGATCCAGACTGGGGTGATTAACAGCAGTATCAAAATAGGCAATCCGTACCTTGCCCGTGGGGGCAGGCGTCTGGGTGTACGCAGGCACGGGACTTTGACTGGCCGAGGAATCATACCCATCAGGACCAGCTGCGATCTCCAATACCAAAGCTATATCATCAATGCTGTGCGCTAAAATTCCGATCTGATCAAATGATGAACCATAAGCCAACAATCCATGTCGAGAAATACGGCCATAGGTGGGTTTGAATCCATA
This sequence comes from Saprospiraceae bacterium, assembly GCA_040401995.1. Lineage (GTDB taxonomy): Bacteria > Bacteroidota > Bacteroidia > Chitinophagales > Saprospiraceae > Haliscomenobacter. The sequence continues at coordinate 15,907 of JBBANM010000005.1, forward strand.
AATGCCGCAAAAAGCAGCGGGTTGACGCACCGAACCACCGGTATCGGAGCCAAGGGCAACCAAACAGGTATCGGCTTGCACGGCTACCGCAGCGCCGCCGGAAGATCCGCCAGGTACTTTGCTGGGATCGGCGGCATTGCGGGTAGGACCGTAGATGGAAGTTTCGTTGGTAGATCCCATCGCAAACTCATCGCAATTGGTGCGCCCAATGATGATGGCATCTTCGGCCAGCAAGCGCTCAACGGCTGTTGCCGAAAAAAGCGAGTGAAAGCCTTCCAATATTTTTGAACCCGCCGTTACTTGGTGGTCTTGATAGCAAATGACGTCTTTGATGGAAATGACCAAGCCGTACAAACGCCCCACAGAATGGGGGTCTTGGGCGTATTTTGTGTCCAAAACTTGCGCGCGCTCCAAGGCTTCCGCTGCAAAAACTTCGGGGTAAATATTGAGGTTTTGGGTAGCGTTGATCTGCTCCAAATAATAAGTCACCAAACTGGCCAAAGTCTCTTGACCGGCATGAATGGCGGTTTTTACTTCCGCTAACGAACGATATCGGCTCATAGTTTTTGGGCAATTAAGTCCTCAATGCTTTTTTTCTCCTGCGTACCAGCCACCATGTTTTTGAGCGTCACTTCACCGCTAGCCATTTCTTCCTCGCCAATGAGGATGACGTAGGGTACTTGGCGGTCATTGGCATACTTCATTTGCTTTTTCAACTTGGTAGGTTCGGGGTACAGATCGGCGTTGATGCCGGCGGCCCGTAAGCGCTGCAATTGCTGAAAAGCGTACAAGTGCGTGGCATCGTCAAAAGCGATGAGGAGCACCTTAAGGGTATTGGCGGTATCTGCTGGGAAGAGTTTCAACTCCTCCAATACGTCGTAAATGCGCTCGGCGCCAAAAGAAATCCCTACGCCCGAAACCCCATCCAAACCAAATACGCCGGTGAGGTTGTCGTACCGTCCGCCGCCGCCGATGCTGCCCATCTGCACGCCTTTGGCTTGTACTTCAAAAATACAACCGGTATAGTAACCCAAACCACGCGCCAAGGTGATGTCGAATTTTACTTCGTTCACGGATTGAGAGGTATTGAGATACATAAAAAAGGTTTCTAGTTCTTGCACTCCCAATCGTCCGATTTCGCTTTCAGCCAGCCAGGGGCGCAGTGTTTCGATGGAATCCGCTTGCAGAATCGCGGTTATTTTTTCGATGGCCGCAGCAGAAATGCCGCGTTCGCTCATTTCTTTTTGCACGCCGTCCATGCCAATTTTGTCCAGCTTGTCGATGGCAACCGTCATATCAACCAGTAGGGATTCAATGCCCGCTACTTCGGCCATACCGGCCAAAATTTTGCGGTTATTGACTTTGATGATTACCGGCAAACGCAAGTGGGCAAATACTTCATCATAAATTTGCGCCAGCTCGGCCTCGTATACCAAGGCGCCAGAACCTACTACATCGGCATCACACTGAAAAAATTCTTGGTACCGTCCTTTTTGTGGTCGATCTGCCCGCCAAACGGGTTGAATTTGATAGCGTTTGAAGGGGAAGGCCACCTCGTTTTGGTGCATCACAACAAAACGGGCGAAAGGCACGGTGAGGTCGTAGCGCAAGCCCCGTTTGGAGATGGAGGCCACTATTTTTCGGGAATCCCGCTGTTCCAAAGCTGTGGCATCCGCTTCGGCCAGAAAATCGCCATTGTTGAGTACTTTGAACAGCAAGCGATCGCCCTCTTCGCCGTATTTACCGGTAAGGGTGGCGAGGTTTTCCATCGCCGGGGTTTCAATCGGCTGATAGCCATATTTGATGAACACCGAGCGGATGGCGTCAAAGATGTAATTGCGTTTTAACACCTGCTCGGGGGTGAAATCGCGGGTTCCTTTCGGTATGGATGGTTTCATGACAGTCGATTACAAGTGACCAATGGGGTCGGCATTAGATGACCGAGGTAAATTGCTTGAGAAAGCGCACGTCGTTTTCAAACAACAAACGGATATCGGTAATGGTATACAACATCATCGCTTGTCGCTCGATGCCCATCCCAAAAGCAAAACCCGAGTACACTTCCGGGTCGATGCCGCAGTTGATGAGTACTTGCGGATCCACCATGCCGCAACCCAAGATTTCTACCCAACCGGTGTATTTGCACACATTACACCCTTTGCTGTTGCAGATAAAACAAGAAACGTCCATCTCGGCACTGGGCTCGGTAAAAGGAAAAAACGAAGGGCGAAGACGAATTTTGGTGTCTGGTCCGTACATTTCGCGGGCAAAATAGTACAGCGTTTGCTTCATATCCGCAAACGATACATTTTTATCGATGTACAAGCCTTCTACTTGGTGAAATTGGCAATGCGAACGCGCCGAGATGGTCTCGTTGCGGTAAACGCGCCCCGGAGCAATGATGCGAATAGGTGGTTTTTGCGCCATCATTACCCGTGCCTGTACCGATGAAGTATGGGTACGGAGCAACATTTCGGTGCTGTCTTTGAGGTAATAAGTATCTTGCATGTCGCGCGCCGGGTGGTCTTGCGGGGTGTTCATGGCGGTAAAATTGTGCCAATCGTCCTCAATTTCCCGTTCTTCGGCCACTACAAAGCCGATGCGTTCAAAAATGCGCACAATGCGGTTCATGGTAACTGCTACCGGATGGCGCGAGCCCAAATCGAGAGGTTCGCCCGGAGCAGTAAGGTCAAGCGTATTGGCTTCAGAATCGGTGCCTGCTGCCTCAATTTGCAACTTGATGGCGTTATATTTGGCCTCAGCGGCTTCTTTAACCTGATTGACGAGCTGACCAAAATCCTTTTTTTGCTCATTGGGCACATTGCGCACCTCGCCCATCAGGGGCTTAATAATATTTTTCGACCCCAAGAAGCGAATGCGGAAGTTCTCGGCATCTTCAGGAGTAGCGGGGTTGGCCTGGGCTATTTCTTCAAGTAGATCCTGTAGATCTTGAAATGCGGTTGTCGCCATAAAAACAGGTTTTCAGTTTAGGACCGCCAAGGAAAATATTTGCCTTTTTGGTCAATTTCGGCTGCAAAAGTAAGCAATTTTCATCCGGGTGTTGGTGTTCAACGGCTAGATTATTGATTTGGGTTCCGCCATTTTTAAAAAAACCACACGAAATCCGCTTTTTATGCAAAAAATACTGCGTTCCATTCAAGCTACCCACTGGGCTTGGTTTTCCAATGCGCTGATGTTGATTGGGATGGTGGATTCTTTTTTTCTGCAATCCATCGGGATGTTTGGTTTGGCGGCGCATGCCTTGTTCCGCTGGGATTGGGACAAAACCTTCCCGCTGGGTTTTCGGCAGGGGTGGGGCGCCCGCTGGAAAGCTTTTATTCGTCGACCTGATTATTGGATCACCGCCGGTTATTTTGTCATTGTATTGGTGGCCGTTTTTCCGCTGCATGATCAGGGGTATTGGTTGGAGCGACTGCGGATCAAAGTGCCTTTTTTGGTGTTGCCTTGGGTATATTTCACCCTGCCTAGGTTTAGCGACCGGCAGTTCAAAGGCTTGTTGTATTTTATGTTGTTGCTGTTGAGCGTCACCAGTATCGGGATATTGGTCAATTACCTCACTCATTTTGAGGCGGTTCAGTTGATGATCAAACAGGGGCAACCCATGCCTACGCCGGGCAATCACATCCGTCTGAGTCTGTTGTTGGCGATGGCCATCATTGGCGGCGGCTACCTGGTAGTGGAAGGTTATTTTTGGCAAAAACGCTGGGAACGCTGGCTGATCGGCGCATTGACGCTGGGTTTGTTTGTATTTATGCACATTCTTTCCGTGCGCAGCGGACTAGCAGCGCTGTATTTGGCCTTGGGCGGATTGGCGTTGCGCTATGCTTGGGTATCCGGACGGTATTGGGTAGCGATTGGCGCGGTGGCTGTCATGTTGGCTTTACCGCTGATTGGGTATTACACCTTGCCCAGTTTTAAGATGAAAATCGATTACACGCTATGGGATTTTCAAACCGCCGTCAGCGGACAAACGCGGGTACTTTCAGATGGGGATCGCATGCGGTCGTTGCGCATTGGCTGGAGCCTATTTAAATCATCACCGATTACCGGAATTGGGCCGGGGAATTTGCACCAAGAGGTAGATCGCATCTACGCTTCGCAGTATCCGGAAGTCGAAAATCGCTTGATACCGCACAATCAGTTCATTTTTGTGATGGCTGGTACGGGGTTGATCGGTTTGGCGATTTTTTTAATCACTTTGATTTTTCCGTTTTTTTACCGCAAAAATTATCGGAATTGGCTTTTTTTGGCCGCTTATATCGTGCTTTTTACCTCGTTTATGGTAGAGGCGACGATTGAAAACTCAACCGGTGTAGCGCTGTTTTGCTTTTTTTATTTTATCAGCTTGGGCAATGTCAATCAAGATAAGTGATTCGTTTCTTACACCAAATCCCTTTCATTAAACCGGTTAGCCGCTGAGGGGGCAAAATTGAAGTCGTTGTTGTTGCGGAAGTAAATACCGGAAACTACCCCAAAAATAAACCCGCCGATATGCGCCCAGTAAGCCACGCCGGAGCCCTCTGCAGTCTTGGAAGCCAAAGTACCGAGACTATTTTGGAATTGGGAAAAAATCCACAAGCCTAGAAAGATATAGGCCGACACCCGGAATGGAAAGACGATAAACAAGACTTTGATCTGTGATCGGGGGAACATCACCAAGTAGGCGCCCATTACCGCAGCAATAGCGCCGCTTGCACCCACTGTTGGAATCATACTTCCGGCATTGAAAAAAATATGCGTGACATGTGCTGCCAATCCGCCTAAAAGATAAAAAATCAAGAATTTGGTATTGCCGATGATGGCTTCAATGTTATCGGCAAATATCCAAAGGAAAAGCATGTTGCCAAAAATGTGCATCACCCCAGCATGTAAAAAAAGACTGGTAAAAAGCGTGTAGGGACGTTCACCGGCCATAATAGTGGCCGGTACGGCGCCATATTCATTGAGGAAATTGTTGACATTGTTGCCTTGTTGCAATTCGATTACAAAGGCCAAGATGTTCAAAGCGATCAAAGTGTAAGAAACCGTTGGCGGGTAGCCCCCTTTGATGTTGTCGTCGCCGATTGGGAAAAACATAGCACTTGTTTTTGTTCCACTCAAAGAACGGGAAAAATTTTGGCTGATCCCCAGCATTTTCGACGAGAATACCCCTTTTCTACTTGTCTCCTTCTTCAGTTGCGTCTTTTTCCTCGGCCGGGTGGTCTTTCAATCTAGAGGTCATATCATACCGCAATCCTTTGTAGCTTTTCAAAATCACCTTAACGGAACCAATAGAGATGGGGGATTCGATCATCAGGGGCACCCGGTTTTTATCGTCGCTTATCCACATGATGAGGTTGGAGTCTTCTTTAAAAATATAGCCTTTGATGACTTCGGGATTAAATGCAATGGTATTGAATTTGCCCAGTCCGCGGATTTTTTTGTTGGGAAAATGCCCCCGGTAGTTCACCTTCAGCGGCCAGGTTTCTTTGTCCATAAAAATTTTGATGCTAAAATCCTGACCCGGTTTCATCTGATCAATATTGAGGTTGCGCGCCGAGTAGAACAACGACAAAATATCATGAATGCACTCGTCGATAGGGTATTCGGAGGTAGTGGCTACATCGCGGGTATCGCCGCGAAAAGATTTGACGATCTTGTGCTGCCGGTCAAAAGTGAGTTTGTCGTACAAGCGGTAATGCCCTTCGTGCACATCGCGCGAGGAAGTGATGGGAAGCATGGTGTTTTTATCCACATAAGCATCATAGCGGTCGCGGATTTTGAAAAAAGGATCGTACGCTTTGTAAGTAGTACCAATGGCCGAAATGTGGTACCGGTCGCCTTGGTCATCCACTTTAAAGACAACTTCACCTGCCGACATCCATACAAAATTCCAATTGTAATAGACTTTAAACACCATTTCCTCGCCATCCTGGAAAGCATTGTTTTCCACTTTGCATTGGTTGAATTGAAATGGCGGCAGGTTGGCTATGACCACAGAAGATTGAACGGGGCGATCAAACGCCGTCCACCCGATCATCGTTGAAAACAGGGTCAAAAGAATCACTTTTTTCGTCCACATGGGTCGTTTTTTTATACGCATTTTTTACGATGAGTAGCAGCCCAACTAACGCTGGCGCCAACAAATTTAGTGTAAAAAGGCTATACGATGCAGCCAGTACGCTCAGGGCATTGGCGCCAAAGGGTCGCCAAACCATTAAGGCGATTTCCCCCCGCGCTAGTAATCCCAATACCGGAGGCAAAGGTATACTGGTTTGTAGCAGGTAGATAACTCCAACACCCGCCAAGGCAGTTCCCAATGGCAAAAAAATGCCATAAAAACGCAGCATACAGTAATATTGAAAACAGTACAGCAGGTAACGGGTTGTCGCCAAACCTAATCCTCGAGCTAGAACACCTGGACGGTACGCTAAGATCACTTCTAAAGGGCGCAACCAGCGAAATTTATCGTTTTGTAGTTGATCAGCAAAAAAATATTGAATCCAACGCGGGATAAAAGCCCCCAAAACAATCAATGCCAGCAATGCCAACAATTCCAGCATAAGAATTAGACCGCCCTGCCGGAAATCCCAGCCGATGTACCGCGGCGCAAACCACAACAACGAGGGGATACCGACACTCCCCAGCACTACCCACTGACAATAGCTGCCCGCCAAGGTAGCCACTGCGGCTTTTGCTTTTTCGCCACTCGGCGATAGTAAGAGTCGCCCCAGGTAATCGCCACTGCGATTAGGTAGTAACATGGATGCTGCCACGCCGGCCAGCACGGCGTACAAACTGTCCAATAGGCTCATGGTACTCCAAGAGCGGGTAAATTGTCGCCATTTTAAAGTTTCCAACAGCCAGTTAAAAGGCATTAGAAACCCGGCGATGACGAGCCAATAAAATTCAGGAGTTTGCCAATGTTGCTGAAACGACTCCAGAATAGCTTGGAGGCCCTGGGGTTGCAACAATTGTTGGTACAAGATCCCGGCGATGATCACTACCAAAAGCAATTGTAATACGAAGCGCCATTTTTTTTGTCTTGCGGGGGTAAGCCAAGGGGCGGGGAAAATTGTTTTTTTGCGTTCAACCAAAACAATCTGTTTTAATAAAAATTGTTTGCCAATAAAAATAAGATTACTTTGCTGGAAATTTCATTGTTGTGGCAGAAAATCGATCATCTTATCGGATTTTAGGGGTAGATCCCGGAACAAATATACTGGGTTATGCCGTACTCAACGTCAGTGGAGCGGAGTTAACCCCCATTGATGTTGGCGTGGTGCACCTCAAACATTTAGAGGACCATCCGCAAAAACTAAAAAAAATATTTGAGCGCCTACAGGCCATTATGTCGGAATACGGGCCGAGAGTTTTGGCCATTGAGGCGCCATTTTACAGCAAAAACCCACAGTCCATGCTCAAGCTGGGTCGCGCGCAAGGCGTGGCCATGGCGGCAGCTATCATCCGTGGATTGGAAGTGATCGAGTATGCTCCGCGTAAAATTAAACAAGCGGTAACTGGAAATGGCAATGCGAGTAAAGAACAGGTAGCGGCTATGTTGCAATCTACCTTACCCATTTCGCTAGATGGGCAATACCTGGATGCCACCGATGCGTTGGCCGTAGCGGTATGTCATTACCACCAATCCAAATCCATATTTTCAGGTAAGGGAGAACGCTATTCGGATTGGGGTAGTTTTTTGAAAAACAACCCGGATCGGGTAAAATAAGAGCTTGTTCAGGTTTTGGATCTGAGGCGAAGGAGAGCAAATTTTATTTCAGGCGAGGCAAAATTTGCAGCCATATGTGGGCAATACGGCGAAAATTTTAACAAAGCATGAAACAAAATTTGCCTCATGGAGCCCAGAATCCGAAATCTGAACAAGCTCTAAATCACTCCACAGGAATCAAAAAATCCATGTGGAGTGTAAGCAGTTTTTAAGCCAAACTGGCCAAGTAAGCTGTATGAATTTCGCCCGCCAAACTGGCCATTTCTTCTGTAGGAATTGCGAGGGGTGTTTGTCCGAACCGCAACATATCACCCAATGAATTGAGCGGAATCAGGTGTACATGTGCGTGTGGCACTTCCAATCCAATTACCGTTACGCCAATTCGAATACAAGGCACCACTGCTTCAACTGCCTTGGCTACTTTTTTTGCAAAAACCATCATAGCACTCAATTGATCGTCTTCGATATTGAAGAAATAATCAATTTCCTGTTTGGGAATTACCAACGTATGCCCTTTGGCCACCGGGCGAATGTCTAAGAAAGCCAGAAACTGATCCGTTTCGGCCACTTTATACGCTGGAATATCCCCGGCAACGATCATTGAAAAAATAGAAGCCATGATTGAAATTAGATGGTGATGTCAATTACTTCAAATTCCATATCGCCGTTGGGCGTTATTACGGTAGCGGTTTCGCCGATTACTTTACCCAGTAATCCCTTACCCATTGGCGAGCTTACTGAGATTTTTTTGGCCTTTAAATTGGCTTCCGTTTCCGAAACCAGCTGATAGGTGATTTTTGCTTTATTTTTGGTATTCATGATGGTCACCTTAGCCAAAACGGTAACTTTTGACGTATCGACTTCGGAAGCATCCAATACCCGTGCATTGGCCATCTGTTTTTCCAAATCATTGATGCGCAATTCCAACATCCCCTGTGCCTCCTTAGCGGCATCATATTCCGCGTTTTCCGACAAATCCCCTTTTTCGCGCGCTTCAGCAATGGCGCGAGCCGCTTCACTGCGACCTCTGGATTTTAAATCATCAAGCTCGGCCTTCAAGTTGTCGTAGCCTTCGCGGGTTAAATAATTAATTGCTGTCATAGTTCAAAAATTTTTCTTCATTTAAAAAAGCAGACGCGCCGCCCTACCCATCAGCCGAAGCAAATGGGGTCATTCAATCTTACATCCTTGCTGGTGGGGTAACGTCAATGCTACTTTAAAGCAGGGAAAGCATCAATTGCACGGGCACACTCTCATCTACACAAACCTACCCATTGCCTTCAAGTAAAGAATAGACATAATGTCTAAAATAAGAAAATGGCCAGAATCCGCTTTGGCCGGAGTTCATTTTGAAGGCAAATACTTCCATTTAGAGCTTGTCGATACGCTTCGCTTTTGACACAAAACACCCTTTGGGCTACAAGTTTACTCGAAACAACAAGTCTAATGAAAAAGCAAGAACGTTTTCATCAGGGCGATGAAAACGTTCTTGCTTTTCGTAAGGCAAATATACTGAAAAAGTTAGGTAATATGCAAGGGGTAGTACTGGAAATCCAGTGTATTCTTAGCGTGTGCTTGGATTTTTAGTTCCCGAGCAAAAATGAGTCAGCATTTGTACACACGTAACAGCTTAAAAACACAGGTGCAAAGAAATATTGTGCGTGCCTTGCCATACCCGCGATGCCCGGTAGGAATAGTCGATCCCAATTTTGGTTTCTTTTTCCAATTTGCTCAAAGGAAAAACAAGGGAAGCACCTGCACTTAACCCGGTATAAATGGGGGATTGAATCTGGTCTTTTACATCTAGCTCGTAACGGTATCCAGCTCTTAGCACGAATTGTTCCTTAAACCCATATTCGGCGCCGCCACCGATCTGATCTCTTGAGAATGAATTGGAAGTAAAGTTTCCCAATACCGTGAGGCGGTGTTTTTCCAAAAAACGAAAATCGTAGGATGTGCCAATATTCAACATGGATGGCAACTCAAACCGCGCTGCCCGTTGGTCAACAGTGATGTTGTAGGCGCCGCCATTGGGAGAAGGCCGTTGAAAAGAAAGGGCTTCACCCCGATAAGTCATGGGCGTACCAATATTGCGAAGGCTGATGCCAAATTTAAAGTTGTCTTGATCTCCGGTGACGTACTGAATCCCGGCATCGATGGCCAAACCAGAAGCAGTAACGTTGGTCAGCGCTTCCGTGATGCCGCGAAAAAGAATACCTACCGATACCTTATTGGCAAAAACATGTGAATAACCAAAGGCTAAATTGAAGTAATTTGGGGAAAAAGTGGCGCCGGTGCCCGCAGGTTGGCTGGCAGTAGTCACGGGGATTTTTCCAAAATCAACTGTCATGAGGCTAAAACCAAAAGCGCCATTCTTGCCAATTCGACGCACCAAACCTCCGGCATTCAGGCGGATATCGGTACCTTGTAGATAGTTGGCGGTACCTACCGCGATGTCCATTTTATTGACACGGGCCATACCGGCCACGTTGAGAAACATCGATTCTACACCACGCACCATAGAAGTGCCCATGGTATGCAATCCTGCGGTACGCGCCCAAGGATCCATAAGCAGTTCATATGCTCCTGCCTCGCCCTGACGGTCGGGGTTACCTGCATAAACTGCCGAACCGAATACCATGATAAAAAAGAAGAGGTAATATGTTTTTTTCATAAAAAACCTTTTCGAATAAGCAATAATTCGAACGATAGGGAGCACTATAAAGCCTCCCCATCGTTCGGACATTTACAAACCAGACGGGTCAAACTTGCGGTTAACGCCCAGCCATTTAAGCGTTCGGGTACCTAGTTCATAAGCATTCACATGAATCAGATAAACGCCGCTGGCTATTGGAATCCCTTTATTGTTCTTGAGATCCCATTCCAAATCAGGCGTAATCTGTTTTAGATCGATGGCCCGGTTGTTGCCTTTGGGCTGTGCGCCAATTTCATCGCGGCGGTATTGCCTGATGAATTTACCGTCAAGGGTATAAATGGTGACGATACACTTGGCGGGTAGATTGGTTATCTTGATCGTGTTTGTAAACTGAGATACCTCGTAATCTGAAAAACCATAGTAAGGGTTAGGTACTACATTGATGCTTTTCAGCTCCTCATTGATACCGGCTTGATCCAATGCCGAGGATTGTTTGCCTTTTACCGAGAAGGTGTAGAGCGGATAACCATTATTTTGCGGTGAAGCGGGTGAAGTTGGGTTTACTTTGAATGAGTTTTTCACCCTTAGTTTTACAACCACATCATCTGGAATCAAACCTTCTTTATACGATTTGAAGGCAAAACCCGCTTTTGGCAACAATAATCCAGCCCAGGTAACTTCCTGGATAGCGCGAATTTTATTGGCCGGACTAGGCGTAGGGCGTAAATTGGCGCCAATTGCCGCACAGCCATCGTAAGCCTGTTTGGTGACATACACAAAATGCTGTCCACCAGCGATGTAAGGCGCCAAACTACCCTGCGAAAAGCCCAATGAAAGGGTGCTTGTCGGATTGAACATCATATCGCGACCTACATTGAGCGCCGGATTTTGCGTACCCCCGTAGTAAGAGTTTTCGGCAAAAAAGATATTCAAGCGTTGGCCGGTTTCTACATCAATGGCATAACCGGGGAACCAACCAAATCCTTGTGTGTTGCCAGATTCGGGATCTGGAAACCCATCGCCATTGGCATCGTCTTTGGATACACTTGCGGCGGCCCGTATTTCTAAGTGTCTCCGATTTCCTTCGTTGGCTAAGCTTTGGTCACTGTAAAAACGACTGGCGGCTTCTAATACCACACAGCGGCTCCAGAGGTTTTTATTGGAAGTCATTACGATGTCAACGTTGTTCAAATCAGAAAGACGCAAACGCCCCCGAACGATCGATGCACCGCTGTTATCCGTCCAGGCAGGAGTAATGTATGGTAAATTTGTACCGCCACGGTTGCGCCAGTTGGCAATCATGTAAGGAATAAAATAACCAGGTCCAATATTGGTCAATGCCTTATCTGGATCAAGGAGTACATCCGCTTCTCCATCACCGGTAGCCGTAAACTTGAATACTTCTTGATCAAAAGTAGTGTTGCCAGGCGCATAGCCGCTTTTGATACCAAACAGCCAAGGTTTAGCCCCAGCACGCAGGTATTCTTCTTGATAACCGATTACGCCGTTGGTTTTATCTACTTTATCGCCTACTTCTTCCGTTTGCCCTACCGCAATGGTAAACCCATATTGTTTGATAATCTGCTCATTTAAGTTCGCGATCGATTGATCAGAGCGGATGACTGGCGATTTAGGATTCGACAGGTTTTTCAGCTCCCAATAAACCGGATTGTCAAATTGGCTATTGCTCATATCGCTATCGAAAAAGCGAAGCTGGAAATCGCCATCCACTACATCCAAGGGGTTAAAAATACGTACTTGGATTGGCGCGCTACCTGGGCGATAAGTAATTTTCCCCTTCAATGGATTTTCACTCAGCAAAGCTTGTCGTACGGAGTCGGCCATATCTAAGAAATTCTCGCCTGTACCTACCCCCGCGATACGCGATACCACTGCACCGTCACCAAAAACCGTGTTCAACGAACGGTCGGTGGTAGGGTGTGGAATAGCAGTATAGAAAGGATTGCTACCATCACCAATATTTCTGCGACCTTCCAAATAAGGACGACGCTGACCCAAAATAAGTTTTGGATCAAAGGCCCGGTAATTGTTGTGGGCATAAGCCAAAGCGACAAAGTAGTATTTCTTGTGGTTGATCAATCGGCGATCACCGGCAGCGAATTGATCTTCGATAATTTTAAATGTATGCCGAATACCCTTGTTACCCCCATCTACTTTCAATTCAGGAACAAGAAATTCTTTACCCGTCGGGTTATCCGCTGCTTTCCAGTTGTATATTTTGCTGACGCCATTTTTTACATCCACTTGATAAATGAGACGCGCTTTATCCGGATTATCAAAATCAGAAGCAGATACTTGAGGACCTGACAACTGGAGCAATTTGTAGCCTTCGAATCGGTATACGCTATCTAGGGCACCCCTTGGAATCTGTAATCCGCGCTGGGCATAAGCTTCATAAGCGTTGTTGGAAGCAATAGAGTCGTTGGTCAATACAGCTACAATCTGTTGATCCAATTCAATAAAGTCTACATCGGGCGCATCTGGCCCATCGGTCAATTCAAAACAATTGTCAAAAAGCGCTTGGGCAATGTCATCAGCTTCCAAAAGTTTTGAGATATCAGGACAAGGATAAACCTGATCAGGAACCCAAACTACACCTACAATCAATTCATTCACCGCCCCTGGATCCAAACGGAATGGCCCCGAAGCTTGGATCGTACGCCGGTCGCCATAGGGCAATCGAGCCGTACACATTGACCATCCGCGAGAATCGTTTGGCGCTTCGGTAAACGCATATTTAATTTTTGCACCATCTTGGAAGGCATCATCCCCGTAGGTGAAGGAGGATCCGTCTCGCCAAGAGCCTGTCAAATAATTATAGTATTCTTTTGCCGTAGTCGGGTCGGTAGTGGCTGGAATAGGACTCCCAACTCCGCCATTGTTATAATAAGTGAAGGAAGACATCCCAAGTTCGTCACCTTTTTCATTGAGTGGCCCACGGAAATAATCTATCCCCATCAAAGGAATTTTATCACAATAGGTGTTGATACCCTGTGGACAAGAACATCCCGTTTGTCCGTCTAAAGCATCTTCATTGTATACAAAAGCAAGGCTTCGAGCGGTATCACAACCTACATAGTCATCGGTGTAACAACCCAAATCAGGGTCTACCCACATGGCAAAATAGGTAGAGTCGATACTTTCGATGGCACGATTGATCAATTTATACCGCTGAAAAGTCATGTCATTGATCTCGTCGTTGGTTGCATAAGAGAAAGCCTGTACTTGAACCTCCATTTGAATAGGATCGGCGCGGGTTTCAGCATGGATATTACCGGCATCGTTGTAGATCCAAAAAATCATTTCGTCAGGGAACTGCGGTTTGTCGGTACACCCCCGGACTTCAATCACCGGAAAGTCACCTTGTACGGGGTTGTACAAACCATCGCCATCCTGATCCCAAAACCCGGCTAAACCCTGTGTTGTATTGGGCAGTTCAAACTGATTGACATCAAAAAAATATTCATTCCCTCTCCCTGGCCAGCCTTTGATGTTACGGGAGATATTTTTGGGATCCAAAGCTTTTCCAGCCGCATTAGCAGCTTGCCAATTGCGGATGTGCGCCCGGATTTCTTCACCTGTTACTTTGAAAAAACGATCCCACATCGCGCAAGTCTTCTGAACGGTTTTACCAGTAGTAGGACTTAGCGGCCCAGGGAAAAAGTCGAAATTACCACTGCTACGACCATAGGTTTGGGCGGCGAGTTTCAAGTTGCCCGCTGGGTCAACTCCACCAAGCCAAACAGCACCAGCAAAAATAGAGGATACTTCAGGTACTCCTGGTGGAACTTTGGGCACAATATAACGGCCATTATTGCTATCCCACCAAACATCGCCCCCCGTTGTCAAACGAGCGCGAACATTGTTGATGGCCTGATCGGTTTGGGTAATCGCGTTATCACATTGCTCGCCAAAACGCCGTTCAGGTAAGGCTCTACCTGGGCGTTTTTCCCGATTGGTATAAGCGGCGAGGGAATTTGAAAAAAAGACAATCCCAAGTACCAGCAAAAGCCAAGGTCTTAGTTGTCGCATATCGCTGATCGGTTTTATTTTCATGGATAAAGTCAATTTAGAAATCAAAGGTTGCGCCAACAAAAATGCGGCGAGGCAAACTAAAATTATTGGGATTAATCAGGGTCCATTGATAGGATGCCAGATAAGAACTTACTTCTCTAGCCGAATTCTGAATATTTTGCAACTTGGCTTGTCCAAAAGCAGACGGGATGAACCCATCATCGGTTGGAGAGCCGGTAGCTTGATATACATTGATCACGTTTTTGCGATTCAACACATTCGAAATACGACAATAAATGTTAAGTCCCATTTTGTTGCCCAGATCGATGTTTTTATCAATCCGCAGGTTGAGGGTAAAATTCCAAGGTTTGCGGGCGCCGTTGATCGAACCCACAGTCTGTGAACCGCCTAACTCTTGCGGGGTAAGCTGTGCCGTATAAGGCCGACCTGATACAGCAATACCTTGCAAGTTCAACCCCGTTCCGGCCAAAATGTTGGTGCCAAAAATGCGCGGTCCGGTAAAACGAACACGATCGAAACGGTAATCCAAAACCATGTTGATGCGGTGCCGTTCGTCAAAGTTGAGCGGAAATAGTGTCCGTACATTCCCCCGGTTTACCAATCCCCGTTGTGAGTTGGGGTCAGAACCCGTACCATCGGCAAATTGTAAGGTGTAGTTGGCGTTCAACGTGAGGTTGCTGGTGCGTCGCAATTCGTATTCAAATGAAAACCCTTTTACCGTACCGAAGTCGAGGTTGTCATAAGTGGTGTACTGGTTGACAATGGCTACCGGGAAAAAATTGCGCAGCTGAATCATACTCCGCAATTCTTTGTAATAGGAAGACATTTTCAATTTTGAAGATGCCGACAAACGCTGCTGGAAACCCACTTCATAGTCAATCGTGCGCTCTGGACGCAGATTGGGGTTATTCAGCGGGTTGGAGGTTGTACCTGGGTTATCGGTGAAGTAAAAATAATCCAACGCCGTAGCTAAGGTATTGGAATTGGGGCGTTGCACCAATACATCGTAGTGAGCAAAAAAGTTAGCATCTTCCGAAATTGGGAAGGAAAACGCCAAACGTGGCATGATGTTGATCTGTTCTTTATAATCCTGAAACGATACCGCAGGGTCGTAGTCAGGGCTTTTGATAAAGTTCGTGTTGGCCTGAACGCGATCGTCTTTGTAACGCGGATAAACCAAACCACCCGAGAAGATGTCGTTCGGGTTGTTCACCGGGTTACCGTTGGCGCGGTACCATTGATTTTCATTGCGGTAGGCCAAAACGCCCGATTGCGAATCATTGAGGTATACCTTATAATCTTCGCCGATGTTGCCCGGGCGCTGAGATTTAAAGCGCCCGTCGTATTCGCCAGCCCCCATGATTTCATACAGCGAATAAGGGTCTTTAAGTACCTTGGTATTGGCGTCGTAGCGATCAACGCGTACCCCTAAACGGAAGATGATGTCCCGGAAAGTAAATTTGTCTTGAACATAAAAGGAGGAATAGATCGGGCGGTTGGGGGCAACCGGGAACGTTCTTATCCCATTGGCATCACGTGCCTTGAAAAAGTCTACAAAATTTCCGTTGAACGGGTTCCCCAGGTAATCATAACCTTGATAGCTAAGTAAAGCCTGGTCATTCAATTCTTTGGCCGAAAAAAGATCAAGACTGAGCTGATCGGGCGAAAGTCCGTCAACGTTCACATATTGTGTGAGGGGAACATTGAGCTTTTCGCGTATTTTTTTGTAGAACTGGTTGTCGGCATTTTGCGCAATCGTGAGCGCGCGAATGGCTACATTCCCAAATTGAGCGCCAGTATTGACTACCCCAATGCTGTCGGCATTATCGGCAATACCTTGGATGTGGCTGTTGGCTTGTTGGCGAGCAATGTCCCACAATCCTCTTGGCGCAACTGCATAGTTGCGATCAGTGCGCTGCTCGTACCAAAAACCAGCCTGAATGTTGTGGCGGCCTTTATCGGAGTTGCCTGGAACCAAGTCAAAGTTTACCCTCGCATTGAAGGTGTACAAGTCATTGTTGTTAAAACTGGCATTGTTGTATACCCAACCCACATTGGTATGAAAACCCCAGGAGGTGTTGTAAATCGGCGAGATAAATCCATTGGGTGCAATAAAACTTCCCCGACTAACCAGCGAGCGGTCGTTGAAAAAATCAGTCAAGATGAATTTGCCAACTTGTGAGTTAATGGCTTCATTGCTTTTAATCCCTAAAACATTGTTGTAGTTAGACAAAATAGGATTGACATCCCCTGCAGTAAAACCCCGCAACACTTCCCGATAATCGGAATGCTGCAGCGTTAAACGTTGGTTGACGGGGTCAAATTTCAAGGCAAAAGTTGGTACCCATTCAATATTAAATTTCCCAACATAGCCATAATCAAAATAATTCAACTTGTGTTGTGAGTCGCTGTTGTCGCCGCTGGTTTTTTCGTAGGAAAAAGTCAGGGTATACGAAGCGTTTTGAATCAACCCCGTTTTGCTGGCGTTGCCTTCGCCGCCAAAACGGTGGCGCAAACGAAAGATACCGCGATAGGTGCGGTCGCTGGCAATCGGGTTGTTTTGGCTATTGAGTAAACGCCAGGATCCGCCGCCATTGTTGGTGTCAAAATGATCTTCAAAGGTTGAAATAGATCCAGTGAAAGAAAGATCAATGGCCTTGGTCAATCGCGCGTCGATTCTACTCGTTACGTCGTAGCGCTTGGAAGCATCGTTGGGGCGCACTTTTAAGGCGTTTACATCGCTTTGCTTAAGGAAATCGGCGGCAACCAAGTTACTTCCCCCCACTTGGATGATGGGGTTGGCCTCTAGTTCTTTTAATTTATCACCTTTTACTTGGTACAAAGGTACCGCAGATGGGTTGTCGTTCAATCGGTAAGTGTATCGCCCAGAAAAACGATAACCTAGCAGCGACTGTCCTTTTTTATTTTTCAAAATCGGCCCGCTCAAGTTAACGCCGGCCAAGTTGTTGTTGTAATTATCGAGGTACTGCGAAGCTTCTACTTCCGCACCGCCGGTAAATTTGTTGGCAGGCCCTTTGGTGGTGATGGAGATAATACCGCCAGTTACGTCGCCGTACTGTGCTTCCACCCCGCCCGTGATCACTTGCAACTGTTCAATCTCCGTTTCAGGGATCAATCGTCCACGAACGCGCATACCATCCAGGTAATAATTAGTGGCATCCGATCGGGAACCCCTTACCGTAATGGAACCACCTTCATCAGCTGAAGAAAGACCGGCGGAGGTTGCCGCCAGGGCGTTGATGTTACGAGTGGGAAGGTTCTTGATTTGCTCGCTAGTGATTACCGCTCCGGAGGTCGTGTTGTCTTGCTCGATCAGCGGAATTTTATACTGCGTGACAATGAAATCTTGCAACACAATCCCGCCTGAGTTGGGCAGTTTGATATCGGCGCGGTTGGCCTTACCAGCGAGTACGCGGATGTCTTTCACCCGTTTAGAATTGTATCCCAGCAATACCGCTTCAATATCATAGGTACCTGGATCGATATCGGGAAAGTTAAAGTTTCCCGATTCATCGGTGTCGGTTCCGGTAATCTGTACGCCATTTTTGTACAAAACCACGGATACAAAATCCAGCGGTTTTTTGGTCTCCTCATCGATAACCTTTCCTGCCAATGAGGTTTGCCCAATGGCCAACGTGCTTAGCAACACCAAAAAAACCAATAAAAGTAAACTTCTCGCCATAAAAATGTTTTTGTACCACAAGGATTGGACATTGGGGCTAAAAATAATAATAATTCTAATGTAGCCCGATCTTATCTGCGTTTAATACCCGACAAATTATACATTTAGAGCTTGTTCAGTTTTTGGAACGGAGGCGAAGTAGAGCAAATATTATTTCAGGCGAGGCAAAATTTGCAGCCGTATGTGGTCAATACGGCGAAATTTCAACGCAGCATGAAATAATTTTTGCCTCATGGAGCCCAGAATCCAAAATTTGCACAAACTCTAAAGGTCAAATTAAATGTCTAATTTCAAACCCAGTCCTCAATTTCCAAATTCACCAACTATATTTGCAGCGGATTTCCTGAACGGTATTTCAGGTCATTATATAAAAAACAACTCCGCTTATGCGTCGTGAATACTTTTTGATCTTGCTCATTTTTTTTGCTACAACAGCTTGCCAACAAACCACAAAGCAAAAAAACAAACCGGTGACGGTTGACTTATTTGTTCGTTTTTTGCAGCCCGAACGGCAATACAAGGCTGAAGCCATTGTTTATGAAGGTGATTCTCTTGCTACTGCGCATACGCGAAGTTTTCTTGGCCGTATCATTTTTATGAACCAAGGATTGAATGCACGCCAACTAGGGGAAAACAACCTAAGACATGCTATTACCTTTATCGCCGATTATGAGGCAAACGCTGCTTTCCGTTTTCGCGACGACGACAATGTGGATCATGTCGTTCCCGTGAATATGACTGCTATTGCTGATTTTAAAGCGGCCAGCCCTGTAAAACGCGATGGCATTTTACACGTTAGCCTCCAAGATAAATTACTGCAACAAAATGAGGCCTTGGTATTGCTGCTTACGGATAGCCGCAATCAAGCTTATTCGGTAACCTTGAATGGCCCCTCTGTTTCGAATGATTACGATGTTCCTATAAGTGCTTTTGGCGTAGTAAGTCCTGGGAAAGCGGATTTGTATTTGGTCAAAAAACAAATCCACAACGCGCCTACCCAGGAAGGCCTAAATATTCATACGCTTTTTGAGTATTACACCAAGAGTGTTGCGCTCATTGTCGAATAATCTGTTTTTTTAAGGCTCATTGCTAGGCTACTTTTTTCAAAATATCCTAGCGCATAATTCACTTAAAGTGCTCGAGAGGTGTATCTTTGCCCCCAATTTGGAAAAGCGCGAAACATGCCTAGAGATCACTCCATCAAATCCGTCCTTATCATTGGTAGTGGGCCAATCATCATCGGTCAAGCTTGTGAATTCGATTATTCTGGTAGCCAAGCTTCCAGATCTCTCCGTGAGGAAGGCATCGAGGTGTCTTTGATCAATTCAAACCCGGCTACGATCATGACCGATCCGGTTACAGCCGACAATATTTATTTGTTGCCCTTGACCACGGAAAGTATTGTTAAAATCCTAGAAGAAAGACAGATTGATGCAGTGCTACCAACCATGGGTGGACAAACCGCGCTCAACTTGGCCATCGAAGCCGACAAGTTAGGAATCTGGGAAAAATACGGCGTTCGCATGATCGGCGTAGACATCGCTGCTATTGAACTAACTGAAAACCGGGAAGCATTCCGCCAGCACATGGTGGACATAGGCTTGGCCGTAGCGCCTTCTTTTATTGCCAATTCTTTTTTAGAAGGCAAGGAAGCTGCCCAAAAAATTGGTCTTCCCTTAGTGATTCGACCATCCTACACACTGGGCGGTAGCGGCGGCGGTATTGTTTTTAAAGAAGATGAGTTTGATAATGCCTTGCGCAGGGGCTTGAGCGCCTCGCCAACGCACGAGGTATTGGTGGAAAAAGCGGTACTGGGCTGGAAAGAATTTGAGCTGGAATTGCTCCGCGATAAAAACGACAACATTGTCATCATCTGTACGGTGGAAAACCTAGATCCTATGGGTATCCACACTGGCGATAGTATCACTGTTGCTCCGGCCATGACGCTTTCGGATACGGCTTATCAAGATATGCGCGATCAGGCCATCAAAGCCATGCGATCGTTGGGTAATTTTTCGGGGGGCTGTAATATTCAGTTTGCCCAGGATCCAGAGACTGAGCAACTCATCGTGATCGAGATCAATCCGCGGGTATCGCGTTCTTCGGCTTTGGCCAGTAAAGCCACGGGGTATCCTATTGCTAAAATCGCGGCAAAATTAGCGATTGGCTATCATTTAGATGAACTGAAAAATCAGATCACTAAAACAACTTCAGCCTTTTTTGAACCTACCCTCGATTATGTGATCGTGAAAATGCCGCGTTGGAACTTTGAAAAATTCCAAGGCGCCGACCATCGTTTGGGTATTCAAATGAAATCGGTGGGCGAAGTAATGGCCATTGGCCGCAATTTTCTGGAAGCCCTGCAGAAAGCTTGTCAATCTTTGGAAAACGGTCGCAAAGGATTGGGCGGCGATATCAAGGAATGGATCAAAGTTGAGGATGTACTTACCCGCCTGGAGCAAGCCAGCGGAGACCGTCTGTTTCGTCTCAAGGATGCTTTGCGCCTAGGCGTGCCTACGCAAACCATCCAAAAACTGACCAAAATCGATCCTTGGTTCATCAAGCAGATCAAACGCTTGGTGAAATACGAAAAACAGATCCAAAAATTCAACGTACCCGAAGATATCCCCGCTGATTTTTTCCGTGAATTGAAAGAAGTAGGCTACTCCGACGCGCAAATTGCCTGGCAAATGCGGGTTAAAGAAGATGATGTAACTCGTCATCGCAAAAAAATTGGCATTCGCCGCACTTATAAAATGGTGGACACCTGCGCCGCCGAATTTGAAGCCAAAACGCCTTATTTCTACTCTACCTTTGATCAGGAAAACGAAAGCATTCCAACTGATCGTAAAAAAGTAATTGTACTGGGTTCTGGCCCCAACCGCATTGGACAGGGCATCGAGTTCGATTATTGCTGCGTACATGGTTTGCTGGCCATCAAAGAAGTGGGTTACGAGGCCATTATGGTCAACTGCAACCCAGAAACGGTTTCTACCGATTTCGATATGGCCGACAAGTTGTATTTCGAGCCGGTATTCTGGGAACACCTGGAAGAAATCATTGAGCTCGAAAAACCAGAAGGCGTTATCGTACAGTTGGGTGGACAAACTGCCCTCAAATTAGCGGAAACGCTGCACGAAAGAGGCATCAAAATCATCGGTACTGACTTCAAGTCCATGGACTTGGCGGAAGACCGCGGCGCTTTTTCCGATTTGTTGAAAAGCATCGATATTCCTTATCCTGAATATGGTCGTGCCGAAGATGTGGATGAAGCCATCGCCATCGCTAAGCGCGTCGGTTACCCAGTATTAGTGCGCCCTTCTTATGTGTTGGGTGGCCAGTACATGCGCATCGTAATCAACGACGAAGAGCTGGAACGCCAGGTATTGAGTATTTTCAAACACCTTCCGGAAAACAAGGTATTGATCGATCACTTCTTGGAACGTGCCAAAGAAGCGGAAATCGATGCCATCTGCGACGGCGACGAAGTGCACATCATGGGCATCTGCGAACACATCGAACCGGCAGGCATCCACTCGGGCGATAGTTCGGCAGTTTTGCCAACCTATAGTTTATCGGTTGAAGCAGTGAATACCATGGTGGAATACACCGAAAAATTGGCCAAAGCACTGAACATCCGCGGATTGATCAATGTACAGTTTGCCATCAAAGGGGACAAGGTATATGTGATTGAAGCCAACCCGCGTGCTTCGCGCACAACCCCCTTCATCGCAAAGGCCTACAAAGTACCTTATCTCAAAATCGCTACCAAGGTAATGTTGGGCACTCATAAATTGAAAGACTTTGACATCAAACCACAGCCAAGCGGTTATGCCATTAAAGTACCCGTGTTCTCGTTTGATAAGTTCCCTAATGTTGACAAAGCACTAGGGCCTGAAATGAAATCAACTGGCGAGGAGATTCGCTTTATCAAAGATTTGACCGATCCGTTTTTCCGCGAGCTGGATCGCAATCGGAATATGTATTTGACAAGATAATTTTATCAAAAACGGTACAGCAGTTTTTACGCGCAAGGGTTGAAGTGTTGTACCGTTTTTCTATTCTTCCGTCAACACCACTACTTTTCCCACTGTTTTTCCCGACATAAACAGCTTAACTGCTTCCGGTAATTGAGAATAAGCAAAGGTATGTCCTACATGTGGTTTGCCAATGTCCATCACTTGCAGTTCGTTCAACAACTCGTTCATCAATTCTACTCGATCGTACAACCAAATGAGATTAAAACCCAGCACGCCTTTGTTTTTTTCGGGCAGTTTCTGGGGATCTACTTTGGGGCGAGTCAAAAAGTAATAGAGCAACCGCAGGTAATTGGGGCGATCTCCTACCGAAGCATAGCGCGCAGAACCGTAAGTGACTACGCGACCCATCGGGGCAAGCACATCAAACCCGAGGCTAAAATATTTCCCGCCAATCGAATCTAAAATCAAGTTAAGATCCTTCCCCCCAAATGACTTTTTGAGGTCAGCGGTAAAAGTGCCCAAATTGCGAACGATAACCTGGTCGTATCCCTCCTGTTGAAGTAAAAAATCGACTTTACTGGGGGTACCTACTGTTCCAATGGTATATGCGCCCATTTTTTTGGCAATACGCCCCGCTAAAATCCCCACTCCGCCCGCAGCACTGTGAATGAGCACCGTTTGTGCGGGTTTCAAATTGCCTAGTTCTTTCAAAGCGTAATAGGCAGTAAATGCTTGTACCAAATACGCAGCGCCCTCCGCAAAACTCCAGTCCGTAGGCAAAGGAACCACATACCGATGATCGATATTGATGCCGGTGGTGTAAGCGCCAAATCGCGTAAGCCCCATAATTTTATCGCCCACCTGAACAGTATCTACCGCTGAGCCTACCTGAACCACAACACCCGCATATTCAAGACCTGGAACAAAAACGCCAGGAGGGGTGGCACCATAAAGCCCCCATATGGCAAAAATATCGGCAAAATTAAGACCGATGGCTTTGATGGCTACGGTGACTTCATGCGCAGCCGGCGCGGGCAAGCTGGAAGTAACCAGTTGCATGTTTTTAAGACTTCCTGCTTTGAGTTGGTAGGATTGAATTGACATAGGTGGCGGGTTGAAACGTAATGCTATTTTTTTCTAGCTATTTTGGTTTTTTCGATGCCAAAGTTTAGGCCATTCAAACCACTGAGGTTTTCCTTGCGCATGTTTTGTAGAAAAACGAACTGGTATTCGCCGATTTGATTGAAAAAAGCATGCTCTTGCATGGGAATGCGTAGTTTGCACTGGCTGCCGCTGCAATTGCCGTTCCAGTTCCCGGCCTGATCAGCCAATTGAAAAGACACGATTTTACTGACTTTTTTACCATCTGGAAAAACAGTGCGGATCAAGACGTATAAATTTTGAAAATCGTATTCATCGCTGTGCGCCACATCAACGTAGATGTTGTACAGTTTTGAAGTATCTTGAATATTGACTTTGAATACGCAAGAATCAGCATACGTCCATACGTCTTTAGGAAAATCATGTGATTCTTTGATAATGAAATCAGGCCCGCAAGCAACCAGCAGGACAGAAAAAACGGTCAGAGCCCTAAGAATGCGCTTCATATTTTGATCAATTTAAGAGTGTGTTTGGATTTTTTATTCGCGCTGCAAATGGCCAAAATTCGCCCCAACTTCATTGCGAAAATACTCATGTAGCGCTGACCTGTCCTCGACAAAGTCGGGATACATTCCGTTTTTCGTGCTTCGTTGGTGCAAATTTTGACTCACTACGCTTACAAACTAAAAATCCAAACACACTCTAACTTAAAAAAGCAAAATAAAAAAAACGGCAGATGAAATGATCTGCCGTTCTTTTCGTACGCCAAACGCGCCAAATGGTCAGCTTGGTGTGCGATTATTTGAAATAGTCCCGCATTTTTTCGAATAAAGTCCGCTCCGATTTACCCGGTGTGGGTTGAAAATTGGGCATGGTGCGCAATTTTTCGAGCAATACTTTCTCCTCCGCGTTGAATTTTTTGGGTGTCCAAACATTCACGTGGATCAGTTGATCGCCACGGCCATAAGCTTGCACCGCAGGAAGTCCTTTTTCTTTGAGGCGAAAAATTTTGCCCGATTGGGTGCCGGGTGGAATTTTGATTTTCACGTCGCCATCCAAAGTAGGCACATCCTCTGAAGCGCCCAAAGCGGCATCCGCAAAGTTGAGGTACATCTCGTAGATCACATTTTGCCCATCACGTTGAAGATGATCGTGCGGTTTTTCTTCGATGGTAATGAGCAAGTCTCCGGCCGGACCGCCTTGGGGGCCCGCATTGCCCTTGCCGCGCATTTGCAACTGCATGCCTTCTTCTACACCTGCTGGGATATCGATATCGATGGTTTCTTCGCCTTCCATGCGGCCGCTGCCTTTGCAGTTACTACAAGAGCTGGTAATCACCGTTCCGCGGCCTTCGCAGGTAGGACAAGCCACCGTGGTTTGCATTTGTCCAAGAAAAGTATTGCGTACCTGACGCACATAACCGCCGCCATTACAAGTGTTGCAGGTCTTTACTGAGCCGGTATCTTTGGCGCCGCTGCCATTGCAGACGTTACAACTTACCTGTTTGCGAACTTTTATTTTTTTCGCTACGCCATTGGCAATTTCTTCCAAAGTGAGCGCTACTTTGATTCTAAGGTTGGCGCCTTTTTGACCAGCTGGCCGTCCGCCGCCTTGCCGTCCGCCGCCTCTTCCAAAAATATCGCCGAAAGGAGAATCGCCAAAAATATCGCCAAACTGACTAAAGATGTCATCCATTGACATACCGCCGCCGTTGAAACCGCCGCCGCCGCCCATGCTTCCATCAAAAGCAGCATGGCCAAAGCGGTCGTAGCGCGCACGTTTGTCGTCGTCGCTCAACACATCATAAGCTTCAGCAGCCTCCTTAAATTTGTCTTCCGCAGTTTTGTCACCAGGGTTTTTATCCGGGTGGAACTGCACGGCCAATTTCCGGTATGATTTTTTTATCGCATCGGCATCGGCATTTTTTGGAACGCCGAGTACTTCGTAATAATCCCTTTTAGCCATGATTTGTGATTTTGGAAATGGTCGCTTTTTTCAACGTACCGGTAAAACACCGTTCATCGGTCGTTGATTAATCAGCAACAGAATTAATTACCCACTACTACTTTGGCGTGGCGGATAATTTTGTCTTTAATTTTGTACCCCTTTTCAACGGTGTCCACTACTTTCCCTTTAAGGTCTGGCGAAGGAGCAGGGATTTCAGTGATGGCTTCATGAAATTCCGGGTCAAAAGCTTGTCCGGTGCTTTCCATTTCTTCCAATCCCTGATTTTTCAGCGTGGTGTATAGCTTATGGTAAACCAAATTGACGCCTGCTGGGAAAGGTTCATTGCTTCCTCCAAGTTCGGCCATTTTTTTTGCGCGATCAAAATCATCCAATACCGGCAACAAAGACTTGATGGTGTCTTGGGCTGCAGTACTGAGTAGATCTAGCTTTTCGCGAAGACTGCGTTTTTTGAAATTGTCAAATTCGGCGTAGGTCCGCAGGAATTTGTCGCGCAGTTCTTCATTTTCCTTCTGCAGTTGCAAGAATTTCTCTTCCATAGTTGGTTCAGCCTTAGGAGTAGCATCATTGACCGCAGCGGTTTGTTCTTCTGTGTTGGTTGATTCCTGCGTGGTTGCCGCAGTTGAATCATCCAATGTTGGGTTATCGTTATCCAGTTGGTTCACTGTTGTTGATTTTTTGAAAAAACAATCCACAATTTCTTTGCCAGGAATGTATTTTGGTCATTTTGTCAGCAAGTTTTAATAAAACCTGACAGGTAAGAGCCGTTTATCAAACCATTTGTCAATGTGACTTATCGGCGGCGTTGCAGCAATTCGTCGATTTCAGTAGTCCCTAGGTTTACGCCCATTACCTTTCCATCCGGGTTGATGAGGTAAGAAGAGGGGAGTGACCGAATTTTAAAGATTAAGGCAACCGGAGAATTGATAAATCGGAGGTTAGATGCTTGATCCATGATCTGAATAGGCCAACTGAGTGCATCTTGGGCGATGGCCCGTTTCCAGCTCTCTGTATTGCGCTCGATGGCTACGCTCACGATGGTAAATTGCGATCCATCTTTAAATTTAACGCCTTGGTAGCGGTTGTACAGCTGCACCAAGTTGGGGTTTTCCATACGGCAAGGGCCGCACCAACTGCCCCAAAAATCGAGTAACACGTACTGGCCGCGGAGAGAAGAAAGCGTGAATTTTTCACCCGAAATGGTTTGAGCAGTAAAATCGGGAACCGTATGCCCGTTTACAAACTTTGGTTTTTGGTAAAAATATTTGCCAACGTATATCGCCGCCACTGCCAATAACAGTACTAGTAAAAATTGATTAAAGGAGAGTTTCATAAATGGTTGATCTTTTTGATGAGGATAAGTGCTTGTTCAGATTTCGGATTCTAGCCTCAAAGTTCTAAACTTCCCTAAAAGTGAAGTATAATTATATCGCAACAGTTTAGAATTAACCTCCCAATCCACAGCTGTTGACTGGAAAAATTATTTGCATAACCGATAAATGTTATTTTTGTAGCAACTAATCCTTGATTGTTATGCGGATGATTGATCCTATGCAGGTTTCCCAGCTAGAACTATACGGTTTGTTGGTCGGTATTGTTGCCCCTCGCCCCATTGCTTTCGTGAGCACCATGGATGCGGATGGGAACCCGAATTTAGCACCCTATAGCTTTTTTAATTTGTTTAGCTCCGCGCCGCCCATCTTGGTTTTTTCATCCAATCGCCGTGCCGGTAGCAACACCACCAAAGATACGCTGAACAACGTAATGACCACCAAAGAAGTGGTGGTGAACGTTGTTTCTTGCGATATTGTCCGCCAAATGTCGCTTACCAGTATTGAATATCCTGGTGACGTAAACGAGTTTGAAAAAGCCGGTTTTACGCCCTTGCCTTCCGATTTGGTTAAACCGTTTCGAGTAAAAGAATCACCCGCTCAGATGGAGTGCAAAGTGATAGACATCATCACATTGGGCGATCAGGCTGGTGCCGGACACCTTATTATTTGCGAAATTGTGCGCATCCACGTCAATGAATCCATTTTTGACGCCGAAGGTCGGGTAGATCCCCAGCGAATAGATTTGATGGGAAGATTAGGCCGGGCA
Organism: Saprospiraceae bacterium; assembly: GCA_040401995.1. Taxonomy (GTDB): domain Bacteria; phylum Bacteroidota; class Bacteroidia; order Chitinophagales; family Saprospiraceae; genus Haliscomenobacter. The sequence continues at coordinate 43,200 of JBBANM010000005.1, forward strand.
TTTTATGTCCGCGCCAGTGACGAGGCCATTCATACCATCTTCCGCCCAACCGATAAAATGGCCATTGGCTTTGATCAATTGCCAGCAAATATACGCTGGAGCAAGATTCTTACGGGTAACGACCTGGGGCAACTGGCGGGAATCCAAACTCCGCCTACGACTGAAGTATTGGCAGAATTGGCCAAAACACCAGAAATAGCGGCCATTCTGAACGATACCGAGGCCACAGAAAAATTACATCGCTTGGCACAAATTGAGCTGGCCAAAGAAAATGTGGATTTCGCCGCGCAACTCGCCTGGCTGACTGCTCAATAAAACATTCATTTACACATTAGCGCCACTAAAATCGATCTCCGTATTATCACCAATGTTCAGACTTTGGCGCATACCCGTGATGGCGGCGTCGTTGCCCACTACCGATTTTTGCAGAATGATTTCCTGGATGCTGGCATAATTGCCGATGATGGAGTTGCGCACAATGGAGTAGTCGATTTTGACATTGTGCCCAATAGTGACATGCGGCCCAATAACCGAGTTGGTGATCACGCAATCATTACCAATGGAAACCGGATGGATAAAAATGGAATTGTTGTGCGGCGGTAAATCCAGATCAGCATAGCCTTCCCGATCGAGCAAAATAGCGTTGGTTTCCAGCAATACGTCTTTTTTACCACAATCAAACCAGTTATCCACCTCGATGGTGCTGAACTGTTGTCCTTGGTCAATCATGCGCATGAGCGCGTCGGTAAGCGGAAATTCGCCTTCGGTGCGTAGGTTGTTGCTGATGTTGTACTCCACCGCTTCAATCAATTCAGGCGCTGATTTGATTTTATAAAAACCCACCATTGCCATATTCGACTTGGGAATTCGTGGTTTTTCCACCATGCGATTTACCAAGCCATCTTCGCCGTATTCCACCACGCCAAATTCGCGGGGATCTTTCACTTTTTTTACGCCGAGGCAATTGTAAGGCTCGGCTACTACCCGTTGAAAATCAAGATCGATGATAGAGTCGCCAAAAAATATATACACGTCTTCGGCATCGCGAAGGGCTTCGCGAGCCGTCCAGATGGCATGCGCCGAACCCAAACGTACTTCCTGATTGACAAAAGTTTTATTGAGGTCTGGGTAGGCCTGCTCTACGTAGTTTTTAATTTTTTCCCCCAAATAACCGATCACAAACACAAAATCGCGAATACCAACACCCACCAATTGGTCAATGATAAAAGATAAAATGGGTTTACCGGCCACTGGAATCAAGGGCTTGGGTTGCGTGTAGGTGAGCGGGCGCAGGCGGGTACCTGCTCCTGCAACGGGAATGATGGCTTTCATGATTTGGGCTTTATGGAAATGTACATTTGTATACACCAAAGTGGAGTACAAAAATAGGCACATTTCACTTATCGATTCCAATATCTGGATTCGGGATGAGATACTAAAACTAAAAAACGATTTATTTTTTTTGACATAGCCCCATAAACAAAAAAGAGGCCGCTGAATGCACAGCTGGCCTCTCTTGTCGTTTTCGTTTTATTCTGAATCTTAAGTGGTGGAACTAGATAAGTTGTCCCGCCACTTACACAAAAATATGTTTGCGATTGGGTGGCTTCTCTAGTTACCGCCAAGAGCCGCCGCGCCGGATACAATTTCCAAAATTTCTTTGGTAATGGTTTCCTGACGCGCCTTGTTGTAGTTGATTCGCAAATCGCGTAAGATCTCATTGGCATTGTCAGATGCCTTATCCATTGAAGTCATCCGCGCGCCGTGCTCCGAGGCGTGGGTGTCCAGCAAAAATTTCTGGAACTGGGTTTTCAAGATGCTGGGCACCAAATAGGCCAACAAACCTTGTTTATCCGGTTCGAAGATATAATCTGCCTTCATTTTTGTATCGCTGCTTTTTTCCAATTTTGCAACTGGTAAAAACTGCTCTGCTTCCGCATATTGAACGCCGGCATTTTTGAAGCGGCTGTACGCTACCTCAACGGCATCGTATTCGCGACGTTCAAAACCTTCCATTAAGCGGGAAGAAACTTTTGCTACGTTATCGAAGCTCAAATCCTCGAAAAGCGCTACGTATTCGTTGTTGACAAAACAATCGGGATAGCGCTTACGGAAAAATTCAAAGCCTTTTTTGCCGATGCAAAGGATTTCCAAACCGCCTTTGGCGCGTGCTTGGGCATATTTTTGGTCAATTACTGCTACAGCTGCTTTGCACACATTCGAGTTGAACGCGCCGCACAAACCACGGTTGGAAGTAACCACCACTACACAAGCACGTTCGATCGGGCGCTCAATGCCATAGATTGTTGACGCGTCGCCATCCAAGTTGGACAGGATGTTGCGCAACATGGCATTCAGCTTATCGGCATAGGGACGCATCTGCTGGATGGCCATCTGTGCTCTACGCAACTTAGAAGCCGACACCATTTTCATGGCTTTGGTGATCTGTTGCGTATTGATAACCGACTTGATCCGCTCGCGTACTTCTTTTAAGTTAGCACCCATTGTTTGTTATTTATAAGCAGCTGTCAATTCGCTGGCCAAGGCGCGAACATTCGCCAAGTCATCGTTTTCCAACTTGCCCGCTTTGAAGTTGGTTAGGATTTCTGGATATCTTTGTTCCAAGGATACCAAAAATACTTCTTCAAATTCTTTCATTTTATTCACCGGTACATTCTTAGCGAGGTTGTTGGTACCCACATAGATCATGGCAACTTGTTTCTCAACACTTACTGGAGAGTACTGTGGTTGCTTCAAGATTTCTACGTTGCGCTTACCTTTTTCCAATACCGATTGGGTAGTGGCATCCAAATCAGAACCAAATTTAGAAAAGGCTTCCAATTCGCGGTATTGCGCTTGATCCAACTTCAAAGTACCTGATACTTTTTTCATCGACTTGATCTGAGCGTTGCCCCCTACCCGCGATACCGAGATACCTACGTTGATGGCAGGACGCACACCGGCGTTGAACAAGTTCAATTCCAAGAAGATCTGACCATCGGTGATGGAGATCACGTTGGTGGGAATATAAGCAGATACGTCACCAGCTTGCGTTTCGATGATGGGCAGTGCCGTCAAAGAACCGCCACCTTTTACGATCGGTGAGCCAGTGCTATCAGTAGCATTTTTTAGAGAATCAGGCAAGTCATTCATGCTGCGGGCAATATCGTCGTTGTCGATGATTTTTGCCGCACGCTCGAGCAAGCGAGAGTGGAGGTAGAATACATCACCAGGATAGGCTTCACGACCTGGAGGGCGACGCAACAACAAAGACACCTCACGGTAAGCAACTGCTTGCTTAGAAAGGTCATCGTAAATGATCAATGCTGGACGACCAGTATCGCGGAAAAATTCACCAATTGCGGCGCCAGCAAAAGGCGCGAAGAACTGCAATGGTGCAGGATCGGCAGCAGATGCAGAAACAATAACCGTATATTCCAAAGCACCGTACTCTTCAAGGGTTTTGGCCACCTGAGCTACAGTTGATGCTTTTTGACCAGATGCAACGTAGATACAGTAAACCGTTTCGCCACGTTCGTGGTATTCGCGCTGATTGATGATGGTATCGATCGCGATGGCGGTTTTACCCGTTTGGCGGTCGCCGATGATCAATTCACGCTGACCGCGACCAATTGGAATCATGGCATCAATGGCCTTGATACCCGTTTGTAGCGGTTCGGTTACCGGCTGGCGGTAGATTACCCCTGGTGCTTTGCGCTCCAATGGCATTTCATACTTAGTACCTGCAATAGGGCCACGACCGTCGATGGGCTGACCCAGCGTGTTCACTACCCGGCCAGTAAATCCGTCGCCTACCTGAATAGAAGCGATTCGACCAGTGCGGCGTACCCGAGAACCCTCTTTGATACTATCGCTGGAACCCATCAATACAACACCCACGTTGTCTTCTTCTAAGTTCAAAACGATGGCTTCAACACCGGTTTCGAATACCACCAATTCACCTGCTTGAGCGCTGTTCAAGCCGTAAACACGAGCAATACCGTCGCCCACTTGCAATACGGTGCCGTACTCTTCCAACTCTGCGGTGTTGCCGAAGCCGGAAATCTGCTGTTTAAGTATCTGCGATATTTCTTCTGGTCTTACATCAACCATGACTTTGGAATTTTCTACCTGCCAGTAGGGACAGATTGGTTATGTTGAAAAAAGTTATTTTAGAAAAAATCAACGGCCAACTTGCGTTTCGTACAAGTTGGTCTGGAACTGTTTTTTCATCAGTTCCAATTGGTGTTTAATGCTGGCATCGTAAACGTTGCCTTCGTATTCGATCACAAAACCGCCGATCAGGTTCGGATCAATTTTGGTAATGACTTCTACATTGGAAAATCCAATTGAACTTTGCTCCAGTTTTTCTTGGATACCCTTTAGCAATTCAGGAGTAAGGGGTGCAGCTGAAATGACGCGTACCTGCGAAATTTGATTGTGGAAACGGTACTGCAACACAAATTCCTCAGCAACTTCCTGAAGGTAATGCTCGCGCTGTTTTGAAGCCAATAAATTGATAAATTGGCTAGTGAGCGACTGGAAAGATTTGGCCAAAAGTAGGTCAAATACTTTCTTCTTTTTGTCGTAACGGATCACCGGGCTGCGCAAAAAACTAGCAAAATCACTGCTCTCTTTGCAGAGTTTCAGCAAGGATAGCATGTCTTCGTTGACTTGCGGCAGCACGTTCTGATCGATGGCCAGTTCCATAAGGGATTTGGCGTATCTGGAAGCAATGCGATTGATTGACATGACCGATTTTTTCCGTTTGCCAAGCTTATTTTGAAGCCAGCCAAACGACGGTTATTTTAGTTAAACTTGATTTCATTTACCAACTTGCGCGACAAGTCTACTTGTTCGGTGTTGCCTTTCAGGTCGTTGCGCACGAGTTTTTCAGCAATATCAAGCGCCATTTCCCCCAAGTCATTTTTGATGCTGGTCAACACTTCCAAGCGCATGTGATCCACATCTACTTTGGCTGCGTTGACAATTTTTTGGGCTTCTTCCTTAGCCGTTTCACGGGCTTCGCGGATGATGCTTTCCTTGGCGTCTTTGGCCTCTTTCAAGATTAGGGCACGCTCTTCGCTGGCTTGTTTCAGCAATTGCTCGTTTTGAGATTGCATTTTGCCGATCTCTTCACGAGCATGTTTGGCTTCATCAAGCGCAGTTTGGATGTCTTGATCACGTTTCTTTAACGCAGTTTGAATTGGACGGAAGGCAGTACGACCCAAGATGACCCATACCAACAAAAAGATGACGGAGGTCCATACAATCAAACCTGGATCAGGTTTGATAACGGAAAAGTCTGCCAAAAAAACCATTAACGCCATGGTATACTTGATTTTAAAGTTAAATGCACAAATAAAATACGGGAGTGCCGCCAAATTAGTAAGAAAAGATTGAACTGTTCGCCAACCGCTTACAGCTCAATCTTTCTGGGTTTGAGATAGGTTAAAATTAACCTGCCAACAAACCTACTACGATTGCGAACAAAGCAGCACCTTCTACCAAAGCGGCAGTAAGGATCATACTTGCACGAATATCGTTTACAGCCTCTGGCTGACGTGCGATGGCATCCATTGCGCGGCTACCGATCAAACCTACTCCAAGGCCTGCACCTAGTGCAGCAAGTCCAGCTCCAATTGCTCCCATTGTAAAAGAATTTATGGTGTGATAAAAATTTCAAATTCTATTCGCTCCCAAAACCTCAAAGGCTTAATGGGCGTGTGCTTCGTCGTGATGATCGTGGCCTTCTTCTACTGCCGCGCCGATGTACGAAGCGGTAAGCATAGCAAAAATGAATGCTTGCAAAAAGGCAACCAACAATTCAATCAAGTTCATAAAAGCAGTAAACAAACCGCCAATCACCAAACCAGCGCCAGCGCCAGCGAAGTTAGCGCCGTTTTGTCCAAATAAGAAGATCAAACCGATCAAACTTAAAATGATGATGTGCCCAGCAGAAATGTTGGCAAACAAACGAATCATCAAGGAGAAAGGCTTAATGATCAAGCCCAGAATTTCAACTGGGGTAAGAATGATTTTTACCCAACCTGGAATCCCTGGCATCCAAAGAATGTGCTGCCAGTAGTGTCCGTTGCCATTGATGTTGACAATGATGAAAGTAAAAACGGCCAAAACCAAGGTCACACCCAAGTTACCAGTCACGTTAGAACCTCCTGGGAAAAACGGGATCAAACCGAAAAGGTTGCAGAACAAAATGAAGAAGAAAAGGGTCATGATGAAAGGTAAAAAACGCTCGTAATGTTTTTCGCCGATGTTGGGACGAGCTACTTCATCGCGGATGAACACGAAAAATGGTTCGAAAAACGATTGCAACCCAGATGGTGCTTTGCCTTCATTCTTTTTATACGCACTGGAAACGGTAGTAAACACCACAATCAACAACAATGCTGCCAACAGCATGGTGAATACATTCTTAGTGATCGAGAAATCATAAAAAGAAGTGATACCACCGCCAAGCATACCGCCATCTAGCGTGCTCGGTTTATCCAAACGAAGTTCTTGTCCTTCGTGAACGGCATAAAATACGTCTACCTCTTTCTCTTTGCCTTTTACCAATACTTTTTCCACTTTGCGGTTGATACCCTCGATGTGTACTTCGCCACTAGGAAACGCGGGGTCAGCCACTCGGTTTACGCGGCCCTCATTCAAAACATATCCATCAATGGCTTTGTGTCCATGCTCAAAAGCGCTGGATAAAAAATAAGACCAGCCCTGACTTGGTGCATACAGGATACAGGGCAGCGGAATATGCACGCCCGACCATACATGAAATTCATTGGCGTCGGCAATGTGTTCCATTACAGTACCCACTGGATCGTAAGCCTCAGCAGCTTCTCCCGCAGCGTGGTGTTCAGATTCTTGAGCTTGTAGCGGTGTTAAACCCCACAAAATCAAAGAAAAAAGGAACGCGATCTTGCCGAAATGTTGTGTCTTCACTTTCACTTTTGTCCTCTTTAGAAGTAAGTATTTGCCAAATCGGCACAAAGGTATACACTTTACCCTTTTTAGCGAAAGGAAAATCACTTTTTTTCTTAGTAAAGATGCAGGGGCGAATTCCTGAAAAACAGACTGTTAGAATCGATTTGCCAAAACTCATTCCGTAGAATCTTGAATATTTTGAAAACTACCAAACAGCTTATGGTTGTAAATCCATCATACCAAATTATATTTCCGTAAACTTTTTAGTACTGGCGGCCATTTTATTTGTTTTGCACGTAGATCTTGACGAAATGAGCGTTTAAACTGTTTATAATAAATGAGCAAACGCACTGAAACCTTATCGTAGTTTTTGAAAAAACCAAACCATGATCGAAACCGATGTCCTGATTATTGGCTCCGGGATAGGCGGACTAACCACCGCCATCAAAATTGCCCAAGCCCGTCCTGAATTAAGAATTGACGTACTTACCAAAACCATTGAGGGCGAAAGCAATACCCGCTATGCCCAGGGCGGCGTGGCCGCAGTATGGGAAACCGACACCGACTCTTTTCAAAAACACCACGAAGACACCCTAGATGCTGGCGACGGTCTTTGCAACGAAGCTATTGTAGACATTGTGGTCACCGAAGGGCCCGATCGCGTGCGCGAACTCATCGACTGGGGCGCTCGCTTTGATAAAAAAACCAACAACGATTATGATTTGGGGCGCGAAGGCGGTCATTCAGAAAATCGCATCCTTCACTACAAAGATCTAACGGGTTGGGAAATGCAACGCACCCTCATCGCCAAAGCGGATAGCATTCCAAATATTCTGGTACACGAACATTATTTTGCGGTGGATCTCATCACCCAACACCATTTGGGGTATACCGTAACTCGGCTCCGCAAAGACATTGATTGCTACGGCGCTTATGTGTTCAACAAAGAAACAGGCGACATTGAAACGTTTTTGGCAAAAACTACGGTAGTTGCCACTGGCGGCGCCGGCCAAGTGTACCGCAGCACCACCAACCCCGTTATTGCCTCAGGCGATGGCATTGCCATGGTGTACCGCGCCAAAGGCTGGACGGAGAACATGGAATTTGTTCAGTTTCACCCCACTGCGCTTTACAATCCGGGTGGCGACAATCCGGTTTTTTTGGTTTCGGAAGCGGTTCGCGGTTTTGGGGGGATCCTCAAATCACGCGAGGGGGAGGAGTTTATGGAGAAATATGATCCGCGTAAATCCTTGGCGCCCCGCGATATTGTAGCCCGCGCCATTGACAACGAGATGAAAATTCGGGGGGAAGAGTGCATGTTTTTAGACTGTCGCCACTTAGATATGGAGGCCTTTGTAGCCCATTTTCCAACAATCTATGAAAAATGTCGCACCATCGGAATTGATCCCATGAAAGATATGATCCCGGTTGTACCTGCTTGTCATTATATGTGCGGCGGCATCAAAGTAGACGAAATGGGGCGCAGCACCGTCAATCGATTGTATGCGGTAGGGGAATGTACTTGTACGGGTTTGCATGGCGCCAACCGACTGGCATCCAATTCCTTACTCGAAGCAATGGTGTTTGCGCATCGGATTGCCATTGATGTACTGGGGCGAATTGATAATTGGAAGCAGCAAGCTGGCATCCCCAATTGGAATGCAACGGGCACCATGGATCCCAAAGAAATGGTGTTGATCACCCAAAGTTTGAAAGAGCTTAAGGAAGTGATGAGCAGCTATGTGGGCATTGTGCGCTCCAATGTGCGTTTGAAGCGCGCGCTTGATCGATTGGAGCTATTGTACCGAGAAACGGAAGAACTGTACAACACCACTACGATCAGTCCTCAACTATGTGAGTTGCGCAATTTGATCACCATTGCGTACCTGATCACCCGCTCTGCGCGAATGCGGCGCGAGAGTCGGGGTTTGCATTTCACTACTGATTATCCAGATAAGCAGCCTTTTGTGCAAACGATTGTGATGTAGTTTTTTTTAAAAAAATTGTTTTTATTTTTTTATTTTAAAACTATTTATTATTTTTAGGGTAATAAAACCCTGAAACTATGCCCATATCGAAAGATACCTTATGGAAAGGCGTCATTGAAAGCTTGACGGAGGATTTTTTGCGTTATTTTTTCCCTGATTATGTCGACTTGATTGACTTTGATAAAGGTTTTGAATTTTTGGATACCGAATTAGAAAAACTACTTCCTGTCAATGACAGTAAAAAACGCCATGCCGACAAGCTGATTAAGGTATGGCTGAAAAACGGCCAAGAGATTTGGTTTTTAGTGCACGTAGAGGTTCAAGGTTATCAGGATCCCTACTTTGCTTTACGAATGTTTGAATGTGTTTACCGAATTCGCGATAAATTTCAGCGATCGGTAACTGGGTTGGCCATCTATACCGATTGGGATCGTATGCACCACTATACTGAGTATGAAGAATCATTTCTGGGATCGTCGATCAAATACCAATTCAACACCTATGTATTACGCGATCATCCGTCTGCCGAATTGGCTAAAGATTCCAACCCATTCGCAGCAGTGATGGAAGCAGCTTGGCAACAACTTAAAAAACCTAAAAACGAACAAACGCTTTATCGGCTTAAGCTGGACATGATTCGAAGGTTGTTGAATCGCAATCTTTCAAAAGAACATATTAGAGTGATCATCACCTTTATGGACTTCTATGTCGATTTTGAAAACAAAGAAATTCGGAGTAAATTTGAACAGGATTTAATCATCATCACTAAAGCAACTCAACCCATGGGATTAGAAGAAGCCATCCGTGAAGAACTAAAACAACAAGCTCGAGAAGAGGGCCGTGAGGAGGGCCGTGAGGAGGGCCGTGAAGAGGGCATTGAAGAGGGCATTGAAAAAGGTATCGAAAAAGGTATCGAGCAAGGTGTTGAAATAGGCTTTCAAATTAAAGAAGCCCAACAGGTGGAATACCTCCTGAACAAGGTAGCTCCTGAACTCATCTTAGCAGGTTTCAGCATCGAACATATTGCTACACTCCTTAACATTCCACTGGAAAGGGTTCAAGAAACTATCAAAAAATCATAAAAATTAGGCGTCTATTATGCCGGTTTTCGATACATTTTATAATTGGCCAACCCCATGCGCTGAAAAAAATGCCCCATTGATACGCGCAAAACTCCCATTCCGTATTTCATGCTGCGCTTGAAATTGATGGAAGATGCCTCTTCAAAATACTTCGTCGGACAAGTCACCTCCGCAATAGCAAACCCGCCGTAGATGATCTGTGAAAGCATTTCATTGTCAAAAACAAAATCGTCCGAATTTTCTTCAAAGTTGATGCCTTCCAAAACCTGGCGCCCAAAAGCCCGATATCCAGTATGGTATTCTGAAAGCTTATAGTTTACCAACACGTTTTGTGCAAAAGTGAGAAAACGATTGGCAACGTATTTGTAAACCGGCATTCCGCCTTCCAGTGCGCCTTTGCCCAAAATCCGCGAACCCAATACCACCGGATAAAGATCTTCGCCGATGATGTTCACCATAGCAGGGATCAATTTGGGGGTATACTGATAATCGGGGTGCAACATGATAATGATATCACCGCCCAACTCCAGCGCTTTGCGGTACAACGTCTTTTGATTGCCGCCGTAGCCCTTGTTTTTTTCGTGCTTGATCACGTGCTGAATACCAATGCTACGTGCCAGTTCTGCTGTTTTATCGCGACTGGCATCATCACAGAGTACAACTTCATCTACTAAGTCGAGCGGGATCTCTTCGTAAGTTTTGCGAAGTGTAAGTTCGGCATTGTAAGCCGGGAGGACAACGATTACTTTCTTGCCTTTATACATTTGAACGGGAATTGTGCGGCAAAAATAAAGGTTTATTGCTTATTCCAAGTTTTATGCGCATTTCAATGTATTTTTTATTTGCATCTTGACATGAAACTTTACAGCATTCCTTTGTTTTAAAAGAAAAAACCTCAAATGAAAAGATTTTTAGTTGTTTTATTCCTCCTAATTGGATTGATCGTAGCCGGTCTTGCGCTTACCGGTTTTTTATTGCGGTCGCCGCGCCCCACCGGGCAAACTGGCCCAGCAGCGGAGGCACTGGCGAAAAAAATGGCCACTGCAATCAATCTTCCAGCCTGGGATTCAACCCGATTGGTACACTGGAGCGTGTTTGGTCACGAATTTTTGTGGGATAAATACCGCAACCTGCTCCAGCTTCACAAAGGCAAACAAGAAATTCTACTCGATATGACTACACAAACGGGGCGCGTTTGGGAAAAAAATAATGAGCTCAGTGGCGAGGAAGCCAAAAAAGAACTCAAATCTGCTTGGTCGATATTTTGCAACGACTCCTTCTGGTTCATTGCACCCACTAAAGTTTTTGATGGCGGCGTAACCCGTTCTATCGTAAAAGACAAAAAAGGGGTTGACCAGTTGATGGTAGCCTATGCTAGCGGCGGCGTAACTCCTGGTGATGCTTATTTATGGATACTAGACGAGAATGGTCGACCAGTTGCTTGGAAAATCTGGGCCAAGGTTCTTCCTATTGGCGGACTTAAAGTTCCCTGGGCAGAATGGAAACAGTTATCCACTGGAGCTTGGGTTTCTGAACGGCGCGGCGGAAAATTCGGGTTTTCGATCAAAGACGTGAAAAGTGGACAATCGTTTCAAGCAATCGGTTTATCTGGCGATCCTTTCGAGCGTTTGAAAAAGTAAAATCATTTTCTGGTGAAAAAACTTCGACATGACTTACATCGATCTCAACCTGCAAAATCGCTTGGCTGATTTTTTTGCTGGTCAAAGAAAATTGACGGTACTCACTGGCGCTGGGCTTTCTGCTGACAGCGGCATTCCTACTTTCCGCGACAAAGACGGGTTCTGGACAGTGAGTTCCGCCAATTATACTCCGGAAGAAATGGGGACTTACCGCATGTTTCGAGCCAAACCGCTCGAGGTGTGGAAATGGTTTTTGTACCGCTTTACGGTTTGTGCTACCGCTGTTCCTAATGTAGGTCACATCGCCATTAAGCAACTGGAAGATATTTTTGAAGATCGTTTCCGATTGATTTCGCAAAATGTGGATGGTTTGCATTTGAAGGCTCAATCTTCCGAGGCGCGTAGCTACTTTATTCATGGTTCGCTTGAAAAAGCACGTTGCGGCAGTGAGTGCAGTAAAGAATTGTACCCCTTTCCCAATATACCTCTGGAAAGGGGTCAGGAACTGACACCAGCGCAGATTGAAAAACTCCGCTGCCCCAAATGTGGAGATTTTTTGCGGCCGCATGTACTATGGTTTGACGAATCTTATGATGAAGCCTATTTCAAGTTGTATAGTTCTTTGCGGGTAGCACAAGAGACTGGCTTGCTGCTCATTGTAGGTACTTCTGGCGCAACCACATTGCCGCACCGCATAGTGGAGGAGGTGATCCGACACCAAGGTATCCTCATCGATATCAATCCCAATCAAAATTATTTTTCCGAAATCGCTCAGTCTGTTAAAAATGGTTACGTGATAAGCGAGAAGAGTAGTTCGGTTTTGCCCGAATTTGTGGAGGTGTTTAAACAAATGAAGCAATAGTCTCAAATTTTAGCAAGTTAATTACCCAAGTAGTTTTCAATAAAAAAAATCTAATGGCTTTTTATATTAAAAAAAATATTCATAATCACTCAATACTTCTTGCAAATCTGGAATTGAATTCCAGATTTGCAAAAAAACAGTAGCCTATGGAATATTTAGCTGCTCTTGCCCTTCCCATTTGAATCCCCAACCAGATAACGTATCTTTATCCGCGTTGAGCTGTACTATAGAACGCAAAACTTACAAGCCATACCAGTGAAACAAACGATCCACCAACAACTATTGTCCCAAAAAAAGCAAGGCGGCAAACAACTGGCCGTGTTAATTGACCCCGATCGACTGCGGATCCAACACCTGGATCAAATCCTGACTCTTGCCAATACAGCTCATGTCGACTATCTTTTTGTGGGAGGAAGCCTTATTGCCGATGATCAAATGGATCATTGTCTTACCATCATTCGCCGGGAAACTAGCATACCCGTTGTGCTTTTTCCAGGTAGTCCGCTGCAAATTTCAGCCAAAGCGGATGCATTACTTTTACTTTCACTCATCTCAGGGCGCAATCCAGATCTCCTGATTGGCCACCACGTGATAGCCGCACCTTATCTCAAAGCGGCAAAACTAGAAATTATCCCCACCGGCTACATGCTTATTGATGGCGGTTTGCCTACAACCGCAACTTACATCACCAATACTCAGCCCATTCCCGCCAATAAACCGGATATAGCAGTATGCACCGCTATGGCTGGCGAGATGTTAGGGTTAAAAACAATTTATCTTGACTCTGGTAGCGGTGCTCGTATGCCCGTATCTGCGGAAATGATTACTGCGGTAAGCCAAGCGGTAAGCGTCCCCATCATAGTGGGCGGCGGACTACGTACCCCAGAGTTGGTTGGTCAAAGTTTAGCGGCTGGTGCTGATTTGGTGGTAGTCGGCACGGCGGTGGAACACTCACCTGGTCGTTTGCTCGAAATTACTGCCGCCGTACGCGAGGCGCAGGTACCCAAGAATGCGTGAGTAAGACTGGAAATCCTCCGCCTTGGGTTGATTTAATAACCAAATCTGACTTATATTGCACGCATGGAAAGATTTTTGCGTGGAACGGTGATCAAATCAACGGGCAGTTGGTACAATGTACGCATGGCGGATGATCAGATTTTGGAATGCCGCATGGCCGGAAAAATCCGTTTGGGCGAACTCAAAGCCACCAACCCCATTGCGGTAGGAGATGAAGTGGAACTCATCATTGAACCCGAAAACGGAAAGGGGGTCATCAAATCTATTTTACCCCGGCGCAATTACCTCGTCCGTCAATCGCCACGCCGCAAACACGATCTTCACCTCATGGCCAGCAATGTAGATCAGGCCATTTTGATCGCTACCGTCGTCAATCCTAATCTCAAACAGGGTTTTATTGATCGTTTTTTGTTGGTTACGGAACCATACAACATTCCTACTTATATCATCTTCAACAAAGCGGATGTCTACGAAGAGCAAGACCTTGAAATTTTTGAATACCTCCAAAGTATTTATGATCACATCGGTTATCCCTTGTTGCTGGTTTCGGCAAAAACGGGTCAAGGAATTGATGGACTAAAAGTATTACTCCAAGATAAAATAACCATGGTAAGCGGCCAATCGGGCGTGGGAAAGTCCAGTTTGGTCAACGCCCTCCAACCTCAATTGGATCTACGTACTTCCGATTTGTCTGATTATTCTGGAAAAGGCACACATACCACCACCTTTTCGGAAATGCACCCCCTGAGTTTTGGTGGTCATATCATCGATACGCCAGGAATCAAAACCCTCAGTTTTATTCATTTTGAGCCCAAGGATGTAGCGCACAATTTCCGCGAGTTTTTTGAATTATCGGCCAATTGTCGTTTTGGTCCCGATTGTCTTCACCGCAATGAACCCAAATGCGCGGTTAAAGCAGCCTTAGAAGCCGAAGAAATCAGCGAATTGCGATACATGAATTATTTGACCATCCTTGGCGAAATTGAGGAGCAAAAATATTGGGAACGCCACAAGGGGTGATATTTCTTAATTCTTAGTGACAATACCCTTGGTTCCCAGCCAGGTACGTAGGTCTTTGCGTTCAATAGCCGTGGCCATCAATTCCGGAAAAACATCTGGGGTACAGGCAAACGCTGGGATGTTCAAGGAGGCGAGAAAAGCGGCTATGCTGTGATCGTATGCCGGCGTGCCCTGATCGTTGAGCGCCAAAAGCGAGATAAAATTCACGCCTTTATTTTTTATTTCTTCAACCTGACGAAAAAAATCCACTTCGGGTCCGCCTTCCATCAGGTCGGAAACCAATACCAAAATCGTATTCCTGGGGTCTTGTAAGTGCTGTTGGGCATAGGCCAGTGCTTTGCTGATGTGGGTGCCGCCGCCCAATTGCGTTGAAAAAAGCAAATCCGTAGCATCTTCCAATTGATCGGTCAGGTCTACTACACTGGTATCAAAAACTATAAACCGAGTTTTTACGCTGGGCAATGAAGCCATAATGGAACCAATCACCGCGGAATATACCATGGAACTCGCCATTGAACCGCTTTGATCCACTAACAAAAGAAGGTTTTTGAGCATCGGCATTTTGCGGCCATGCCCAATTAGTTGATGCGGAATGATGGTTTTTAAACTGGGCTGGTAATGCTTCAAATTGACTTGCACCGTACGCGGCCAGTTGATGGCATTGGCTTTGGGTCGCCGGGTGCGACTAGCACGGTTCAAACTGCCTTGAACCGCACTGATCAGCGGGTTCCGCAGTTTTTTTTCCAGTTCTTTTACCAGTTTTCTTACCAGATTACGAGCGGTATCGCGCGTTTGGGTAGGCAACACTTTTTTCAAACTCAACAAGGTGCCTATCAACTGCACATCAGGTTCAAGGGTTTCCAAAAGCTCAGGTTGCAACAACATTTGGTGCAACTTGAGTTTTTGGAGGGCATCTTTTTGCATCAATTGTACCACCGTGCTGGGAAAATACTTGCGAATATCCCCGAGCCAGCGGTTAACATTGGGGGAGGAACTACCCAAACCCCGATCCCGATCGCTGTCGTACAAAGCTTCCAAAACGGAGTCGATGCCTTGTTCTTCCAGCGTTAAAGGTTGCGATTGATCAGGGTCGGCAGGGGCGCCCAGGATCAATCGCCAGCGTTTGAGTTGTTCTTCCATGATGGTGATTACAACCGTAAAAAGTCGGTATGCGCAAAATCCCAATTGTACTCATGCAAGTGTAGCAAAGAAGCTTTCAGCAATGCTATACAATGCTCGATGTCTCTTTTGTGCGCCATTTCTATCGTTTGGTGAATGTAGCGCAAGGGGATCGAAATAGCGCCTGAAATGGCCCCTTTTTTACCATAGCGTTGCACCCCGGCGGTATCCGTACCACCTGATGGCAAAATCTCCAACTGCCAAGGAATCTCATATTTATTGGCGGTCTCTTTCATGTATTGTACCATGCGGTAATCAGAAATTACACTGCCATCCATTGCCTTGATGGCCGCGCCTTTGCCCAGTTGGGTCACCATTTCGTGCGATTGTGCGCCGGGTACATCAAAGGCGATGGTTACATCCAGTCCGAACCCGAAATCTGGGTCGATGTTGTGCGCAGCCGACATAGCGCCGCGGATGCCTACTTCTTCTTGTACCGTAAAAACGGCATACACATCATAAGGCGGTTTCTGATCTTTGAGCGCCCGCAGGGTTTCGATGAGGATATAAACAGAAATCCGATTGTCGATGGATTTGCTGTTGACGCAATCACCCATTTCAATCAACTCCCGCTCCCGAGTGATGGGATCGCCAATGCTGACGTATTTGATCACTTCTTCATGGGGCAAACCTAAATCGATGAAATATTCGTGAATGGCAACTGCTTTGTTGCGCTCTTCTGGCTTCATCAGGTGAATGGGTTTTGAGCCGATCACGCCAATCAAATCTTTACGCCCATGGACTATTACCCGCTGAGAGGTCAAAGTTTTCGGATCAAAACCGCCTAGCGGGTGTAAACGCAAAAAACCATCGTCGTCGATGTAGTTGACCATGAAACCGATCTCATCCAAATGAGCAGCGATCATTACCCGCTGGCTTTCCTCGCCGCGCTTAATGGCAATGATGTTGCCCATGTTGTCTATGCTCAACTCATCAACTAAGTCCTTGATTTCACTGATGACAACTTGTCGAATGCGTTGTTCAAAACCGGAAGTACCTGGGGTTTCACAGATCTTTTTTAAAAGGCTGATGTCAATCATAATGGTTTTTTACATATCTATCTAAAAAACTATACTGAATTTGAAAGCATCGTGGGGGCGATTTTTCCAAATAAAAAAAATGCAAGTTTTTGTTAAAATCAGCAAACAAATCAGCTTTTGTTGCTTCCAACTATGCCTCTTTTTTAACCAAAACGAAAAATATACCTTATTCTGCTAAAAAGCTATGCCTTTGATCTGTATTTCCGATTAAGTTGTCTTAGATCTTGAAAAAATTGCCTAAAACAAGATTCTTAGCTTTTTTGTAGGCTATATTTATGCCTCAAATTGGAAAAAAAATCCAGCATGTCTTTGCTAAAAAAATTAGCGGGCGAAACCGCCATTTACGGATTGGGCAGCATACTTCCTAGGTTGCTCAATTATGTAGCGCTTACGCCTTATTTCACCTATCTTGGATTAAAAAATACCTCGGAATACGGCATTTTTACTGAGTTGTATTCCTATGTTGCGCTGCTGAACATATTGCTGACTTACCGGATGGAGACAGCCTACTTTCGCTTTGGTAACAAACCAGCAGAAGCAGATAAAGTTTTTTCCACCTCCTCTTTATTTTTATTGGCCTCCACCTTGCTTTTTTTAGTAGCTGGTTTTGTTTTTGCTCAGCCCCTGGCAGCCTTACTTAGCTATCCGCAGCATGCCAATTATTTTATTTGGCTTACGCTGGTTTTGGCTTTGGATACCCTTTCTGCTATCCCATTCGCCCGTTTGCGTTTTGCCAATCGACCGCTCAAATTTGCTAGCATCCGCATTTGGAATGTGGTTGCGAATATCGTTTTTATTTTCTTTTTCCTTGAAGTTTGTCCGCGTCTAGATCGGGCGGGCATTCAATGGGCGCATTTTTTTTATCACCCCAATGACCGCATCAACGATATCTTCCTCGCCAATGTGCTGGCTAGTATGATTACGTTGCTACAATTGATTGGCCCCTATTTTCAAATCCGCCTACAGTTGGATTGGGATTTACTCAAAAAAATGTTGCGCTACTCTGGCCCATTGATCATTGCAGGCATAGCTGGGGTCATCAATCAGCTCATTGGCACGCCGATGCTCAAATACTTTGGCGGCGGAAATCTGGAATCCAACCTCAGTCAAGGCGGGATTTATGGAGCTGCCGCTAAGATCCCGGTAATGATGAACCTTTTTACCCAGGCTTTCAACTATGCCGCCGAGCCTTTCTTTTTTCGCAATGCGGGTAAAGAAAACACCAAATACGTATACGGACAAGTAGCGCAAGCCTTCACATTGGTGGCTTGTTTGGCCTTTTTGGTGATTATGTTGTACTTGGAAGTCATCATCGTTTATTTCGTAGGACCCAATTTTCGCTCTGGTTTAGGGATTGTACCTATATTATTGGTGGGCAATCTTTTTTTGGGGTTGTACTACAGTTTTTCCATTTGGTATAAATTGACCGACCGTACCGAATTCGGTAGCCTTATCGCCATTGGCGGTTCGGTGATTACCATTGTGCTCAACATCTTGCTCATCCCCTATTTGGGTATTTATGGCCCGGCTTGGGCTGCCTTGGCTTGTTATCTTTTTATGGTAGTGGCCAGTTATCTTTCGGGGCAAAAACATTATCCATTGACGTATCCTATCGGTCGGATGGTGTTGTATTTTTTGATCGCGCTGGCAGGTTATGCGGTTAGTTTAGTGGTAGCAAAAAGTGGCTGGAACGCCATTTTTATTTTTATCCTTAACACCTTAATTTTGGTTTTCTGTTTGGGCGGCTATTTTTGGCTGGAAAAAGACAAGCTTCAAAATTTGTTTTTTCGCAAAAAAACAGCTCCTAATCCTCCGGGATAAAACGCTTTATACATGAACACAGAAAAATATACTTTAATTACTGGCGCTAGTCATGGCATTGGGCTCGCAATGGCGCGCGAATGTGCCCGCAGGGGGCGAAATGTTGCTTTGGTAGCGCTCGATGAACCCATGCTACATACCGAAGCAGCGGCAATAGCGCAGGAATTTGGAATAAAAACTGCAGCCTTAGGCATTGACTTGACCCTTCCTGGCGCGCCTGTTCGGGTATATGAGTGGACCAAAGCGCAGGGTATTCAGGTGAATATGTTGATTAACAACGCCGGTTTTGGACGCGGAAATTATTATGAGAACATCCCTTGGCCGGTTTATCAAACCATGCTGACCCTCAACAATCAGGTGCCCGCCGAGTTAACCCATCTTTTTTTACCTGATTTAAAAAAGGAGCCTGCAGCGCATTTACTCAATGTTTCCAGCATGGAAGGCTTGATGCCCATGCCCGTTAAGGTAATCTATTCCTCCACCAAGTTTTTTATCTACGCCTTTACTTTGGCCTTGCGCGAAGAGCTCTACAACTTCCCGATCAAAGTGAGCTTACTTTGCCCTGGCCCCGTAGTGACCAATGAAGACGGGCTCCAACGCATCAAAAGTGCGGGATGGAAAGCTAAATTGGTCGTTATGTACCCTGATCAGGTGGCGCCTATCGCCATTGCCGGACTACTAAAGGGAAAGCGCATCATTATCCCCGGCATTGTCAACCTCATCATTACTATTATTAATGGCATGATGCCGCTACCCATGCGGATGCGCTCGCTGCGCGGGGTGAGTCGGGCGGCAGTTCCTAAAGGGGTGGATGTAGTGCACTAACCCAGCTTAGAAAAAGCTATCGATGCTGCACAAATCCAGGCACATGTCCCACAACTTAGCGGCATCTTCCTGAACATACGAAGCTTTTGACGAAGGCTTGGGTTGGCATTTGTCCCAATACAAACCGCTGCGACCTTGAGCTGCTGGATCGCTGGCGCAATAGATTTGACAAAGCGCGCCTTCTGCTGGTAAAACGCCGCCACTGCGCCGAATGCGCCAAGCCAAAGCATGCAAAGGATTGGTATGTTTAACGCCAATATCCGTTTTTACCAAACCTGGCTGGATGGCATAAGTACCCACATTGGCCTCGCTTTTTCGGCGATCCAATTCGGAAACAAATAGGATATTGGCCAGTTTGGATTGGTTGTAAGCGGTGAGCCCGTGGTAATTTTTGGTGAGGTTAAGATCGGCAAAATTGATCTTTCCCCGGAAATGCGAATCAGAAGCTACACAAACGATGCGGCCATCACTCGATTGGCGAATAGCAGGGTACAACTGCTGTGTCATCAACACATAGGCCAAATGATTCACGGCAAACATGGTTTCTACGCCGTCTTCGGTGAGGGTATGTTTTGAAATCCAAGTACCGGCATTGTTGACCAATACGTCGATTTGTGGATGTTGGGCGATAATAGAAGAACAAGCGGCGCGAATCGAAGCTTGCGAAGCCAAGTCAACTTCCACCAGCTCCAAAGCATCATTTTTACTAGCAGCAAAAATCTGATCCAACGCTTGTTGGCCCTTGTCTTTGCTACGACTCATTAATATTACCCGATGCCCCAGTAAGGCTAAAGCTTTGGCAGTTTCAAATCCCAAACCGGCATTGGCGCCGGTTACAACACTGATTTTTTGTTGCATTGTTCGTCCATTTGCAGCAAAAGTAAACACATTGCCGAAAGCACAACGATAAAGAATAGAAAAATTCCCTTCTGAACGCTTATTTTCACCTCCACAAAATAGGCTTATGCAATTTCCACAACCCATTCCGATAAAAGAAATCGCTGCGTCCATCCAAGCAGAAATCATTGGCGATGATCAAGTGCTCGCACTGGGCATCAACGAAATCCATCAGGTACGCCCGGGCGATATTACTTTTGTTGATGTAAAAAAATACTTCGACAAATCTTTAAAATCGGCGGCTAGTATCGTGATTTTAAATGAGCGGGTACCTGCGCCAGAAGGAAAAACGCTGTTGCTGTGTGCAGAACCGTTCAAGGCTTACAACGACCTGGTACTTGCACATCGCCCTTATCAGCCCTTAACACAAGCCATCAGTCCGCTGGCCAATATTGACCCTACCGCCATCATTGAACCAAATGTTGTCATTGGCCCCTACGTAACCATTGGTGCTAACAGCCACTTGCAAGCAGGTGTGATTATCCACGAACACACTATTGTTGGAAAAAACGTAACCGTTCAGTCGGGCGCCATCATTGGTACTGAAGCCTTTTATTTCAAACGCACCCCTGAAGGATACACCAAATGGCGCTCAGGCGGCAGGGTAATTCTGGAAGACAATTCCGACATTGGCCCCGGCTGTACCATCAACAAAGGCGTATCCGGAGATACCATCATTGGCGAAGGCAGCAAATTGGATTCTCAAGTGCACATTGGCCACGATGTGGTGATTGGCAAACGCTGTTTGTTGGCCGGCCAGGTAGGTGTTGGCGGCAATACCGTTTTAGGAGATGACGTGGTGGTTTACGGCCAGGCAGGGATTGCCCAAAACCTAAAAATTGGCGCCAAGGCAATTATTTCAGCCAAAGCGGGGGTTTCTAAAGATTTGGAAGGGGGTAAATTGTATTTTGGCACCCCAGCTGCCGAGGCCAGAGCGGCTTATCGAGAATTGGCGGCGCTGCGGCATCTTCCCGATTTTTTGGCCAATTATTACAAATAGGTGCTGGGCAAGTACTGTAGTACTCTAAATCTTCTCCAAGGTATCCCTGGTTAACTCGCCCTTCGTATCGCCAGTATTGAGCGTTGTGTTTGGCTCAAATAGCATCACCGCTACTTCTTGCGCGGCAACGGGGCGGTGCTCTACACCACGTGGTACGATTAGGAATTCACCAGCCTTGAGTTCAACGGTTTTATCGCGAAACTCCATATTGAATTGGCCATCCAATACATAAAATAGCTCATCTTCATCGTCGTGTTTGTGCCAAACGAACTCCCCTTGAAATTTGACCAATTTTACGTGTTGACCATTCAGTTCACCGACAATACGCGGATTCCAATGGTCAGAAAACAAGGTAAGCTTTTCGGCAATGTTGATTTTTTGCATGGCAATGGTTTTTGAAAAAAATTGTAATTTAGTTTAGTTCTTTATTGCAACTAAAATTGTAAACATTAACATTGAATAAAGGACTAATGCTTTGCCGTTTTTGAAAAGTGTTTTCATTTTTTCAAAATTTTGCAGAAAACCCAACGTAAATACTTCTACCTACTGCTGGAATAATCCCAGGTCCTGGGTATTCATCTGTTCTACGAGTAAAATAAGATTTGTCAGTAAGATTGTTAATGCCTGCCTTGATAGAATAATTTTTTATTTTATATGACCCACTAAGATCCATCACTGTATATGCTGGAATATAGCCTGCAATTGGGTTGTCACTATATTTTACATTTGAAGCATCACCATAGGCATCACCAATTGAATTAATTTGAAATGTAGTAGATAAAGGCCTTGTATTAAAAATAACTCCAATCCTGTTTATGTATTTTGTAGCGGTTTCTACTCGATTTCCTTTGAATTCACCACTTGTATAGGTAGCATTAATATATGAAAAAGAATTAAAAATACTAAAACCATATTTTGAGCGTGGATTAAAATATTTAAGAAAATTAAATTCGATATAACTTTCTACGCCTTTATGAACACTGTTACCCGTATTAGTTCTGAAACCATATTCTTCCAGTGTTTTAGGGTCAGTTAATAATTTTTCGCCAATCCGATTATTATATGCCAAATAGAATAAACCTATATCAAAATTTAGATAATTTTTGATTGTGCCTCGATATCCTAAATCTGAATTTTATAGCCGTAAGAATCTTTTAAATTAGGGTCTATTTTGGATGCGACACCAAAGGGTTCTAATTGACTATAATCAATTGGTCGATAGGCTTGGCTTATGTTTGCATAGATATTACTATAATCTGAAACCTTATACTCTGTTCCCAAACCAAATAACAGGAGGTACCTATTTCGGCTTTGGTTGGGTATTTGTTTGATATTGTCCGAAATTTTATAACCTTGTGCCGTACTGTTAATGTATTCAAAACGGAAACCTGGGGTAATCGTTAATCTTTCACTAACTCTGAATAAGTTTTCAATATATGGAGCAATATTAGTGGTGGTAAAGTCTAAATCATAGCCCCAAGTGCCTGATATGGATAAATCAAAATCACTTGATGTAGTGCCTTCACCACCTCCTTGTCTTTTAAACCATCCGTAGGCTACTCTTATGCCCCCTGCAATGCTTGATTGATGAGTTCCCAATTGATAATTATGAGATAGCCTTAATTCATTTGAGATACTGTTCATATTTTCAGTACCTACCTCTCTTGGTACAAAGTTATTTGTTGCAGGGTCTATTCCATCAGTTGCAGAAGGGCCACCGTCTTCATTACGCCATACCAGCGAACGATTACTGAATAAATAAGTAGATTTAAAAGTGATGCTGGTATTTTTTGACGGATTGTAATTTAAAAAAGTGGCTATTATATTCCAAGGGCTTTTTAACCAATTTCTTGCTCTTGTAGAACTTCTTGGATTGGCATTAAATGTGCTGTCATTCAAACCACCTGCCATCTGAATTTTATTTCGTAAAAGTGAATATTCAAGCCCAAATGTAATTTTTTTAGAAGCATTATATTGAACTTTCCCATAGCCAGATAGTTGCCACTGTTGGCTATTTGGACGGTATCCGTCCAAATTTCGGTATTGAATAAAACCGTAGTAACTCAATTTTTTATATCTCCCTCCAATGGAATTGAACGAATTATATAATCCAAAACTTCCCATGGTTTGAGAAGTCATAAACTCAACTGGTTTGTCAGGTGCATCTTTGATGATATAATTGACAAGTCCCCCAAACTGAGCTCCAAATTGAAGCGAAGCAGCACCTCTTACCATTTCTATCCTTTGGACAGCTTCCATTGGTGGTGTATAATAGGCCTCATTATAGCCATAAACATCAGCACTAATATTGTACCCATTTTGCCGAGTATTCATTTCAATACTCTGAGTCGGATTTAACCCTCTTGTTGCAATACCATTCGCCGTAAAGCCCGAACTTTCAGTTTCGACAATGTTTAGTCCAGGTATTCTTCCCAAAATTTGTCGTGTGTTGTTTATTGCTTTATTGGCATCAAGGCTATCAACAATAATTACTTCATTTTTCTTACCTGCATAAATAATTCCGTCTTTGAGTTCTGGTAAATGCCCTGTTCCTCGAACAGTCCTAAAACCAACAACGGTAACTTCTTTAAGCTCTTTAACTTTAATGCTGTCGGGTTTTTGAGCCAATATAGAGGTACTAATTAGCATCAAAAATATTAGCTTGTTCATCTTTATTTAGATTAATTAAAAATAATAGCGCAAATGTAATTTTCAAAACCTTTAAAAGCAAATTTTTTTTAAAATTCTAAATAAATTTGCTTAAGAACAGGTGAATAACAAAGTACCATTTTAGCCGACGCTATTTTGCTGCCAATCGACTATCTTTTGAAGCGCAATATTGGCAGTGCAACGAAAAAATAGGAAGTGTGGCAGTGAAAGAGCAAGGTAAAAGTGAGGACTTATTGCTTAACCGTTCCTTATAGTACCCTACCTTAAATCTTCTCCAAGGTCTCCCTGGTTAACTCGCCCTTCGTGTCGCCAGTATTGAGCGTTGTGTTTAGCTCAAATAGCATCACCGCTACTTCTTGCGCGGCAACGGGGCGGTGCTCTACACCGCGCGGTACGATTAGGAATTCCCCTGTCTTGAGTTCAACGGTTTTATCGCGAAACTCCATGTTGAATTGGCCATCCAATACATAAAACATCTCGTCTTCATCGTCGTGTTTGTGCCAAACGAACTCACCTTGAAATTTGACCAATTTTACGTGTTGACCATTCAGTTCGCCCACAATACGCGGATTCCAGTGGTCGGAAAACAAAGCAAGTTTTTCGGCAATGTTGATTTTTTGCATGGCATTGTTTTTTACAAAAAATTAAAAAAGCGCGACCCTCAACCAGGAGTGTCGCGCTTTTTTATCAACTTTTACAATTTTTATACATCCAACAACATCGCGGTTGGATCTTCAAGCAAGTCTTTCACTTTCACCAAGAAAGTTACTGAAGAGCTGCCATCGATCACGCGGTGGTCGTAAGAAAGCGCGATGTACATCATCGGGCGAATCTCAATTTTATCCCCCACAGCGATGGGGCGATTCTTGATGCTGTGCATGCCCAAAATCGCCGATTGAGGTTCATTGATGATTGGCGTACTCATCAAAGAGCCAAATACCCCGCCATTGGTGATGGTGAAAGTACCGCCGCTCATATCTTCTAGGGTCAGCGAGTTGTTGCGCGCTTTACCAGAAAGATCCTTCAAGGCCAATTCAATTTCAGCAAAGTTGAGCGATTCAACGTTGCGGATTGGCGGCACCACCAAACCATTTGGTGTAGAGATGGCAATAGAGATATCGACAAAATCGTGGTAGATGATGTCTTCTCCGTCAATTTGAGCATTGACCTCAGGCATGGCCATGAGTATCTTGGCGCAAGCTTTGGCAAACAAAGACATAAAGCCCAATTTGATACCGTATTTGGCTACAAATTTTTCTTGGTATTTTTCCCGTAGCGCCATGATTGCCGTCATGTCTACCTCGTTGAAGGTAGTCAACATAGCGGTTTCGTTTTTGGCACTCACCAAACGCTTAGCGATGGTGCGGCGCATACGGCTCATTTTTTTGCGCTCGGCATTGCGACTAAATGCAGTAGGAGCAGCCTTAGGCGTAGGCGCGGGAGTGCTTGCAGGAGCAGCGGCCGGAGCAGCTGGTTTTTGTTCAACAGCTTTAACAGCATCGTCTTTAGTGATTCGGCCATCTCTGCCACTACCTGTAACTTGGTTGGCAGCAACACCGCCTTCGTCCAGGATCTTAGCAGCCGATGGAGAAGTATGTCCAGTAGCATAGTTGGCAACTGGAGCAGCTACTGGTGCTGCTTTTTCAACAGGCGCAGGAGCAACTGCTGGCGTTTCAACTTTAGGAGCAGGAGCGCTGCCCGCGGTTACGCTGGTATCAATTTGCGCCACTACGGCGCCAATTTTAAGATCGTCTCCTTCTTTGGCCACGAAAATTAGTTTTCCGGCCGCTTCAGCAGGAAACTCCAACGTGGCTTTGTCCGATTCAAATTCGCAAATGGGTTCATCTAGTTTAACGATGTCTCCTTCGGCTTTAAGCCAACGCGATAGGGTTACTTCCTGGATGGATTCCCCGATGGTGGGTACTTTTAGGTCTACTATGCTCATAAAGGTTGATAAGTCTAATGAAAAGCTCTGCAATAATCCGGTAAAAGCATTAATTAAACAACAATTCGAGTGGGTTTTTGGTCGAGCAGTCTTAGATTAAAAAAAAACCAGATCACTCGAGTAGACAAAAACCACCTAATTAATTGACGGACAAATATTTAAAACTCAGTGCTTTCAAAACAAACGCCACAACTGCAGATCATTTTTTTAAAAAACTATGGATGGTGCCTGGAATGCCGTCTTTACCCTCATTCGAGATGTACAAGGCGCCATTGGCATCAAAACAAATGCCTTCAGGCTGGGAATGGATTTTGTTTTTGAGCCGTTCCAAATGCAAAATTTGTCCTTCAGGGCTTAGTACCAAAAGGGTATTGCCACGCGCCGAAAGCAAGTAAATATTGCCCGTTTGTGGTTCAATGGCCAGTCCGGAAGGACCAAAATCGAATTTAGCTTGATTGAAGATATCTTGAAGTTTGTCAATTTTTTCAATCGTTGGGTTGTCTTTCAAAAAACCTTGGATAGAAGCCAGGGTGATACAAAACACTGGAGTAGTATCCAGTTGGTTGATTTTCAAGTCAAAAGCATAGATAGCGCGTTGGTTATCGTACAAAGGATTCGTTGATCCGGAGCCTTTACAAGCCAATAGTAGTCGGTTGTTTTTAGCGTCGTGCCCAATGCCTTCAACATCATAAGATTTATCCAGCGGACTTTTGATCGAAATAATTTCTTGGTTGCTTTGATCCAAGTTTTTGATCAATTTCATGCTCCCTGAACTGCGCAGCAGGTAAACGTCGTTACCCACGCTTTCTACGCCTTCATAATCGCCTTCTTTGCCAAAAGCAACTTCTTCGCGCACTTTACCGGTTGACTTTTCGATCACGTAGAGGACACCCGATTCGTCTTGTACCGCCAAGAGGTACTTGCTGTTGCCGGTAACACTTACGCCAGAAATCTCCTGTAAATTGGGTTGCATCAAAAAGGTTTGATCCGGCGCGTCGAGGCGATACGTAAACTTGTAGTCGGCAGGGATGGGCTTGGAGAAGGTCTCTTTTTGACAACGACCTAATCCTAAAGGTTTTGGGCCGCTATCCCCCTGGCCTGGGCCACAGGAAAAGAAAGCCAATAGCAAGAGCAGCGACAAGGACATATGTTTTTTCATTTTGTAGAATTACTGTAATTAAGTAATGGGACAATGTAAATCGCTAGAATTTATCTTGTCCCATTACTAGCCATAAAGCAAACGGTAAAAACCGCAATTAATTTCAGCAATATTCTACTGAGCTTATCCAATTTTTAAATGCTCTACCCGGCTATTTCCTTTACCTGAGGCGTTGGTCGCAACAAATAAAACAAGCCAATCAATACAAATGGAATGCTGAGCAACTGCCCAGTACTGAGCACATAGCCAAATGATTTTTCAAAACCTCCTTGGCTGTCTTTGTAGTATTCCATAATGAAACGGACACCCCAAATCAATACCATGAATAAACCAAATACATAACCTGGTTTATTGCGTTTGCTGGTGTACCAATAGACATAGTACAAAATGAAAAAACTGATGAGATAAGAGAAAGATTCGTAAAGTTGAACTGGGTGCCGAGGCAAACCATTAGGGCCATCTACTTTTTCAAAAATGAATCCCCAGGGTACGTCGGTGGTTTTGCCTAAAATTTCGGAATTGATCAAGTTGCCCAAACGGATGAAGCAACCAGCAAGGGCGGTAGGCACCGCTACTTTGTCCAGCATCCAAAGAATTGATTTTTTGGACACGTATTTTGAAAAAATGGCCAATGCCAAAATGACCCCAATCGCCCCGCCATGACTGGCCAGGCCGCCTTTCCAAATTTGAGGAATTTCAGATAAGTGCCGGCTATAATAACTCCAATCGTAAAAAAAGACGTGCCCCAAACGCGCGCCAACCACTGCGCCCACTACCACGTACACAAAGCCCTTGTCCAACCAGTCTTCTGGCGCATTTTCCGCCAAAAACATTTTGCGAACGATGAACAACCCAGTCAAAAAACCGGCAGCAAACAGCAAGCCATACCACCTTGGGGTAACAGGGCCAAGGGTAAAAATCTCAGGTGAAGGACTCCAGTGGATGAATTCGAGTAGCATATTTTGAGCTTTTGGTCAATTTTTTTCACAAATGACGGGAAAAAATAGGGAATGCCGTAATTTTTTCGAATTTGTATCGACTAATTAGTATTGCTGTGGCTGTAAAAATTACAAGGCAGCAGCAATTTTTTGCATCGGCAACAGAATTTCCCTTCATGTCTCAGGAGCAGGTTTTTGTTCAATTGGTTCAGCGCAATGCGGGCATCATCCACAAGGTGATCCAGCTGTATGTTGACGACCCTGAAGATCGTCGGGATCTGCACCAAGAGGTATTGCTGCAAGCATGGAAATCTTATGAAGCTTTCAAAGGTGATTCGGCATTTTCAACCTGGTTATACCGAGTAACATTAAATACCGTCCTCACTTTTCGTCGCCGAAATCGAGTATTGACCACCGAACTCCCCGATCAATGGGATCCGCCAACGGGTGCTTCAGGCCATTCTGATCAAAGTGAATGGCTGCTCCTAGCCATCAAACAACTCAACGAAATTGATCGGGTTATCGTCACTTTACATTTGGATGGATACGATAACGAAGAAATTGCCGGCATCACCGGGTTGAATAAAAATACGGCAACCGTGCGCTTACATCGCGCCAAACAGGCGATTATCCAAAAACTAAAAACGTGGCAAGGGGTTAGCCCTTAACGTTTAAATACATTTACCATGGATCTTCAGCAAGAATGGCAACTGCTTCAGGAAAAACAACTCAGCGCACCGGTACTTCCGGAAGCGGACATTCGCCTTGCCATTCGCAAAGATTCTCAGGGCCCCATTGCTGCCTTGCAAAAAGCTTTGCGGTGGCGCTTGCTTTTTGTCAGCCTATTTTTGTTGTTCGGTATCCTCCTCACCGCTTACAGTTGGCACAATCCGGAACTACGCTTGCTTATGGCGGTTTTTGATGCCTATTATTTGATCGGAATGGTACTTAGCATCCGACAATTTCGTCTTTTACAACGCTCTGCGAGCTTGGACAATAACCTGCGACTCACGCTCACCACCTATTATCGGGTCATCAAAAATGCTATCCGCACCGACGAGATTGTTGGGCTTTTCATGTATCCCATCGCACTGGTATTGGGTTTTTTGTATGCCAATGTGGAAGCGGGCGATACACTGATACAGGTTTTAACCAATTCCCGCAACTTGATGATTTTATTGGTTATGATTCTCGTCTTTTCCCCTATTTTTCACATCTTTGTTCGCTGGGCAAATCGCAAGGCATTCAGCACGTATTTAATCCAGCTGAAGCAAAACATTGATTTGTTGCAGTGATTAGATAAATCACCACTTTATCCTTGCTCTTTCAACAAGAATAGTCATGGAAAAAATGATCAACAATATTGATCCGAGTCAACCCGTACTGGTGACCGGCGCGGGCGGGTATTTGGCTTCCTGGGTCTGTAAAATTTTGGTTGAAGGCGGATACACTGTGCGCGGTACGGTTCGCAGCTTGGCCGATGCCAGCAAATATGGGCATTTGATGAAAATTGCCAAAGATGGTCCGGGGCGTTTGGATTTTTTTGAAGCCGACCTACTCAAACACGATAGTTTTAGTCGGGCCATGAAAGGTTGCGCTTTGGTCATTCATACTGCATCACCTTTTATGATCAAAGGCGTCAAAAATGCCCAGCGCCAACTGGTTGACCCAGCCGTAGAAGGCACAAAAAATATATTGCTAACCGCAGCAGAGGTAACGGGAGTGCAGCGCGTGGTGCTTACCTCCAGTGTAGTAGCCACCTTCAACGATGCCATCGAGATCCTCGACAAACCCGGCGGCAAGATCAGTGAAGCGGATTGGAATCTGGTAGCCGACTTGAATTACCAGCCTTATAATTTCTCCAAAACCTTAGCGGAAAAAACGGCTTGGGCGATGACACAAGAGCAGCAAAAATGGGATTTGGTAACTATCAATCCGGGGTTTATCCTGGGCCCTGCTTTATCGGGGCGCACGGAAGGCACCAGCGTCGATTTCATGAGCGCCTTGTTGTCGGGACGAATGCGGTTGGGAGCGCCTGATTTGTACTTTGGCGTGGTTGATGTGCGGGAAGCAGCTTTGGCACATATCCTCGCCGGGTTTACACCCGAAGCCAATGGTCGTTACCTCCTATGCAATGATTCCTACAGCATGTTGGATATTGCCCAAATCATTGCCCGCAAATACCCCAATTTTGCCTTGCCCAAAAAACTCATGCCTAATTGGTTGATGTATATGGTAGGCCCAATGGAAGGGTTCAATTGGCGGAATTTAAAAAACAACCTGGGTTACAAACCTTTATTTGATAACCACCGCAGTGTAGATCTCGGCATTAGCTACCGCAACATCGAAGAAACGATTTGGGATCAAGTAGAACAACTCAGCAATGCGCAATAGGGAATTGCTGAGTTTGTTAGCGGGTTTTGCCTATTTGAATAACGTCTTCAACCAGCTTGACATTTCCTGTAAAGCAATGGGCGAAAATGTTTCTTCATTTTTGGCGTATTCGGCAGGGCTGCCAGTTTCGGTAGTCTGAAACAAATGATTCAATCCTGGCAGCTCTTTGATCAAGATGTGTTTGTTTTTGCTTTTACTCAAGGCCGCTTTAATGGCTGGCAAATTCTGCTTTGGATCAACCTGCAAATCCTTCCCACCATTGAGCGCCAATACCGGGCAAGTACATTTTTGCAATTCTGGCGCGGGCTCATGGATCAAGAAATATTGAAACCAAGGGGTTCCATAAGGAGCTAGCCCAGCCATAAGTTTTTTTTTCTTGGCATCTGTAGCATCGGGTAATTCCTTCGCTATTCTCTCGGCGCCATATTGCTGCAATTGGGGTAGTATTTGATCACTTGGCGTATTTTTGTGCAGCAGCTCCGATGCTTTTTTGGTAACCTCCTCTGCTAGCGCAATATCTTTTTCGCTTTCGCCCATTTTTTCACCAATCAAGCGTTGCTGCAATAGAAGTATCTCCTCGCCATTTACGCCTGGCCCGGCCAAAAGGATGATGAAAGCCGTTTTCTTATTCCGTGCCGCAACCATTGGCGCTACAAATCCGCCCTCGCTGTGACCAGCAAAACCTATTTTCTTCGGGTCAATTTCTGGACGGTTCAACAAAAAATTCAAGGCACTCTCGGCATCATCGGCAAAATCAGCAGAGGTAGCTTTGGAAAAATCACCAGTAGACTCGGCTACGCCCCGATCGTCATAGCGAAACACGGCAACCCCCTGGCGCGTCAGATAATCGGCGATGATTAAAAATGGCTTGTGACCGAGCAATTCCTCGTTGCGGTTTTGTGGTCCCGAGCCTGATATCATAATCACTGCTGGAAAAGGACCTTTGCCTTCCGGAACGGTCAAAGTTCCGCTTAAAGTAATTCCCGCTTTGGCATTGGGAAATTTCAAGGCCACTTCTTGATAAGGAAAGGGCGCTTTGGGTTCTTGAGGGCGCTTGGGTGCAACTACCGCGGCTGCGCCTGCATCGCGAGATAATTTCAATGGAGCAGAAAAAGTACCTTGTTTGAAAGTGCCCTCGATTTGACCGCTAATGACTTTACCGGTGTATTCTAGGCCCAGATCGGGCATTTTGAGGGTCAGCTGATCACCAACGAGCGAAGTTTCTTTTACCAGAATATCTTTTGCCCCCTGTTTCGGGCTATCCATTGTAGCGGATAATTTATCCTGGTCTTTTTTGATGTGAAAAACAAGCGGAAGGCCATTGCCGACTACCTCTATGGTCCCATACCAATCTCCGATAGCATCCTGCGCCAGTAGGGAAGATAGGTTCATGAAGAGCAATAAAAAAACAAAGGAAGTTAAACGGATTTTCATTTTGGTGGATTTTGTGAAAGTGATGGGACAGTCCAAATCGTCCTATCGCATACCACCAAAATTAGCTTTAAAGTACTTTGAACGGCTAATTATCCGACGAAAGGGCAAAAAAAAACCTCCAAACAGCTTGTGTTCAGAGGTTTTGTTTGCTCATAGTATGTTCAATACAGGTTTTGGTCTACCATTCTATACCCGATCGATAAAGAATGATTTTGGTAAAAAGAGTACAAGTTCCTGATTGATGACAATTTTTTTGTCCAAGAGATTATTCCAAATAATGAGGTTATCGGTAGTAGTTTGAAACAACCCGGCAATTTTAGCCAAATTGTCTCCTTTGCTCACCACGTAGGTGGTTTTGATCAAGTCGCTTTGTACTGGCTTGTTGTTTTCCAAGTAGTTGCGCATCATTCCGGTTGCGCTTCCCGGTAGAATCAAGTAGCGGCCCATGCTGGTTTTGGGTACAATACCCGCAACATAAGCAGGATTCAAAGCAGCCAAGGTAGCGGTTTTAAGACCGGTTACTCGAGAGATCTCGCCAAACGAAAGCTGGCGGGTAACGCGCAATGCACGTAGGTTTTGGCTCGACTGGAAGGAAGCTACCGGCTGGATGCCGTGTTCTAAGTGGTACTCTGCAATGTAAGCTGCGGCAATAAAAGCCGGTACATAACGGCGCGTTTCAGCGGGAAGATAATCATCTACTTTCCAGTAGTTCTTGGTTCCGGCCAAACGCACGGCTTGTTTCACTTTGCCAATACCGCTGTTGTAAGCCGCCAATACCAAAGCCCAATCGCCTAATTCATCGTGAAGGTACTTGAGCATTTGAGCAGCTGCTTCCGAAGAGCGGTAGATGTCCAAACGTTCGTCGATCGTACCATTTACCGACAAGCCGAAGTGGCGAGCCGATACTGGCATCAACTGCCATAAACCCGTAGCACCAGCATGAGATTTCAACTTAGGCATCATCCCTGATTCAATGATCGGAAGATACTTCAGTTCTTGTGGCAAATTGTACTGCTGTAGGTAATGTTCAAATACAGGAAAGCATTGAGGAGCGCGTCCGAGGATTAACTCGGTTTCAGTACGGCCGTTCACCAAATATTGCCGAATGCGTGTAAGCACCGCGGAATTGGATCTGACCTCAACAGGGAGCGACATTCTGGAAAGTCGCTCTTTTACTACATCATCAGTTACATTTAAAAAGTCGCCTTTTTCAGAACTTTCAGAAGGAGTAAGGTTTTTTAAAGTGTGTTCTTTAGTACCCATACCGGTGGCTGACGCCGCCAATATGGCAACAAGTGTCCATGGGATATTCATCGGCTTTAATTTTCTTGTTACACTGTAGCCAGCCGCCAATTACTAAAAAACTTGCCGGTACAGTGGGGGGCAATAAAGTTGCCCTAATAGATGTCAAATAAAAATAAAGTTTTTGTCAAACGATGGCACAAAGCTATAGCGAATTATCTTGCCATGCAATGCTTCGCCACTTTGTACGTTTTTTGAGACCTTGTGTTAACGTTTTTAAGAATAAAAAAATTATTTGGGTCAAAAAAGCGGCGCGCGGACAAAATCCAGGCTTCCGCTTAGGCCAAACCAAATATTCCTTAACTCAATGGCTATCAAGTAGTAGATTTTTAGGGGCGAAAAATTGTGAGAATTTAACTTTATTATGACAGTAATATGACACAAACTAGAGTTATCAACATCACATTTGGCACGCAAAATGCTATCATTTTCCACTATCTTTCATTTTTTTGCGTAGAAAATCACTCCGCAGGGGTTTTGAATGAGAATCGGAATGGGGTAACCTGGCGCCCTTGGATCGTTTTTTGAATGTTTTTCAGTAAAAAATGCGACAACCCTGCGCATGATTCAGTTGTTACTCCTTTTGGAATGCTTTGAAAAGGTTCTTAAATTCCTGATAATCAGCTATGAAAATAAATGTAATTGCCTTTGGCATTGCGCGCGATATTTTGGGCGGCACTACCCAATCGATTGAAGTAACTGAGAATTGCTCGGTAGGTGAATTGCGTACCCAACTGATGACGGATTATCCCGCTTTGGAGCGTTTGGTGAGTTTGGCCATTGCCGTCAATACCGAATATGCTTTGGATGATCAGCCCATTTCCGAAAGAGATGAAATTGTGTTGATACCGCCAGTGAGTGGAGGATAAGTCAATCAGCAGATGCTAATTTTGCTATAGCCTGTGCCAACTCTTCAGGTTGATTGACATTGACCAAACTTTCCGGCCGCAATGGTTCCAAAATTTCAGTAGGGGAATTGATCAATGCTTTGCGAGGGCAAGAATAGCCCTGCGCCAAAAATTGCAGCAATACCGGATAGCTTCGTGGCTCCCAAATGGTGACCAATGGTTCGGGAAATTGATCAAAAGGGCTGCGGAAAGTAGTCGCAATTTTAGAAGCATTGCGCTGCTGCACCAAATAATCTATGGCGGCCGCGTCGAGGTTTGGCAAATCACAGGCTACCACTAGCCAAGCTGCTTCAGGGTGAGCTCTAAAGGCTGATAAAATTGCGCCAAATGGGCCCAAATCCATAAACGTATCGGCAATTACTGAATACTCTCCTTTTATTTCCTCCACCTGATCAGGCCGACAAGATATAAAGGTGTGTGTGCACCAATTTTTGAGCAGATCCGCCATGAACGCGCGTTGCGCTTTGCCGTGGTAGTTGATAAGCCCTTTGTCTTGCCCCATGCGTACGCTGCGCCCGCCCGCAAGCACCAGCCCGTACAGGGGCGCCCGACGTTGGCTTATCCCGGTTTTAATCAACCCGGCAATACCATCAATATCGGTAATGGAAAAAATGGGGATATTTTGTCCTTCCAAGTGTTTTTGCAAAAAATCATAAGGCGCCGTTTGTTCATCGGTCAGTAAAATGGCGTCTACCCGGGTTAAACGATCCAATTTTTTTTGCAAAGAAGTTTCTTTACGCGGATCTATGATTACCAACTGGCGAAGTGCGGTAAAATGATTGCCGTTGACCAGCACCGCATCTTGACCATTAAACCATTGACGGTACTGGTACGAAGACTGCTCGCCTTCAAAATCGATCCGATGGTAGCTAATTTTATCGATGTATTCCATCCCTGCGCCATGTGCCATTGCGCTGTGAAGGTCGCGCCCATGCTCAGTTTCGGCATCAGCGGCGGGGTGGTCGGCATCTACGTAAGCGATTTGGAATTCCGTCGCTAGTTTTTCAATCACGGCAAATGACAATTGCTGAATGCTGTTGCAAGGAGCGCCAATGATGGCCCATTCCTCACGGGCAAACTGCCCATATGTGGCGCGCGCGATGGCGCTGTGTTTTTGATGACCCATATCAGAATTCTTCGGTGCTGCCATCGATATAGGTGATTTTATGGACGGTAACTTTGGCGTTATCGGAGCATTTTTTGTCGTATCCGGCAGGTATGGCTAAAACGATTGATTTTGTAGCACCTGATGGCAATTTTAACGGAATACTTTTTTGAAACCTACAATTGCTACTGGCTTCGCTGCTGGCAAAACTAAAATCAACCAACAGCTCTGCGGTGTTTATGGTTTTCCTGGCATTGTTTTGCAGCTTTAGCTCAACGATTGGTTTAAAATTGGCGTCAAATTTTTTGATCGCCTTGACAATTTTAAGCCCGGTTTCGGTAGATTCTGGCGAAACTACATCCTCATCCGTTGGCTTATTTTTGTCTTTTTCTAATTTGCGTTCTAGTTCTTCATTTTCTTTGCGCAGTTCCTCCACTTTGCGCAGCAGCTCTTCTTGGCTTTCTTTTGAAGTCGCATTTTGTTGATCATTGGGCGCTGGTAGTTGATTGCAACTCCACATAAGCGCTACCATGAGTACGCTGAAAATTGCCGAAAAGAACTCCTTTTTCATGACCATGCGGTTTACACTGAACCTGAAATAACCGGTAAACGGATTTTCGTTACATTGCTTTACCTGCTCAAGTTACGAAAAACCCGTTTACCGGGATCAGGATCTCGTGTTTTTACCGCAGCGACAGCATTACTTTTTCGCTGCCCAAATACCGCCCTGCGCGCAAGGCAACCACGTAAGGGCCAGTTGGCAATCGACCAGCAAGCGGCAAAGCAATTTGTTGTTTCCCAGCTGCTAACTGACCAAAGGATTGCTCGCTCACCGTTTGCCCCAACAAATTGAGCAATTGAACGCTGGTAGTGCCAGATTCCGGTAAATCAAATTGTATTTGCAATTGCCCGTCGAGCGGGTAAACTGTCAGCGGTAACTTCCCAATCGCTATCGGATCATCATCTACAGCAGTAACAGCACTGCATTGTAAACCCAACTCTGGTATGCGGGCAAATGGTTTTCCCATCACTTTATCCACTAATGAACTGTTGATGCACAACCAAGATTCTAAGATCGTGGTATAAATTTGACGAAAATCGGTTTCGAATTTCAAGTTCCCCACTTCATCAAGATTAGTAAGACTGGGCGTTTTTCCTACAAACCCGCTGCCATTCAAGCCTTTGCCAAACAACATCAGGGGAGCCGCAGCGCCATGATCGGTGCCATTGGAGGCGTTTTGCTCAATTCTGCGACCAAATTCAGAGATAGTCATCGTCAATACCCGCTCGTCCCATTTTCCTACTTTGAGGTCGGTAATGAAATTGGCCACGCTTGTAGCGATTTCTTGCATCAAAGCCGGGTGGTATTGGTTTTGATTGGCATGGGTGTCAAAACCTTCCAAAGTAACCATGTACAAACGGGTTGGTAGTCCACCTTTGATCAACTTTGCTACCAAGGCCAATTGCTGATTCAAAGTACCGCTTGCATAGGTTGCTGTATTCACCCCTTTTTTATACGCAGCGGCAATGATGCCGGCATATTGGAAGGTACTATTGGCTACCCCGCGCAAAAAAGTCAGCTGTTCGCCAGGCAAACAATCGGGTACATCGAGTGGATTATACAGCCTACCCTCTTTAGCAATGCGCTCCAATTCTTCCGGATTAGTGACGGCTACGCTGAGGGTGTTGTTTTTTTTGTCGTTAAATGCTAAGGTGCCGTTGCTACCAATTTGCAAAGCAGGCGGAGCCAAAGGCGGCTTGGTAAAATAATCTGGGTAAAGGTTATCCAACCAGCGCCCTAACCATCCCGAATTATCGATGGTATTGGCATCGCTGGCCGAGGCCCAAATATCGGAAGAACGGAAATGCGATAGATTTTGACTGGGGTAACCTACATTGTGCGCTACTCGCATACTGCCGTTTTTCCAGAGATTTTCCAGCGGTGCCATGGTTTTGGGAATACCCATTTCTGAATTGAGCGAAATAATATCGGTACGCGGTATAGCAATGCGCGGTCTTAGCGTTTGGTAGCGACCATAATCATAGATGGGAATAATCGTGTTCTGACCGTCGTTGCCGCCTTTTAAGCGAATCATGACCAGAATGCGGTCGTCATTGGCGTTGTTGAGTAGGTACGCCAATGGCGAAGCCGACAAAGCACTTACCGGCAAATTGCCAATCAGAACGCTTCCGGCGCCAGTTAGTCCCAGAAGACGCAAAAAATCTCTGCGTCCCCAATCTTGGTGTTCTTGTTGGTGTGCCTGCGTATTTTCGAGGCTGCTACCCGGGCGAATTGTGGTATGGTTTGACATGGTTACGCGAGTTGAAATTCTGGCAAACGGCCCAAATATTGCAATAACAAAGCTACCTGCGCTGGCGCGCTATCCCAATCTAAAGTCCACTGGTTGTTGTCAAAGTAGTTTGCCGGTACGGGAGATTTAAAAACCTCGGTAGCCATTTTGTAATCGCTGGCGTTGCGCAAAGGGTTGGGAAGGAAGAAGTCGGTTATCGACTTGGTGACCACATCGGGTTGATTGGAGTTTTTGCTTAGGTATTTTGCCAACGTGCGGAATAAGTTTGGCTGTTTTTGATAAATACCGTAGAGCAAGTAATCTATCGTTTGCCACCGACCGGTTAGATAAGTATTGGTGATCCAACTGCGATTGCCAGGCCAGCCAGCCACGTCTACAGGTTGAAAAAACTCTTGCCCCAACTGTCCGCATAAATAAAATACGCCGAGTAAGGATTCTTTATCGGTCAATGGAAAGTCAACATCGCGTAAAAAACCGATCACAAAATCGTACGGACTTTTGATGCTTACACCTATTATATATGCATCAAAAAAATGCTCGCTTTTGAACAGCTCTCGGAACACCGGCGCCAGCTCAAAATTGTTGTTGATAAACGTTTTTGCCATGCCCGCAATAATCACTTGATCCGGGTCGGGGTTGACAAAGTGTTTGTATATTTTGGTGCAGATGTAGCTGGCAATTTGTTCTTTCCGCTCGGTAAACAGGAGATCATGCAACTCATTGTAACCATAGGCGCCAGTTTTTCCAAAAATGGTTTTGGACCCAGGGTCATAAAAATCAGCTGAAAAGCCGATGGGTGCACAAGGCACCGTAAACCCTACCCACCCGGTGAGGGCGCGTGCTGTCTCCTTGATATCGTTTTGCGTATAGCCATTGTCGCGTCCCAAAGTGAAGAGTTCATACAATTCACGGGCATAATTTTCATTGGGTTTGTAGCGGTTGTTTTCAACACCGTTCAAATACACCAACATTGCAGGAGTAGTGCCAACGTTTTTCACAAAGGCTTTAAAATTCCCCAATACATTTTGCTGTAGTAATTTATGGTATTGGTACAAGTAAGAGGGGCAAAAATAGCTTTCTGCGCGGGTAACGAAATGATTGTGCCAAAACAGCACCAGTTTTTCGCGAAACCCATAATCGATCATGCCTTTCACACAAGTGGTGGCCCACTCAATGTACTGATCTTGCACTTCTTTTTGGATGTCTTTGTAGTTCGAGAGCGGCCAATTGGCCCAAGTGGGGGCGGTAAAGAGCGGTAGTTTAAGGGCTTCGTCTACCAAGTTGTCAACTAATTTACTGGGCGTAAGCAAAACGCCAGCATCGACATCCTCAGGAGAAGCTCCAAAACCCATTCTTTTTAAAAGGTGTTGTACCTTTTGTCGGTTCCAAGGGCTGGCGGCCGAAGGCACAAAGGGCGTTAGTGTCCCTTTTGCGCAATTGGTAATCGTTGCAGTCATGCTCCGGTTTTTGGTGTGGAAAATAAAAATCACCAAGGATTTAACTTCCAAACCAAGACGTAGCGTATCTTGAAAAAGTTAAAATCCTGTGAATTAAATTGTTGAAAAAATAATTTATAGGAAATCTTTTTAGATCAATGGCGTAAATGTCCGCCGGAATGTGTTGTTATACTTTTCGCGGGATGGCCAGTTAGCCGGGATTTAGATTTCCCATCATCGTTTTGGCAATTGTTAATGAGAAAAAATGAATAAGGAACAACTGATCCAATTTATCCACAGCCATTCCCCGGCATCCAGGCAAACCATTGAAAAAATCGTTGAAGGGTTTGAAGAAAGGGAGTTTGTCAAAAATCAATATTTTTTGAAGGAAGGGAAGATCAGCAACGATTATTTGTTTCTTTCCGAAGGATTTATGCGTGCTTTTACCCTTGATAGAGATGGGAATGAAGTGACTACTTTTTTTTATTCGAGCAACAGAATGGTTTTTGAAGCTTCTTCTTTTTTCACTCGTACGCCTTCCGCTGAAAACATTCAAGCGGTGACGGATTGTCGGGGATACAGCGTAACTTTTGAGACCTTAAATCAACTTTTTCATTCCATTCCGGAGTTTCGGGAGTTTGGAAGACTGATGCTGGTTAGGGCATTTACGTCATTTAAACATCGTACCTTGGCCATGATCAATAAAAGCGCCGAGGAACGCTATGCGGAGCTCATTGATTCTAGTCCTGAGGTTTTTCAGTACGCTCACCTGAAACACATCGCTTCTTTTTTAGGCATTACCGATACGTCTTTGAGCAGAATCAGAAGGGAGTTTGGGAAAAAAGAGTAGCGCAGTAATTATAAAATCGTGGTGCCGCCGCCCTGAATTAAACTTTGCGGACCACAAATGATTACTTTTTTGACGCCTTCAGCCAGCGCATCAAAGGCATTGTCCAATTTAGGCAACATGCCGTCGCTGACCACGCCTTCCAATTTATACCTTTCGTAATCGGCAGCATTTAATTGTGGAATCACCGAGAAATCATCTTGGGGATTAAGTAACACGCCATTTTTATCCAAACACAAATAGAGTGCTACTTCATATAGACCAGCCATACCGGTTGCCACTTTGGAGGCAATGGTATCCGCATTAGTATTGAGCAATTGCCCTTGTCCGTTGTGGGTAATGGCGCAAAAAACGGGCGTAAAACCTGCTGCCAAAAGTTTGTCGATGGCTTCGGAATTGACCTGGTCTATATCGCCCACCCAGCCGTAATCGATGTCTTTCACTGCTCGTTGACGGGCTAGGATAACATTGCCATCGGCGCCGCTCAATCCCAGTGCATTACTACCCAGGGCTTGTATTTTGGCAACCATGTTTTTATTGAGCAACCCAGCATAGACCATTGTGGCAATATCTAATGACGCCGAATCGGTGATTCTACGTCCATTGACCATCCGCGCGGGAACGCCCATTTGCTCACTCAATTCCGTAGCGCGCTTGCCACCGCCATGAATGATGATTTTTTGGCCGTCTTTTTGCAAAAACGCCTGGAGCACTTGGGTCAATAAAACGCTATCGTCGATTACTTTACCGCCGAGCTTTAGAATATGAAGTGGAGATGGCATCTCAATAAGTGTATGTTTGGTAATGCCGCAGGCAACTACAGCATCCCCTACAATTGATCTAAAATGGTTTTTAAAACAGCTTGTGCGGCATAGGTACGGTTGTTAGCAACCTCAAGCACAATAGAATTCGGACTGTCAAGTACGCCATCGGCAACCACCACATTCCGTCTTACGGGCAGGCAATGCATGAATTTTGCATCATTGGTCAAAGCCATTTTATCGGGCGTGATCATCCAATTGGGATCGCTGTTGGTGATTTTACCGTAGTCCAGGTACGACGACCAGTTTTTTCCGTAGATAAAATCGGCGCCTTCAAAAGCCTTTTTTTGGTCGTATTCTACCGGTACGCCATCCATAAACTCAGGCGCCAGCTCATATCCTTTGGGGTGGGTAACCAGCAGATCTACATTGGCACATCGCATCCATTCCACAAAAGAGTTGGGCACTGCTTGCGGGAGCGCGCGTACGTGCGGGCCCCAGCTGAGCACCACTTTGGGGCGATCCACTTTTTTGAATTCCTCAACAGTCAAAACATCGGCAAGCGATTGAAGGGGATGCCGAATGGTTGATTCCAAGCTGATTACTGGCACGCTGGCATAGCGCATAAAAGAGTAAACCACCTTGTCTTGATAATCCTTTTCGCGATCGATCAAGGTGGGGAAACTGCGCACGCCGATCACATCTGCATATTGGCTGATTACACCTGCCGCTTCTTTGACATGCTCGGCTGCAGCGCCATTCATGATGGCGCCATCTTCAAATTCCAAAGTCCAACCCTGATCGGCGTTCATACTGATGACCTGCATACCGAGGTTGAGTCCTGCTTTCTCGGTACTCAACCGGGTACGCAAACTGGGGTTAAAAAACAGCAGGACCAGGGTTTTGTCTTTTCCGGCAGCACGATGAGCCAGCGGGTTCGACTTCATTTCCTTAGCCAAATTCACCAAAGCGGTCAAATCGGCTACATCCTTTATCGAGGTAAAATTTTTCATGCCAACTGCATATTTTTGGTCTTTAACAACGCTTTTTCCAATTTTTCGAGGAAAAGAGTAACTTCTTCAACGCCCAAAGAAAGTGCCGGCAATAAACGCATTACATTGGGATTTCCCGCAGAGCCAGT
Organism: Saprospiraceae bacterium; assembly: GCA_040401995.1. Taxonomy (GTDB): domain Bacteria; phylum Bacteroidota; class Bacteroidia; order Chitinophagales; family Saprospiraceae; genus Haliscomenobacter. The sequence goes on from JBBANM010000005.1 coordinate 84,865, forward strand.
GAAAACTTTTTCGTCAAAAAGCAGTTTTTTGCGCAATGTGGCCGTATTAAATTCAAATTCCATTCCAATCATCAGCCCTTGGCCTCTGATCTCTTTGATGTCTGGAAAATGATTCGATAATTCTTTTTGCAACAAGGCGCCCATATTTTCCGCATTCTCGATCAGTTTTTCTTGTTTCAATACATCTAGCACGGCGATTCCCGCAGCACAAGCCAAATGACTACCCCCAAAAGTAGTGCCCAACAAACCGTGTTTGGCTACAAACTTGGGATGAATCAGGATTCCGCCAATTGGGAAGCCGTTCCCCATGCCTTTCGCTACGCTGACGAGGTCGGGCTGCAAACCGGGTGTGTGTTGAAAGGCAAAAAAACGACCACTCCGACCATAACCCGACTGAATTTCGTCGAGTATCAAAACGGTATCGTTTTTACGACACGCCTCTTGAATGGCCAAAAGAAATTCGGGATCTGGCACATAAATACCGCCTACGCCCTGAATTCCTTCAATGATTACCGCCGCCACGTCTCCTTTATTGATTTCAGCACAAGCCGTATCGATATCATTCCAAGGCAAAAAGGCCGTAGGAAACGTCTTATTCAACGGTGCTTGAATCGAGGGATTGTGGGTAACATTCACCGCAGCTGAAGTACGACCATGAAAAGCGCGATCAAAAGCGATTACCCTGGTACGGCCATTGTGAAAAGAGGCCAGTTTGAGGGCGTTTTCGTTGGCTTCAGCGCCAGAATTGATCAAAAACAAGTGGTAATCATCCATACCGGAGAGTTCCCCCAGTTTTTGCGCCAATTCTATCTGTAAGTCATTTTGAACCGAATTGGAGTAAAAAGCCAATTGCTCCAATTGCGCAGTCATTTTTTGCACATAATGCGGATGACTGTGGCCTATTGAAATAACCGCATGCCCGCCGTAGAGGTCAAGATAAGCTTGCCCTTGTTCATCGTAGACATAATTGCCTTTGCCCCGTACTGGTTTTAGGTCGTAAAGCGGATAAACATCAAAGAGTTGCATATTTTTTGCTTTAAAATGCCAAAGATTTCAGTTGTAATCCCGTGGTTTCCGGCAGTCCAAACACCAGATTCATGTTCTGGATGGCTTGTCCGGAAGCGCCTTTGGTCAAGTTATCAATCATACTGATGATGAAAACTTTCCGACCGTGTTTTTCTAAGTGAATCAAACATTTATTGGTGTTCACCACTTGTTTGAGGTGCGGATTTTTGCGGGTAAGGATGGTAAAGGGAGCATCCTGGTAAAAAGACTCGTACATCACGTACAGGGCTTCCAAATCCAGGTCACAATTGACGTACATGGCGGCCAAAATGCCGCGTGGAAAATCGCCGCGCAAAGGAATAAAATTCACCTCGTGTGCGAACCCCGGTTGCAAGGTGGTGAGGCTGCGCAGAATTTCCGCCATATGCTGGTGTTCGAATGCCTTGTATACCGACAAGTTGCTACTGCGCCAGCTGAAATGCGTGGTAGGACTCAACGCTTGACCAGCGCCAGTTGACCCCGTGGTGGCACTGATATGTACTTCGTCGTTCAGCAATTGCGCTTGAGCCAAAGGCAATAAACCCAATTGGATGGCGGTGGCAAAACAGCCACAATTAGCGATACGATTGTTACCTTGGATGGCAGATTTGTTCAATTCTGGCAGACCATAGACCCACTCCGAATCCAAACGAAAATCCGTACTCAAATCAATAATGGCCACCCGTTGCGGCGGCGCATAAGTATCCATAAAAGTTTGAGATTGCCCATGCCCCATACACAAAAACAATACATCAATATCATCAAAGGTCACCGCTGCGCTGAAGGTAAGATCGCAAGAGCCCACCAAGTCGTCGTGAGTGTCATCGATCCGTTTTCCCGCCTGACTGGCGCTTTGCACATAAGCAATCGTTGCTTTGGGGTGGTTGATCAGGATGCGGATCAATTCTCCGGCCGTATAGCCGCCGCCGCCGATGATGCCAACTTTTATCTTGTCCATTTCTACTTCCAGTGTAATGCTTTTCTCGCGACAAGCCCGTTTTATGAGCTTTGCCAGCAGGATTAATCCTTTACTTTTCCCAATTTTTCGTGGACCGAGTGGTAGATTTTCATCTGATTCGCCAAAATCTTGGTGAACCCTTTGACATCCTCGCCACTCCAACCGTTGTTCATTTCGCCATATTGACCAAACCCAGAGTTCATCAAATCATATTCGGATTCGATGCCTTGCAGTTCAAAACGATAGGGCAAAAGCTTTACGCCCACTTTACCGGTTACCGCTTGTTGCGTATCGGTAAGGAAGCTTTCGATGTTGCGCATTACGGGTTCAAGAAACTGTCCTTCATGGAGCAACATACCATACCAATTGCCCAATTGCTCTTTCCAGTATTGTTGCCACTTGGTCAGGGTGTGTTTTTCCAAAAGATGGTGTGCCTTGATGATGATCAACGGAGCAGCCGCTTCAAAACCCACCCGACCTTTGATACCGATGATGGTATCGCCAACGTGAATATCGCGACCGATGGCAAAAGGCGCCGCCAAATCATTGAGTGCAGCGATGGCTTCGGTAGGGTGATCAAAATTTTGCCCATTTACTTGCATCAACTCGCCTTTTTCGAAAAAAAGCTCAACGGTAATCGGTTCCGTTTCGGTCAATTGTGTTGGGAAAGCCGATTCCGGAAGCGCCAAGTTAGAAGTAAGCGTTTCGGAACCGCCTACACTGGTTCCCCATATACCTTGATTGATCGAATATTTGGCTTTTTCCCAGTTCCATGTAAAACCAGCCTTATTCAAATAGTCGATCTCTGCCTGACGTGACAAACGCAGATCGCGAATAGGAGTGATGATTTCCAAGTCTTCACCCAGGATGTTGAACGCCAGATCAAAACGAACTTGGTCGTTGCCCGCGCCGGTGCTCCCGTGCGCAACTGCAGTTGCGCCCAGGGTTTTGGCATACTTAGCAGTTGCCAAAGCTTGAAACATCCGCTCAGCGCTTACCGAAAGGGGGTAAGTATTATTGCGCAGCACATTGCCAAACACCAGGTACTTGATGCAGTCGTCATAATACTCTTTCAATGCATCGGCAATTTGGAAACTTGTAGCGCCCAACTGGTAAGCCCGTTCTTCCATGGCCTTCAATTGCTCCGCTGAAAAACCGCCTGTATCGACGGTGAGGGCATGCACTTCATACCCTTTTTCCTGAGTAAGATAGAGGATACAAAAGGAGGTATCCAGTCCGCCGCTATAGGCCAACACTACTTTTTGCTTATTTGACATCAGAAGTAACAATTAGATTCGACAAATCGTGTTTCATGGCGTCAACCTCTTGCTGCGAAGGCGCTAGCATGGCTGTACACAAACACATACGGCGTTGATTGCGCTCGAGGATATCGAAATTGGGACAGCTTTTGCAGCCATTCCAAAATTCTGGATCCTGGGTGAGTTCAGAAAAAGTGACGGGCTCATACCCCAACGCAGAATTGATTTTCATCACCGCCAAACTGGTGGTGATGCCAAAAATGCGGGCGGCGGGATATTTTTCGCGGGAGAGTTGGAATACCCGCTCTTTGATTTGGGTGGCCAGTCCAAAACGGCGAAAGTCAGGCGCAACAATCAAACCAGAATTGACCACATATTGACCGTGGCTCCAGGTTTCGATGTAACAGAAACCCGCTAGCTGATGATCTTCGGTCAGGGCAATGACCGCATTGCCCATGTTGATCTTTTTCTGGATGTATTCGATTTTACGCTCGGCAATACCCGTACCACGGGCTTTTGCGGATTCTTTGATGAGGTCGTTGATAGCCTCAGCATAAATTTCATGTTCGGGTGTAGTCACCTCGATCGTGAAGTTCATTCTTTCTGATGATTAAGCAGGCTTGTGCTCGCGCAAGTAGGGCCTGACGTGGTGAAAAAATAGAAAACACACACGACTGCCTAAGCAGTGCTCGTAAAAATTTGGTTAACCTGGCTTGTTTTCAGGATAAAGGTAGGCAAAAATCCTACCGAGGTGGGTGAAATGTATAGATTAGCCCCCTAAGGGCGACGGTTAAATCGACGGCGGGAAGGAGAAAAAGTAATATGTAGGTTGGTTTTTTCCATTTCAAAAGCAAAAATAGATGTTTAGGGGGTGTAATGCAAGAGATAGGGCTTATTTTTGGATATTTTTAACTTTAAACTATCCCCCAGTTGATTTTTGGGTGTGTGTTGGGAGTTTTTGTCTTAAGCGCTAGCTACTTCATATTCCAATTTAAAAGGGGCAGCCATTCGTTTGGATGCATCCAATATCTCGATTTTGACAATATTACCTTCCTTATCAAAATCCAGAATGACCCCAGGCTTCACTTCATCGCTTTCCAAAATTTTTTCTTCTGAAAAGCGAAGAACAAGGATGTCGACTTCTTGATCAAATTTAATTTTCATTTCGCAAAATTTGAATTTTCCGACCTCAACACCCCGAGAATTCTAAACTTTGAAGGCGTATGAGATGATCTAAAAAAACGGCCACAAACTCGCTAAAGTCTGTGGCCGTTTTTTTAGGTCCTTTTTTATCCATCCTCTAATTACTCAACAACTCCGCGCTACCCTCGCGAATATCCTTACCAATGGCCGGTTTCCAACCTTTATTAGGGTTCGCTTTGATGTTTTTGGCCAAAGCCAATTGACGCGGCGACAGCACCTCTTCCAATGATTTTCCGGCACTGAACAGCACATTGGCCTTGGTAGCTTGCAACGGCGTCATGGGCACATAGCGGTAATAACTGCGGTAGAGCGCGTATTTGTTTTCAGGATCTACCCGATAATTCCCAGCCGATTTAACTTGATCCTTGCCAAGTACCTGAATCGCTTTGGCTTTTTCTTGTGGATCGTTGGTGAAAATCCCATCGGCACATTGTACGGCGCTGGCTTTCTTTAACAAGGTTTCAAACGATAGCAAATGCGGGTTGTATTCCACTTGCACTACTTCATGGCCGTTCATGTAACCCGCTTCGGTGCTAACGATGCCTGGAAGCTTGCCAATTTCGCGTTCGCCCGTCCAGAAGCAATACATGGAAAGGGTCGCTTTTTCCACGCCCAGCGCTTGGCTTTGCAATTCTTCTTGTAATAAAGCTAAGTAACCGGGTACTACGGCATTCTTTTTTTCCAATGCCCCAACTATAGCTTGCACCACCCCCAGAGGAGAATAATTGCCATTAAGGCGATCCACTACGTCTTTGCGGTCGCTGCCCACAATGCGCACTACGGGGTTGTTCCAGGCTGGTTCGTTGTAGGCGCGAAGGGTTTCGGCATCTTTACCTTGGCGGTTGTTGTAAATAGCTACCGGCACAAACAGGCTTTCAATTGCCTCCGTTATCAAAGGATGGCTCAGTACCTCCTGCCCATATCGTTGGCAAGTTTGGCAACCAGGTATTTCTTGAAAAAGCAAAAAGACGGGTTTGCCTTCCTTTTTGGATCTAGCTATCCCTTCATCCAAATCGCGCAACCATTTCACTTGTCCCAATTCAACGGGTTGGGTACGAGGGGCTTGAGCCGAAAGAACGTTGCCTAAAATTAAGGTGGCAACGAGAGCAAAAATGATTTTATTCAGCATGTTTATTTAGTTTAATACCCCCAATTTGCTTGATTTCACTGAATTCAGGTGTAGCGCTTAGGACAATTCCATTTTTTAATTTAGAAAAGGACTGATCCGCCTACCACCATTGAGGTATTTTTCAATTTCAGCGTAAAAATCCCCAATGAACATTAAATTTTTACTATATTTGCACCTAGGAAAAACGACATAACTTACCTTTTTAGATTACACCTTAGTATTTGCACTAATGGTGTCCTTTCACGACATTTTACCATCATACTCATGATTAAGCGGACGGCTACGTGACACGTAGTGCCAATAACTATTTTTTTTCGTATAAAACTCAAATCATGATCCGTCTACTATTTTTACTACTACTAACAAGTTATGGTATTGTAGCTAATGCTCAAGCAATACAAACCATCAAACAAAACAGCGATAATTACCTGCTTTTTGAAGCCGAAGCCTTTGCGGGTAATTATAGCGCAACATCAACAAATGATCCCAACTGGAAATTGGTTCAAGAAAAACAAGTTACCGCAGTTGGTGCCAATCAAGATGGACTTTACCCCATCCAGGATTATTCCACCGCTCGATTGTATTACCGTTTAGAGGTTACCAGCAGCGGTTGGTATTATCTGTACATCAATCGCAAAGTAAAAGATGGCAACACTGCCTCTTTTATCGTGCCACGCATCAACGAGGCGGTATCCAGCAATACCCGCCGTAGGGTCAATTGCACTTCTTCTGATACTTTGTACAATTGGCAAAGCGCCAATAAGAGCTTTTTCCTAGAAGCAGGAAAAACCTATAGCTTGTTTTTGTTGCCTGAAGCTGCAAAAAGCCTGCTCTTGGATCAAATTCTATTGCACAAAGATAATGCGCTGAATCCTGCAAAAATTTCCAACCTAAAGCTTAAACCAGCCGATCGTGGAAACAACTCTTTGGAATCATTGCTGCGTTATTGGGAGCCCGAGGTTGGTAAATTGGCTTCTTGGAAGGCTAAAACTATTCAAGGTGGAGAAGCGGTAAAAGCTCCTCGCGGTAGCGGTTATTTGCCCTATACTGGAAAATCTTTTGTGGAATTGAGTCGCAAAAAGGGCGTATCCAGATTGGTGATGGACACCATCGATTATTCTAGATGCTTGCTTGCTTTTAGTAACTTAACCTTGCATTTTCAGGCAATGTCACCAGAGTTTTTTCAAGACAACAACGATACCATTCGGGTGTATGCCATTCTGAAAGGCTTGCAATCGCAAGTAATTTCATTGGGCGAGTTTACGGATCCGGTCAATGGCGCTTATATCCCGTTTGATGTTTCTGCTACGTGGAACAATGCCTTCTTCAATAAAATTGTTTTTGTGATTGAGTATACGGGTGGTGGCGATGAAAGGCTTTGGCTTGACGATATCGCTGTACAGTACCACTCTTTGTATGAGACCGTACTCACGCCGCCATCAAACATCGATATTATTGCTGATACTTTACTTTTGGGCGCCAAAGACTATACTTTCTCCTTGGAGGGTGGCATAACGGATACCATCATCAAGCGGAGTACTTTTTTCTGGAGTTTCAATGATAAGATCAATGGCGTGGTAGTGGCTAAGGATACCTTCCGGTATCGGTTCCAGACCAGCGGTTTTTACACAGTCAGTTTAACGATAAAAACCAAAGCCCTTGCCGATAAAGCTTGCGATAGCATTGCAACAGTAATCAATAAAGTGTTGTACATCGCTAAAGGTGGGAACGCTAGCCCTGTGGGTGGGAACGCTTTTTTACTTCCGCCAGCCCAAAATTTGGCGCCTGAGCTGAAGCTTTATCCCAACCCAACTACCGATCAACTCAACATCAGCTCGCCCGATCGCAATCCATTGCGGTATGAGTTGTTGAATTTGAGTGGTCAGGTGATGCAAACGAACCAGTTTACCGGACAAGAAGCGGTGATGATGCAAGATTGGCCTCAAGGGATTTACTTGGCCAGAATTTTTGACCTGCAAGGAAGGGTATTGATGACGCAAAAAATCATCAAGCAATAAATAGCAGATTTTGTTAAACAAAAAATGGCTGAAGGATTACATTCTCCTTCAGCCATTTTTATTTATCGGGAGTTTGGAAATCATCAAAACCTATTCTGCGCTCAGTATTTTTATCTCTTCTCGTACGAAATCCCCTAATTGCGCCACATAATCCTTGTCAAAACAAAAAGAAATACCCGCAGCCTCATACACCTCGCGAATGGGGCGGGTGTTCCCTAATTCCAGGGCGGCCATATAATTTTTGATCGCCGTTTGCTGATCTTGTCGGTACCGTCGCCAAATGGCGATAGCTCCCAATTGCGCAAACCCATATTCGATGTAATAGAAAGGTACTTCAAATAGATGGAGTTGCTTATGCCATAGGTATTCCAGATAATGATCCAGTCCATCATAATCCACCACTGCTGGGGTGAACTTTCGAAGGGTGGCCATCCATTGGTATTTGCGTTCTTCTGGCGTATGGGTGGGGTGCGTATACAGCCAATGCTGAAAATTATCAACCGTAGCAATCCACGGAAGCACTTTGAGTACATTTTCTAGTTGGGTGATCTTGGCGCGTTTCAAATCAGCAGGATCAGGGAAGAAGATATCCCAGTGCTCCATGGTGAGTAGCTCCATGGTCATGGCCGCCAACTCGGCAATTTCAGAAGGGAAGCGGCGAGCCGACAGAAGATCATACTGTCGGGTCAGGTAAAAATGGATCGCATGGCCGCTCTCGTGCATGAGGGTGCGCAAGTCGTTGAGCGTATGCGTGGCATTCATAAAAAGGTAAGGCAAACGCGAAGCTTGCAAAGGCATGTTGTACCCGCCTGGGCGTTTTCCGGGGCGAGATTCCAAGTCCAAAAGTCCCATTTCATGAATGGTGCGGATCACCTCGCCGAAAACAGGGTTTACTTGGCTTAAACAGACGATGCTGTTGTCGACAAGTTCCTCTATGCTATTAAAAGGAAGCAAAGGATTGCGGCCTCCGGTATCGTTGTTCAAATCCCAGGGACGCAGTTCATCCAGTTCAAGCTCTTTTTTGCGAATACAATAAAGATCATTGAGGATGGGTAAAATCTCTGCGGCAATACCCTCATGAAGTTGCAAACAATCTTCAGGCGTATAATCCAAGCGTCCCATGGAGCGGAAAGCATAATCGCGGTAATTAGCAAACCCGATATTCCCCGCTATCTGTTGGCGCCGGATCAGTAAATCATCAAATAAAGTTTCCAGCGCTCCGGTATCTTGAAGAATGCGTTGGTTGATTTTAAAATAAATCTGCTGCCGCCGATTGCGGTCGGTCTCCTCCAAAATGGTATTTGCCTGCTGAATGGTCATTTGTTTACCATCCACGCCAATCATCATTTGCGAAAAAATACGACCGTATTCTTTGGTTTTTAGGTGAATTTCCGTTTGCAAAGGCACATTATCCTCGTGGTATAGCTTGACCGCGTTGCGCACATTCCGCAAATAGATGCCATACTTTTCAGGATCAAGGGTAGCTAAAAACGGAGAAGCCGCCAGTTTTTGATTCAGCTGGTGGTCATAAGGCGCAATTTGCGGAACGATGCTTTTAATCGCATATTGGTAGCGTTCGGCAGCTAACGCGTCGTCGCTATTGGCCGATAGGTTGATGTATCGCCAAGAAACCGTTTCACCTAAGAAAGAATCGAGATCGCTGCGATCTTTGATCCATTGCTCCAGCGCTTGGCCGTTGGGTATAGGTCGGCTAAGTAACTCTTGATACAGCGGAGCTACGTCCTCCCATAGTTCAAATGCCGGGAAACATGAGTTACCATCCCTAGTACCAGTCATTGTGGTCGCCCCTTGATTACGCATTGTCATTAGCAAAATTTTCTGCAAAAATTTATACTAGGTCAACCTTTGTCAACACATGGCACTGCACAAACTGCTTATTACATCGCGGGAGGGGGGTAAACGATTACTCGTCCAAGGGATGGTTTGGTAGTTATTCTTCTTCCGAAGCGTTCATATTACTGGCTTCTTCCTCCGCTTCAGTAGCAGCCAACAGGCCACGTTCATTCAAAAAGGTAAACCATTTGATAACTTTCTTCATATCACCGATGTGGACGCGATCGCGGTCGTAATTGGGTAGTATTTCGTTGAAGTACTGCTGCAAATCGCGGTTGGGTGCATTGACCTCTACGATAGGAGTAGCCTCCAGTTTTTCCAAAATACTGCTGAATACAACTTTCAACTCAACGGATTCGCCGTCATCGGTGTAAATGCCGATCGATTCTAAAGGGGTAAATTGATGTTGCCGAACAGAAGCAAATCTGCGTTTTCCGCTAGCTAGATCTTCAACGATCAAACCATTGGATCGATTGGCAATCATCTTAAATAAACCTGATAAGCCGCTTACGGCCACGAGCCCTTCTAACTTCATGTTTTGTAATTTTTGCAAAAGAGATCGCAAAGTTAAAAACAAAAGTGAAACCAAGCGGTGTGATTAACGGCTTACGGAAAGAATCGCTGTGTACAAATGGAGTAGATATTGGTATGCCTCTGATGAGATAAAGGTAAGTTTTTTTTAGGAAACGGCAAAAAAATAATTTTAAGGCCGTTTAGATTTCTTTTTACGCCCTTTTTTGACGCAAAAAAAAGGGCTGGAAATGTTTGAAAAGGGGCGAAAAAAATCCGCCCCTTTTCAACAAATTTATTCTTTAATCCAGGCGGTTCCTTCTTTGCCGTCTTTTAGAACGATGCCAACCGCTTTCAATGTATCGCGAATTTTATCGGCAGCCCCCCAATCTTTTCGGGTACGGGCATCACTGCGCATTTCAATGATCAACTGCATTAAGCCGTCCAAAGTAGCAAACTGATCATCGCTGGCAGCCGTGCTTTCATCCAATAGCCCAAAAATGGTAAATACGAAATCTTGAAAAGTCGATTTCAAGCGCTCTAAAGTAGCTCCCGAAAGCTCCTCCATTGCCAGATGACCATCTTTTAAGCCATTGATCTTGCTGACCAACTCAAATAACTTTGCCAAAGCCTTGGGCGTATTGAAATCATCGCTCATTTCCTCGTGTACGCCATCGATCAAAGCAGTGATCTCTGCATCGAGCGCGCCAGCTTGGGCGTTGTCTTTTGCTTGTAGCCCATTGAGGGTGGCAATGCCTTCCATCAATCGACGGTATCCTTTTTCTGCCGCTTGCAATGCTTCATCAGTAAGATCAAGCGTACTGCGGTAGTGCGATTGTAACATGAAAAAACGAACCACCATCGGGGAATACCCTTTGCTTACATGGGTACTATTGCCTGTGAATAATTCATTGGGCATGATGGAGTTGCCATCGCTTTTGGACATTTTTTTGCCATTCAACAGCAACATATTGGTATGTAGCCAGTAATGAGCCGGACCACAACCACAAGAGCCAAAATTTTGGGCTACTTCATTTTCGTGGTGCGGAAATTTCAAGTCGTTACCGCCGCCATGTATATCAAACTGTTTGCCCAGATACTTGGTGCTCATGGCTGAACATTCCAAATGCCAACCAGGAAAACCAACCGACCACGGCGAATTCCAGTGCATCAGGTGGCTCGGATCGGCTTTGATCCAAATGGCAAAATCCGAGGGATGGCGTTTTTCGTCTTGATTTTTGAGGTTATCGCGCGATTCGGCGATCAAATCATCAATTTTTCGACCTGATAGCTCGCCATACATGCCGCTATCGTTGGCGTATTTGGTGGTGTCAAAATAAACCGACCCATTGGCAACGTAAGCGAAACCATTGTCCAGAATTTGTTGCACCATCTCAATCTGTTCGGGAATATGCCCAGTAGCACGGGGTTCAATACTGGGTGAAAGCGTATTGAAAACGCGCATCATGTGATGGAACCCATTGGTGTATTTCTGAGCCACTTCCATCGGCTCCAATTGCTCCAGGCGGGCGCGTTTGGCCATTTTATCTTCGGCGCCGGTGTCGGCATCGCCTTCAAGATGCCCAACATCGGTTACGTTGCGCACATAGCGAACTTTGTACCCCAAGTAAAGGAGATAGCGATAAATGACATCAAAACTCACAAAAGTGCGACAATTACCCAGGTGTACGTCATTGTAAACGGTTGGACCGCATACATACATGCCAATTCGGCCTGGAATTAAGGGCGTAAAAACGCTTTTTTCCCTACTTAGACTGTTGTAGATCTTCAATTCGGTGTTCATCTGCTTGATGGTTGAGTCATGGGTGCATTTGTTATGCAGGCGCAAAAGTAAGGAATTATAGCTGTTTAGCAGCTACCTCAGTATTTTTGAAAGCTCATTTTTTTGCGAAAAACAGCAACTATTGCCCCGGAATTTGTAGATCGACAATAACTGGGCGATGATCCGAGAAAGCCGGTCGCCCCCGTTGACAACGATAAATTGGAAAAGCTGGATCCGTCAGCACATAATCTATCCGCAATCCAGGGATGACGCCAGCATAGGTAAAACCAAGACCCCATCCTCTTGATTTGAACGTATCATTCAAGTAGGTTGTCAGCGTTTGGTAGCTATACGACTGAGGGACATCGTTGAAATCGCCGCAAAGTATTACCGGATAAGGGCTTTGAGCGATTAACCTCGCGATGAGTTGTGATTGCTCCGTTCTTTTTCGAGCAGCCCGCCGAAATCTTCCAAAAATCCCGCGGATATTGAGCCAAGTCTTTTTTTCCAGGCTTCCATTTTCGGCAACTTCATTGGCTAAGTGGGTAATGGCATTGGATTGCAAGTGCACATTAAAGACCCGAACCTTTTTTTCTCCGATTTGCAGATCCGCAATGCGGTAGCCATTGGTGGATCCAAAAAAGTGAACTTCCGAATTGAGAATAGGGTAACGGGAAAAAATGGCAAATTCTTCCAGTTTTCGCCAGACTCCAAAAGGCATTTTCCCTTCTTTTTTAATGGCCGGCAAAAAGTATTTATCAACAGTGGGGTAATAAGCAAACTCTTGCAAACAAAGGATATCAGGTTGATATTCGGCCATTTGTTCGCGCCATAACGGCACACTGCGATCGATGTTGCGCACATAACCAAAGCCAAATACATTGTACGTCATAACCCGCAGTCCTTTGGGCTGGGTAGCCGACAGACTCATACCAATAATAGTGCGTAATTGACCCCAACCCACCAAAATCACGCCTAGCGAAAGGGCGAAATACCATTTGCGTTGAAAAGCCCAAACCGCGATGAAGATGATGTTGATGGCCAACAAGGTAGGGTAAAGCAATCCTAAAAATGCAAAAGGCCAAAATACGCTAGGGCTGATGGCGGGAGCGAAATAAGCGCCCAGGGTAAGCAAAACAATCAGGACGTTGGCCCAGCGTAATAATCGTTGCACAAATTATTTTTTACTGGCATTGAAGAGAAACTCCTTTTCTTCGTCGGAGAGGCTCTCATAGCCGGATTGTTTGATCTTATCCAAAATATCGTCCAATTGCTCTTGATGCGAACGGTAGAGATCATCGGCTGCCGCACGCGTTTTGCGACTGTTGGCTTTATTAACGTTGGCTTTTTGGGTAGCCTGTGGATTACGGTAAGCTACATGCGGTTTTGGCTTCCTTTTTCGAAATGCTTCACCTTTAAATAGCAGGTCAAAAAACTGAAGTATTTTATTGAAGGGCTTCGCCAAATCATTGCCCAGTTGCAATTGCCAGGCATAAAAAATACCAAAAAATGCGCCGCCAAGGTGGGCAAAAGCGCCGCCTTCAAATGCGGTTGTACTAGAGATAGCAATAAAATTCAAAAAAATCAATACCGCAACGATGTATTTGAGTTTTACGTCCCCAATGATGAAGAATCGCATGATGTAGTTGGGAGCAATGGTACCGGTTGCACCCAATACCGACATGACGGCAGCTGAGGCGCCCAATGCGTAACCCGTGCCAGGCTCGTGAGAAATGGTGTTGGCGGTAAGTAAATAGATCAGCGCACCAGCCAACCCGCCCAACAAATAAACGGGTAATATCCGTTGGTTGCCAATGAAATCACCCAAGATGATCCCAAACCAATACATCCAAACCATGTTCCAGAAAATGTGAAAGAACCCCACATGCAAGAACATATGCGTGATGATGCTCCAAGGGTGGTACAACAGATCAATCAAACGGGCATGCAAAGTAAAAAAACCAAGGATGTCCGGAAAAAGGGTAGAATCCTTTTGCCAACCATTGGTAACGTATAAAATGATCTGAACCAGGTTGATGGCAACAAAAACGGCAATATTAATGATGACAATCCGCGTAACCATATTACCGTAACTGAACTCCCGCTTAACATCATCCCAAATCGAACGTAGCATGCTTTATTTTTCAAACTGATGACTAGAAAAAATGCTCCAAAGAGAGTGTGTTTGGATTTTTTATTCGCGCTGCAAATGGCCAAAATTTACCCCAACTTCATTGCGAAAATACTCATGTAGCGCTGCTATACTACGTTTTTCGCGCTTCGTTGGTGCAAATTTTGACTCACTACGCTTGCGAACTAAAAACCCAAACACACTCTAAAATTAATCTCTTGTTGTTTCTTTTTCAAGTGGCCTATGTATAAGTTTTTTAGCCCCTACAACCGGGTGCCAAAACGCCACCAATATTGTATCAATAAAAATCCAAACAGCGCGCCGCCCAAGTGGGCAAAGTGTGCTACGCCAGATTGATAGCCGCCGATGCCCATCACCAATTCCAAACCGGCAAAAATGATAACGTACAACCAAGCCGGCAAAGCAATTGGAGGAAACAGCATCTGGATGATATTGTTTGGAAACAACAACCCATAAGCCGCCAATACGCCAAAAATAGCGCCCGAAGCACCCAACATGGGTACATTTACCGTTAATAGACTTGTTCTGCCCGTGTTCATTTCCCAATATTGAACCAAAAAATTCAGCGCCAATGCACCAAAACCCGTAAACAAGTAATAAAACAAGAAACGGCGAGAACCCCATACCATCTCAATCCCCGGACCAAAAACGGCCAATGCCAGCATGTTAAAAATGAGGTGCATCGGATCCGCGTGCATAAACATATAAGTTACCAACTGAAAGGGGCGGAAATATTCGGAAGTGGGGTAAAAAACCGCCAACATATAGCGCCCCCAGGCTCTAAAATCAACCGATTCCCCCATGCTGATGGAATCATAAACGGCACTAGAAGGATTCCCCAATAACAGCTCAGATCCCAAAAACACCAGTACATTGATAATCAATAAATTTCGTACAACATCAGTAAGGCGCATCATCATATGCAGGCAATTGTATTTATAGTTTTTTATAATACCCTAATGATCAAACTGCTTTTCTAAGTCTTCTAGTTTATAGGTAGTAAAGCATTTTCTACCAAAAGGGCTGCGGTAAGGAAGTTCACAAGCAAATAGCTGATCAATCAACCCTTGCATTTCCGGTTCGCTGAGTAATTTTCCTCTTTTGATCGCAGCACTGCGGGCAATGGAGCGCGCAATGCTCTCGCGCACGCCTGTTTGAAGCGCCAAACCGGCCTTGTGTTGCTCCAGCAAAGTTTCAATCATCTCCCGTTCATCCTGCTGACCCGCTAGTTCGGCCGGCAAACCGTTAACCACGAAGGAATTTACCCCAAATTCTTGAATATCAAAACCTAAAATTTGTATTTCTGATAATAAGTCTCGCAACAAGAGGGCATCGTTGGGAGTAAGGGTCACCGTTGTGGGAAACAACTGCTGCTGAGAGGCGCTTTTGCGCTCGCTCAGTAGGTTTAAATATTTTTCAAAAAGAATGCGTTCATGCGCGGCTTGCTGGTCAATGAGCAAAAATCCGGATTTGATCTGACTGACGATGTACGCGGCATGGATTTGATAAGGCGCTTTTCTTACTTGACTCAACGCCGAGTGCAAGGTCTCGTCTTGAGAATCTTCTTCATTGAGCGAACTGCCAATGGTTACTGATTTATTGCTTATATCGTCGTCAGCATCGGTTTGATCAGTAGGTTGCCCGGCGCCTTGATACAAAGATTGCCAGTTTTGTAAGTTGGACTGTTCGCGACGGTCGGGTTTATCGCGGAAAGGGTTGCTCCCACTTTCGCCATTGCGTTTTGGTTCTGATCCACCAAAATTACCAAGGTCTTGTTTGGAGCGATCAGCGCCGCCATAAGAGACGTTGAAAGAAACCTCTTGGTCAAAATCCAATGATGGCATCACGGCGTATTGCCCCAATGCATGTCGTACCGCTACCCGCAAGTAATTGTACACCAATCGATCATCGTTGAATTTGATCTCTTGCTTGGTTGGGTGTACGTTGACGTCGATGTTCGAGGGGTCAATGTTGATGAAGAGGGCATAAAAAGGAAACGATTCCTTTGGCAGCACATTTTCATAGGCGGTCATTACCGCATGGTGCAAATGAGGGCTTTTGATAAAACGGCCATTGACAAAAAACAGTTGCTCGCCGCGGGTTTTCTTCGCGTATTCCGGTTTGCCTACAAAACCGCTCAAACGCATCACATCGGTTTCTTCGTTGACGGGAACCAAATTTTGATTCAGTTGACTCCGAAAAACATTAGTCAGGCGCTGCCGCAAGTTCCCCGCCGGCAGGTGCATAATCTCGTTATTGTTGTGATGGATGCTAAAAAAAACATCCGGATGCGCAATCGCAATCCGTTCAAATTCAGTAAGAATATGTTTGAACTCTACAGTATCTGATTTGAGAAAAGCACGACGAGCCGGTACGTTGAAAAACAAATTTTTAACCGCAATGCTGGTACCTGGCGCAGTTTGGCAAGGCTCTTGGGTTTTTATTTCTGAGGCTTCCATGACTACATGCGTACCCATCGCCGCCATGTGTTGGCGGGTGCGCAATTCAACGCGAGCTACCGAAGCAATCGAAGCCAGTGCTTCGCCGCGAAAACCCATCGTACGGATGGCAAAAAGATCATCGGCAGTACGGATTTTGGAGGTAGCATGCCGTTCAAACGACAATCGGGCATCCGATTCAGTCATACCACAACCATCGTCAATCACCTGTACCAACGTACGTCCTGCGTCTTTGACGATCAATTTGATGTTTTTACTTCCAGCGTCCACGGCGTTCTCCAGCAATTCCTTCACCAATGAAGCGGGTCTTTGAATGACTTCTCCAGCGGCAATTTGATTGGCAATGGCGTCGGGTAGTAGCTGAATGACATCAGCCATAGTGATTTTTTCTTTTGCTAAGCTATTGAAAAAAGAACTTCATTTTCGGGATTTTGAGCGCTTAGCCGTTAAGCTGATCGCCACAAAACACAATAGTACTTAAACGGAGTTCCAGCTACAAAGGTGGCACATCCTGATTAATATTTCTACTGATTGGTTTTTATTTTTCCCAATAGAACAATCGATTTTAAACCATCGACGTACTAAAACAGGAATGTGCAACGCATAGTTCGATTTTGATGCAACAAATTAAACTTCCAGAAGACCTAAAACGTTCTTTGCGTCTACAAGGAACGGATGAACAATAAACTAGCACTTTATTATCCACCCGTTCCTTACCTTTGCAGGAAAATACCATATAGCACAAATATGAGTGACTCTATAAAACACGAATGTGGCGTCGCCCTCATTCGTTTGCTGAAGCCATTGGAGTATTATGAAGAAAAATATGGCTCTTCGCTTTACGGCTTAGAAAAAATGCGCTTGCTGCTCCAAAAACAACGCAACCGCGGGCAGGATGGCGCAGGGCTGGCCACCATCAAGCTCAATCCTCAACCGGGCACTAAGTACATCAGCCGAAAACGCAGCGTAGCGTCCAATTACCTTGATGATCTTTTTGAACAGGTGATGCGGCATTTCAAAGATCTTCCCGATGATCAGTTGCATAATCCGGCCTGGCTTCGCGAAAATAAACCTTATACCGGCGAATTGCTTTTGGGTCACCTGCGTTATGGTACTCACGGCGACAACTCCATCGAAACATGTCATCCTTTTTTGCGCCAAAACAACTGGATCAATCGTGTCCTTTTGCTCGCTGGTAACTTCAACCTCACCAATGTGGATGAGTTATTCAAGGAGTTGGTGGAATTGGGACAGTACCCCAAAGAAAAATCAGATACAGTAACGGTATTGGAAAAAATTGGCCACTTCCTCGACGATGAAGTGCAGCGTCTCCATACTTGGTACAAACCCGATGGCATGACCAATCGGGAGATCAACGACTTGATTTTTGAAAACCTCGATGTACAACGTCTGCTGCGCCGCGCCAGTAAGAAATTTGACGGCGGCTATGTGATGGCGGGTTTGTTGGGACATGGCGATGCTTTTGTTATGCGCGACCCCAACGGCATTCGTCCTGCTTTTTACTACCAAGACGACGAGGTTGTTGCGGTTGCTTCTGAACGCCCGGCGCTACAAACGGCTTTTGATGTCCATATTAGCAAAGTGAAAGAGATTTCTCCAGGACATGCCTTGATCATCAAAGCCGGCGGAAGAGTGGATGAAAAAATGTTCATCGAGCCTGGTGAACGTAAGGGCTGCTCTTTTGAACGGATTTATTTTTCGCGGGGCAACGACCGCGATATCTATTTGGAACGCAAGCGTTTGGGGTATCAATTGGTGGATCCCATTTTAGAAGCTGTCAACAACGATTTTGAAAACACGGTTTTTTCTTTCATTCCCAATACCGCGGAAACGGCCTTCATGGGCATGATTGAACGCATCCATGAAAAATTGGATGAGATCAAGCAAGAAAAAATTGTGACTCAACTCTCGGAGGGCAAGCTTGACACCGCTGCAGTTGAAAAAATCATGGCCACCAAACCTCGGGTGGAACGGCTGGTGGTCAAAGATGCCAAGGTCCGGACGTTTATCGCTGATACAACCGAGCGCGGCCGTTTGGTTTCGCATATTTACGACATCACTTACGGTTTGGTGAATAATGACGTAGACACCTTGGTACTCTTGGATGATTCTATTGTGCGTGGAACAACCCTGCGGGATAGCATCATTGAAATTGCATCCCGATTGAGACCGAAAAAAATCATCATCGTCTCTTCGGCGCCGCAAATCCGCTACCCGGACTGTTATGGCATCGATATGTCGCGCTTGGGGGAATTTGTAGCGTTTCGCGCTTTGGTGGAATTGCTCAAAGATCGGGGCATGGAACACTTACTTCAGGAAACTTACCAGCGTTGCAAGGCGCAAGAGAGTCTGCCTAAGGAATACATCAAAAATGAGGTAAAAGAGCTTTACGCCCATTTTACTGATCAGGAAGTCTCCACAAAAATCGCGGAGATCGTTACGCCTGAAGGCATTAAACCCGAAATTGAAGTCATTTATCAAACCGTAGAAGGCCTGCAAAAAGCATCGCCCATCAACAATGGTGATTGGTATTTTTCGGGTAATTACCCTACTCCTGGCGGGAACAAAGTAGTCAATCGTGCTTTCATCAATTACATGGAAAAACGCGACGAACGCGCTTATTGAGAATAAAATGTACCGCTGGGAATGTCCCAGCGGTACATTTTATATAAACCGACGCGCCAAAAGAGCGCCAATACTTAAGAACCCAGCTACAATCATCAGTCCAACCGGCAATCCGTAGGCCTTGGAAATCCAACCAATAGCGGGCGGACCTACCAAAAAACCCAAAAAACTAAAGGTAGAAAACGTAGCCAAACCCGTAGCTGGCGGTACATCTGGCAAGCGCATGGATAGTTTAAACAACATCGGCGCACCCAGCGAACAACCCAAGCCTAGCAACAAAAAACCCAGCCAACCAGAAGTAAGTGAGGTTCCAAAAACGGCCAACATCAACCCGCTGGCGCCAAGTAGCCCTCCAGCAAAAAGCAAGTTGCGCTCGCCAAAACGCGGGATGATGAGATCACCAGTAAAGCGAACTAGGGTCATGGCAAAAGTAAAGGCCACAAAACCCATCGCTGAAGCCGATGGCGAAGCATGGCGGTAATCACGTAAAAAAACGCCACTCCAGTCAAAGGCAGTACCTTCCGCAAACAAGGCGGTAAGTCCCACAACAATTAATATCGCCAATCGACGGTTGGGCAAGATGAACCCTTTTTGAGTTCCTTCTTGCCGGGGGCGATCCTTGATGGTAAGCAAATGTGGTGCCGCCCAAGCCAATAACAGCAAAACTACCCCCGATGCAATCAAGATATGTACTCGCGGCGCAATGCCAGCTGCCAACAGTGCACTGGCAGTAGAAGAGCCAATCACGCCCCCCGTACTCCACATACCATGACAGCTCGCCAAAATGGAACGACCACCAAAAACCGGCGATTTTTCTTCGGTATAAGCATCCTCGGCAAACATTACGCAAGTGTTGAGCGATACGTTGAGCATCGCAAAATTAATACCCAACAAGATCAGACATAAGGTGAGTACCACCGTATTGGTAGCCCAAATGGGCAAAGGGAGGAGAAAAGCGATGATGAATGTAGCGGCTACGGTTACACGCGCCGCGCCCCAGCGCCGCACGATCGCGCCTGCAAAGGGATTGACCAATAATTGACCGATTGGTAACCCAAACAATACCAAACCCAAGGCGGCATCATCTAGCGCTAAGTGCGATTTTACATAGGGAATGTGCACCACCCAAGAAGCGAAACACCAACTGCAACAGGCAAACAATACCCCAATTGCTCGGGTGAGTGGGGTGCCCATAAAAGCCGAAATGAATGTCCACCATTTAGAAAGGGTCAACTCTTGTTCCATTGTTTGGTATTTGCCGCAAAGCTAACAAATGAACCACAATGATAGAATTTCAAAATTGACCGTTACCAATGTTGGATTGACGCTATAAATTTTTCAATCGCAACCCGGCTGCCTCCAAGGTAGATTCTTTTTTGGCAAAACAAAGTCGGATGATGTTGTCGTTGCGCTGGTTATTGTAAAAAACCGAGACCGGAATAGCCGCTACGCCATGTTCCTTAGTCATGCGCTTTACAAATTCAGTATCGGGTTCTTTGCTGATGGCGCTGTAATCACACAACAGGAAATAAGTACCCTCGCTAACGATGGGCTTAAGACGACTTCCTTCCAATAAGTCTAGGAAAAAATCGCGTTTGTGGTTGTAAAAAGTAGGTAGCCCCAAAAACTCATGCGGATCTTCCAAATATTCTGCCAACGCATACTGCATCGGGGTATTGACGCAAAAAACATTGAATTGGTGTACTTTTCTAAATTCGGCGGTAAGTTCAGGTGGCGCTATGCAGTAACCAATTTTCCAACCGGTATTGTGAAACGTTTTTCCAAAAGAATACACCGCCAAAGTTCTTTTACGCAAATCCGGGAACAACAAGGCTGTTTGGTGTTTTTCGCCATCATAAACCAAGTGTTCATAGACTTCGTCGCTGAGTACTAAAATATCAGTACCATTTGTCAATTGCTCTAATTTACGGAGATCTTCCGCTTTGAGGGTCGTGCCGCTAGGGTTATTAGGGTTATTGATGATGATCATCCGAGTATGGACGTTGATCAGCTTTTTGAGTCGATCCCAGTCAATGGCAAATTGTGGCGGTTCCAACTCCATGGCTTTTGCCGTGCCCCCAAACAACTCGATTGTAGGTCGGTAGCAATCGTAGGCAGGTTCAAAAATAACCACCTCGTCGCCTGGCCGGATAAAAGTGCCAATGGCTGTAAAAATGGCTTGAGTAGCCCCGGCCGTAATCGTAATTTCCGATTGTGGATCAACTCCGATTCCGTACAAGCCTTCTATCTTTTCGGCAATCCGCTCCCGCAAAATGGGCAAACCCGCCATGGGGGCATATTGATTATAACCCAGTTTTAGGTACTTGGTCACCAAATCATTGAGCGTTTCTGAAGAAGGAAAATCGGGGAACCCCTGCGCTAGATTGATCGCATTATGCTCTTGAGCGAGCGCCGACATCACCGTGAAAATGGTGGTTCCAACCTTGGGTAACTTAGAAGAGATGTTCATTTAGCGTCAGTAAAATTTAATTTTTTCGAAAAAATGGGCGGTTCAGCGTAGGGTAAAACTGCTGTTGCTTGATTTGACTTGATGTTGTGAAAGCTTTTAAATGGCATATTTAGTAAAAATGCCGTCAATTGTGGCCGCTAATTTACGATCTTTTTCGGTAACTACATTACCTACATCATGCGTACTTAATTGAATGCTCACTTTGTTCCAAACATTGCTCCATGCGGGATGGTGATTTTGTTTTTCGGCCTGAAAAGCCACCTCGGTCATAAAAGCAAAAGCTGCTACAAAATCCTTGAACACAAAAGTTGCTTGCAATTGATTATCCGTTTCTGTCCACATCTTTCTTGGGTCTTGTCAATTTTAAAAAAAATTCCGATTTTACCTGAATTGTTCAAGAATTCAGTGAAAAATTGATTTTAGCTTGGAGCTTGTTCAGTAGACTTGTGCGCAACAAGTTTATCCTATAGATTTTAACGGGCTGTAAATCTAAACAGAATCTTTCCAATATATCCAAACACACTCTAAAGTCCTTACTCATTGTAGTCTATTTCAACTCAAAACTTGTGAATAAAGAATCTGCCAACGTTTTACCTGCTGAAAAAACTGAATTGCCCCGCTCAGTCAGGCTCTCCCGAATCATTTTACCCATGATACTCGGAGCGAGCGCCATTGTTTATTTGTTTTGGCGACAATTTGATCCGCAGGAATTTGCGGCCATCCATTGGAGCGCCCATACGTTTACCTGGATCTTTATTGGGGTGTTGACTGCCGTTACGCGCGATGTAGCCTACGCCACCCGGCTACGGGTGCTCACCAATCGCGAGTTTTCATGGTGGAAATGTTTTGAAATCATCATCATCTGGGAGTTTAGTTCGGCGGTATCTCCTACTAGCATTGGCGGTTCGGCGGTGGCGTTTTTTATTTTGGCACAAGAAAAAATGCCGATGGCGCGCACCATCACCATTGTGTTATACACCATTGTGCTCGACAGCTTGTTCATGCTGGTTACTTTGCCAATTTTGTTTGCGGTTTTTGGTTACGACATCATGCGCCCAGGAGCACATACATTTGCCGATACCGGCGGTTGGGGCTATTATTTCCTCACGTTTTATGGCATCAAGCTGGGGTATGCCATCGTGTTTTTTTATGGCTTGTTTATCAATCCGCAGCAGTTGCGACGTTTTTTGGGCTGGCTTACCAACAATTGGCTGCTGCGCCGTATCCATGTTGGCGCGGTCAAACTTGGCGATGACTTATTAATTGCTTCGCAAGGGCTCTGGGGACAACCCTGGCAGTATCACCTCCAAGCGGCGATGGCTACGGCCACCGCCTGGGTTTTTCGTTTTTTACTAATCAGTTGTTTGATCATCGCCTTCGTTCCTACTTTGCCGCTCACTTTTACTGCGCAATTTGAATTGTACGCCCGTTTGCAAACCATGTATTTTATGATCATGTTTAGCCCCACTCCAGGCGGCGCGGGGTTAATTGAATTATTGTTTGGCGGTTTTTTGACCGATTACATCAGTTCCCCAACTATATCAACGGTGGTATCCACCATCTGGCGATTGTTGTCGTACTACTTGTATTTATTGGCAGGCGCTTTGGTTATTCCCAATTGGTTGCGCAATCGGACGATAAAAACGGAAAAAGCCGAATGAGCATGTTATTCTATGCTCATTCGGCTTTTCGGAAATAAAAAAAATAAGGTGCTACTTCCCAAGCGCTTGGCGGTATTTTTCTGGATTTTTGATCATCTGAATGGCTTCTTCCACTTCAGAGTCACGCAGCAAACCCATTTTTATTTTACCCGTCGCATAATAATACCGACCGGCAATTTCTTTTTCAATCAGTTTGGTGATCACCTCTTTGTTTTTGACGATCAAGTCCAATTGTGCTTTTTGCAAGTTGTCTTCCAAGGTGTTGATGCCGGCAAGGGTGTATCCTTCCTCGGTAACTTTGGTTTTGAATTGCTCCAATAACTTTTCACTTTCAGTACGGAAGACAGTGTTTTCCTGTTGGACAAAAGCCAAAAATGCCGGAAACTCGGTGAATTTAAACTTATCCACTTCCGGTATCGTCGGTTTGTTTTTGCAGAACTCCGTCACATATCGGAAAATCAAATCCTGATCTTGTAGCACTTTGATAACTGGAATATTAGAAGGTGAAGGCACTTTCACATCCGGCAACACCCCGCCGCCATCTAATACCACTCTACCATTGCGGGTTTTGAAAGCATTCCGGCGACTGTCGGCAATTTCAACGGGCTCGCCATTTTTGTATTCTACGCTTTGGATGCACCGACCGCTAGGGATATAGTACTTGGCAGTGGTTAATTTTAAACGTGAGTTGTACCCTACATCGGTGGTGTTTTGTACCAATCCCTTGCCATAAGAACGCTGCCCTAGCAACACGCCGCGGTCATAATCTTGAATCACGCCGCTCACGATTTCCGAAGCCGATGCCGAATTTTTATCAATAAGCACGGTAAGTGGAAGATCGGTAGTAACCGGGTTATTGTTGGTGCGGTAGCTGTGGAAATTTTCTTTAAGTTTGCCCTTGGTGGTCACCACCAGTTCTGCTTTGGGGATAAAAACATTGCACAAATTCACCGCTTCCAGCAACAAACCACCGCCATTACCGCGCAAATCAAGGATGATGCCTTTCAGTTCTGGTTTTTGCTGGCGTAGATCACGAATGGCGTCGCCCACGTTTTTTCCAGCATTTTGGCTAAATGTAGACAACGAAACATAAGCAATATCGCCATCCACCAAACCAGAATAGGGCACATTGGGTACTTCCAGCTCTTCACGAGTGATTTTCACTTTCACCGGATTGGTTTGCCCGGGGCGAATGAGGCTAAGCTCTACACTGGTACCCTGGGCGCCACGCAAAAAATAATCGATCTCATCGCCGCTTTTGCCCTTGGTGTCTTTGCCGTCGATGGCCATAATCTGGTCGCCTACTTTGATGCCGGCTTTGTCACCTGGTTGTTTTTCGTAAAGTTCGGTGATCGTAACATAATCACCGATTTTTTTAAATTCCACGCCCACGCCGTTGAACGTACCTTCCCGCAGGAGGCGGTAGCGCTCAATGTCCGATTCTGGAATGTAATTGGTAAAAGGATCGAGGTTGTTGAGCATGGCATCAACGCCGTCGCGCATCACTTTACCAGGATCGAGTTCATCTACATAATCAGCATTGAGCTCTTTGTAGACATTGGCAAAAATTTCCAGGTTTTTGCTGATTTCAAATTCCTGCTTGGTGCTTGGATAGTTAGTAAAAGCAATGCTTAGCAGAGTGAAGGGTAAAATCCAAAGAGATATTTTTAAAATCCGTTTCATGGTATTTTTTTTGATTTACTTTCAAAGGACAAGACTTTTCCTTGAAAAGTTGTGGTAAGTTAAAAACGTTTTGTGCAATCAGCGTGCTTATTGCATTAAAAACGCTTGAACCAGTTGCAACAGTGCCTCGGGCGCCTCGGCATGTACCCAGTGCCCCGAATTCGGAATAGTTTCAAGTTTTGCCGCAGGGAAGTATTGCAACACCATTGGCCAGTCGCTATCGAGCACATAATCCGATTGTCCGCCGCGAATAAAAAGCGTGGGGCCTGAAAAAACGCCAGTAGCGATGGGAGCCTCCAATATTTTAGGGTAATCCCGAAAAATCACCGGCAAATTCATTTTCCATTCAAAACCGCCGTCTAGGCTTCGCGAAAGGCTTTTGAGTAAAAACTGCCGCGTGGAATAAGCAGGTACATTTTTTTCCAAAATGGCCTCGGCTTCCTGGCGGGTTTTTAAGGTTTTTAAATCAATGGAAAAAAGCCCTTCAAAAATTTCATTGTGCCCTGGCGGATATGTTTTTGGCGCAATATCAACAGCAATCAATTTATCCACCATTTCGGGATAAGTCAAGGCGAATTCCATCGCCGTTTTTCCACCCATCGAATGCCCCAAAATATGCGCTTTGTAAATCCAATTTTGCTCCATGAACTCCAGCAGATCCTCGACCATAGTGGGGTAATCAATGTGATCGGAATGTGGCGACCGACCATGATCACGGGCATCGAAGAGGTACACCAAAAAATGTTCTGCCAATTGCTTGGCGTGGGTCTGCCAATTGTCGAGCGTGCCAAACAAGCCATGTAAAATGATCAATGGCTGTCCTTGACCGTAGGATTTAAAATTGAGTTGCATTCGCGTAGTTTAGGGCGTTTGTGGGTGCAAAAATTGCAATTTTTCCTGGCCTCCCCAAGTACCTTCGCTGTCGAATGGATGAAACCGGGCAAATAATTCCTCTTTGTACCAGCCCAGTTCGCGAGTTTTGCGGATTACGTTGCTGTGAAAAGGACTTTTGTAGGCATAAGCTTGCATCTCCTTGCTGTTTGTCCAAAGGCTAAACGTAGCTTGTTGGATCAAGGGCAATTCGCCAATACCTACTGAAAAAAGCAAGCCCGACTGGTGTTCGGCCCACATGGCTTTGCTCACCCTGGGCACATAGCTCCAAAAATGCCACAAGCGACTGGCGCGAATGGTGGCACGAGTCAGCACCGCAACTGGAAGATCTTCATTGAATTCCGTAGTAATTTCAAAGGGGACTTGCTGATCCCAGTTGCCGTGTACTTTGAAAGATTGCAGGTAAATGGTCCAGATTTCTTCCGTGTGGGTGCGAAATTCAGCCATCAACTCGTGTTGGGCAAAAAAATCGCGGGCATTTTTTTCTTCATCCCATACCCCAATCAACCCGTATACCCCAAAATTGGGCCAAATGCTAAAACCATTGCCGTTGCCGCTACCCACCATTTTGTAAAACTGCAACCCAGAAATACCGGCTAGCCGCGTAGGCGCCAATCCCATTTGTTTGAATCCCCACCAACAATTGGCACGACCTTGGTAGCGAAAAAAAGAAACTGTAACAATTTGTGATTTTAACATTATGACAAATAGCTTCAAGTTAAACGAATTGATACGCAGTGGCGCCGGGGTAGTTCTCCGCCCAATAATTTGCCGCCCCGGTAAACAGAAAACAAATCCTTGAATATGAACAAGCTCTAAACGCCTCGATGCTGAAACAACAGCAAAAAGGAATAGTTTGTAGTGAGTTGTTGTATTTAAATAATACTAATTCAAGAAAATTGGAGTTATTTTTACGAACCAAAATGCCGTTGTTGCAATGAAGAAGCCCATACTTTTAATATACGCGTTTTTTTTCATCGTTTTTGCCGCTAATGGACAAACGGTTCCGGAATTAGAAAAGCAGCTGCAGGAAGCCGTCAGCTTTGAAGCAAAAGTATCTGCCAACCTGGCCTTGTCCCAAGTAGTAACGGCCAGCGATCCCAAAAAAGCGCTAGATTATGCCAAAACGGCCAATCGGCTTTCTTTGGATAATGGTAACAAAGCCTTAGCTGCGCAATCGGCTTTGCAAGTCGCCACAGTTTATGAAAAAATAAAAGACGAGCGCAACCAAGAAGTTTGGCTCAAAACCACTTCCACCTACGCCAAAGAAGCAGGCGATATGCAATTGCTGGTTACCAGCGTGGAGCGTAGAAGTCGCTTGGCAACGCGTGATCAAAACTACCGCCGCGCTTACGAAATCAACCAAGAAGCTTTTCAGTTTTTTAGCCAAAAAGGCAATAGCATCGGCGATTTGGAAAACCGCTATGCCACGCAGCGCGCCAACCTAGAACGCGAAAAACGCGCCCTCCAAAAAGAGCGCGATCTCCTGCAAGCTGATATTGATTTGCTCCTCTCCGATCGCAACCAAACGGTGGAAGACAATACCGTATTGACAACCCGCCAAAAAGAACTCGAAACCCAAAAAAAGGAAGTAGAGCAGGAAGTAACCCGCAAAGACGAAGACATTGCGGCAATTTCTGAAGAGAAAAAACAAGCAGTAGAACTCGCCAAAGTGAAAGAAGGCGAAGTAAAAGAACTCTCGCGGGATACATTGGAAAAACGCTACCTCCTCGAAACGGCACAAAATAAATTGATGGCCGAGCAGATGAAAGTAGAGGAACAAAATAACTTGGTGCGTTTGGCGGGGGTGTCGTCGGCGGTTTTACTGTTGCTGGCGATGTTGTTGTATGGCCGTTACCGTGCTAAGCGCCGTTCCGCCAAATCTTTGGAGGAGAAAAATGGCATCATCGAAGCGGAACGCAAGCGCTCAGATGAATTGCTACTGAACATTTTGCCCAAATCCATTGCCGAAGAATTGAAAACCGAAGGCAAGGCGCGCGCGCGTCGCTTTGAGCAAGTCTCGGTATTGTTTACGGATTTTGTCAATTTTACGCGTATTTCGGAGCAATTGGCGCCCGAGGAATTAGTGGAAGAACTGGATAAATGTTTCAAAGCTTTTGACTACATCATTGGTCAATACCCCGATATTGAAAAAATAAAAACCATCGGCGACGCGTACATGTGCGCCAGTGGTTTGTCGGATCGCAAAACCATGCCTTATACCATAGTGCAAGCGGCTTTAGACATCCAAAATTATTTGCTGGAATACAAAGAATTGCGCATTCGCCAGGGCAAACCGTTTTTTGAAGCGCGCATTGGCATCCATACCGGACACGTAGTTGCCGGGGTAGTGGGTTCGAAAAAATTTGTGTACGACATTTGGGGCGACACGGTCAATACTGCCGCACGGGTAGAATCCAATGGCGAAGCAGGCCAAGTCAACATCTCCGAAGAAACTTATAAATTGGTGAAATACCGATTTGATTGTTTGCCCCGCGGAAAAATGCCGGCTAAAAACAAAGGCGAGATCGACATGTATTTTGTTAAAAAAGCATTGGCCGGGGCAACTGTTTCGTAGAAATGCAGACACTGTTTTTTGAACAAATTGTTGTATTTTCTTGTAGTTTATCCGTACCTTCGCAACAATTCATCGGAATAAAATACTATGAGCTTTCAACTTGTTTCCAACTATCGGCCCACTGGCGATCAACCTACCGCGATCAAACAATTGGTGGAAGGCCTTAACCAAGGCGAGCATGGACAAGTGTTGCTCGGGGTGACGGGATCGGGTAAAACATTTACCGTGGCCAATGTCATCGCGCAAGTCAATCGACCTACTTTGGTGCTTACCCACAACAAAACCCTCACCGCTCAGCTGTATGGGGAATTCCGCGAGTTTTTCCCTGACAATGCCGTCGAGTATTTTGTTTCCTATTACGATTATTACCAACCCGAAGCGTACATCTCGGTCAGCGATACTTTTATTGAAAAAGATTTGGCCATCAACGAAGAAGTCGATAAACTGCGCTTGCGTGCCACTTCTAATTTGTTGTCGGGTCGGCGCGACATCATCATCGTGGCTTCAGTTTCTTGTATCTATGGTATGGGAAACCCCGAAGATTACAAAGCGGGGATCATTCGCATTCAGAAAGGACAAATGGTTTCTAGGAATGCTTTTTTGTATACCCTGGTACAAAGCTTGTACGCCCGGACTGAAACTGATTTTCGGCGTGCCACTTTCCGGGTACGCGGCGATACCGTTGACATCAACTTGCCTTATGTGGATTATGGTTATCGGATCACTTTTGACGGCGACTTGATTGAAGAGATTGAACAAATTGAAATAGAATCGGGCAAACGCATCGAACGCATGCCCAATGCCGCCATTTTTCCCGCCAACTTGTACATTGCCCCGCGCGACCGTATGGGACAAATCATCCGCCAAATTCAGGATGAATTGTTTGATCAGGAAAAATATTTTGAACGCGACGGCCGGGTGCTGGAAGCCAAACGCATCCACGAGCGCACCAATTTTGACCTGGAAATGATCAAAGAATTGGGTTATTGCAGCGGTGTGGAAAACTATTCGCGGTTTTTTGACGGCCGCATGCCCGGAACACGCCCGTTTTGCTTGCTCGATTATTTCCCTGATGACTATCTGATGGTGATCGACGAGAGCCACGTGACCATCCCGCAGGTGCGCGGCATGTACGGGGGCGACCGCGCGCGCAAGCTTAGCTTAGTGCACCACGGATTCCGCCTCCCCTCGGCGATGGACAACCGCCCTTTGAATTTTACGGAGTTTGAAAGCATTACCAATCAGGTCATCTATGTCAGCGCAACACCTGGCGATTTTGAGATGGAGCAAACTGGCGGTTTGATTGTGGAGCAACTCATTCGTCCTACTGGTTTGTTGGATCCGCCAATTGATGTGCGGCCAAGTTTGAACCAGATCGACGACCTCCTGGAGGAGATTGATGAACGGGTAAAAAAAGAAGAACGCATCCTGGTGACCACCTTGACCAAAAGAATGGCCGAGGAATTGACCAAATACCTGACCAAATTAGACATTCGGGTACGTTACATCCACTCGGAAGTAGATACAATGGAGCGGGTAGAAATTCTCCGCGACTTGCGTTTGGGTGGTTTTGACGTATTGGTTGGGGTCAACTTGCTGCGGGAAGGTCTGGATTTGCCGGAAGTATCTTTGGTGGCCATTTTGGACGCCGACAAAGAAGGTTTCCTACGCAATGACCGTTCCTTGACGCAGACTGCTGGTCGGGCAGCTCGAAACTCCAATGGTTTGGTGATTTTTTATGCCGATAAAATCACCGAATCGATGCAAAAAACCATTGAAGAAACAGATCGTCGGCGGGTGATTCAGATGGCTTATAACGAAGAACATGGCATAACGCCTACCACTGTATTCAAAAGCAAAGAGGAAATCTTCAACCAAAAATCCATTTTGGATGTGCGAGGCAAAACACCGCAACCTTATGTTGAACCCGAAACGAAGAGTTTTGCCGCTGATCCGCTGGTCAATTACATGAACCGGGATCAATTGGAAAAACTCATCGATGCCACCGATAAAAAAATGAAGCAAGCAGCGAAAGATTTGGATTTTATCTCCGCTGCTCAATTGCGGGATGAGTTGTTTGCTTTTAAAGAAAAACTCAAAACGGTAGGGTGATACGTATTTTTTTTAATCGCCCATTTGCAAGATTGCCCCATTCCACCGTATCTTTGTTGCTAGCCTTTCTATTTTAACCACAGCTTTTTTTGCATCCCGTCAAAACGTCGATTTACTAAACCCAAAATTACGTCAACGTATGCTTGTAAAAACCTATGCCAGCGCCATGCACGGCGTGGATGCCCGTACCATCACCGTCGAAGTAGACTCCGGTGGACAACCCGTAGCGGGAACGAATTATTATTACATGGTTGGTTTGCCCGATAGCGCTGTACGCGAAGGCTTTCAACGCATTGAGGCCGCGATTACCAACACGGGATTAAGGATGCCGCGCGCCAAAACCATCGTCAACCTCGCGCCTGCCAACGTGCGCAAAGAAGGCTCTTCTTACGACTTACCCATTGCCTTGGCCATCTTGGCCGCCAGCAAACAGCTCAACCCCGAAGCCATTGAAAACTACATCATCATGGGCGAATTATCGTTGGATGGGGCGGTGCGTCCCATCAAAGGGGCTTTGCCCATTGCCATTCAGGCGCGCAAGGAAAATTTTAAAGGGTTTATTTTACCCTTGCAAAATGCCCGGGAGGCGGCCATCGTGAGCAACTTACCGATTTACGGCGTCAAAGATTTAGGGGAAGCGGTGGCATTTCTGAATGGCGAACAAAAAATTGCACCCACCGAGGTGGATACCCGTGAAGAGTTCAATCATGGGCTGAGCCAATATGAAGTCGATTTTTCGGACGTAAAAGGGCAAGAAAACATCAAACGCGCCATGGAAATTGGTGCAGCGGGCGGACACAATTTGATTTTGATTGGCCCGCCGGGCGCGGGAAAAACCATGCTTGCCAGGCGCTTACCCACCATTTTGCCACCGTTGAGTTTACAAGAAGCGCTGGAAACCACCAAAATACACTCTGTGGCCGGACAGCTTGCAGCCAATGCGGCGCTCATTGCCAATCGGCCTTTTCGCTCGCCGCACCATACCATCAGCGATGTGGCCTTGGTAGGCGGCGGCGGTAATCCCATGCCCGGAGAGATCTCATTGGCGCACAATGGCGTCTTGTTTTTGGACGAATTGCCGGAATTCAAACGCAGCGTATTGGAAGTGCTGCGCCAGCCAATGGAAGAGCGGCGGGTCACCATTTCGCGCGCCAAAATCAGCGTAGACTATCCCTCTAGTTTTATGCTAGTGGCTTCAATGAATCCTTGTCCCTGCGGTTATTACAACCATCCCGATAAAAGTTGCGTATGCGGTCCGGGAGTGGTAAAACGCTATTTGAGCAAAATTTCTGGGCCATTATTGGATCGCATTGACCTACATGTGGAAGTAACTCCAGTTTCCTATGAAGAGTTGGCCAGTGTAGATCGCCCCGCTGAAACCAGTGTCGACATTGCCGAGCGGGTGGTGCGCGCTCGCGCCATCCAGGTGGAGCGTTTTAAATCGTTGAACAGCATTTACAGCAACGCACAAATGCCTGGTCGGATGATCCGGGAGGTCTGTCAAATTTCCAATGCTGGACAATTATTGGTCAAAAAAGCGATGGAAAAATTGCAGCTGTCGGCTCGCGCCTACGACCGCATTTTGAAGGTAGCACGAACAGCAGCGGACTTGGCGGGGAGTGCCGATATTCAAATTGAGCACCTTGCCGAGGCGATCCACTTCCGGAGTTTGGATCGGGAAGGTTGGGCGGGATAAAGGTGCTTTGGGGATGCTTATTCAAAAAAAAAATCTACTTTTTTTCAGGGCTAAAGGCGCGCGACCCGCCTATTTAGAGCGTTTTTGACAATCAAAGTTAAAACCGGCAGCGTATATTGCATGTTGTTGAATGATAGCACTGCTTTGAAGAGTGTGAATAATGAACAACGATTGTAAATTTTAAGCGTGTGTTGGAATCCCAAACATGCTTTAAGAGAAGACGATAGTATGCTACTTTGGTTTGGATTTTTATTATTGATTTCAATCTTATTGGCCTTTGATTTGGGGGTGTTCAATAAAGATGCCCACATCGTATCGGTAAAAGAAGCTTTCCGCTGGACGGGTATTTGGGTAACATTATCCTTGCTCTTTAGCATCGTGGTGTATTTTGCTTATGAAAACGACTGGCAGCACATTGCCGAAAACTCTGCCTACACGGGTCGGGAAGCCGTGGTGATGTACCTCACCGGTTATTTGGTAGAGCAATCGCTCAGTGTAGATAATATTTTTGTCATCGCCGTTATTTTCACCTATTTCAAAGTGCCGCAAAAATTGCAGCATCGGGTACTGTTTTGGGGTATCCTGGGAGCGGTTATTTTTCGCGGATTAATGATTTTAGTTGGCGCCGCATTGATTGCCAATTTCAGCTGGATCAACTATATTTTTGGCGGTTTTTTGTTGATTACCGCATATCGAATGCTGGTATCCAAAGACCATGAAGAATCGGAAATAGAGAACAATGCCACCATTGGTTTGATCAAGCGGTTTGTTCCGGTTACCCATACCTTTCATGGGGATCATTTTTTTGTAAAACAAGGAAAATTAACAGCCGCTACTCCCTTGTTTGTTGCGTTAATGGTCATTGAAACCACCGATGTGCTTTTTGCGTTTGACAGCATTCCCGCCATTTTTGCCATCACCACCGACCCATTTTTGGTATTTACTTCCAATATTTTTGCCATTTTAGGACTCCGCTCTCTTTATTTTGTTTTGGCCTCGGTGCTCGACAAATTTCAATACCTCAAGTATAGCCTGGTGGTAATTTTGGCTTTTGTAGGCATCAAATTGGTATTGGTACATTTGGTGCATTTGCCGTCTTGGTTATCGTTGGTAGTGATTGTTTTGTCGTTAATTGGAGGAGTTTTGCCATCCTTGCCAGAATTACTTCAGCAGAGAAAAGTAGCCCGAAAAGTCAAAAAGACAGCAAAATCAGAAGTTTAGCGCCGATTTTTTTCAAATACGTGGAAAAAATGCGAATTTGGAGCTTGAGGCAGGCAAAAAAACCTGTGTCCTAATGAAAGTACAATCCGCGTATGGACTCCATTTTATGTCTCCTTGATTACGGTACTGCTGGTGAACAACCTTTTCTTTATGGATCACACTTGGCTGAACAGCTGCATGCCGCTATCATTGCTGGTCATTTGGTGGAAGCCACTTCCAACCATATCGTAGCCGATGATCATATAGGGGATGCGCCCAGCGAACTGATCGAGGAATTACAACAACTTCAGACGTTAATCGCCCAACATAGCGATTCATCTCTTCCGGTGCAATGCCTGGTGGCGAGCGGGAACCCGCGCGAGCAAGTTGTGAATTTGATTGAAAAATACGAAGCCGGATTGGTGGTCATGGGCATGCGCAATCGCAAAGGTTTGACCAGCAGACTTTTTGGTTCATTTGCTTTGCGCATGATCCATCAAGTGTCTTGTCCGCTTTTTTTATTGCCCCCGCAAACTAAGTTTAAGCCGCTGCGCAACATCGTTTACGCCACCGAATTTGGGTACGCCAATATTACGGCCATTGAGACCCTATTGCAATGGAGCCAGTTGTTCAATGCCCACCTCCATTTGGTGCATGTCAACGATGATGCCGCCGATCAGGCCTGGGCCAAACAGCAGATGGAAAAAATACGCCGTACTTTTGAGGAAGATGATGAGGAGCAACAGATGACCTTTAAAATTATTGAGGGGGAAGATGTGGTAGAGCATTTGGAGCAATACATTCAGGAATCACAAGCAGATTTGATCGCCCTCACCGTTTATCGCAAGGGGTTTTGGGATCGGGTATTGCGCAACAGCATTTCGCGGGAGATTGTGGAAGATGTATCCATTCCGGTGTTGGTGTTTAAGGAATAGTGGGGTGAGTTCAAGATACCGTTCCGCTGGAACGGCGAGCAGATGCGGGCCGATAGGCTACAAAGATATTGTTCCGCTGGAACAGGGGTAATCTCCAAGATTATCCCACGTGCCATCCCAGCGAGACGGTATCCCTGTGGCAAACGAAAGGCCACAATTCCCGTCCCAGCGGGACGGTATCTTTGTAGCAACCCAATCCCCAAATTCACAATATCAATACCGACCTATCAGGAATATCCATTTCCGTTGCAGCCATACCCAATAAAAAACCGCCGCCGCCTGCCCCGCAAAGTTTGAGTACAAATTGCCCCGATTCCAGCCCTTCTTGCCATACCTCGGCAAAACCAATTGGGATCATGGTTTGGAAATCAGCCCATTGAGCCGCGCTGATTTTTTGAAAAACGACAAACAACTCGTCCCAGCTTCCCTTCAAAAAAAGCTCAATTGCCTTAGCGGTTAAAGAGACATGGACTTGGCGGATGTGCGCCAAAAAATCGGGTTCCTGACAACAAGCCATAAACCACTGCACCAGCGGCTCTGTGCTGCGTGCTAATCCAGTATCCAATAAAAAAAATCGAAAAGCGGTCGTATCTCCTGGCCAGGCAGGTACGTTCACCCGTTCTATCGTGCCATCCGGTTGCAGCAATACCGCATGATTGAGGTAACAAATCAGCGGATCCGTACCCGAACTGGCGCCGTGAAAAAAACTTTCCAATTGACCCAGCATTTTTTTTAGCACTGGAAATCCGCTAGCATCTTGCTTAGAAAATGGCTCGCGCACATAGCGTGCGTACAAGGCCGCGCACAAAGCACCCGAACTACCAGTGCCATAACCGGTAGGGATATTCGAATCAAAATAAATACCTGCAACTAAGTCTTGGGCAAAAAGATCGAGATCCAAATCGGCCAATAAAGCTCCGGTCTGTTGAAGGTTTTGCAGATATACCAACCATTGGGGGAGTGATTGTTGCAAGGAAAACGCCTCGTTGAGAGCAGCAAACCTCCACGCACCGCCAAACCTGGTAAACGGCAGCGCTAAAGCCGGCGAACCTTGGAGTACCGTATGTTCCCCGAAGAGCAAAAGTTTGGCATAAAAGTGATCCAAGAGTATATTATTCAGGTTAAGACTCCAAGATAGACAGAATGCCGTACTTTTTTGTTCACCAGACATTGCGGATGACTTGGAGGCAAACTTTTACCCCATCTTACTCTAAGCCCCTACTTTATATTTCTGTTAAAAATTAGCAGAATCCATTCGTTCCTCCTACATTTGTCAAAATTTTTAACCACTTTATCACTATGAAGAAAATCATGTTTGCGCTGCTGATGATTTTTGCAGCGATTGCACCAGCGTTGGCGCAGAAATACGGTCATATGAATTATGGCAACATTATGATTGCACTACCTGCTACTGGCGAAGCCGATAAGCAAATGGAAGCTTTCAAAAAGTCTTTGGTAGACAAAGGCGGGGTGTTGTCCAAAAAACTGCAAGAAGATTACATTGCTTTCTTGAAAGAGGATAAAGAAGGAAAGCTTTCTCCGTTGTTGAAACAACAAAAACAAGCGGCTCTTCAAGCTCAACAGGAAGCGATCACCAAATATGAAGAAGTAGTTCGGACAGAATTGCAGCAAAAAAGAGAAGAACTGATTCGCCCCATCACTGATAAAGTTGAGAAAGCGATCCAGGACATTGCTAAAGAAGGCGGCTACACCATGATTTTTGATACCAGCCAATTCAACTCCATCCTTTTTGCGAAAGAATCGGAAGACATTACGCCTAAGATGAAACTCAAATTGGGTATTAAATAAGTCGATAGGCTTTTTTTGACCTACGATTAGGACACAGGATTTGTTTAACCCACAAGATTGTGCTCATTTTGGCCAACCCCCGACACCTGGAAGGCAGGGTGGATAGGTTCTATTTTTTTGCGTAACAATAGCCCCTTGGGGGCGTGATTTGGGTAGAAAACAGCCCTCAATTTGTTCATAGTCCTGTAGGGACGTGATGTGGGTATCCACCAAAGAGAAGCAATACCCATATTTCGTCCCTACAGGACTATGAAAATTACGAACTACCTATACTACCCATATCACGCCCCAAAAGGGGCTTATGGTATTGTACAAAACAGAACCAATCGATCCTACCTCACAGGGGTCAGGGGTTGGCAGGCCAAACGCAAGATGTTCAAAATCAAATAAAAACTCCGTGTCCTAATGGCAGCTCTATTTTCAAGGGGTCAATTTATCCAATCGATAAATTGACCCCTTGTCGTTTTAAAGCAGCTCTAGCTCAATGCAGCTCCAGCTTAATCCCAATTTCCTTATCTCCCTGCCGGATCATCGCCAAATACGTACCCCCACTGGCATCAAAAGGAAGCTGTTGTGCGCCGCCAGTAAACACTTGATTTTTGGCCAAAGAAATCGTCGATTGATTTTTGGCTGAAGTAAGGGTTATCGTTACCGGCGTTGCACCCGCCACATAAAAATCGAGCACATAACGCCCACCGTCGGGGTGTTTCATCAGGTGAACCGCACCGCTGTTGGTTTCTGCCACATACTGATAAAAACCGGTAGCATAATTGGGGCGATGAATGCCCATATTGGCTAGCCCCGTTTGCAGGTCTTTAATTTTGCTCCCCAAATTCCACAACAAACCCGAGCGGTAGTTTTCAATCATCACCACGATTGGGCCTTGATCAATCGCGAGGTATTGATTGGAATACCAATTTTCTTTGGTATTGTACGCATCATAAAAACCAAACGGCGTAAACAGTCGATTTCCTTGGGTACGATAAAAATACATCAAAGCTTGATAGGAGAAGTATGGCGTGTATGGAAAAGAGGAAAGCGCCGCCGTGGGAGAAATGGTGCCATTGTCTTCCGTAGGCTGATGCGCGCCATAAAATTGGTAATTATCGCTGGCGGTGAGCCCCCAGTTGAGCTCGGAATAGCCATAAGACCGCGGCGCACGTTCGATGCAGTGCGCCCGATTGATCAGTGTTTGGTTGACGTTGAGCTGCCAGTAGTTGGTGTTTTCATCCTCCATCCAGCGGGGATCCAAGCTGAGGTAGGAATAATGGGCAAAAAACAAGGGACCGCCCCAATCAAAACCCAAAGGCAATTTATACCCCAAATACGTTTTCCCATTGACGTAATGATCTGGTTCGCGTTTTTTCCAGGTATCTTCATACACCTTTTTAGAAATAGGGTGCGTAGGCGAACCCATCGCTAGTACATAGGTGATCAAACACTCATTGTATCCGCCGATGGGGTGGTTCATTTTCCATTCATAGTTTTTGCTCCAGTGCCAGTGTAACAAACCATTGTGAACATACCAATCCCATTCTACCTCTTCCCAAAGTTTGGTAATGCGGGTGCGCAAATCTTTTTCGGTTGCCGATGGGCCGTCGAAATATGCCCGGGCAACCAAAAGGCCATTCATCAGGTAGGCCGTTTCTACCAAGTCGCCGCCATTATCATATTGACCAAAAGGCACCACTTTTCCGGTGTTTCCATCCACCCAATGCGACCAAGCGCCATGAAAGCGTTCGGCGCGCGCCAGCCAATTGGTGGTTTTAAGCAAACGCTGCACCGCCTGCTCGCGCGTGATCCAGCCGCGATACGCGCCCACTACAATGCTCATGATGCCAAAACCACTACCGCCAGTGGTAACGATGTCGGGAGTAGCATTGCGCTCGGGGGTCATTCCGGAAACCGGGTGCGCCATATCCCAGAAAAAATTAAACGTACTTTTTTGAACAACGCCGATGTATTGGCCCGATTCCGTAGGCGGCGTATAAGGTGCCCGCGACTGAGCAAACAAAGCAGCGGTGAAGAGGCAGAAGAAAGGGAGGAGGATTGATTTCATGTTCATTTACGGTTTGTAGTGTTTTGATCTTGAAGTTGATGTAAGGCCTGGCTTCTAAAATTAACAATAAGCGCTTATCTCAAGCCGTTATAAGGTCTTACGAAAAATTTAAAACCTATGCCCAGAATTCATTTTTTTTCCAAAACAACTGCACTTTCAGCGTTCATTTTTTTGCTCTTTGGCCTGACTGAAAAAATCACGGCTCAAACCATGGGCAATTACAACATCCAGCAGGAGAAATCCAGCAATGCTGACAATGTGCCCAATGCCTACAACGCGCAGTACCGCGCCATCCCGAAAGCGGCTTCGCTGCACGACAACAACCAGGTAGAAATTTCGATCAATGCCTTATCCAATCAAAAAGCGGATTCCTATTTGGCGATTTTCAACATCATTCAGGTAGGAAAAACCGTAGAAGAGACCAACAACCTGCTCAATCAGCGCATCGAAGCTTTTGTAAGCGACCTAAAAAACAACGGTATCGCCGCGGAGGACATCCACGTAGATTTGGTGAATTTCATCCCCAAATATGAGTACGATGTGGCCAAAAAGGCATTTTCCAAAAAAACCTATACCGAGATTCCAAAGGGTTTTGAACTGCAAAAAAACATCCACATCCGCTACAAAAAACAGGCGATGCTGGAAAAAATCTTGAGCGCTGCTGCTCGACAGGAGATCTACGACATCATTAAAGTAGATTATTTTATCGAAAAACCGCAAGAGGTGTATGCGCAGCTGCGCGATGCCGCTTTTTTGTACCTCAAAAAAACCAAAGAACAATACCGCGCCAATGGCATCCACCTGGACAGTGCGTACCTCATTACTGCCGAAAATGCTTGGGTGGCCTACCCCGGTAATCGCTATGAGAGCTATCAGGCTTTTTCCAGCGAACCACTGGACGGATATGAAAAAGGCGCCATCATCAACTCGGCTGATAAACCGGTAGCCCGTTTTTACAACGCCATACCAGCCAATGATTACGATATCGTTATTAATCCCGAAATTCTGGAGCCCGCCATTCAGTTTTCTTACAACTTGTTGTTGCGTTTTACTTTGCCGCCTCAAACACCTAGCGTGAAAACGGTGATCAAAAAAGAGTTTGTGTTGGTAACGCCTACGGGGGAAGTGAAAACTTTGAAGATTGAGAATTAGTGTGTGTTAGACGATTGAGATGCCACCTTGATCTATAACCAACTCAATTTGGTTTATGTTTTCAGACAAAAAATACAGATCTTTTATCCCACAACCAATGAATATTTTTGTTTGTCCACATGGTGAATTTGCAGTTTATTGTTTGACTTCTCTTATCTGCAAATGAAAATTTACTACATCTTGATGTGGTAAATTACGATAATCCGAAATAGTTTTTTCCCTTCTTAAAATTTAAATAGGGCAAACGCATCAAATCTACACCCCTAGAATTTTTTCGAGATAATTCAGAT
>JBBANM010000006.1:0-79077 GCA_040401995.1 Saprospiraceae bacterium
TGGGCGTGCTGATTAAGGACGGGGCGAGTAGCGGGGTATTTAGGTTTGTGAAAATGGAATGAGATGACCTCAAGCGCTTGATCCAAAACTACAAAGCGCACTCCTGTATCGGCAATATTTTTTTAATGATTGACACAGTTCAGTGAACATTACCAAAACTAGCGCTAAAACATTCTTCTGCCCAATTACTTCAAATCAATTTATTCTTCAGCTATTTAATCTTGGCGCCATGAAAAAATGGATAATTCTTACGCTTTTAATTATTAACCAAACTGCTTTGAATGCTCAAACTACTATTCTTCAGGCCAAATTCCTTTTCAGGGACGCTAAAGGTTTTCAGGATACTATTTTGGTAGGGGGAAGTTCGTTGGCTTGTGATACTTCACTCAATGCAGCTTTGGGAGAAATAAAGATTAGTGATGCTTTTCCTGATAGCTTGAAATTTAAGGTCATTGGAACAAAAATTAAGAGAGACTTTTACTCTCGTGCACTTATATACAAAGCCAATTTTTCGAAGAGGATTTTTTTTTACCAAGGTGTACCAGATCAACCATTACGTTTTGAATGTAAATCTTACAATGATGAGTTCATTATTTTCAAATGTAGAGTAACCAATTTTCCATTAAAAATAGCTTGGAAGGACTTAAGAACTAATGACGCATATACGTTTGTTGGATCTTTTCTTTTAGGTCCTTCACTTATTAGTAATAAAGACAGCATTAAATTTAATCCTGGTACTCAAAATTTGACTTCTATTCTAAAAAAAGATACGCTAATTTTTCAAAAAACGGACTTAACCCTGTGGCCTAATTCTGATAAAGATTATGTTTTATTATGCCATCTAAACACTGCGGTCGTCAGCACCCAAGCCCTCCCCTTTAAAAACATCCCCGCGCTCCAAGTCTTCCCTAATCCGGCCAACAGCAGCATCCGCTTAGACACTGCGCAGCCCGTGGACGGTAGCACGGTACGATTTTACAACGCCACAGGCGCTTTTCTAGCCAGCAAAACTTTGCGGGGCACGGAAATCGACATTCAGGATCTTCCTAGAGGCTTAATCATGGGCGTGCTGATTAAGGACGGGGCGAGTAGCGGGGTATTTAGGTTTGTGAAAATGGAATGAGATGGCCTGGTAATTGGAGTTAGGATCTCCCAGGAAATTGACCATGCAGCTTGTTAATCAGAGCAAAAGAACCTATGTAAAGACTCGAATTGATCGTGTGAAAAGCCTGACTGGCAAAATTACCCCGTACGATCGCTGAACTCGCCATTAAACCCGACTATGAGTGCTAAATTTTCACAAAAAGCATCAATTCACAAAATGAAGAGGCCAAATAAAACTAGAATGGATATAAATAAGGCATTGAAAGAGAGAAGACTGTAATTTGTAGGTAGGATCTAAGCTCGAACCTTTGGCGGTTTTTGTTTTTTTACCCATCTTTACGCCGCGATTGACATCGAAAATTAACTTTTAAAACCGCTCTGGAAATGTCTGAGTTAGAAAACGCCGGCGAAAAAGGATACTGTTTCATGTACCTTTTGATTTCTTTCTTTCTGTTTTTTATATTACTGATCTATGTATACCAGCGCAATTTTGCGGCACTGGGATATTAATAGTCTCCGCTGGGCATGATTGTGCCTGGTTATAGTAAGGTTCAAAAATCAACTGAGTTCTGGTGCGTAGCTACTTTATTTGTTGGCATTAGAGCTTGTTCAGATTTTGGATCTGAGGCGAAGGAGGGCAAATTTTAATTCAGACGAGGCAAAATTTGCAGCCGTATGTGGGCAATACGGCGAAAATTTTAACGAAGTCTGAAATAAAATTTGCCTCATGGAGGCCAGAATCCAAAACCTGAACAAGCTCTACACCAGAACTCAGGGTGATTTGCTATAGCTTGTTATCCTTCCACGTACATGCCTTCGATGGCAGCTTGGAATTTGTTTAGTATGACGCGTCGTTTCAGCTTCATGGTAGGAGTCAATTCTGCTTCCGTACCGTCTGCTTTTACTGGTTCCCATGATTGAGCCAGTAATCGGAATCGCTTAATTTGGTCGATATGGCTGAAATGAGGATTGACGGTATCGATGATCTCTTGAAACTTTGCAACTACTTTAGGGTTTTCAACCATTTCATCAAATGCGGTCCAGGTGATGCCTTGATTTTTGCACCAGTCCTTAAGCGCTTCTTCCGCAGGAACAATCAAAGCAGAAACAAATTTTCGCTGTTCTCCCACTACCATCATCTGCTCGATGAGGAA
Source organism: Saprospiraceae bacterium (assembly GCA_040401995.1). Lineage (GTDB taxonomy): Bacteria > Bacteroidota > Bacteroidia > Chitinophagales > Saprospiraceae > Haliscomenobacter. The sequence goes on from JBBANM010000006.1 coordinate 2,259, forward strand.
TTCTTCCCGGAATTTGCTTTCGATCGGTGTTGGAGCGACATACTTACCGCCAGAGGTTTTTAGCAGCTCTTTTTTGCGATCGGTAATTTTCAAAAATAGAACTCCGCCTGGGCCAGGTATCATTTTACCCACATCGCCGGTACAAAACCACTCTTTATCATTGATCGTTTTCATTACTTCCGCGGTAGCTTCCGGTTTTTTGTAATACCCCATCATGATATTGGGCCCACTGGCCAGAATCTCGCCTTCACCTGGCTGGTAGATCCCATCGGCATCATCAATAAACAATTCAACTCCTGGAATGACCGATCCCACAGTTCCCAAAAGAGCCCCTTTTGGACTAAACTGGCTAAAGGTAAGTACCGGGGAGGTCTCGGAAAGGCCGTAACCCTCGCGAATGGGTACACCCGCAGCCGAGAACACCTGCGCGATCATGCGCGGGCAGGCGGCGGCGCCGGTGCCAATCCCCTTGATATTCCCACCTAAAGCCTCGCGCCATTTACTAAAGATAAGTCGATCGGCTATTTTCCAACGAATGGCGTTTAGTCCGGTAGGTTTAAAATCATACTCATAGGCCTCGGTTAGTTTAAGCGCCCAGAAAAATAGCTTCTTTTTGATCCCGGTAAGTTCCAAACCGCGATTGTAAATGCGCTCGTATACTTTTTCCAGCAAACGGGGTACGGTAGTAAAAAAGTGCGGTTTTACGGCCATCAAGTCGCCACTTTCACCACCCAAATTGTCGGTGCCAGCATAGGATACCGAAACACATTTATAGGTATACAAATAAGTCGCAGCGCGTTCATAAATGTGGCAAAGCGGCAAAAAACTCAAAACTCGATCTCCAGGTTTTATGGGAAAGGAGGAGTTATTCGACATGATGTTGCTCAAAATATTGTGGTGCGAGAGCATGACGCCTTTAGGAAGCCCAGTTGTACCGGAAGTATAAATGATGGTCGCCAGATCTTTGGGATCAACGGCTGCTTTTAGCCGTTCTACTTCTTCTTGCCCCTCATCGGTAAAAATATCCTCCCAAAAGGGTACGCCCTCCATGCGATCAAATGTATAAATGGCTTGGAGCGAAGGAACCGATTGCTGGGCATGCTTGATGCTGTTGTATAAATTGCCAGCATCCGAAAAACACAATTTGGCTTCCGAATCATTAAAAATATAGGCAAAATCTTTTTCGGTGAGCGTTGGGTAAACTGGCACATTGATGGCGCCAATTTGCAAAATACCAATGTCTAAAATCGGCCACTCTGGTCGATTTTGGGAGATAGCAACCCCGATGCGATCCCCTGGTTGAATCCCCAATTTGAGTAGACCGCGACTTACTTTGTTGGCAATATCGATTACTTGCTGCGTGCTGTAGTATTTCCATTCATCACCAACGCGCTGTCCAAACGCTTTTTCTTGCGGAAAGTTTGCTTGTTGATAATCAATGAGGTCAAAAAGACGAGTGGGTTCCATAGGGAATCTGTTAATCGTGGTTATTTTCGAAATATTTTTTTCCTGAAGGGCTAAAATAAAAAATTTTCAAAAAGAAACCAAGTTAGGAACATGCTTTCGGGGATCAAAAATGGATCATTTCCTGAAGAAGCTCCGAAGTAATCATTTCATTTTTGGAATAAAAAAGCCATTGAGAAATACAGGTTTTCTCAACGGCTTTTTTATTGACTTCCATGAGGATATTTATGGATTAATAGCGCGATAAAACTGTTTGGGATCCTCTAAAATCGCAAAAAATTCATTTAAATATTTAATGAAATCAATGCGGTTGGGTTTGTCGAGGTGCGGAAAAGCCTCAACGTACGCCAGCATTTTGGGTTTTGCTTCAATAAATTTTTGCCTTACCAGTGTAAATTCCGTTTCGGTACCGGGCGAGCCTCGATAGATACGATCCCTTACCGTAGGAATACCCAGATTGGGATCAGGGGCAGCATAGTGCGTATTTACCAAACCTGAGTAATCGAAATCATAGGGCACAGGAATGAGTCGCGAAACCGCCCCGGGGAGCTTGATGAACCGCATATTGTGCGAATTGCCGGCGCTCCAATCGGTATTTCCGATCATGTACTGGAAAACACCAAAAATCAAATTGGGCTGCCGTACCAATAATTTCATGTCTTTGGGTGGTTCTTCTTGCATCTCCCCGCCGTTTCGATCGGCAACTTGATCTTCATTTTCTACCATGAACCCAATTTTGTCAATTTTCCGGTCCGGGTTTTTGGGGTCTGCTATACTAATGCGTACCAATTTGGTTCGGAAACTTGCACCCGTTAGCATGGCATAAAGTTGGTAAGTCATGTATTCGCGGTAGATATATTGCTCAGCGTTATTCGATTCCGAGCATTCCCAAACCACCTTCATGTCATTGTAAGGTCCAAAACCCTCTGCTTCCAAAACTGATTTTTTGAACTTTACTTTAATCGGCGGATGCTGGCACAGTTGTTTGCGGGTTTTTCCGCGGGCCTTGATCTCAACTTCGTAGCGTTTTGCTGTACCATCTTTATCGGTATAGGAAAAAAAAGCAGACTGGTATTGCTCCGACATTTTGCCCTTCATCAGCTGTTTCATGTCTGTTTCCAAAACTACTTCCAGAATACCGTTTGAATCTTGCTGAATATGATGATCCAGCCAGCTGATTGGTAATTCTTTTTTGGAAACTGCTGCTGATTCCTGCGGATTCTGTGCAGCGATGAAAGTGAATAGAAAGAATTGTAAAGCCAAAAAGCAGGCAATCTTCAATTGGTTTGCTTTGTTCATCATGTTTTAGGTGTTCAATTTTAGAATAGGGGTTTAGAGTTTGATCAGATCCAAAATCTGAACAAGCTCTTATAAATGAAACAGGGGAAGCTGAAATAAGATTCAGCTTTCTCCTTGTTAAGGAATGATTGAATAATAAATTTACACTTTATCCTTGCTCTTTCACCGCCACTCTTTCTATCTTTTTCGTTATACTTCCCATGGTATGTAAAGGTGAAATTTTGGCGAATTTATTTTTTTGACCTGCAAGGCGCAAAGCGCAGGCGTAGCCAAAGCTACGACGAGCATTTGCAACGCAGCAGGACGAAAAAAGAAAGAGACAAAAATCACCTGTTCATGCCGTGGGAAGTATTAAATGCCCCACATTGCGCCTCAAAAGATAGTCGATTGGCGGCAAAATAGCTGAGGCTAAAATGTCAATTTATTATTCACCCATTCCTAATGGAAAAAACCTTACTGTGGGTTGATGGCTTTATAAAACTTTTTTGGATCATCCAAGAGCGTGAAAAATTCATTCAAATACTCCATGAAATCAACCCGACTTAATTTGTCAAAATGTGGAAACGATTCACATAATGCAATCATTTTGGGTTTGGCATCTAAGAATTTTTGTCTCACCAGCGTTAGTTCTGTTTCGGAACAAGGTGAGCCGCGGTACATCCGCTCTCTTACACTGGAAAGGGAGAGACTCTCATGAGGTACAGCATAAGGGGTACCTACCAATCCGGCGTAATCAAAATCATAAGGAACGGGAATAAGACGTGTCACCTGCCCAGGAAGTTTGATGAATCTGGTATTGTGCAAATTCCCAAAACTCCAGTCGGTATTGCCAATCATGTACTGAAAAACCCCAAAAATCAACAAAGGTTGACGAGCAATCGACCTCATTTCTTTAGGCGGTTCTTCCGACATCACCCCGTCAAGAATGTCGGCAACTTGATCTTCGTCTTCAACCATAAAGCCGATTTTTTCTAGTTTGCGATCTGGATTTTTGGGATCTACGACGTTGATACGCACCAATTTGGTACGGAAGCTAGACGACATCAATGTGGAATACAACTGATAAGTCATGTACTCGCGGTAGATGTATTGCTCATAAACATTAGATCCTTGGCATTCCCACACCACTTTCATCTCATTATAAGGGCCAAAGCCTTCTGCTTCTAATACCGTTCTTTTGAATTTTACTTTAATGGGTGGGTGCTGACAAAGTTCTTTGCGGGTCTTTCCTCGAGCTTTAATTTCTACCTCGTAACGTTTAAGGGTTCCGTCTTTATCGGTGTAGGAAAAAACGGCAGGCTGGTACTGTTCCGACATTTTGCCTTTGACGAGCTGTTTCATGTCGGTTTCTAAGCGAATTTCCAAAATGCCGTTGGGATCTTGTTGGATTTGATGATCCAACCAGCTGTCTTTTAAAACTTTAACAGCTGCTGTATCTTGGGTGTTTTGCGCAAAGATGTAAGTGAAAGCGAAAGATTGCAAAGCCAACAAGGAGACAATCTTCCATGGCGTGTTTTTAATCATAGCGTATTAGTTATAGAGTTCGTGAATCAGTTGCTCATTTTTTTGGAGGATTTTTTTGCGTCGCAATTTCAAAGTGGGGGTAAGTTCGCCGCTTTCCTCCGTCCAAGAATCATGAAGTAAGGCAAAATGCTTCACTTGCTGATAGGGCGGCAAATTTAGGTTGACTTGATCGATAACCGTTTTAAAAAATTGCACCACTTTGGGGTTGATTACCATAAACTGCGGAGCCGTCCAATGCACATTGTGCTCTAAACACCAGTGTTCCAAAACCCCAAAATCAGGTACAATCAGTGCCGCTAAATGCGCCTGATTAGCGCCAGTAACCACGATTTGGGCTATGTAGGGACTCAGGCGATATTCTCGTTCCACCACCTCGGGCACAATGAATTTTCCAGCTCCAGTTTTAAATAAATCATCGCGCCGACCGTACAACTGCAAAAAACGTTTGTATTCCCATTGCCCTAAATCGCCGGTTTTGAACCACCCGTCTTCCGTCCACATGGCTTTGGTGGCCGCTTCGTTTTTGTAGTAGCCCAGCATCACATTGGGGCCTTTGACCTGTACTTCGCCTACGCCTTCCTCATTTGGCTGGTCAATCCTAACTTCAATTCCTGGAATAGGGATGCCAACTGTTCCAAATTTCACGCCGCCCGGCTCGTAGCGATTAAAAGCAATGACTGGCGAGGTCTCCGTAAGTCCATACCCCTCGCGAATCGATAATCCGGCAGCCGAAAACAAACGACTCCACTCGGGTTTGAGTGCCGCAGCACCTACGGAAATACCTTCTACTTGTCCGCCCAATGCTTTGCGCCATTTTGAAAAAACCAATATATCCGCGACCAACAACTGGAACCAGTATAAAAATTTAAGTTTTTCATCTTGATGGTACTTCTGACCCAATCCGACTGCCCATTTGAACAAGCGTTTTTTCCAAAAGGGCCCTTTTTTGCTGGAATCCCGCATTTTGTTGAGCAGGCGCTCCATGATCAATGGTACCGCCGTAAAATAATGGGGGCGTACTTCTTTCAGGTTTTCCATCAGCCGATCTTGTCCTTCTCCATAATGCACGGAAGCACCAACTGCAAAACAGGTATAAGTCACCATCCGCTCCATGATGTGGCTCAAGGGCAAAAAACTCAGGGTGCGTTTTTCGTAATTGATGGGAATAATGGTGATCGTGGCTTTGATGTTGCTAACAATGTTTCGGTGCGATAGCATAACTCCCTTGGGTATGCCAGTAGTTCCGGAAGTATAAATGATAGTAGCTAAATCTTTTTCCTGAATGTCTGCTTTCAGCTGTTGGATCAATATTTCTTCCTCTTCTGTCGGCGAATGAAGCAGGCTTGATAAGTCTTGAATTGCTCCTTCGAAGGGTTCAAAAGCAATTACATGGGTGAGATCAGGGCAATCAATTTGTAGTTGTAATATAGTGGCATACAAATCGGGCTGCCCTACAAAACAACACTTTACTTCGGCTTCTTTTAAAATATGTAGCAATTCGCTTTCTCCTGCTGTGGCGTGCAGCGGCACTACCACTACCCCAATTTGTTGCATCCCCAGATCCAAAAAATTCCAAATGGGACTCCCATGTTTGGCGATGATGGCGGCTTTGTCGCCGCGTTGTAAGCCCATCCGCAACAAGGCAGTGCTTACTTTTTGAATGTACTGGTTGCATTCATAAGTGGCATAAGATTTCCACTTGCCTTGCGTTTTGCTGGACAAAGCAGTCGGGTTAGGAAACCGAAGGAGCTGGTAATCAAAGAGGTCAAATAAACGTTGGAAATCCATAACAGAGTGTATTACTCCTAAAACTAATAAAAAAGTTATAGTTAAAAAAGTAAGTACTGCGCCGGACAGGATCTATTTCATTCATTTGGGGAGTAAATGGCATTTTTTTGCTCAAAAAAGTTGCACAAGCGTTTATAAACAAGCCGGATTGACTCCCAGAACGTATTTTTTTACAACATCAATTTGTTTGGCGGTTTCTGCGCCTGAAAAACCTTTGAGTTGGTCATTCCCCAATTGTTTGCGCGCCGTTTCGGTAAGCTGGCGGGCAATGGGGACATAACTCCAATGCCATTTTTCCTCATTGTAGCCATCGGGGCGGTTGGCGCCTTTGGGCGAATAAGGTTGACAAAACCCGTATTCACCAGCGTGTTTGCTCAGCCAGTTGTAGATGGTTTTGCCAGGCCCTTTCACAAACCATTGATCGGAAAGGTTATTGAGGTCAATGTCGGTTCCCCAATGATGGCGAGAGGCGCCGGGCATGGCGCTGTATTCCATGATTTTCAAGGCACGTTGCTGTGGATCGGGATAGGCAGTTGCTGCATTTTCACCAGATGATAAGATCCGTTCGCCGCTCCATTTTGCTTCCCAAATGGATTTTTGTTTCTCAAAATTGCGGGTTGCGGAAATGATGACGAGTTTGACGCCTTGTTTTTTGGCGGCAGCATGCATTTTTTTGAATGCCTCGTAGGCGTCGCGTCGCAGGTACATACCCGCGCCGTTGGCGTAGCTGGATTCAATAGAAATAAAATCGGGATGATTGGCGGGTTCAAAATGCCCGGTAAGGTACTCGATTGACCAATCAGCAGAAAGGGTAGGAGGTGTTGTAGCGGGCACACCAATGCAGCCCCACCGCAAAAATGCCCACAAGAGGATAGTTGTCATCAATATTCGAATTCTTTTTGTTCAATGGGATAGCCAAATAGGAATTTTTCCTTGATCAGGTTAGCAACTTTAGCTGGTACCATCGCTTCCCAACCGGCATTACCGCTGCGGATCAACGATAGTACTTCTTTGGAAAAAACATGCAGTACGTTGTGATCGTAGCCAGTAATGTCTTCAATTTGGTGGTTGTCCAACAAATGGCGGTACAAAAACTTGGCGCCTTCAGGAACGGGAGTGTTTTGGGCATCCATCAATTCTTCGTTACCTTCCTGCATGGCCGGATACACATAGATCTTGACGTTTTTGGTAAACAATTCGCCAAAGGCAGCCAACAAACGGCCATCCATGTTTTCGTAGTATTTCTTATTGATTAGCTCCAACAAAAACTGAACACCCAGTACCAACCCAATTTTGTTGATACGGTGGTCGGTTAGGTATTGGATCAATCGCGGCAATTCATCACTGTTGGAAATGATGACCGATTGCCCCAAAGAATTCAGCAATTCAGCGCGATCCAAAAAGTCTTTTTCATCTAAATCGCCATCCGCCCTTAGGTTAGAAAGGGTGATTTCGGTGAGCAGTGCTGTTTTTTTAGGGTCAACATCAGGCTCATTGCGAAACTGTTGGTAACCCGATTTGAGCATGTCCATGTTCACCACGGTGGGCGGCCGAAAACTACCGCGCACAATGGCCACGTCTTTTTTGTACAAAAACTCCGAAGCGTGTACATTGCGACCATCAGGCCCAAACATCGCCACATCCGACATACCGTGTTTGATCAAATAAAGGCTGAGCAAACGGTTGTCCAATTGTTCGAAATTAGGACCAGTGAGCCGGATCATGTCAATGTTGACCCTGCCGCGCAAGCTATCGATTAAAGATTCGATCAGTACCTCAGGGTCTTGATTATAGCGAAAGCAACCATATACCAGATTGACGCCAAGAACGCCAATGGCCTGTTGTTGGAGCTTATTGTCGTTGTCGAGCATGCGCACGTGTAGCACCAAATCATTGGGTTCGCCATCTGGTTTTAACTGAAAACGAATACCCAGCCAGCCATCGCCATTAATAGTGCGCTTATAATTCACTGCTGCAATGGTATCGGCAAAAACGAAAAACGTACACTCTGGGCGCTCCTGCCGCAAGCGATTGTCCATGAGGTTGTACTCGTGATCCAGCATTTTGTAAAGCCGCGACTCGCACACATAGCGCCCGGTAGGTTCAGGACCGTAAATATGATCGGAGTAGACCTTATCGTAAGCCGACATGGTTTTGGCAATGGTGCCAGCGGCAGCGCCTACTTGAAAAAAATAACGAGCCACTTCCTGGCCAGCGCCGATCTCGGCAAAGGTGCCATAAATCAAGGGATCAAGATTGATCTCAAGGGCTTTTTGTTCGGTTTCGAGTAGTTTGCGCATGGTTTGTTTGAACTTGAGGCTATCAATTTTTGTACTGCCGATCACTTACAACAAAAATATTGATTATTTTTTGAACCACCACACATTAAATATGACGCAAAAAATTCTTCCCGATTTTTTGAGAGGCTTTTGAATAGGAAGCTCACTTGAAATGAACCGTTCGACTTCCTATTCAAAACCCAAAAACGGGAAGTTAATTTTTTTGCGGTATGAAATGCCTACAGCCAGCTTATTTGTACAAATGCCATTTTTGTGTAAGATCAGCTATCGGGTTAAACGATTCTTCGTAGGTTGTTGTTGAAAACCAAGCAAACAGCAAGTCAATTTTGTATCTTTGCCGGTCAAGTAAAAAAAATAGCACTATGTTTCCCGAATACGATGTAATCGTGGTGGGCGCCGGCCACGCCGGTTGCGAAGCAGCAGTTGGAGCGGCGAATATGGGCTCCAAAGTACTGTTGGTAACCATGAACATGCAAACGATTGCCCAAATGTCGTGCAACCCAGCGATGGGCGGGGTTGCTAAAGGGCAGATCGTACGCGAAATTGACGCACTGGGCGGCTATTCGGGTATTGTAACCGATGAAACGATGGTGCAGTTTCGCATGCTCAATCGCTCCAAAGGCCCTGCTATGTGGAGTCCGCGTGCGCAAAGCGACCGCAATCTTTTTGCCCGCAAATGGCGCACTATGCTGGAAGCGCATCCCAATATCGATTTTTGGCAAGATATGGTCAAAAGCCTGGTAGTGGAAAACCAAGTGGTGAAAGGCGTTGTCACGGGTATGGGGCTCGAAATTCCTGCCAAATCTGTAGTGCTAACCAATGGCACCTTCCTAAATGGTTTAATTCATATTGGCGAAAAACAGCTCGGCGGCGGGCGCGCAGGCGAGAGCGCCGCGCGTGGCATCACTGAACAATTGGTAGAACTGGGTTTTGAAGCGGGGCGCATGAAAACCGGTACACCGCCGCGGGTAGATGGTCGTACGCTCAACTACGCAGCAATGGAAGTTCAACCTGGCGATGATGAGCCTGGCAAGTTTTCGTACGCTGACACCACCCCGATTACCAAGCAATTGCCTTGCTATATAACCTATACCAATCAGGAAGTACATGATATGTTGCGCACCGGGTTTGACCGCTCGCCGATGTTCAATGGACGTATCCAAGGCCGCGGACCGCGCTATTGCCCGTCGATAGAAGATAAAATCGATCGTTTTTCCGAACGTGATCGGCACCAGTTGTTTGTAGAACCCGAAGGCTGGGATACTTGCGAGATTTATGTGAATGGTTTTTCTTCCTCATTACCTGAGGATGTGCAATACAAAGCCCTGCGCATGATTCCTGGGTTTGAGCAAGCAAAAATGTTTCGTCCTGGCTATGCCATTGAATATGATTATTTTCCCCCTACACAGTTGATGGTGTCTTTGGAAACGCGCTTAGTAAAAAACCTATTTTTTGCCGGTCAAATCAATGGTACTACCGGCTATGAAGAAGCTGCTTGTCAAGGACTTATTGCTGGCATGAATGCCCACTTGGCTATCCATGAGCAAGAACCACTTGTGATCAAACGCTCAGAAGGGTACATCGGCGTATTGATTGACGACTTGGTGAATAAGGGCACTCAAGAACCTTACCGAATGTTTACCTCGCGGGCGGAATACCGCATTTTGTTGCGGCAAGACAATGCCGATATTCGACTTACGCCACTGGCCGCCCAACTTGGGGTAATCGGTGCAGAAGAACGTATGGTGCGCGTAAATGAAAAAAGAGAAACTGCCATAGCCATCGAGCGCTTTTTGGAAGACTACAGCGTGAGTCCAGAGCAAGTCAATCCATTTTTGGAATCCATGGATAGCGCCGCCATCAAGCAAAAGGTGAAACTCAACGGCGTGTTGTTGCGCCCCAATGTAGGATTAACCGAACTGCGTGCCATTTTGCCCGATTTGGATACTTTCCTTCAGCCTTTTCCTCAGGAATTTATTGAATTGGCGGAGATCAATATGAAATATGAAGGGTACATTCGCAAGGAACAGGAATTGGTGGATAAAATGAATCGCTTGGAAGAAGTAAGACTCCAAGAAGATTTTGATTACCGCACGATCACTTCTTTGTCGTCAGAGGCACGTGAAAAATTGTTTCGCCTACGCCCGCGTACGATTGGCCAAGCCAGCCGAATCAGCGGCGTGTCTCCTTCCGATATTTCTGTACTTTTGGTACACATGGGTCGCTAGAATTTATACATCTATAAACATCAAAAATTCAAGATATGCTTTACACTTTACTCGTTCATGCACACTCCGGTTTCCGTTGGGTGGTATTGATTTTATTGGTATTGGCAGTAGTCAATGCATTCCGCAAATGGAGAGGCAAAAATGCTTTTACTGATAGCGATCGCAAACTCAACTTGTTTGCCTTGATCAGCGCGCATTTGCAGTTGGTTTTCGGTTTTTGGTTATATTTCATCAGCCCTAAAGTCATTTTTTCGGCAGCAGCGATGAAAGACGCGGTATTGCGTTTTTTCCTGGTGGAGCACAGCTTTATGATGGTTATTGCGATTGTGCTAATTACCATTGGTTACAGCCGAGCAAAACGTACCGAAGTTGCTGAATTGAAATTCCGTCGTACGTTTATATTGTATGCCTTTGGTTTGCTGGTTATCCTAGGTGCTATTCCATGGCCATTTTTGGAATATGGTGGCAAGTGGTTTTAATCTAAAGTCCTATTTTTAAAGGCTAAGTAGCGTTGGCAATCATTTTGGGTGCCGACGCTATTTTTATTTTTTTACATTAGTTAAAATTAAATTCATAAAAACGGAATAAAATCACCACTTAGCAGGCGTGGAAAAAAATGTGGAAAACTAATTGCAATGTGCTGATAACAAACAGGTTATTCTACCGTAAAAAATGATTAAATTACATCATCTTTTCTGAGGCATCTTCTGCATACCACACAGGTTTAATTTTTTCAATGTATAATCCGTATTGTCGAAAACGTGTATTCGTTTTCAAATCTCTATTGCCAATCCCCATGGTCAATAGCATTGTGACATAAGACGGATTCCCATTTTCGTGAGGCTAATCATAATAACGGAAAAAACCTAACGGCTTAAAGCGCTTGCGTTTTTGAGCACGATGGTATTCCTATTGTCTTTTTTCAAATGAATGGCAATAGGTATTTGTGGCGCGGAGTAAACCCGTTGTCGCCCTTTCACCTAATTCATTTTACTATGAGACCATTTAAAACCCGTGCATTTATCGTTTTTGTACTGCCTGTTTTGCAGATTTCGGCAGTCTATTTTGTTACTCCCAGTGCAGCCATTGGCGCGCCAGAGTCTACGTCTATTCCTGCTGTTCCCATTGTTTCTTCTTTTGCGGAGTTTTCTGCGGAGTTGATTGGCCAGGCAGCAGTGCAACAGCATATCCGATTGCTGACCACCGAATGGCGCGCTTCAACCGAACTCATTCTGGGAAGGGCCCAATATTACTTCCCAATTTTTGAGGCCTATCTCGCCGAAGCACAACTGCCTAAATCGCTCAAGTACTTGGCAATGATTGAATCGGAGCTCAAGCCGCAGGTGAAATCGCGACATGGTGCCAGCGGACTTTGGCAGTTTATGCCTGTTACCGCCCGTTATTATGGTTTGCAAGTTGACGGAACGGTGGATGAGCGCCGCGATCCTTTGGCTTCCACGCAGGCAGCAGTGCGTCTGTTGGCGGATTTGCAACGTAAATTTCGCAGTTGGCCGCTGGTGTTGGCGGCCTACAATTGCGGAGAAGGACGGGTGCATAAGGCTATCCGGAAAGCCAAAACAACAAATTATGCCAAGGTTGCTCATTTTTTGCCGCGTCAAACCAGAAGGTACATCACCAAATTCATCGCAACGGCTTGGGTAGGCGATGCTTTTGAAGCCTACGCTATTTGCCCACAAGTACCTGTCTCTTTAATGTTTCCAACTACAATATGGAGCAGCAATCAACCTTTTTCTTTCAAAGATTTATCGCTGCGTTGTGGGTTGAGTTTAAAACAGTTGCGCCACCTCAACCCGGGCTATTTGCAGGATCGTGTACCTTTTCGAAAAAAAGGCTACGACCTTATCCTGCCCTTGGCTTCTTGTGAGCAATTGAAAAAATCGTTGGGGGATACGTTGCATACAACTGTGCCTATCCATAAAAAAGTACGGCAGCAAACAAATGGTACGTTGCTAGCGGCCAATATCTATTCCAATAGACATCCCTTGATTATACTGCAACAAATACCGCGCTGGATCTGGCGCTGGGATTTTGTTTAAATGACTGGCAATTCGATAAGGGTTCCGTTGTTGAGATTTTGCAAATGCTCGGAGAAAAAAGCATCGCAATACAGGCAGATATTTTTCAGGTCGTGGGTGCGTTTTTGAGCTGTTTCGCGCGATACGCCAAACGTTTCCCCCATACCCCAGGGATCGCCGTCGTTGAGTTTTTGAAAAATGGGGTTTTGTGCCGCTTGTTCCAGAACTGCCGCTATGTGTTGTGTTCGCGCATCACCCAGCGGATACTTTGTACCCGGACAGCAAGGATTGATTTTCCACAATTGGATACTAATTTCCTGTGGGATATCCTCGTAACCGCCTAAAAAATTACGGGCGCCGGAAAGGATGGTGCAAAAATTATGTTCCGGATCTTTGTTCCAAATATCCTTTTCCAGGGCTCTGCCTCGCGCCCAATTGCCGCCCAACCACACATCTTCGGTAGCGCCCCAATACCCCCAGCTCAAGGGTTTTTCAATGAGGTAGGTTTCTTTTTCAACCAGTGGATCTTTGTCTTCGCCGTTTACGCCGCGGCTCGCAAAAAGATCAGCCAGCAACATCAATCGGTCGCCAGCATATTGGTGATAACGATCAATGCTGGCAATATCAAAACGGGTAACACCTTTGGCAATTAAAGTATCCAGAATATCACTCGTCAACAGATCGCCATTGGTTTGCAACATGATTTGCGTGTTGGAGCCATATTTTTCCTGGATTCGATCCAGGATGAGGTACAATTTTTTTCGCTCTGCCAGCGGTTCGCCGCCCGAAAGGATGATGCGATCAATTTTTGCGGGCAAATGCTCAATGATGGCCAAGCAATCGGCTTCGCTGATGCGTTCGCCATGTGGGCCAGAGTTGTTGTAGCAATGATCACAGGTATCGTTGCACAGTTGTGTAAATACCCAATACAAGGATTCCAAATGTTCAAAATCAGTTTTCATGGCCGGTGGGTCTATCTGTTTTTATGCTTTCCCAAAAGGCCAATTCGGCCATTACTCCTGTTTCCGCATCTTCAATAAATGCGGCTTTAGAAGGATAAACTTTTAATTGACCTTGATCCAGGGTGGCTAAATGATCCCCCATCAGGAGCGCCTCTTTTAAATCATGGGTAACAAAAATGGCGGTTATTTGATGGGCTTGCGCCAGTTTTTTGAAAAGGAATTGCATTTGTTGCCGCGTTTGGGCATCAAGCGCCCCAAAGGGTTCGTCCAGCAGTACCACTTTGGGTTGTACAATTAAGGCGCGCCCAAAAGCTACCCGCTGACGTTGTCCACCCGAAAGGGCATCGGGCATTTTATGAGCCTGCTCGCTAAGCCCTAATTCCTCCAGCATCTGGGCCACCTTTTGTGCGCAGGCGGCTGCGGGCGTCTTGCGTAGGCGCAACCCAAACGCCAGGTTTTCAGCCACACTCAAATGTGGAAACAACAAGGCCTCTTGGTACAAATACAAGATGTTGCGGTGCTGCGGAGCGAGTTCGTTGATGTGTTTTTGGTTTAAAAAAATGTCGCCTGTATCAGCGATTTCCAAGCCAGCGATGATTTTTAAAAGGGTGGTTTTTCCACTTCCTGAGCGACCCAAAATGCTCAAAACCTGGCCGCTTGCCAGCTCTAAATCCAGGCTGTGCAGCACTTTTTCGGATCCATATTTTTTGCTCAACTCTTTTACGATCAACAGTTTTTCGGTGGTACCCATCTTATTCTTTTTGATCTTCCATCCCCTCGGATCGAATAAACACCAAGCGCTTGTTGATCCAGAGCAACAACAAAGGTGGTGCCATCAATAAACAACTGGCTAAGGCGGCATAAAATATATTGGCTTCGCCTACGTATTGAAAAACCAACAAAGGTAGCGTTTGCACCTTTCCCACGCCAATCAAAGCGGTAAGACCGTATTCAAACCAGGAAATCAAAAAACTCTGAAAAAAACAGATCAACAAAGGGCCTTTCGCTAACGGAAAGGAAACCAGCCAGAAACCCTGCCAAGGCGAGCCGCCGAGGGTAGCCGCCAGTTGTTCCAAAGATCGGATATGGCTGTTCCAAAAGCTATTGAAAAAAATCACGCCAAAAGGTAAGGTGATTAAAAATTGCGCCAACCAAACGCCTTGCACTTGCCCGGACAAACCCAAACGCAAAAAGTAATATTGCCAAGCCGCCGCCAATACCACTGGCGATACCAAATAAGGCAAATAGGAGCCGACCAGCCACTGCCGTTGATGGGCGGAATAGGCAATACTTCTAGCCAACAACAAACTCAAAAAACTAGCTGTTGCGCCAACACTAATGCTGATGATCAAGGACAATACGATTCCCTGACTGATTCTTTGGTCTTGAAAAAGACTGCTCCAGGTTGCGACCGACCAATGCTCAGGCAAAAGGGCGGGGTAAGACCATGTTTTTCCCAAAGAAAGCATTACTACAAAAAGAATCGGAAAAACCAGCAAAAATGCGGTCAACAGCGCAAGCAAGCGGTATTTTTTGGTCATACAGCTCGCATTTTTAAGTTGCGCAAAACAGCCATAGCCACACCCATCAACAACAACAAATAAGCCGTAGTAATGGCATAAGCTTGCGGAATATCTTGGAGATTGAATTTTTGCAATTTGCGAATGATCAGTGGGGCAATCATTTGCGGAGATTGGCGGCCAAGCAACAACGGTGTTTCATAGGCGCCCATGATGAAAACGAAGTAAAGAAAAATCGAAAAAATACTTTTTTGCCACAAAATGGGAAGCGCCACTTTTTGCCAAGTTTGGCCGGGAGTAGCGCCCAAGGTCAAAGCCAAATCTTGAAGTGCTTGGATTTTTTCACTTTTGTACAATTGTAAAAAAAGCAGCGTAAAAAAAGGCGTTGCCATAAACGCATGGGTAAAAATGATGCCGATGCCACATGCGTCGTTGACGAATTCAGGGAAGGCTTCTAAATTTGAAAGGAAGCCAATTTGGAAAAGCAATCGCGAGATGAAGCCCGATTTTGACCACAGTTGAAAACAGATAAATGCGGCCACCAGGGTGGGCAACACCAAAGGAAAATAAATGAAGTACGACAAATAACCGCGACTTAATTGCTTGCGCAGCGCCATTAATAAGGCCGATGCGCTGATCAAAACGATGCTCATGCTGCTAAATGCACAATACAAACTAAAACCCAACGACTGCCAAAATGCTTTGTCTTGCAATACTGCCTGCCAATGCACCGTGGTGAATCCGTGGTTCAAAAGCCCAATCAGCCCAAAGCTATAGGCGGCTACATAGCCCAAACCTAGCGCCAAAGGCACAACGCACAAAAGCACATAAAGCAATAGACCTAAGCGAGCCAGCATTTATTTTTCGATGATGTTTTTTCTAAAGTCTTCGGCCAAGCGAATCATGTATTGCGGCGCCAGTTCGGGTAGCGCCCGAGTATTGAGTTCTGAACGTGGCGCTACGTACTTGCGCGGCGGCAATTTTTGCCATTGGGTCTGCCAGGTTTGGGGCAGTTTTTTTACATCCAGCACCAGCCCATCGCCCCATACCGCAGGATCTTGTTTTTTTAACTGTGCCTCAGGCGAAATTAAAAAATTGACCACTGCCATGGCGCCAGCTTTGTTTTTTGACAGCTGCGGGATGCCTTGGTAATGCGTGTTTTGGATCAAACCGCTTTTCCAAACATAAGCACGGGAAGAAGCAGGGAAAAGACCCTGGGTTACTTTGTTGTCGACTTCGTTGTCGTTGTTACTCATGGTAAACCACAGCTCGCCGCTGGCGTACAATTGGTGGATCACCGCAACGTTTTCCGGAAAAGTTTTCCCCGCCCGCCAAAGATAAGGCTGAATGTTTTTTAAGTAAGCCCACAACTCCTTGCTATACGTCAAGTATTTTTTTTCATCAAAACCGCCTTCCAGTTCCTTGGCGCCGCCCGCAATATCAATCAACAAGGACTTCAAAAAAGTCATGCCGGTGAACTGGTTGTCGAAGGTAAATTTGCCCGGGTGCTCCTTTAGAAATGCCGCCAAAGCCTGACGATCTTGCGGCGGATTGGGAATCTGGGCACTGTTGTAGATCAAAGCCATTTGCACGTTGCCCCAGGGGCATTCAAAGCCATCAACGGGTTGTTGAAAATCAATACCGATAAAAGGATTGGAAAAATCGATGTATTGCGCGTTGGGCAAGTTATCCGTCCAAGGGCCAAAAAGCGCATCAATTTCGCGCAGTTGG
This sequence comes from Saprospiraceae bacterium, assembly GCA_040401995.1. Lineage (GTDB taxonomy): Bacteria > Bacteroidota > Bacteroidia > Chitinophagales > Saprospiraceae > Haliscomenobacter. Next base: position 19,111 of record JBBANM010000006.1, read on the forward strand.
TAAAAAGTTTCCCCATTGATCCATAGCAAATCCAACTCGCTTTCGGTTTTACCTGCTTGTAACTCGGCCAGCAATGCTTGTACAATCAAATTGCCTTGTCCGCTGGCGATTTTTAGGTCTATGCCCAAGCGTTTTTTTACATTCGGAACCACGTAATTCTGCATATAGGCATTGATGAGCGGATCGCCCGTCCACATCATCAGGTTGACGGTGGTGCCCCTGGCTTTTTTTTCAATTTCCGACCAAGGTTGTTGCAACACATTGCCGGTGTTTGGCTTAGTAGCAGATTGGCATCCCCATACCAAAAATAAAATCCCAAGTATTATCAGTTTTTGCATAGCTGTGCATCTTTACTTACCAAAGATACTGCAAAGTAAATTGAATTTGCCGCGGCGCACTGGCATTCCTCCGAATCAAAACGCCAGAATCTTTGGGTCCGGGCTGGATTTGATTGCTTTGGGTAGCGTTGTTGCTATAGCCGCTCAGGTTTTGAGCGTTGAAAACATTGAACACATCGCTGCGCAGCACCAATTTCGATTTAGCCAATGGAAACACATACTGGATGCCTAGGTCAAAGGTATTGGACCAAGGTAGGCGGTCGTTGTTGCGGGTTTCTCCTGGCTGGCGATCGCTGTTGCCCACATAGGCGTCGCCAAAGGAGGCGCCATCGCCATTTAAATCGGTAGTGCCGTAAAGCCGAGCATCGGGAATGCGGTTGATGGGTTGGCCGCTTTGCAACAAAGCTGCTAGCGTCACATTCAAACGTTGATTGGGATAATAGTACAAAAGCCCATTGATAATGTGCGTGCGGTCATTGATGGATGGCCCCCAGTCGGCGGCAAAATTATTTGCATCGGTAGCGCGGAAGTTGATGTCGTCGGTGTTGTTTTTGAGCAACGACAAGGTATAATTGACCCGATAAGCAAAGTGGTCGGCGCCTTTTTCTTTTTGTAAGGTAAACGTGGCCGCATAATACTTGGAACGCCCCGCAGTTTCCGATACGACCACGTTGCGCGCTACCCCCGTTACTTTTTCGCCATTGATGGTGGCGGAACCATCGGGTGCGATGGCGATCGGCCGCGTTGCATCCGCCTGTGCGGGCGTGCGTACAACCACCTTGTTGGGATCGATGGTATAAGCGGAAGGCGCATTCAAATTGCGTAGCCGGAATAAGTTGTAGGTCTGATTGTGCATCAAATCCACGGAAAACAAGGTTTTTTCATCCACTTGTAATTGATAACCAATCGCTATTTGGTGGGTATAAGGATTTTGGTAGCCATTGGGGTTGAGAATACGGCGTTCATTGCTAAAAGCGTTGGCCCTTTGGCCTTGCAGTTCGGCATAAGATGGGCCTTGTAAGTATTTTACATTATTGGCACTCCCGCTGATGTTACCGTTAAAGGTGATGCGATCAATGTTAGTATTGGCGGGCAATTGTCCTAGACGTACCAATTCGCGCAACTCTTTCTGATAATCTACCGATGTGGTGTTTTGCTGTAACGCATCACTGTAAATCGCATAAGGGACTTTGTCGTAAAAAATGCCATACCCACCGCGCAAGGCACTGCGCTGACCAAGTTTGTAATTGAAGTTAAGACGCGGGGCAAGGTTGTTAAAATCGCCTTTGGCTGCACCGCCTTTCGAGAGGTTGTCGTAATCATAGCGCAAGCCGATTGTCACATTCAAACGGCTCGCCACCGCCCACTGATCTTCCAAATAAGCCGAATAGATGGTTTGCCTTGCCCCAAAGGAAGCAGGGCGCAGTTCTACATTATAAGCCAATACCTGTGCATCGGCAGGAATGTTGTTGACATTCAAGGTGCTCCCCAGACGTTGATTCGCCAAGTTGGTCAATTGGCTTTGATTGAGTTTTACGGTATAATTCCCATTGACATTGCCGCCGCCCAAGAGCTGATGATCGGCAGTAATGATGTTGATACCCGCTTTAAAAGTATGTTTACCGGCGTAGTATTTTGCTTTTTGCTGGAATTGCCAGGTGTTTTCGGTGGCGTCAAAAATATAGCCTGGATGCCCCAGTACGGCGATGGTCTGCTCGCTGGGATCCAATACCGTCACTTGCGGACTGTTGTTGTTGAGCGGTCGACCATAATTCCAGCGAAAACGAGCGTATTGCACATTGGTTTCTGCTGAAAAATGGGCATTGAAATAAGTGTTTTTCAAGGCAATGAGCGCCGAATTGCGGTCTTGGAAATTGGCTGCCGAAGGAAATTGCACGCCACCATCCAATCCGCCGCCTTGTCGTTCGATGGCCACAATGCCGATATTAGCGCGCAGCGAGGAACGCCAATGGGCATTCCAATTTTGATCCAATTTTGCCGATAGATAATTGAATTGATTGGTACCCCGCACAATTTCATTTACCCCCAAGGCCGGGGAAGAAAGCCTATTGTCTTTCACGTCGGTGGTGTGTTCCAGATCAACGTAGTAAAAAGTGCGGTCCTTCTTGAGCGCGCCGCCAAAGGCTGTTCCGGCTTGATAGCGTTGAAAACCGTCTTTGACAAAATTGCCCGACAAATCGCGTTGCGCAAAAGCCGAGCGCCCATCGACCACCTTGCCAGGGCGAGTCACCACAAACGCTTCTCCTTTGAATTCGTTGCTACCCGATGGGGTGGTTACGTTCACTACGCCATTGGCGGTGGTACCGTATTCAGCCGAGTAGTTATTGGTCAGTACGGTGATATTTTTAGCAAAACCGCTGGGGATATTGAATTTTTGGCCACCCAAAAACCGCTCGTTGTTGTCCAAACCATCAATAAGGTAGCTGGTGAACAAAGAGTTGGCGCCATTGATGCTTACATTGGGGGCTTCGGGATAGAACCCGGTGGCCTGAGATACATTAGGCAAACGAAAAAGTGCCCGGGTGAGGTCACGACCCTCGATGGGCAGCGCTTGGATGTCTTTTTTGGTCAATTCAAAAGCCACTTCGGCGTCGTTGCGGTTGATGCGGCTGTTGTTGGATACATTGGCGGCCACTTGCACTAGATCCAGATCAACGGTACGCTTAGCGAGGAGGGTAAGTTCCAGCTGTAGGTTTTGATTGGAGCGAATGTCGATATCGGAAGTACGGATTTCCAAAAACTGATCGGTTTCCTCAACCTGTAATTCATAACCATTGACGGCAGCCAAAGAGCGAAAAACGACCCGACCCTGTTCGTTGGTCGTTTCTCGTAAATCGATTCCCATACCGGTATTTTTTAACCTAATTTCTACACCGGCCTGTGGGGCGTTGCCTGCTTGGTAATTGCGGACTAAGACGCTGAGGTCTTGTTGCGCCATTAGTTGGCAGCCCAGGAGTAGGAATAATCCGAGGAGAAACGCTTTCATGTGTATAAGTTTGGGTGAAATCAGGGTACAAAAATGGACAATCAGCCGCATTTGAAGTGTCAAAATCGGGACATCGTATCGGTTTTAAAAAATAACGGCAAGTATTACGGCTATTTTTCAATAGCAGTTCCAACAAACAAAGCTTGGAATTGATCAAAAACTGCAGGGGCTATTTGCTGGAATTGTGTTGGGAAATGAAAAAAATGCACCATTGCCGCCGGTAGCAATTCCACATCGGGGCGGTTGATCGATTTTTCAATGGCCTCCTGCGGAAAACGGCTCATGTCGGTCAGTTGTGTCCAAAAATCATCCGCTAGATCCGGCCAAACCATATTGGGCATGCTCAGCATCCACACCCGTGCCCACTCGTGGAGGCCAATGTCGTAGTATTGCTGCGGCGTCATAAAACCTTTAAGTAGATGATCGGCTGCAAAAATCAGCACGCCATCTTCCTCAAAAATTTCTGAACTGTGAAAATGTTTGGGGTATTGCGGTGAGGGAAAAGGCTTAGGGTAAACGATAACCGTTTCGAATTTGGGCAATAGAAACTCCGATTGGTGCATCGTGAGCGGGAGCGCGCAGGCCGCAACCACCATTTTGATGTCTTCCGGCACCGTGCCGTCTTCCGATTGCGACTTAAAATCTTTGGCCATTGGGAACAGTGCCAAGCGCTCGCGAAACTTATTTTGCTCCAAAGGCGGTAGTTCTCGATAAAATCGCGAATACTTTTCCAAAAAAGCCAATAATTTTTTGGGCAACTGTGGCGGGTGCTGGCGATACCACCACCAATCGATCTGTGGAGAGAACACAAACACCAAAACCAAGGCCATAAAAGGGCCGATGACCCATAAAGCATACCCGCTATCTACCGTAAAAGCAAAATAACCAGCAACCAAAATCAGCAGAAAAAAGGGCAAAGCAACGATTCGAGATGGCATGTCAAGAATATTTCTACAAATTTGCAAACTTTTTTCGCAAAGCTACTTGCGTAGAAAATAAATAATCACGTATATTTGCGCACGCCTTTGAAAAACGGCGTTTTTTAAATAAATAATTTGGTGTGGTAGCTCAGTTGGTAGAGCACAGGACTGAAAATCCTGGTGTCGCTGGTTCAATTCCTGCCCGCACCACCAAACTTGGAACACATGTTTTTTGCAACCGTACATCATCACCATCATTTCTTCTCCCGCTAGGGCGAATGGTGGAGCAATTGTGCGGATACACAAAACGCGAGTACTCGAATAAAAGAGGCCTACCATTTGCTGGTAGGCCTCTTTTCGTTTTACCCATATCCAATACCCAAGCAAAAACACAACCATTATGGAAACGAACCTTAAAATTGCAGTACAAAAATCGGGTCGTCTTTTGGATGGCTCCCTCGAGTTGCTTCGCGAATGCGGCATCCGCATCGATGAAGGTCGCGATCAGTTAAAAGTATCAGCCAGCGGTTTTCCGCTCGATATTTTTTACCTCCGCAATTCTGATATCCCGCAGTATGTATACGACGGCGTCGCTGACCTAGCCATTTTAGGGGAAAACACCGTGGTAGAAAAAGAAAAAGAACTCCAGCCAGTACTGGCTCTGGGTTTTTCCAAATGCCGCTTGTCGATCGCAGTACCCAAAGGCACCGAATATCTCTCCAACACCTGGCTACAGGGCAAACGCATCGCCACTTCTTACCCCAATTCTTTGCGGGTATTTTTACGGGCAAACAACATTGAAGCCGAGATCCACGAAATTTCGGGATCAGTAGAAATTGCGCCCAATATTGGCCTGGCCGATGCAATTTGCGATTTGGTGAGCTCGGGCAATACCTTGTTCATGAATGGCTTAGAAGAAAAAGACGTGTTGCTAAAATCAGAAGCTAAGCTTTTTGCCAGCCGCAAGCTCTCACCTGAAAAACGTGTCTTGCTCGATAAATTGCTTTTCCGCATCAAATCGGTATTGGCCGCCCAAAACAATAAATACCTGTTGATGAACGCGCCAAGCGAATCACTGGATAAAATTCTTGAAATTTTACCGGGTATGAAAAGTCCTACGGTGATGCCTTTGGCCACTCCAGGCTGGAGTTCCGTACACACCGTAATCAGCGAAAATCGTTTTTGGGAAATCATTGACCAATTGCGTGAACTTGGAGCTCAAGGTATTCTGGTAATCCCCATTCAAAAAATGATCATATGAAAACCTATCTGTACCCGCCCAAAAGTGCGTGGCCTACCTTACTGGCACGCCCCGCAATGGACACTGCTCAATTGGAAGACGCGGTAATCGGTATCCTCGATGACATCCGCAGTACGGGCGATGCGGCGGTAAAAAAATACACCGCGCGTTTTGACGGGGCGGAATTAACCGATTTACAAGTCAGCAACGAAGAACTCCTCCGCGCTGAAAGTTTGCTTACCAACGAGCTCAAAGCGGCGATTCGCACCGCTCAACGAAATATTGAAACCTTTCATGCCCAACAGGTTGTACAACCGGAAGTGATTGAAACCATGCCCGGCGTGCGCTGCTGGCGAAAAAACGTGGGCATCGAAAAAGTTGGGTTGTACATCCCAGGGGGTACCGCGCCGCTTTTTTCCACCGTGCTGATGTTGGGCGTGCCGGCGCGTTTGGCGGGTTGTAAAGAGATCGTGTTGTGCTCGCCGCCTAACCGCGACGGTCAAATTCACCCGGCTATTCTTTTTGCTGCCCAGTTGGTGGGCGTTACCAAAATATTTAAGGCCGGCGGCGTACAAGCCATTGGCGCTATGGCTTACGGCACGGAATCGGTACCGCAAGTGTATAAAATTTTTGGCCCCGGCAACCAATATGTTACGGCTGCTAAGCAAAGAGTGAGTCGCGCCGGAACGGCCATCGACATGCCCGCAGGCCCTTCAGAAGTATTGGTATGTGCCGATGAATCAGCTTCTCCGGCCTTTGTAGCGGCGGATCTGTTGTCGCAAGCAGAACATGGCGCGGATAGCCAGGTGGTGCTCGTGGCGTTTACCGAAAATTTTGTGGCGCGGGTTCAGCAGGAATTGGAACTTCAAGTGGCTCGGTTGCCCCGAGCAGAAATTGCCCGCAAAGCCTTGAACAATAGCATGGCCATCGTAGTGGCGGATTATGAAGAGGCCGTAGACCTTATCAACGCCTATGCTCCCGAACATTTGATTCTATCGGTGCAGGCGGTGGAAATTATGGCGGAGCAGATCATCAATGCTGGATCGGTGTTTATGGGCAATTTTACGCCCGAATCGGTGGGCGATTATGCTTCAGGCCCCAATCACACCTTGCCTACCAATGGCCATGCCCGTGCCTACAGCGGGGTGTCGTTAGATTCTTTTGTCAAAAAAATCACTTTTCAGCAGGTTTCCCAGGAAGGTTTAGCCATACTGGGGCCGGTGGTAGAAGAAATGGCCATCGCCGAAGAGCTGGTGGCCCACCAGCAGGCAGTGCGTATTCGCTTAGAGGGTTCTTCATCAAAAAATGCCTAGTCATGAATTTAGATGTCTTGGTTCGTAAAAATATCCGTCAACTGACGCCTTACTCCTCCGCACGCAGTGAATTCAAAGGCGCGGCGGAGATATTTTTGGATGCCAACGAGAACCCCTTTGAAACGGGGCTTAATCGTTACCCTGATCCCTTGCAATGGAAATTAAAAGAGCGGGTCAGCGAATTGAAAGGCGTGCAGGTTGAACAAATATTTTTGGGCAACGGCAGCGACGAAGCGATTGACTTGGTGGTGCGTATTTTTTGCGAACCCCGTGTGGATCACATCATCACCTTGCCGCCTACCTATGGCATGTACCAGGTTTCGGCCGATATTGCTGATGTTGCGGTAGTGGGCATTCCGCTAACTGCTGATTTTCAGCCGGATGTGGAGGCCATTTTGGTGGCTATCAACCCGCAAAGCAAAATCCTCTTCATCTGCACCCCCAATAATCCAACCGGGAACAACGTAGATTTGGAAACCATCCAAACTTTAGCCCAACGTTTTCCAGGGATCGTAGTGGTTGACGAAGCGTACACCGATTTTTCAGATCAACCGAGTTGTCTTACTTTATTGTCAGATTTGCCCAATTTGGTGGTGTTTCAAACCTTTTCAAAAGCTTGGGGTTTGGCGGGCTTGCGCTTAGGCATGGCGTTTGCGAGTAAGGAAATCATCGGTTTGTTCAATAAGGTAAAACCGCCTTACAACCTCAATCAACTTACGCAGCAAGCAGCCCTGAAAATTCTGACCGAAGACGTTGCCAAAAAAGACGAGATGGTGCAAACCCTGCTCCAAGAAAGAGCACAACTGATCTTGGCATTGCAGGACTTGCCATTTGTGGAAAAAATTTACCCCAGTGATGCCAATTTTATTCTGGTAAAGGTGGATAATGCCGTAGCTTGGTATCAGTTTTTGGTGGAAAAAGGCATCATCGTGCGCAGTCGCGCGAACGTGCGCCTGATCGAAGGGTCGTTGCGCATCACAGTTGGCCGTCCGGATGAAAATGCTGCTTTGATCAATGCTTTAAAAACCCGTATAGCATGAAAAAAATTCTGTTTTTGGACCGCGATGGTACGATGGTGCTGGAGCCCCACGATTATCAAGTGGATGCTATTGAAAAAATTGAATACTACCCGCAAGTGTTTCAATACCTCTCGCGGATCGTTCAAGAACTGGATTATGAGTTGGTGATGATCACCAATCAAGATGGCTTGGGAACTAATTCTTTTCCAGAGCATACTTTTTGGCCAGCACAAAACGCCATTCTCAAAGCTTTTTCCAACGAAGGCATTGAATTCAAAGAGATCCTGATCGATCGCACGTTCAAACATGAAAATGCACCAACGCGTAAACCAGGAACCGGACTAGTGCTTCATTATCTGGATGGCAGTTACGACATCGCCAATTCTTTGGTCATCGGCGATCGACTAACCGATGTGGAGTTGGCAAAAAACATGGGGGCAAAAGCCATTTGGTTGAACAATGACCCCAACCTGGGTGCCAACGAAATTGAAGGCAAACAGGCAGAGATGGGTTCCACCATCGTACTTGAAACCAGCGACTGGAGCGCTGTATATCGGTTTCTAAAAAGCCGCAACCGCAGCGCCAATATCCGTCGCAGCACCCACGAAACATACATTGAAGTCAAACTGGACCTTGATGGCCAAGGCCGTTACCAACACCAAACGGGTATTGGTTTTTTTGACCACATGCTGGATCAATTGGCCAAACACAGCGGTTGCAACCTCGATATCAAAGTAGCCGGCGATTTGCACATCGACGAGCACCACACCATTGAAGACACAGCTTTGGCGCTCGGGGAAGCATTCCGCCAAGCATTGGGCGACAAACGCGGTATTGAACGCTACGGATCTTGCCTTTTGCCTATGGACGATAGTTTGGCACAAGTAGCCATTGATTTTAGCGGTCGACCTTGGTTGGTATGGGATGCGCCGTTTCAGCGCGAAAAAGTAGGAGGAATGCCCACGGAGATGTTCCAGCATTTTTTCAAATCCTTTAGCGATGCTGCGCTCTGCAACCTCAACATCAAAGTAGAAGGTACCAATGAGCACCATAAAATTGAGGCCATTTTTAAAGCATTTGCCCGCGCTATCCGCCAAGCAAAACATAAAGACCCCAACAATCAAGAATTGCCTTCCACCAAGGGAGTTCTATAGACCAAAAGATAGGATATGATTGCCATCATCGACTACAACGCCGGTAACGTACAATCGGTGCTTTTTGCCATGGAACGAGTAGGAGCGGAAGCCATTCTAACTGGCGACCACAACCTCATTCGCGCTGCTGATAAAGTGATTTTTCCTGGTGTGGGCGAAGCCAGCACCACTATGGCTTTTTTGCGCGAACGCGGTTTGGATGATTTGATCCGCAGTCTTACGCAGCCGGTTTTGGGCATCTGCGTGGGCATGCAAATGCTGTGTGCTCATTCCGAAGAAAACGATACTCCTTGTTTGGGCATCATACCCCAGCAAGTACGTAGGTTTCAGCCGCTTCACCATGAAAAAGTACCCCATATGGGTTGGAACAGCTTGACGCATTGCCAAGACGAACTGTTTACACCCGATTTGGAAAATGGCTATGTCTACTATGTACACAGTTACTATGTGGAGGAGGGGCCTTACACCACTGCGCGCAGCGAGTACGTGCACCCGTTCAGCGCCGGGTTGCGCAAGGATAATTTTTTTGCGACTCAATTTCACGTGGAAAAATCGGGAAAAATTGGGGAGCAAATTTTGCGCAATTTTTTGAGCATCTAGGGCAAAAAAGAATTTACACGCTCGTAAAAAATAACACCTATGTTCATTATCCCAGCAATCGATATCATTGACGGCAAATGCGTGCGCCTTTCCCAAGGTGATTATGCGCAAATGAAAGTATACAACGAAGACCCTTTGGAAGTAGCCAAAGCTTTTGAAGCAGCCGGACTCCGCCGCCTGCACTTGGTGGATTTGGATGGCGCAAAAGCCAAACAGATCGTCAACCACAAAGTATTGGCGCGCATCGCCTCACAAACCAACCTGTTCATCGATTTTGGCGGCGGACTCAAATCGCCCGATGATTTGCGGATTGCTTTTGAGAGCGGCGCGCAAATGGTTACTGGCGGTACCATTGCGGTTAAGGAACCCGATGTTTTTTTGCATTGGCTCACCACTTACGGCAGCGATCGCATCATTTTAGGCGCCGATTTTCGCGACGGAAAAATAGTGGTCACCGGCTGGCAGGAACAAAGTGATTTGGAATTGTTTGCCTTTCTCAAACATTACTTTGATCAAGGCATCCGCTACACCATTTCAACGGATGTATCGAAAGATGGTTTGTTGCAAGGCAGCGCACTGGAAACCTATCAATCCATCCGCGAGGAATTACCCGATTTGTACCTCATTGCCAGCGGCGGAGTTACCACCATGGCCGAATTGAAGCATTTGCGGGATAGTGGCTGCTATGGCGCTATTGTGGGGAAAGCCATTTACGAAGGCAAAATCAGCCTCAAAGAGCTGAGTGAGATGACCAATTTTCCTGCCCAAAATTAGCCTTAAAAATATAGACCTATGTTAGCAAAACGCATCATCCCCTGTTTGGATATCAAAGACGGGCGTACCGTCAAGGGCGTCAATTTCGTCAACCTGCGCGATGCGGGAGACCCCGTAGAACTTGGCGCAAAATACAGCGAGCAAGGCGCGGATGAGTTGGTTTTTTTGGACATCACCGCCACCCATGAAAAACGCAAAACAATGTCGGAATTGGCGCGCAACATTGCCCGCCGACTCAATATCCCCTTTACCATTGGCGGCGGTGTGAGTTCCATCGAAGATGCAGATGCTTTGCTGGCGGCCGGTGCAGATAAAGTGTCGATCAACTCGGCGGCCGTGCGCAACCCCCAGCTCATCGACGATTTGGCGTTGAATTTTGGCAATCAGTTTGTGGTGCTGGCGGTAGATGCCCGCATGATCGACGGCGAGTGGATCGTGCACCTCAACGGCGGCCGTATTCCAACAGAGCTGCGCCTTTTTGAATGGGTAAAAGAAGCAGAATCTCGTGGCGCCGGAGAAATTCTCTTCACTTCTATGGATCATGATGGCGTGAAAACGGGTTTTGCCCTTGAGGCCACTGCCCGGATCTCGGAGATGCTCTCGATACCGGTGATCGCCAGCGGTGGCGCGGGTGCACGCGAGCACTTTCTCGAGGTTTTTACCACTGGAAAAGCCGATGCCGGATTGGCGGCGAGCGTGTTCCATTTTGGTGAAATCCCCATCCCCGATTTGAAAAATTATTTGCAAACCGAGGGCGTCACCATGCGCATCACGGAATAAAGCCAAGGATAAATGAGTGTTATACAACCAAGCGAATTGGATTTTCAAAAAACGGGCGGTTTGATTCCCGCTATCATTCAAGATGCCAATACCGACAAGGTGTTGATGCTGGGCTATATGAATGAGGAAGCGCTGCAAAAAACGATAGCCGATAAAGTGGTTACTTTTTTCAGTCGCAGCAAAAATCGCTTGTGGACGAAGGGCGAAACCTCGGGCAATTTTTTCAATGTAGTTGATCTAAAAGTAGATTGTGATCAGGATACCTTGCTGATCAAGGTACACCCAGTGGGGCCGGCTTGTCATACCGGCGCCGACACCTGTTTTAATGAAGACAACCGCCCGCTGCATTTTTTGCAAACGCTGGAAAACATCATCCACGAGCGTCGGGATCACCCATCGGACTCATCTTACACCTCCAAACTATTTCAGAGGGGCATCAACAAAGTAGCACAAAAAGTAGGCGAAGAGGCAGTGGAATTGGTCATTGAAGCCAAAGACAACAACACGGAGCTGTTTTTAAACGAAGCTGCTGATTTAATGTACCACTACCTGATTTTACTGGCGGCAAAGGGACATGATTTGGGTGAAGTGGTAAAGGTGTTGGAGGGGCGGCATAGATAGGGATTTTCTAAATTGCGAGATAGTTCAAAAAGTGTGTTAAAGCTAATCGTAACTGCTTAATTTTGATATGATTTTTAGTAATCCATTGTAAATGAGTTATTTGTTTGATTTTTGGATCATTTTGAATTCTGTACAAGCCCTCCAGAACGAATCCAAATACGATGTGGCAGGTAAAACGAGACCTTAATCTAGTCTACATTTCAATCATAGTGATGGTCGTATTGTTCTTATCGCTATGCCAGGGAAATGTGTGTGATAACCAAGAGGCTTTGCTTTTGAAGTTGTCAAAGCAAGGTGAAGAATTTGTCCCTTTCGTTGATTCGATAAGAATGGAGAATAATCCCAAAGTGTATAATGCTAATTATGAATGTTTAGCTTTTGCGACTTTAAAAAAAGCGCCAAGGATTTTGAAAACGCATTATATTATTTACAAAACTAGTCATCTAGATTCAATTGGTGTTTTAGCATTTGATAATTACTATGAACTAGCGGGAATTCCTAAGAATAAATTGATGGTCGCAGCATTTTATAACCGAGAACGGGCATCCTTTTGTTTGTTGACCTATGAAGACAAGGGTGTTTCAGAGCATCAGCCATTTATTATACTTGAAAACAAAATGAATATTGAAGGGTGTAATGAACTCGATTTTTCTTCCATCCAGTTTAAAGGAAAAATTTCAGGCCGAAAAATTTTAGAAATTACAACGACCTATCGCTATACAACTGCATGCAAAGGAAAAGCCGAAATGTTTTTTGAGAAGAAAAAGAGATTAAGCTTATGAAAAATGGGGGTATAAAATGCCTCTTTTGTCTTATGCGCGTAAAAGCCTGCGATCCGATATGGTTTCTTGATGAAATTTTACCATTTGCTTTCCTCATTCAAAAAGAATCCATACCAAGTTCGAAATTCCCTTGTTAACTCGATTCAGAAGTTAGGTGCTAACAACTGAGTTATTTCGACTCAAATTGAGCTTGATAAGCCGCTATAGCTTGAGTTGCCTCCACTTCGCTCAGCCCCTTAGATTGGAGGTGTGCTAAAATAATTTCGGTGACCCGCTCAGGGCTTAGATCCACGAGAAAGGCCATCTTTTCCAATGAGTTTTCCTGAAATATCCAGAGTTTATGGACAAGCTGCTGCTTTTCTAATTCGATACCTTTCTCAATGCCTTTTTCAATGCCTTTTTCAATGCCTCTCTCGATACCTTCCTCCTTACCTTGCAAATAAAGGCCGTCGGTTTCAATGTCGTAATGAATAGTCATGGCTTCCACTTCAGTTTTAACAATGAGTTCCATTTTTCTTAGAGCTTGTTCGAGGTTCTGGTTCGAGTGCGAAAATGAGCGAAAATTCATCCCAATGGGGCGCAAAAAGCGGAGTGTAGCAGCGCTACATGAGCATTTTTGGAACGAAATTGGGGTGGATTTTCGCCATTTGTAGCGCGAACCAGAACCTGGAACAAGCTCTTGAATGTGATAAAGTTAACAATTGTTTCTGATACTTTTTGATTCGATTGGACTGACGGAGGATCTCGTTTAGGTGTTGTAAAATTTGCTGAACAACCTGTTGAGGTTGATCTTCCCCGAAGTCACAAAGAATGGCCAGTATCACTTCTTCGGGCACATTAGAGTTAATAAACACCTCTTTTGGCACTTGTTTGAGTACGATTACTTGAAATTTTAGGTCAAGTCCGCTCAGCGCCAACTGATCCTGTTGGATGTGCAAGGGCGTTCCCATTCCGCCATAAATCACAATTTGCCGGAGGGGTAACCCCGTAATATGGTGAAAAAGGGCGTAATGGAGCAAATTGCGTTTGCGCAAATCTTCATCTTTGATGTGGAACTCAATTTGCAAGCCATAGTCCTGCTTGGGGTCGTCATCATGCACCACCCGGCGGATGTGATCCATCTCCGCTTCTTGAGTAACTTGAAGCTTGGCATCTACTGGCGCTAATTTGGGCGGATCCAGCCCTACTAACTTTTTTAGCAGCGTTAACAAGATCGAGTCGATGTTCTCCTTAAAAATCCGGTCGTAGTTATTGGCCATTTTTTGTGAGGTTAGTGCTGCAAAATAAAAAGTTTTTTAATTATCTAATAAAAACTTTTAGTTGTTTTTTGGAAAACTTCTTAGATTGCGTAGCACTAGCTTGCAGGACTTGGCAGGTGTTACATGTTAAATACGAAACAGCGACTTGCAATTAGAGCTCTAAATTGATTATCTTTAGAGACGACGAAATCAATTTATTTAAAAAAACGCTCTAACTACTTGCCATACTTTGATACCATAAGTTTCGGAACCCTGACCACAAAATTGAATCATAACTTCATTTGCTTATGTTATTTGTATTGTATCTTCTTAAATGGATGTGATTCTAAAAAGAACGTTGATTTCAAGGAGAGTGCTAGGCATCTATCCGATTCCCTCTGTTTCTTCCGTCCATTTAGATTAGATGAATACATCAATAAATCAAAAGATATTTATCGCAAATATTCAAACCGTAAGGATTTGCCTCCGAATTGGACAGGAGATTCTGAATTTAGTAAAAGGGTGGTTGCTTGGTATATCGAAGTCAATTCACTTAATTATAATCCATTCAAAGCAATTAGCTATGTGGACAAAAAATGTCTTGAAAAATATGGAATTAGGATAAAGAGGTTGAAAGCGTTTTCAAAAAATGACTGGCAGAATTTCACCAAATTTATAAGGGAAACTGAGCTTAGATATGGTATTTCAAATTCTATAGACGTAATAAGTAATGATAATATAACTGCTTGGGAGAAATTAATTCAAAAATATTCAACCCCTCTGCTGAATTGCAATGCCCACCCGTCAAAGGATTTTATAGGTAATAAGAGGGAAACAGCGGGATCTTATTTTATGACGAATCACCTTATCTTAAGTAGCATTATCAAGAAGACTTATGATGCCAATAAAATCTATTTTTCACTTGGATCGGGGGCAAGTAATTTTTGTGATCCAATTGACATATTTTTAGAATATCAAATAAATGAAACCGAAGATCAATTTATCATTAATCGTACTATTTAAATCCTTTTGTGCTAAGTGATATACCGGTTTTTTGATTCATTTTGCTAATTCAGAGCAACATACCTACTCATTCTTCCCCAAAGTCAAAATCAGCTTTCCGCCTTTCACCAGCGCTTCATGGTTAACTGAAAAGCCGTCGAGTTTTTTTCCATCCCAGCGTGCTTCGCGCACAAAAAGGTTGCTCCCTTTGTTGCCCTTGGTTTCAATCACCAAAGTTTTTCCTTCGTAGTATTTGGAGTGGAGCTGGATGGTTATTTTTGAAAAAGCGGGAATTCCAATTTGGTACGTTGGTTTACCCGGACAATCGGGGTACAAACCCAGCATCGCATACACCAACCAAGCCGCTAAACCGCCCGATTGATCGCTGGCCGGCAAGCCATCGGGTTTGGTAGAGAATGCACTACTCACCAATTGGCGAACAATTTCCTGGGTGCGCCATTCGTCGCCTTTTACATCATTGAACAAATAAGGATATGCCCAATCTGCAGGAGTAGCAAAAGAGAACTGCTGGCGGTCAAATAAACGTTGCAACGTATCAGCGAAAGGACGAGCGCCGCCCATTAACTCAACCAGCCCAGGCTGATCATGCGGTACAAAAAAGCGGTATTGCCAGGCATTTCCATTGACAAACCCTGGACCACCACTGCCCGAAGCTCCCGTTTCACCCGTTTGCGCAAGGGGGTTGAAGGGACTCATGAACTCGCCATTGGCCATCCGCGGACGAAAAAATCTGGTCTGGAGATCAAACAGCATCCGATGCCCTTGCGAAGCCCGCTGCAAAAAGGTTTGTTCCAGTGGTTTATTGAGCGATTTGGCGAGTTGGGCAATGTTCCAATCCGCTAAATTGTATTCTTGGGTGGTAGATACACTTCCCCATACTTCTTGTCCTGGGCCTTTGGCATTTTGGGTAATGTAGCCGATGTTGTTAAAATATTCGCTGCTGGCTTTGCGTACGTAAACCGTTTTTCCTACGGTATAGACATTGCGGGCATTGTTGAGCAAGGCGTTGTAAGCGATTTCCACATCAAAGTCATGAATGCCGCGTTGATAAGTATCATTGATCACGATGGCGGCTGGATCGCCATTACGAGCCGCTTTTTCCTTACTGATCAATTCCCACTGTGGTAGCCAACCGCTCTCACGACGCATTGCCAAGAGGGAATGGATGATGTCCGATTGTACCTCCGGGTAAAGCAAACAAAACAGTGGATGCAGTGTGCGGTAGGTATTGGGTAAAAAAAGATTGGAGTACCGATTGCGGCCTTTGCCCGCTTTGGCAACTGTTTCTTTTTCCATGGCCGGATATTCGCCATTTATATCTTGCAGGATGTTGGGCTGGCTCATGGTATGATACAAAGCGGTGTAAAATTTCACCTTATCCTCCTCGTGTTCGCCTTCTACTTGCACCACTTGCAGGCGTTCTTGCCAAGCTGCGGCGGCGGCATCGCGAACGGCGTCAAATGTTTTCTCGCCTAATTCAGCATTGAGGTTCAAACGGGCATTATCGATAGAAAGGTAGGAGATGCCGATACGAACGAGGAGCTCGCCGCCCAAAACACCCGCAAACCCAGCCGTTGCTTTAATGTTCCCTTGATCGGCTCGCAAACGCGTTTCGGTGATCGGTTTGCCATCAACGATAATTTTTTGACTGGTAGCAGCTTGGCTAAAACGGATCACAAAATACAAATCATGTTGCCCTTCTTTGCCGCAAAACTGCCCATCGGTGCGGAAACCTTCTAGTTCAGTAGGGGAGATAAATTGTAAAAAAAATTCGTTTTGCCCAGCGGCAAAACTGGATAAATCTACTGCGATCTGTGGGTTTTTTCCTGCTGGATACGTCAACTTGGCCGTTCCTCCGCGGGTAGAAGCGGTGAGTTCGGTTTTAATTTGTCCGTCCAAAACCACCGAGTAATAACCGGGTTTTGCGGTTTCAGCGCTGTATTTTTTGTGAAGATCAACTGGATTGTCATTATCAAAAGCGGGCATAATGGCTATCCCGCCCAAGCCTGCGCAAGGCGAGCCGCTCAGTTGTACAATGTTGAAACCGTATATTTCGGGATTACCAAACTGGTAAATGGAAACTTCGTTGGGACGTTTTCCTTTGTTGTCGGGGCCGAAATGCGCCATCCCAAATGGAAAACACGCGCCAGGGTTTTGGCCGCCCGCGCCAAGTGTACCGATAAAGGAGTTGACATATGCAGTTAGATCTGTGGAACTATTTTTTTGAGCGTGCAAAAAAGCAGAAAGGAAAGGAAGGAAAAAGACAAACAACAAAAATCGCCGCTTACACATAGGGAAGCAAATCGTGAATATCTTAATCGTTTTTGATTTCATTCAGAACAGTTTGGCTCGTCTACTTTAACAATAACGCAGATTTTAGGATTTCTTCATAATAGGCTTCATAAATCGGCAAAATAACGTCGATGTCAAAACGCTTGGCTTGGGCTAAGGCGTTGGCGCGGAATTGTTGCAACACCGCGTCGTCTTTCAAAATGGAAACCGCGTAGTAGCCCATTTCTTCTACGTTACCCACGTCGCTTAAGTACCCCGTTTCGCCATGGATGTTTACCTCGGGCAATCCGCCGGCATTAGTAGAAATAACCGGTACTTCGCACGCCATGGCTTCCAGTGCTGCCAATCCAAAACTTTCTTTTTCCGATGGGATCAAAAATAGATCCGCTACGGCCATCAATTCTTCAATGGCATCTTGTTTGCCTAGGAAACGCACATCGTCTTCCAAGTCCAGTGAGCGGGTGAGCTCTTCGGCGTTGCGGCGTTCCGGCCCATCGCCAATAAGCAAAAGTTTAGAAGGCATCTCTTTGTTGACGATGGCAAAAATTTTCACCACATCCTCGGTGCGTTTGACTTTGCGGAAATTGGAAACGTGAATGAGGATGCGCTCACCGTTTGGAGCGATGGCTTTTTTGAAGTGATCTTTATTGCTTTTGCGGAAACGACTGAAATCGATGAAATTGTAAATTACTTCTATGGGGCGGGTGATGTTGAAGTTGTCGTAAGTCTGTTGACGTAAGCTGTTCGAAACCGCAGTTACGCCATCCGATTTATTGATGGAAAACTGCACAACCGGAGCAAACGATTTATTTTTTCCCACCAAGGTAATGTCCGTTCCGTGTAAAGTAGTAATGACCGGTAAGTAGCGCCCCTGGGTGAGCAGAATTTTTTTTGCCATATAAGCTACAGCAGCGTGCGGAATAGCATAGTGCACATGAAGGATGTCGATATTTTCATATTGCACCACATCCACCAATTTGCTGGTCAGGGCAGTATCATAAGGCGTATATTCAAAAAGCGGGTATTCCTCATCGGTGTCTACTTCGTGATAGAACACGTTTTCGGTAAAATGCGAAAGCCGTGCCGGTCTTTTATAAGTGATGAAATGGACTTCGTGGCCTTTCTTTGCCAATCCAATGCCAAGTTCTGTGGCCATTACCCCGCTACCACCGTAAGTGGGGTAACATACGATACCAATTTTCATTCTTTGCTGATTCTGCAGTTTGTGTATGCTTTTCCTGACTGTATGGGATACAAATGAGTTCAGGTTTTTGTTTTGGCAGCCATTGAAGCGAACGAAAAGGATACGCCCAGCTTTCAAAAAAAACCGCTGTTTCATGGCCTCTAAATTAATCATTTTTTAGGCAACGACAGGATTCTGTTTTTTTGATATGACCTTTTCTTTAAACTGATTCTAAATTGCATTTTAGTCTTCTATTACCCAATATTATTTTTTTATCTTAGAGCAATTCAAAATTTTTTTGACGTTCTTTAAGGGATGAGTTGTTGATAGGTATGAAAAGAATTGCACCAACTCAGCCATAGATCTTGTAGCTCAATCGTCTTATTTCACTCAAATTTTGTCAACCAATGTCAGTTAGCATTTCGGTAACTATTAACAACAAGCAGTATACCACCCAGGTAGAACCCCGGCAATTGTTGGTATACTACTTGCGCGAGTCGCTTCATTTAACTGGTACGCATGTAGGTTGCGATACGACCAGTTGCGGCGCCTGTACCATTTTATTGGACGGAAAAGCTGTTAAATCTTGTACGGTTTTGGCGGTACAAGCTGATGGCAGCGAGATTACTACCATTGAAGGCATCGGCCAGCACGATCACCTACATCCGATCCAAGAAGGTTTCAAGGAAGAACATGGCCTTCAGTGTGGATTTTGTACGCCAGGAATGATCATGGCTGCAGCCGATTTACTGCAACGCAACACAGACCCATCAGAACAAGAAATTCGCGAAGCATTGGAAGGAAACTTTTGTCGCTGTACCGGCTACCACAACATTGTAAAATCGATTCAGTATGCAGCAAAAAAAATTCAGGACACTAAAGTTGCGGTAATATGACTTACATAGGTAAATCCATCAAACGCGTTGAAGACAAACGCTTTATCACTGGCCAAGGCAGCTATACCGATGATATCGTTATTCCTAATATGACGCATGCCGTGATCGTGCGCAGTCCTTATGCACATGCTCGCATCCTTAGCATCGATACCAGCGCGGCTTTGGCCATGCCGGGTGTAGTTGCAATTTTTACGGGCGCCGACATTTCAGCTACTGGGATTGTAGGCGTTCCTACTGGCTGGGTGATTAATTTTAAAAATGGCGATCCGATGAAGGAGCCGCCTCACCCACTGTTGGTAACCGACAAGGCTTTGTGTGTAGGCGACGGCATCGTAATCGTTATTGCCGAAGATCAGGCTACCGCAATTGATGCAGCGGAGGCTGTAAATATTGAATATGATGTACTTCCGGCAGTAGCACTTCCTGCAGATGCAGTGAAAGCTGGCGCTCCGCTGGTACACGACAATGCTCCCAACAACGTCTGTTTCGATTGGGAATTGGGTAACCCTAAAGCGGAAGTTGATGCTGCTTTGGCTGGTGCACACCACATTACTAAGCTAGATATCATCAACCAGCGCATGATTCCCAATGCCATGGAGCCGCGCTCGGCCATTGGTCATTACAATGAAGCGCACGAAAAATACACCTTATATACTACTTCGCAAAACCCTCACCTTACTCGCTTGTTGATGGCGGCGTTTGTACTGGGTATTCCTGAGCATAAAGTGCAGGTAATTGCCCCAGATGTAGGTGGTGGTTTTGGCAGCAAAATTTTCCATTATACCGAGGAAGCATTGGTAACCTGGTGTTCTAAAAAAATTGGCCGTCCGGTAAAATGGACTTCTGGTCGCACCGAAGCCTTTTTGACAGATGCGCACGGTCGTGACCATGCAACAACTGCTGAAATGGGTTTTGACAAAGAAGGCAACATTGTAGGTCTTCGGGTGAATACCATTGCGAACTTGGGCGCCTACTTGTCCACTTTTGCACCAGCAGTACCTACTTGGTTGCATGGAACTTTGTTGCAAGGTTTGTACACCACACCAAAAATCCATATCGACCTCAAAGGGGTATTTACACATACCGTAGCCATTGATGCTTATCGCGGCGCTGGTCGCCCAGAAGCAACCTACTTGCTAGAACGCTTGATGGATACTGCAGCACTGGAGATGGGCATGGATCCTGCTGAACTGCGATATAAAAACTTCATTCCACCTTTTGATGGCGTTACCCAGCCAGGGTATCAAACCCAGGTGGCTTTGCAATATGACAGCGGTAACTACAAAGCGGTACTAGATCGCGGTTTGGAAATGGTAGGTTACCAACAATTCCGCGCCGAACAAGCAGAAGCCCGCAAACATGGCAAGCTGTTGGGAATTGGATTTTCAACTTATGTAGAGGCTTGCGGTATTGCTCCTTCTGCTGTTGTGGGAGCGCTCGGCGCACGCGCTGGCTTGTTTGAGTCTGCGCAAGTACGCGTGCAACCCACCGGTAAAGTAAGCGTATACACCGGCTCGCACTCGCATGGACAAGGTCATGAAACAACCTTTTCGCAAATTGTTGCCGATCGTTTGGGCATCGCTATGGAAGATGTGGAAATCATTCACGGCGATTCTGATTCAGTTGCGTTTGGTATGGGTACTTACGGGTCACGTTCTTTGGCAGTAGGCGGAAGCGCCATAGTGAAGAGCTTAGACAAAGTACTCGAAAAAGGCGCTAAAATTGCTGCCCATAAATTGGAAGCAGCGGTAGAAGACCTGGAATATGCTGAAGGAAAATGGACGGTAAAAGGAACGGATAAAAGCATCAGCTTTGGCGATATTTCGCTTACCGCATATGTGCCTCACGATTATCCGCAAAATTTGGAACCGGGCTTAGATTTTTCTAGTTTCTATGACCCCACCAATTTTACCTATCCATTTGGTTGCCACATTGCCGTGGTAGAGGTGGATGCAGAAACGGGAAAAGTTAAACTCAATCGTTTCATCGCCGTTGATGATGTAGGCAACGTGATCAACCCAATGATTGTTGATGGCCAAATTCATGGAGGATTGGCACAAGGTATCGGACAAGCACTTTTGGAAGGCGCTATTTACGACGAAGACGGTCAATTGGTCAACGCTTCGTACATGGATTATGCCATGCCGCGTGCCGATGATCTGCCTTCGTTCGAAATTGATCGGACGGTAACGCCTTGTCCGCACAACCCACTGGGTGTAAAAGGCGCTGGTGAAGCAGGTTGTATCGGGTCTACTCCAGCGGTAGTTAACGCAGTGATGGATGCCCTTTCCGGTTTTGGCATCAAAAACCTGGAAATGCCATTGACATCAGAACGTGTTTGGCGCGCTATGCACGCTTAAGGATCCGGTTTTTAATACAAATTGGTGATTCAAAAAACAAAAAAGAATGATTCCAGCAAACTTTGCATACCATCGCGCACATTCGGTAGACGAGGCCCTCGATTTGTTGAGCCAACATGCTGATGATGCGAAAATATTGGCGGGAGGGCACAGCCTTATCCCGGCCATGAAATTGCGACTTAACCAACCAGGGGCTTTGATCGACATAGGTCGAATCAAAGAATTGCGTTACATCAAACTAGATGGCGCCTATATTGCCATTGGCGCGGGCACTACGCATGATGATATCGCTAATTCGGAGTTGTTGCAAAAACACATCCCGATGCTGCCGCAATCTGCGGAGCTTATTGGCGATGTGCAAGTACGCAATGTGGGCACTTTGGGCGGCAGTATTGCCCACGCCGATCCAGCTGCCGACTGGCCCGCTTCAATCATCGCTTCCGACGCTAGCATTGTTGTGCGCAGCAAAAGCGGCGAGCGGATAATTCCTGCTGGTGAGTTTTTTGTAGGCTTTTTTACTACAGCCCTACAAACCGGCGAGATCATTACCGAAATCCGTATTCCAGTTCCAGCTGCCAATACCCATTCTAGCTACCACAAGTTCATGCAACCAGCATCGCGTTTTGCGATTACGGGCTGCGCGGCAGTGGTGACCGTCAACAACGGCGTGTGCGAAAACGTACGGGTAGCATTTACCGGAGTAGCGGATACTCCATTTAGAGATGCCAAGGTAGAGGCAGCGCTAACGGGAAAAGCTCCTAGTGCAGAAAACATCAAAGCAGCAGCTGATTTGGCGGCTGATGGCGTGGATTTGCTGAGTGATAATTCTGCATCGGCAGAGTACCGGCAGCATTTGGCGCGTGTTTATGCCAAACGTGCGCTGACCGAAGCTATCGGGTAAAAAATATGGTCAACCCAAAGAGGTTGTCTGGGTCTGAATAGGTTCCAAGGCAGCCTCTTTTTATTTATTCTTTTTATGCCGCAGCACATTACCCTTGAGACTATTGAAAAAAGGCTGAACGATCAGGCTTACATTACCGAGCGTTCCATTGTGTTATCGGTTTTTTTGGCCATGCAGCTGGAAAAACCCTTACTCATTGAAGGGCCGGCTGGAGTAGGTAAAACGGAAATTGCCAAAGTGATGGCAAAAATTTTGGATACCGACTTGATCCGACTGCAGTGCTATGAAGGACTGGATGCCAACCATGCCCTCTACGAATGGAACTACCAGCAGCAGTTGTTGTATCTAAAAATGGAGGAAAGTGAAAAAACATCGCTGGAAGAAAAAGAGAAAAACATTTTCAGTCAGCGTTTTTTGCTCAAGCGTCCCTTATTACAAGCAATTACTCAGCATAAAGCTCCGGTGCTGCTGATTGATGAGATTGACCGAGCCGACGAAGAATTTGAAAGTTTTCTTTTGGAAGTGCTTTCGGATTGGCAGATTACCATTCCTGAAATTGGCACCATTTCGGCAACGCACAAACCAACAGTAATTGTTACGAGCAACCGGGTAAGGGAATTGTCGGAGGCACTGCGCCGCCGTTGTTTGTACCTATGGATCGATTATCCTAGTTTTGAAAAAGAACTGCAAATTGTGCGCAGTAAGGTTCCGAATATTGATGCGCAGTTGGGAAGACAAATTTGCGCCTTTATGCTTGAAGTACGGCAAATGCGCTTGGAAAAAATTCCCGGGGTGGCCGAAACCCTGGATTGGGCAATGGCATTAGCTGCGTTGCACATCGATCACCTGGATAAAGAAACGGTGGAATCTACCTTGGGCATCATTCTCAAGGATTGGCAAGATATACGCCATGTACAAGATTCGCTGACATCGCTTTTTGAAAAAGTAGGCGCGATTTCCAAATTCGACAACTTGTAATGGAATTGCTGCGCCGCCATACCTCGCTCAGCGCCAATTTACTGGCCTTTTGTAGGCATTTGCGCGATCATGGCTTTGCCATTGGTCCGGCCGAAACCACGGTTTTGTTTCACGCTCTGGAAATTCTTGATCCTTTTCGCGATGCGGAAAACTTGCGATTGACCATACGAGCCAGTGTTGCAAAAAGTAGGGAACAACAACAAAAATTTGACGAGCTGTATCCGAAATATTGGAAAGAGCTGGAGCAAGCGGTTGACTCAAAAATAGCCAAAGACCGAAAACCTAAATCTGCCCCTCAAAAGCAATCCAGTCCATCTTTACTGGCGTTGAAAAACTGGCTAAATGGAAAACCTGCCGAGGAAGAGATAGCGCTAGCCGAGTTCAGCGCTCAGGAATCAACCAGCACCAAAGATTTTTCGCTTTTTTCCCCCAATGAACTCCAGGAAATTCACCACCTGATCCGCCAAATTGCGCGCACCCTGGCCGTGCAAATCAGCAGGCGTTGGGAGCGCGCGCATACGCCCAAAAGACTCGATCTTCGCCGAACCATGCGCAAGAACCTACGGCGTGGCGGCGAACTGATTGAACTGGCGCAATTGAAACCGCAAAAAAAGAAGACCCAGTTGGTTTTGCTTTGTGATGTAAGCAAGTCAATGGATTTGTACAGCCAGTTTTTGATTCAATTTATTTATGCTTTTCAAGCAGCCAGTCAACGCATTGAAACCTTTGTTTTTGCCACAGATTTGTACCGCGTAACAACGGTACTAAAAACGGGCGATTATCAAACAGCCATGCAAAAACTAAGTGCTACTGCGCCAGGATGGTCGGGAGGGACAAGGATTGGTAGTTCGCTTGATCAATTTTGTCGGGAATACCGCCGGTTGATTCACCGCAATGCCACCATCTTGATTTTGAGCGATGGGGTAGATACCGGTGACATTGATCTGCTCGAAAATGCCATGGCTATGATGCATCGTCGGGTAGATCGCATCATTTGGTTAAATCCCTTGGCAGGCCGGCCAGGGTATGCTCCTGAAGTGAGGGGAATGCAAGCTGCCATGCCTTTCGTTGACGTTTTTGCCAGCTTACACAGTATAGAAAGTCTAAGATCGCTAGGAAAAATAATTGGGAGAAAATAAGGAACGGGTGAATAATAAGTGCTCGTTTTAGCCGCCGCTATTTTGCTGCCAATCAACTATCTTTTGAGGAGCAATGTGGGGCATTGTAACGAAAAAGATAGGAAGAGTGGTGGCGAAAGAGCAAGTCAAAAGCGAGCACTTATTGTTTAACCGTTCCTAAGGTCTACAGCACTTCCATCAAGGTCCGGAAAGCCACGTATTTGTTGGGAAATCTATCGGCATGTTCTTTTTGCAAACGCAAGGCATCTTCTTTCTGATACCGCTGAAACGTTTCCAAATCCTTGCTAAAATACTGGATGGCATAAGTGTGACCATCCTCTTCTTCATGCAAGAGCCGACAAAGGCGGTGACTGGTAAACTTACCGGTATTGATCACTCTTGGAATGTGTTCATTTCGCATCCATTCCAACCATTCTTCGTGCACGTTGGCATCAATTTTTATGGTGACGTTATAAAGCAACATAAATAAATTGGCAATTTTTTGATAGACAAAAACAGGTGCTTACACCCGAGTAATCTGGGCACCAAGCGCTTTTAGTCGTTCTTCAATGAATTGATACCCGCGATCGATCTGATTGATGTTGTAGATAACGCTTTTACCCTTGGCAGATAAAGCAGCAATTAGCAAAGCGACACCAGCACGAATATCAGGGGATGTCATTTGGATACCGCGCAAATGGTGGCGGCGATTGAGACCAATTACTGTAGCCCGGTGCGGATCACACAAAATGATCTGAGCCCCCATATCAATCAATTTATCGACAAAAAACAGGCGGCTTTCAAACATTTTTTGGTGCACCAATACGCTTCCTTTGGCTTGAATGGCTACCACGAGGATGATGCTCATCAAATCAGGCGTGAAACCTGGCCAAGGAGCATCGTAAATGGTAAGAATAGAACCGTCGATAAAATTCTGGATCTCGTATTCTTCTTGAGCAGGAATATGAATGTCATCGCCTTGGATATCGAGTTGAATGCCCATGCGTTCAAAAATGCGTGGGATAATGCCCAATTCGTTGACGCCAGCATTTTTAATTGTAATATCTGATTGTGTCATGGCTGCCATGCCAATAAAACTGCCCACTTCAATCATATCAGGGAGTAAACGCAGCGAAGCACCATGCAAACCCTCTACCCCTTCAATGGTCAATAAATTGGAACCAATGCCTTGAATTTTGGCGCCCATAGAGACCAACAAACGGCAAAGTTGTTGTAGGTAAGGTTCACAAGCAGCATTGTAGATGGTGGTGGTTCCTTTGGCCAAAACAGCGGCCATCACTACGTTGGCAGTACCGGTTACAGAGATTTCATCCATCAAGATGTAAGTCCCTTTGAGCTGTTTGGACTCTACAAAGTACAAGTTGCGATCAGGATCATACTTAAACTCTGCGCCCAGCATTTGCAAACCTAAAAAGTGGGTATCCAATCGCCGACGGCCAATTTTGTCGCCGCCCGGTTTAGGCAAAAAAGCCCTACCAAAGCGGGCTAATAAAGGCCCGATGAGCATCACCGAACCTCGGATACGGCTAGCTTTTTGGTGAAAAGCAGCAGAATCCATATAGTCCAAGTCGATGTTGGTGGCTTGCAACGTATAAGTGTCGGCATCAATTTTTTCGATAACCACACCTAATCCCTCCAGCAGATCCAAGAGCAAAGCGACATCTTGAATAGCCGGTATATTGGAAATGGTAATTTTTTCTTTGGTCAGCAAAGGAACACAAAGCACTTGTAAGGCTTCGTTCTTTGCGCCTTGTGGCGTAATTTCGCCACTAAGCTGTTGGCCGCCAATTACTTCAAAAGCATCTAAGGTCATACCCTTTACTTCCTTTTATTGTTGTTGGGTCTAGATTGGCTGAAACTTTTGTTGGGGCGATTGCCATAGCTCCGACTGCCGTCGCGGCTATCTCTACTATCGCGGCTATCCCTGCTGTCGCGGTTATCACGACCGCCACTGTCCCTCGAATCCCTCGAATCCCGGCTACCGTAGTTGTTGCTACGGTAAGTACCTTGGCGGTTATTGGTAGGTTGACCTGGCCGACGGCGATTCACGCTGTTGGAACTATTGGCGTTGGTCAAGTTTTCGATGGTCGTATTTTCACTCAAAGTGAGTCGACCCTCGGAAAGCGCTTCCAAATCCGTTTTGATGACCTCATCGCTGACGAAGTGCTCCTTGTTCCAAGTGCGGTAAGCCAATTTCATGTAAGATGCAATGGTGGCTACGAACCCATCGCGTTTGGCGCCGAGCGGCATTTCCAACGCGCGGGTAATCAAGCGCTGAACATTGTTGCCATAATGGCGGTATTTGGCATCACGAACAGGGTATTCCACCCGATCCGGTTTTTTCATGGTATCGGCAATAGAAGGCACCAAACCATTGGGAGCTTTTACCCGCAGGTCATAGTCGGCGATGCGAAAAGCATGTTTCCATAGCTTTTCTTTATAATCCTCCATATTCCGGTTCTGAGGGTGCATTTGCATCATCAGATCGATAATTTGCTCTACGAATTGTTGACGGTGGTTATCGTCTTCAATGGTTTTGGCGTAACGGATCAAGTTTTGAACGTTGCGACCATATTCGGGAATGATGAGCTCATCTTTTTGAGAGTTGTACTCCATTTCCATTGGCTCTTTCTTATTGATCATTGTAAGTTTTGTAACGCTTCTAATTTTTTTCAAAAAAAGAGAAACCCATGTTTTTTGTTGAAATAAACTTATTCAACCGTAACAGACTTAGCTAAGTTACGCGGTTGATCTACATTGCAACCTCTGGCCACCGCGATGTGGTACGACAAGAGTTGAAGCGGAATAACCGAGATCAGTGGCGATAAAGGCTCTTCTGTTTCAGGAATTTCAATGGTGTAGTCGGCAATTTTGCTAATGGTATCGTCGCCTTCAGGTACAATGGCAATAACCCGACCTTTGCGGGCTTTTACTTCCTGAATGTTGCTCAAGATTTTATCGTAAGCGCTTTTATTGGTAGCAATTACAATGACGGGCATGTTTTCGTCGATAAGAGCAATCGGCCCGTGTTTCATTTCAGCAGCGGGATATCCCTCGGCATGAATATAAGAAATCTCCTTGAGTTTGAGCGCGCCTTCCAACGCTACCGGGAAATTGTAACCTCGCCCTAGATAAATGGCGTTGGGACAATCTTTAATTTCCTGTGCAATGTACTGTATTTTGCTGTCTTGTTCCAGTACTTTTTTAATCTTGTCTGGTATTAGGGTAAGTTCGGTGAGCAAGCGACGGTAATACTGTTCGGAAATGGTTCCACGGCGGTGCGCCAAATCAAGCGCCATCAGGGTCAACAAGGTAACTTGACCGGTAAATGCTTTGGTGGAAGCAACGCCAATTTCGGGTCCGGCATGGATATAGGAACCCGCATCGTTCATACGCGCAATAGAAGAGCCTACGGCATTGACTACACCATAAAGCAAAGCGCCTTTTTCTTTAGCAATTTCCAATGCGGCAAGCGTGTCTGCCGTTTCTCCCGATTGAGAAATGGCGATTACGACATCTTTTTCATTGAGGATCGGATTACGATAACGAAATTCAGAAGCATATTCGACCTCAACAGGAATTCTGGCCAGTTCTTCAAAGAGGTATTCGCCAATCAATGCCGCATGCCAAGAGGTGCCACAACCGATCATGATAAAGCGTTTGGCACGGGTGAAGCGTTGCGCAAATTGCTCAACACCACCCAACGAAATCCAGCCTTCATCGGCGTTCAAGCGACCCCGCATGCTGTTGCGCAAGGTGGTGGGTTGCTCATTGATTTCTTTGAGCATAAAATAATCGTATCCCCCTTTTTCTAACATCTCGATCTGCATGTCGAGCTCTTGAATGAAAGGTGTTTGCGATTGATTGCGGACGTTTTTAATCTCCAGTTTTCCAGTACGGTCAACAACCGCAATTTCCTCATCGTTGAGGTAAACCACTTTATTGGTGTGCTCTATGATTGGAGTTGCATCAGAGGCTAGGAAAAATTCTTTTTCCCCAATGCCAATTACCAGCGGGCTAGCTTTACGGGCGGCAATCAATTTGTCCGGTTCCTTTTGGTCGAGCACAACGATGGCGTATGCGCCGACTACACGGGTAAGGGCAACACGTACCGCTTCTTCGATCGATAAGTTATCGCGGTCTTGAAAAGCTTGAATCAGGTTGACCAGAACTTCCGTGTCAGTTTCACTGGAAAAAGTAAAACCTTCTTTTTGGAGTGCTTTTTTGAGTACATCATAATTTTCAATAATGCCGTTGTGGACCAAAGCAATATCGCCATTGTTGGAAACATGGGGGTGGGCATTTACGTCATTGGGTTCGCCATGCGTTGCCCAACGGGTATGACCAATGCCAGCAGTAGCGGAGATATGTTTGCCAACTGCGAAATTTTCTAGTTCACTAACCTTGCCTTTTTTTTTGTAAACCCGCAATTGACCGTTCATTAGCGCTATGCCAGAGCTGTCATAGCCGCGGTATTCCAATCTTTTTAAACCTTTGATTAGCCTAGGGTATGCCTCCTCCTGGCCTAGATAAGCAACGATTCCACACATAGGATGTAATTTTAGCGTTCTACTATTTTTGTTCGGGTATAAAAAAACCTACCACCATTCGCGATGGAGGTAGGTTACCTTATTATTTACTCAATTGAGTATAAGTAAACCGTAATTTTGCTTTGAAATTTGGATTGCGGGTATTGTAAAAAACGGTACGACTTGCTTTTTCTGATCTTGGAAAAACTCCGATGTATAAATTCGGATCGTTAATTTTTCCTTGTAACACTTTTTGCAAATGATTGCTCAACAGCATTTTATAGGTCCCAGTCGTATTGCTGTCGCTCCCAGCAGTATAAGTACCGCCAAAACGAGTAGATGTGCTAGTACCCGCTAAAATAAAATCATCGATTAGCTGTAAATGGCCATCGTCGTTGTTGCGATAAAAAAGGGCCAGCTGAGCAGCCGGGGTGAAATTAACGGGATCATCACCAGGTACTTTAGCTACTTGTAGCACCAATTCCGCTTGATTGACAATAACGTTTTTTAATTTAATGAGGGATGGAAAGGATATTTTGCCGTATGTCCCGCCTAGCCCTTGCACCATCATATAATCTTGAGGTTTATTTGGATCGGCAAGGTATTTACCTAAAATGGAGTTACCACGATCATAACGAAAACTGCTTAAACGTGGTATTAAAGGTACTCTATTGGATTGTAAATCAAGTAAATATCGAAATTGACGATGAACGCCATTTTCCGTATAATAAACAAAAATACCCGAACGTGGAGATACAAGGTTAAACGACATCATACCTACATTATTGCCTACGGGTTTGAGGTATAATCCCTTAAATGTGCTCAGGAAGGTAGTATCAAGCAAATACAAGCTTGTATCAGCATTAATCAATCTTTGACCAAATTCTTTTGCCAGCGGGATGCGTACTTGGGCAGGAAGTTTTACACTTACCACATCGCCAAGGCCGCGAGGACGAGCAAAAACATTTACATTGAAGCTGTCAATACGCGGCGTAAACTGTACGCGTGCGAGCCGATTTGTGGCGCTGAATTTGGCATCTGAAAAATAAGTGGAATAACGGCTTAAAGATTCATCCAGTTCATATACTTCCATGGTATAGGGTTGACTACGTAAACCATAAAACCCAATGGTATCTACTGGTAAAACCAATACGATGGAATCTACTATTGGCTTATTAATAAAAATAGTACCGTTTGAATCGGGAACAAACTGGCTATAATAACTAGCTTCGGTTACCCCGAAAAGCGGATCGACCATTCTGCCAAACAAATGGCGGCTCAAAGCACCGAGTGGAGAAAAGACTTGAACGGAATCGCCTTTTACCGTTTGAGATAAAATTTGGAAGGTATCTACAAAAGCCACATTGGCTTGATCTTCCCTTAATAAACCAGCGCCTACGCCGGTAGGGTCGGTACAACAAAAGAAAGTAAATGTTGCCATCAATGCGAAGGCAAATACCAAAACAAACTTCTTCATGATTTGATTTCGTTAAATGTTTCTAAGGGGCGATAAAAAATAAGTGTTTCATTTTGCCAAAGGATTAGATGAGTAAACGGTTCATTTCAAGTTTTTTACCTAATCCTATGACTCCAAGAAAATGAAACACTTATTTTTGCCACACTACTAAGGTGTTACGGGTTCTCCCATCAAGCCTTTATAGAAACTGAAGTAAGCGGCCAGGTAACCCTCGCCTTGAACGTCCAATACGGGTTTATCGGATTGCATGAATGCTGCTTGAACGGCTTCACTCAGAATTTCGCTGCTTTTCACAATCCCATCAGAATAGGCAATTGCACCCTGATTGAGAATGATGCCCGTTTCATCGTGAAATACCGACAAATCATCTGCCGAAAGATTGTTGATGGATGCTTTTGATAAAAAAGAATCATCCACAAAATTCTCCAGCAATTCATTGTATACCGAATAAACTACTTTGGTATGTTGGAAAAGGGGATCCGTTTTGTAAGCCGTTTTTAAATAAAGCGGCACTAAACTGGTCATCCAGCCATGGCAATGTACAATGTCGGGCGCCCAACCAAATTTCTTTACCGTTTCAATGACGCCCTTGCAGAAAAACACCATTCGATCGATATTATCTTCATATGCCTTGCCCTGTTCATCGGCAAAATCAGATTTACGGCGGAAAAAATCGTCATTGTCCAAAAAGTAAACTTGCATCCTGGCTTCCGGGAGCGAAGCAACCTTGATGATCAAGGGATAATCTTCATCGTCAACGATGATGTTCATCCCCGATAGTCTTACTACTTCATGTAGCCGGTGCCGACGCTCGTTGATAGATCCAAATCTCGGCATCAACACCCTGATTTCCATGCCCTGCTCCTGTATGTATTGAGGTAGTTTGCGGGCAATTTGAGCTATTTCAGAGGCCGCCGTGTAGGGCTCCATTTCCTGCGAAACAATCAACACTTTCTTCTTACTCATATAGCCGGGAAATATTTATTCCATTTCATCTACAAAAAAAACGCGCCAAAGGCGACTGCAAAATTAACTAATTAAGCGCACTTTTCCTTACTAATGAGCAACTTAATACTTCATAAACGAAATGGTTTATCTTTAAGTTTAATAAACTCGGGATCATGTACCTTTTCCAAACTGCCAAAGAACTGCAAAATCACTTGCAAAACCTGCGAAACCAAGGCTTGACCATTGGTTTTGTACCCACGATGGGCGCGCTGCATGCCGGGCATTTGTCGTTGATTGAGGAGGCAAAAAAAATGACCAACTGCTCAGTTTGTAGCATTTTTGTCAATCCTACTCAATTTAATGACCCCAAGGATCTTGAAAAATATCCTCGAATGCCAGACAAAGACGCCCAAGTCCTAGAATCGGTTGGTAACGATGTACTTTTTATGCCGCTTGTAGAAGAAGTTTACCCGCTTGATCTCAACACAAAATTGGATCTCGATTTTGGCCCCATGGCTACCGTCATGGAAGGTGCTTTTCGACCCGGGCATTTTCAAGGCATGGCGCAAGTGGTTAAAAGATTGCTGGATTTGGTTTCTCCACAGGCTTTATTCATGGGACAAAAAGATTTCCAGCAATTTACCATCGTCAAGTCAATGATCCAGCAATTGGGAATACCTACGCGCTTGGTCATGGGTGCTACCGTACGCGAGCCCGACGGCCTGGCCATGAGCTCGCGCAATGTGCGACTCACGCTCGAGGATCGACAAAAGGCACCCGTTATTTTTGAAACTTTAAATTGGGCCAAAAGTATGTTGGGGAATATGCCTACACCGGCCATCCAGGAACTAGCCTTACAAAAGCTGCAAGAACCCGGATTTCGGGCAGAATATTTTGACATTGTAGATGGCGATACGCTTATGCCAATTGAAGCCGTGCCAAAAAAGCATGTCCAAATTGTAGCGTGTACCGCTTTATGGGCCGGTAATGTAAGGCTGATTGACAATCTGATCTTAGAAACGCACTAGGAACAGCTAAAAAAATCCGTGTTTCATCCGTCAAATCCGTGTTCAAAAAAAAGTCCCCACATCCGAAGACTAGAAAAAGCAGCGAACGCGGTTTACAAATCAATTTTCAACCAAACAGGACAATGATCGGAATGAACCGCATCATTGGAATGACCCGCTTCAAGGATTCGATCCTGTAGGTTATTGGTAACAGATTGGTAGTCGATGCGCCAGCCTTTGTTATTGGCTCGTGCATTAGCTCGGAAGCTCCACCAACTGTATTCGATTTTGTCGGGATTGACAAATCGGAAAGTGTCGGTAAATCCGCTGTTGAACCATTTGGTCATCCATTCGCGTTCTTCAGGCAAAAAACCGGAGGAGTTTTTATTCCCTTTGGGGTCGTGTATATCTTTTATAGTATGGGCAATATTGTAATCACCAACGATGATCAATCGCGATCTGGTTTTAGCTAGTTCTTGTATCCAAAGGAAAAAATCATCAAGAAACGTCATTTTGAAAGTCTGGCGCTCATCACCAGTGGTTCCAGAAGGGAAATAGCAATTGAGCACCGACCAATCTCCAAAATCAGTGCGGAGGATGCGTCCTTCCCGATCGTATTTTTCAATGCCACAGCCAAACACCACTTGATCTGGCGCTTGCTTAGAAAAGGTAGCTACGCCGCTATAACCTTTTTTTTCAGCCGGAAACCAATAGTTGTGATACCCCATTTCGGCAAGAAACGTAGCATCCACTTGATCAGGAGTGGCTTTGATTTCTTGCAAACATACCACATCATAACCTCCTGTTTGCATCCATTCTATAAAACCCTTATTCATAGCAGAACGCACTCCATTGACGTTATAAGACACTATCGTTTTCGACATGTAATTTCTTTTTGTGCGATGGTTAAAAATCCATACCCAACGCTAAATAAAGTCTTGGTTTTTGCACTTGACGGGTTTCGATTCCCCAAGCATAGTCGGCGCGAATAAAATATCCAAACAACATGGTTCGAGCGCCAAAACCATAGCCTGCCACAATAGGGTCACGGAAGTAATTTACCGTAACGTTGATTACGTTTCCATCTTTAAACACCGAAGTATTGAGCGGATTGTCGTAACGGAAAGGCGTGCTTCCTTGCCAAGCGGTTCCAAAATCAAAGAATCCTACAAGCTGGAAGTTTTTCAACAATGCCGATTGGATGCGCTTAGAGAGGTATTGGAATATCGGCACGCGCAATTCGGTATTGGATAAAACATAAGAACTTCCGTTGCGGATATTGATGGGAAACCCGCGTAAGTTGGCTGCCAAGGTTTGATAGGCAAAGTTGCCGCTAGGTATGGTAATGTTCTGGTTGTTTTGGGGAATCAACCAATTGTCGACCCCGCCTAGGAAATACAGCATCCTTTCCGATCCAAAAGAGGTATTTCCCGCTAAGCGAGTAGCAATGATAGAATGGCGCAATACTTTTTCGTAATGACGAATGTCCATACCCAGAATAGTCATAAAGCCATTGCTGAATTCCAAACTTAAGCCATTGTTATCTTTGAGATTAAACCGTTTAACCGATTCTGCAAAAAAACGATAACGGGTACCCGTACGGATGTTCAACGAGAGGTCTACGGTGTTGTCAAACACATATTCCAATCGGAAACCAATTCTGGATACATTTTGCGTAGGCGTATTGAAAGTAGTACGATCGGTTGCTAATTGGGCAAGTTGATCGCGGCGTAGGGTAAACGTACCTCGGATGCTGCGGAAAACATCCAACGGATAACGCAAGCCATATTGTCCCAATAAAATGTTGGATTCTTGTCGCTTAGGCGCAATGGTGTTGGTGCTCTGGTTGATGCGGTAGTTCCGCATATAGATCGAATAGATTTGGTCGAGTCTCTTTTTCTTATTTTGATAGGTAAGGTAGTATTCGGCGCCATTAAATGTAGTTGGGATTCGGATCCCGCCTTCAAATTCGTAGTCTTCAAAAAGATCTTTGATGTTGGCCTTGAACAAAATACCTACCTGAGGTACTTGGAATCCATTGGGGTTAGCGGCTATGTTTTGCAGACCATCAAATAAAAGATTGTTGTTTACTTCCGTATTCATGTAATCGGTACGGTATTGCAAACGATAGGGCGTGGTACGTGAAGGATTGAGTAAATACAATGGTTTGCCCATGCCCGGCAAAATAAATGGCAATGGGTTGCGCGGGGTATTAGGGGTTGTAGTAGTAGTCGTTGCTTTAGGAATTGCAACGGTATCTACGACTGCAGGCGCAGGAAGTTCTGTATTGGTAACTGTTGGCAACGCAGGCAACAATGGCTTTGGCGCTGGAGCGGTTGGTGTCGTTTTTAATACCGGAACATCAAATTCGCTTTGGAATAAATAGCCGTCGGGTATATCGTCAACTTTAGCGGTATCCGTTGCGGGTTTTTCAATTTTTTCTGGAGCAATGGGTTTGGTTTCTTGAGTCGGGGGAATAATTATCTCTGATGCAGGCGTCGGTGTAGGAGCAGGCTGCGTGGGAACCGTTTCTGCGGGGATAGCTGGCGCAGGCAACGCTGGGATTTGTGGAATGATAAATTCCGGGATCCGCAAACCAAATGAATCAATGGTTACAGGTTTGGGTTGTTTGCCTTTTAGCAGCCATTTTTCAAACATGGTAGGGTTTGATTCTACTTCGGCAAGCGGATCGATGGTTTGGATATAAAATTTCCTTGGACCGGGTTGGGGCACCATTTCGATCACCTTATTGGACAATGGCGAGCTGTGCT
Organism: Saprospiraceae bacterium; assembly: GCA_040401995.1. GTDB lineage: Bacteria > Bacteroidota > Bacteroidia > Chitinophagales > Saprospiraceae > Haliscomenobacter. The sequence goes on from JBBANM010000006.1 coordinate 54,401, forward strand.
GGTACCATAGATTAAAAGCATAATTGGTTTGCGAGTGGGTGATGGCTTTTTGCTTAACTACCGGACGGATTTCTACCGTATCAATCAATGTGCTATCAAGTTGAGCCAAAGAGGAATCAATAGGAAAATCAAGTTCACTGCCATCGGTCAGCAACACGTGTTGGACATAATGGTGGACATAATCTTCTAAATGCCCAATTTCACGATTGAAAATCCCACTGCGATCGCTTAAATAGGAAAAAAATGCAGTATCGACCGACATCGGCTGGCGTTCATTGGCAAATGGCGTTTTGGTGACTTGTACCAGTTCTTTGCTGCTGTTTTGAAGATCCAGATAGTAAATGTCAAAAGTTTCTATCGGCAAAATACTATCGGCACGCATTTTTTTTGGGGACGCTTCCGGGCGGTTAGAAGCAAATAAGATCCCTTTACGGTTGCGAACATTAACCACCGAAGCTTCTACATCATCATAGATATCGTTGGTTAAGCGTTGGCTTTGTCGGGTACGTAAAAAATAAGAGTAAAGGTCAGTTTGTCCACTTACCGTACCCGAAAAAACCATGGACATGGGGTCAACAAAATCAATGCTATACAATCGCTGAAACTGCTCAGAAAGTAATTCGGTCTTGGTTTTATGTTTGCGAACATCATAAGTGGCTAACTTGAGGTTGTCGCGGTGTTCGTATACGATTACCAGGTCGCGGTTGTTAGGGTTCCAAGCCAATAAGGGATACACGAAGTCGGTAGCTTGAAGGGCATTGCGGTATCCTTCTCGGAAAATGCGTTTCTTTTTGTTCGTTTTTAAATCATACAAATAAACCGAAGCCCGCCCAGTTTCATTCAGTACGTATACCAGTTTGGATCCGTCGGGGCTAATTTTAAGTTGAGTAACAGGAAGTTGGTCTCGTTTTTTGAAAGTGATGGTTTTGGTAAGGGGTAGCGTGCGATTTTTGGTTTCGTTGAGATAGCGATTGCGGAAATATTCTTCCCACTCTTTGATCACCGATTGATACGATTTATCAAGCACGTATAAAAATCCACTTTCAATGCTTCGGTTGATTCGGGTAAGATAAAGCAAGTTGGAAACAGTAGTTTTGCCATATCTTTCGCTAATGAAATACCAGATTGATTGCCCTACCAACCGGGGGTTGCTATCGGCAAATCGCTCGAATCGCTTAAATTTTCCCGATAAGAACATGGTTCGCAGCTCGTTATCGCGTTGGGTATTCCAGGATTCGCCCGCATAAGCTACCAAGCCAGATTTGAACCAGTTGGGCAAATTAAGCAAAACCGCGTTTTGCACAATCTCTTGGATATTGACGCCATAAAGCATGGTATTGAGGTAAACCGCAGCAATGCCTTCGCGCACTTGTTTACGAAGGTCGCGGTAGCTGCCGTTGTAGTATACGAAGATGGTTGTTCCCGATACTTTGGTTTCACCAGTTGTATTGGCGAATAAATCTTCCGAACCGATATTGCTCTGTTTTACATCGGTAATGTCTGAATAAACAATGATTTGGAGTTTTTCATTGAGCCGGTGTTCCAATAGAGCTTGAATTTCGTCAAAATCGAATTCCGCCATTTGCACCACTTTTTGGCCAACGGTACGAGACTTACCATACCAGTAGACAAAAAAATTGTCGCTTTCGTATTGCGACCATTCTGCAAAGTCATTGTGGTATTGAACCCGGTTCTTACCGAATTTAACCTGAGTTCCGCCTTGTGCCTGAGCATTCAGTAAACTTGGAAGAGCGAAACAAAGAAGTCCGCAGAAGAAATAGAGCAATTGTCGCATAGTACTGTTTTACAACTAAAAGGACGTTGAGCCTTGGCATATAGTTCAACCAAATATTAGGATAATTTTGCTGAACGTAATAAAGTTTAGCTTTTTGCCATAGTTTAGAGCTTGTTCAGTTTTCTGCTTCGAGCTACAAATGGCCAAAATCCACTCTAATTTCGTTACAAAAATGCTCATGTAGCGCTGACCTGTCCTCGATAGAGTCGGGATACACTCCACTTTTTGCGCCTCATTAGTGTGAATTTTAGCTCATTTTTGCCATCGAACCAGAATACTGAACAAGCTCTTAGTAGTTCACAACATTAAATCAATGAATTTTGAAGGCCTCTTTTTTCCTCATGCTTCGTTAAAAAGCCTCGTCGTAGAACCTCTATGACTACGTTTTTTGCTTCGCCTGAGAAAAAAATAGGCGCTTCAAAATAGATCATTTAATTTTGCGAACTACTTACTTATCAAAATAACGATTTTTGTCAAAGCAATCAAAGAAATTTAAAAAAAAGTATGGCTGATGTAATCCAACTTACGTTTAATCCTTTTCAGGAGAACACCTACATTGTTTATGACGACACAAAGGCCTGTGTTATTATCGACCCCGGTTGTAATTCTGCGGTAGAGCAAGCCAAATTGGTGCAAGAAATAAATCGCTTGGGGCTGCGTCCAGAACGACTCATCAATACCCACTGCCATATAGACCATGTTTTTGGCAATCGGTTTGTGGCTGAAACGTATGGCTTGCCATTGGAAATTCATGCTGGCGAGCTTCCGGTTTTGGAAAGTGGGCCTCAAGTTGCTGCAATGTATAATATTCCATACCCAAGTAAATCACCTCAGCCGGGGGCTTTTATTGAGGATGGGCAACTAATTTCTTTTGGTAATACTCAGTTAGAGGCCATCTTTACGCCAGGTCATTCACCGGCCAGTCTGTCCTTTTTTTGTGCCAAGGATGATTTTTTGATTGCTGGTGATGTGCTTTTTTTTGAAAGCATTGGCCGAACTGATTTACCTGGGGGGAATCACCAAACGCTTTTGGATAGCATTCAAAAACGCTTGTTTCCTTTGGGTGATCAAGTAACCGTGTGGTCTGGGCATGGCCCGCAAACCAGCATTGGCTACGAGAAACACAACAATCCTTTTCTACGTTAATCAGCCTACAGAAAACATATTTTCATGTTAAATCCTAATATTCTCATACTCGAAGACGACCTGATTACTCAATATTGGGTGAAAAAACTAGTGCAAGATCGCTGCCCCGAAGCTGTGGTGGTGCACGTGTTTGCTTCAGTAAGAGAAGCGGTTAAAGCGATGGAAAGTACGCAATATGATATTGTGTGTACAGATGTAATGCTGGAAGATGGCTATAGTTTTGAAGTTTTTCAAAAGGTAACCAATCAGAATCCAATTCTGTTGTTCTTTTCCTCGCATGCTGAATTTGCCATTCCGGCTTTGCGCGCTAAAGCGGTAGATTACCTGCTCAAGCCATTTAAAGTGGCTGATTTTAATGCGGCTCTTGATCGCTGTTTAGCGCAGTGGAAACAATTGGAAACAACTAGTTCCGTACAAATTGATACCACAGCTTCTGAGCAAATCATGCTGAAAACGCAAAGTGCTTTGTATTTGGTTAAGGTATCGGATATCCTGTATTGCCAATCCGAAGGGGCATACACCACTTTTTTTATCAACGACGGCAAAAAACACATCCTCTCGCGAAGTCTACGCGAAGTGGAAGATTTTTTGGTAAACCAACCGCTTTTTTTTAGGATACACCAATCTTATATCATCAACTTGCGCTACGCGAAAGCCTTTTTGCGCAACCAACGCATGACGGCTATCATGATCGATGGGGTGGAACTGCCCGTTGCCGAACGTCGGAGGAGTGATTTGTTGGCGGTACTGGAACAGTTTCCGCATCTATAGGAGGGGGAAATCGGATCAAAAAAAAGGCGCTCCGCAAAAGCAGAACGCCGTCATTAGAACGCTGTAAAATTATAACTCAGAAAATCTTTATCGATTTTGAAGTCGCAACTAGTGAACGCTAATCTAGTACTAAAGTTTTGATATAAGTGCCTCGACGATTTTTGCGTTTATATTCGTCGGCTTCTGGTTTATATTTGCGGCAACAAAACAATGATCGTCATCATTACAGTAAAATCGCTGCACGCTTTGGTCTGATTGAGTTTTTTACTGCAATACCTCTTCAGTAACCAGCCAACTGACACCTAACGCTTCGAAAGCTCAATTGGGCATTTAGCATGGCTAAATTATTTAGCGCCTGGCGGACAGTTTCGCTTTAAGAATTCTGTGAACAAGCCTGAAAGATGCTGACGTGTACCCTCGCCCTCAAATATGCCGTGGGTTCGGTTGGGGTAAGGCATAAATTGAAACTGCTTGCCGTTTTTGATCAACTCATTGACTAAAGCTTCGGAGTTTTGGTAATGCACGTTGTCATCGCCGCTGCCATGTACCAACAATAGCTTTCCCTTCAGATTTTTGGCGTGGGTAATTGCTGCGCCAGCCACATAATCAGCTTTATATTCGTCCGGTAAACCCATATAGCGCTCGGTATAAATGTTGTCATAAAACAACGAATTGGTAACTGGCGCCACTGAAATTCCGGTTTTGTAAATATCGGGATATTGAAACAGCAAGTTCAATGTGGAAGACCCACCGCCGCTCCATCCCCAAACAGCCACTCGATCCTTGTCGATGTAAGGCCATTCCAGAATTTTTTTAGCGCCCATGGCTTGATCACGAATGTTGAGCTGACCGATTTTATGGTGGATCGCTTTGCGCCAAACCCGTCCTTTAGGTGCAGGCGTACCGCGGTTGTCGAGCGAAATCTGCACATAGCCGTCGGCTGCCAAATCACCTTGATACAAAGCACCGCCTTGACTGCCAAAGTTGTCGTTGACTTTTGTTGAAGCGGGTTCGCCATAAACGGTAAAGAGTACCGGATACTTCTTTTTCGGATCAAAGTTGTTGGGTTTGATCAACCATCCATCCATCGTAACGCCGTCTTCGGTAGTCACTTGGAAAAAAGAGATGTTGCTGGTCTCCTTGGCTTTTGGGTCAAACTGTTTGCGAATGTCTTCTTCCGGTTTGATGGGTTGGTGTGAGGGCAAGGTCAACCATTCGCTAAGGCCTTCAGTATAGTAATTGGAAAATTCATGTAAGGCGTATTTGCCGCTTGGGCTGATGTTATATTCATGGCTGCCCGGCAGTTCGGCAGGAGATACTTGCTCCGCTTTGCCGCTTCCATCCAGACTGGTTTTGTACAGATATTGCTGCGTCGCATTGGTTGGTGAGGCATAAAAGTATAGCAAGTTGCCTTTTTCATCAAACTGCACTGGTGTAGCATCATAATCCCCTTTGGTCAGCAAAGTTTCTTTTTTACCATCTCTGGAAATTCGGTACAAGTGACGCCAGCCGTCTTTTTCACTTACCCAAAGAAAGTCTTTGCCTTGATTGATCCAATCCCAACCAATGATTTTTTGACTCCATTCGTTGATGTGGCTCACCCAGGCTTCGTCTTTTTCGGTAAAAATAACTTTGGCAACGCCAGTTGTTCCATTGCACAACACGATTTTGCTTTCATTTTGGCGACGATTGAGTTGCTGCACGATCACCTCCTGGCCATCGGGAGTCCATTCCATTCTTGCCAAATAATTCTGTTGAGGATCACCTTCAATTTTTAGCCAATTGGTCTTGCCAGTGCTAACATCCACCACCCCAATGCGCGCAGGGGAAGGCAATTCGCCCACTTTGGGATACTCCACGGGCACAATACGGCTGTAAATGGAATCAGTATTGTTGATCATGTAAAAATCGCGGATCTTGTTGGCATCGATTTGCCAGTAAGCGATTTTTTTGCCATCGGCATTCCAGCGAAAGCCGTCGCGTAGGGCAAACTCTTCTTCATACACCCAATCGAAGGTGCCATTGATCAATTTGGGCGTGCCATTGGTGGTAGTGAGTGCTTTAATTTCGCCGGTTGCCAAGTTTTCTACGTAGATGTTGTGCTCGCTTACGTAGGCTACGCGCTGACCATCGGGAGAAAACTTGGCAAACATGAGCGTCGATTCCGGACGTCCTTTTCCTAGCTTTTTTAATTGTTTGCTGGTTTTATCAAGCACCCAATAGTCGCCGCGGGTTTGGTAACGCCACACTTTTTTGGTATTCGTAAAAAGGAGCACCTTGCTGTTGTCGTCGCTAAAGGTAAAACCGCGGAGTTGAATTAGTAGTTTGTCGGCGCCTGTGGGGGTTAATTCTTGTGTACTGACGAGTGTCGTGCGTTGGAGTCCAGGCAGGTCGTAGCGGACAATCTCTCCGTTTTCGGTTTGGAAAAAGCTATTTCCATCTTTGCTCCATTTCAAACCGCCAGGTTGGGCGATCAATGTTAAAGCCACAAAATGAAGCAAAAAGCCAAGGGCAAAAGCCACTTTTTTGATGTTGAATTGCATAGTCAAAATGAGTTAACTTGTTTTTATAAGGTGTATAGGGCAAAGATAAGGGTTAAATCAATCCTCTTGCCTTGAGTTCTAAATACTTGTTGATCGTATTGAGGGAAAGATCTTCGGGTCTTGTGAGTACCGATTGAATACCAAATTGTCGTAATTTTTGCACCATCTGATTTTTTTCGGCCAAAAAATTTCGAGCAATGGTTTGAAAATAAATGCCTTCTAAATCGCTGGGGTTACGATCGGCAAAAGCGCGGATTTCTGAATTTTCAAAAAAAATGACCACCAAAAGGTGTTGCTTGTTAATGCGTCGTAAGATCGGTAACACCCGCTCAAGGGCAAAAAGACTTTCAAAGTTAGTAAACAACAGCAATAAACTCCGACCCGCAATCAATTTGCGACCAATGTGGTACAAAAGTTCGTAGTTGGCCTCCATGGGGCGTTCGCGCTCTTTGTACAGGGCATTCAGCAGCAAATTCAGCTGGGTAGGGCGGCTATCTGCTTTGATCGAGGCGCCAATTTTATCGGCAAAGGTGATCAGGCCCGCTTTATCGTATTTGTGGAGGATTACATTGGAAATGGCCAAGGCGGCATTGATGGCATAATCCATTAAGCTCAAGCCTTCAAAAGGCATACGCATCACTCTACTTTTGTCAATGAGACAGTAGACTTGTTGCGAGCGCTCGTCTTCATATTGGTTGACCATCAGATCGCCGCGACGACCGCTTGCTTTCCAGTTGATGCTGCGGTAGTCGTCGCCCGGAACGTAGTTTTTAATTTGTTCAAATTCGTAGCTGTGACCAATTTTGCGGATGCGCTTGAGGCCATTAGGGGTGGAGATTTTTTCAAACGCCAGCAATTCCAACTGCTTCATTTGCAAAACAGATGGATAGACCGCCACTTCTTGCGGCGCTACATTGGTTTGAATACGCCGCTCCAGCAAGCCAAATCGGCCACTTACATAAATATTGTTACAGCCAAAAATATAAACGCCCCGTTCTACCGGGTGTAAAGTGTATTGCAATTCATTGACCTGATTGGGGAGCAGGGTGATTTTTTTTGAAAAATCGCGAATTTGAAATTGTTCCGGAGTTTCGTCTATCACGTTTAGCGATAAGATAAACGGACTATGATTGTGTAGTTGTAGTCGAATCGTATTGTCATCGCCCAAACCCAGCGCTTTTGGCAATTTACGTTCGCAGCTTACGGCCACGTTTTTTTGAAAAAGCAACAATCCCTCCACGATGATCACGACAACCGTTAACATAAACAGCAACAATGCTGCTAGAAACAACACCGGGAAGGCAAAACTAAGGGCAAAAAAACCAATCAGACTGCCTAATGCCAAGAAGAATCGATCCGTGAGGAAGAGTGCGCGTATGGCCATATTATCCCAATCCTTATTAGCGTGGAATTTCAATTTTTTGCAAAATATCCTGGATTACTTCTTTCGCCAGATAGCCTTCCATTTCCCGTTCGGGTTGGAGGATAATGCGGTGATTGAGCACCGGGTACGCCACAACTTGTATATCATCGGGAGTTACAAAATCTCTACCAGCCATGGCTGCTACGGCCTTCGCGCTGCGCATGATCGCGAGCGACGCGCGCGGGGAGGCGCCAAGGTAAATATCGCCATGGTTGCGGGTTTGGTGTACAATCGCGGCAATATAATCCAATAAGGTATCGTCTACAAAAACCGATTCCGCCAATCTGCGACATGCCATAATAGTGGCAGGGTGAATGACCGCCTGAATCGTCTTTTTTACATCCACCCGGTATTCGCTGCGAAACCGGCGGAGGATCAGTTTTTCATCCTCCAGGTCAGGATAATCCACATTGATTTTGAATAAAAAACGATCCAACTGAGCTTCGGGGAGTTTGTATACGCCTTCCTGCTCAATGGGGTTTTGGGTAGCCAGCACAAAGAAAGGTTGATCCATGGGGTAAGTTGCCCCGTCGATGGTGACTTGGATTTCTTCCATTACCTCAAACAATGCGGATTGGGTTTTAGCTGGCGCCCGATTGATCTCGTCAATCAGCACGATATGGGCAAAAATGGGTCCGGGTTTGAAAGCAAAATCTGAATTTTTTTGATTGAAAACGGTAGTTCCAATCACATCGCTGGGCATCAAATCGGGCGTAAACTGAATACGCGAAAAAGAAGCGTCGAGCGTTTGAGCCAGTAATTTGGCAGTCAAGGTTTTGGCAATTCCGGGTACCCCTTCAATCAACACATGACCATCAGCCCAAAGTGCGATGATGAGTAAATCGATCAGTCCAGCCTGACCAATAATGACCTTTTCGAGTTCGGTGCGAATGTTGTCGGAAGCCGTTTGAACCTGGCTAAGGTCAAGACGGTTTCGTTCCCAACTGGTGGGTGCTGCTGGGGTTGCCTGCGGCTGATCCAAAGGCAGTTCGGATGAATAGTTGTCTTCTATTTGCATTGTTGGTAGAAGGTTTCGATGCTGTGATGAAAATCAATTAGGGTTTTGTCGGTAATGGCCACAGCGCCAAGAATAGCTTGATGCTGCGTTGCAATATACTGGATGTGTTTTGGATCTACCCGTGCTTTTTTGACAATTTCATCCATCCATTCGGCATTGAGCTCGCGGATGTTGAGGCCATACCGATCGCGAAGAAATTGGAGCAAGTGCTTCATTTTTTGGAGCGCCAAATTGCGGTGGTTGTTTTGCAAAAAATACAAACGCCCAATGGTTTGTAAAAAGGCCAGGGAGGTATTGGTATTATGGCCAATCACCGGAACTACGCGTTGTCGGCGTTTGGTGCGGAAAATTAGGTACAGCAGCCCCATGGCCAGCAGCAGATACCAGGCCCAAGCCAGCGGAGGCTGACTAAGGATGTATTTCAGCGGGCTTTTGCCCATATTGCGCCGATCGGCGAGCGGAGCATTGTTGCGTTGGCGTGCCAGCGATTCAGATATTTTGCTGTATTTGTCCCAGTAAATAGGACCGGGCGCTAGGTGAGAAAAAACCAAATTGGCGTACTCCAAACGGCGTTTGTCCAGCAATTGCAAATTGGAAAAAGCCAAGGGCGTGGAATGAAAATAAAAATAACCCCGGCCATAAGACAGCCGCGCAAAATTGATCTTACCCTGGTTGAAAGTACCCAGCGGAGTAAAACCGTCAGGATCGCCACAGAAGTAACTGGAATCCATGTACTGCCAATAATAAGCCATTCGTTTGGCGCGGTATTGATAAAAAAAAGTAAAATCGCGTTTGGCGTGCAAATTTGGATGCTCCAAGTTGACGCGAACCGTGGTATCCTCCAATATTTTGTACTCACTCCAATAATCGCTGTCGCATTCCCCTACGTACAACTCATCCATTAAAAAGCTCGGGAGCGTTTTGCTGGCAATAAAAGCGGTGTTGCCTCTCTTGACAAACGCCATCAGACGCTTGGCTTCCAGCGAGTCATAATACAACCCTTCGCCAACAAATACATAATTGGAAGCTTGTTTAGTTTTTAGCGGAAGTTCTTTGAAGCTTTTTTCAATGTCGATGAGGGCATGTTTTTTTTCGGAAAAAGACTTCAAAATTTCATGCAATACATAGGTGCCGTATGGGCCTTTGTTGGTGTCTTTGTAATCTTCAACCCAGGAATATTGGTGGCGCAGTCCGTACCAGGCGAGTGTTGCCCCCAAACCAACAACCAGTAAAACCACAAATACAATCAAAAGTGTACTCCTCTTCATGCTGGCTGGGGAGTTTTTGGGGCATAACCCGCGGAAGACAATTGCTGGAGCATTGATTGAAACTTGGGTTCAACTGCCCAAAATGCTTCGGCACTCAATTCCTGACCACTGTAACGGATATGGTCAAAAATCAAACTGAGTTCTTGAAAGGCGGCGTGTTGCGGTGTTTTGCGCAATTCAAACAGGTATTCCCGATTGGTTTTATTTTTTTTGAAACGAATCAAATGGCGCACCGACAATTGTTTCAATGTTTCCAAAAAATAGAGTCGAATGGCCAATTGATAATCGCCTAAGTTCATGGCATTTTGAATGAGGGGCTTTAACTCACTGCCTTCCAGGTCGTCTTCCAGGGCTTCGATGTTAATGGCAATTCCTTGCGGGTCTATTTTTCGATTGCGCGGCCGATTGAGTAGGGCGAACAACAAAAAAATCAAAATTCCGGCCACCAACACCAGGATAAAAAAACGGAATACCCAAGCCAATTTGCTGAAATCGAAGGGCTTTATCGGTGGAGTATAGCCGTTTTTCTTTTTCAGGATTTTCTTTTTCTCTTTTAGGCTATAATCCAAGCCTTTGATGGATTTACGCCAAGCTGACTCATCAAATGATTTTTTCTCGATTTTTTCCGTGAGGTAAGGGTTCTCCTCTTCATAGTAATTACCAGCTTGCGGCCATGCGGGCAAGCTAAAAAGGAACACCAGGCTAATACAACAGATTTTTATTATCATTTAAAAAGGTATTGAACATACTCTTAATTAACCTTCTTTTTCCAGGCCTTTGATACGGCGTTGAGGTTCAATTTGATACAATCGCTCGCGGAGCCAATTGGCTTCCATTAATTCTACCAAACTATAGTACTGTAAACCAAAAACGATAACAAAAAGCGAAAAAACCAGCAATATCACCAACATCGAAATACAAGTAAAAAATAAAGTAGAAAATTGTTCCATTGCCGGAGGCGATAACTCAACCACCCAATTGATCAGGTTCAAAAATAAACCAGCCAATCCGGTATCCAAAAGTGAAATAAACAAAATACCCAGCAATATCAAGGATACTGCCAACCCCGCCGTTTTCATGATATTAGGAAACACCAAGCGCAGCGCCCGCGAAAAACCGGTAGCTGCGTTCAATCCTTCATAATTCATCGCAAATATCCAAATCAATGCCAATGGCAACACCACTGGCGCCAAAATCATAGTGAGCCAAGCTTGCGGAAGAAAAATAACCAGCACCACCGACATGCCCAAGGCTGCCCGAAACACATCGATCATAAATAGCCGCAAGGACCATTGGCTGTCTGGGTCGCTTTCTTTGATGATCATGTGGTTGACCACCGTACAACTCACTGCCCCGCAGAAACCAGCCAAAATAGGCAACCAAGACACTTGGGGATTAAAAAAAAACTGATCCAATTGTTGGACGGAGCCAAAAGCTTCGTTGGGGAAGCTGAATAAATTTTTTATGGCCATTGGCGAGAAAAGAAAAATCGGGATGCAATATAAAATGGCCATACCCAGGCAAGTCCAAAAAATGATTTTGAAGTAGCGCAGGTACAAAACAAAGGCATCGGCAAGCAATTCGCCATTTTTCTTAATATCGTCAAAATGTATGAGCCTATGGGTTTCAGGCGGTAATTCGGTTTCTGGTAATGGCTGCGCAAAACCAATAAAAGCCCGGAAACGCGGATAGGCATAGAAATAAACGAGTACAAAAATAAGACACACCACAATAAAAACGCCACGCAACAAGGCTGGCGTTTCCGTTTGTCGGGTAAGAAAGCTTTCAAAAAAGCCAGCTAATGCAATCAAGGGAGCAATGCCCAGCATCATCTTCATGCCTCGGCGGGCAGCAATTTGAAAAGATCGCATGCGCGTGTAGGCGCCCGGGAAGGCAAGCCCGCGCCCCATCGTGAGTCCGGCAGCGCCGGCCACAATGATGCAGGAAATTTCAATGGTGCCATGGATCCAAATGGTGAGGAACGATTCCCAAAAAAGACCCCGCGCTATGAAAAAATATTGAAAAGCGCCCAGCATAATGCCATTCTGTACAATCAACACTAGGCTGCCAATGCCATAAAATACCCCCAATACAAAGGTGAGAAAAGACACAAACAAGTTATTGGCGGTGATGCCAAAGTTCATGCTTACTGCATTCTGATCTTTGTAAACTGCCATGGGATCGCCAGCTCTGATGTTGGCCTCCGTCATGTCCACATACTCATTGCCCAGGATGATGCGCGGAAACTCCGGATCCATTGCCGTGGAAAGCGCGCCAATCGCGGCGGCAAGGGAAAAAATCAGGAAAACGATCAGCATATCGCGTCGCGCTTCGTAGAAAATCTGCGGGAGCTCTTCCGTCCAAAATTGAAAAAAGTTTTTTAGCGGTGATTTTCGACCTTGGTAAATGCTTTGGAAAACGCGTTGCGCTAAATCATTGAGGTAAACACGTACGGAACGATTGGGGTAAAAAGTACGCGAATAAGATAAGTCGTCGGTGATTTGCAGAAATAGCTCGCTGAGTTTATCGGGGTCTTTATCCCCGTAGTCCAAGACTTCCTCAAAAGCTTTCCACTTTTTTTGATTCTGTTCGATGAAACTGGTTTCACGCATGTTGCGTTGGATTAGTCAGATGTTTTAGATTGATGCTCTGTAATTAGGGAATAAGACTTGTTGGAAAAGTCACATTTTATAAAAATATTTGCAAATTAACAACCCCTAAAAAAACTTCCATGCAAACCATTGAGATCCGAACCACCCAAAATGTTGACATTGAATACGAACTGGCTTCCCTTCGCGATCGTGGTTTGGCGCTTTTTTTGGATTTTATGATCTTGGCGCTCTTTTTTTTCCTATTGCTGATGTTGTTCATCGGGCTATTTCAAGATTCAGCTACCCGCAGTACGCTGTTTTATTTTTTGCTGGTCATTGTCCCTTTGTTTGCCTTTATTGGATACATGGTACTTTTTGAAGCGTACAACAGTGGCCAAACCTTGGGAAAAAAAATTATGGCCATCAAAGTGATCCGCATTGATGGCCAAGAACCGGTCATGAGCGATTATTTTTTGCGCGCTATTTTTCATTTGGTCGAAACCCTACTTTGCACGGGTATACTGGGCGCCATCGTGATCAGTTCCAATAGCCATCGACAGCGCATTGGCGACCTAACGGCAGGCACCACGGTGATCCGGGTTCGCAACAATTTTCGAACCCGCCTAGACGAGATCCTGCGCATCAATTCCCTCGAAAATTACACGCCCGTTTATCCTCAAGTAAAGTTGCTCGCCGAAAAAGACATGCTGCTCATCAAACAAGCGCTGAGCCGCAGCCGCAGTATCGGCAATGACGTACACGAAGATTTGATTCACGATCTGACGCTCCACCTCAAGGAGGTATTGGACATCAAAGAACTTCCGGATGATGCCGCCCTTTTTCTAAAGACCCTTTTGAAAGATTATATCGTTTTGACCCGTTAAACAGCAAATAATTTAGCCAAAAAGAAGGGCTGAAAATCGTAGGTTTGCAAGGTTTTAAAAAAGGAGCACTGACGCTATGAACCTATTTCATGCGCCAGTATGCAGTGGGGAAATACAATGAGCAAAAAGAAAAAACAAGACATCGTACTGGCCAATGTAACCTTTACAGGCATTGCCGATGCCGGACAAGCCATCGGAAAAACCGCAGAAGGACAAGTGGTGTTTGCTACTGGCGTAGTGCCGGGAGATATAGCGGATATTTTGGTGATCAAAAAACGCAAGGGTCATATCACCGGGATGGTGCGCGCCATCAATCATTATTCGCAGGATAGGGTAGAACCCGTTTGCGAACATTTTGGCAAATGCGGCGGTTGCAAATGGCAAAACCTGAGCTATGAAGCCCAGCTTCGCCACAAAACAATCGTGGTTGCAGATGCGCTTTTGCGCATTGGTAAAGTAGAGGTAGGCGAATGGCAGCCCATCATTCCCTCGGAGCATATTTTTTTCTACCGCAACAAAATGGAATTTGCTTTTTCCAGCAAACGTTGGCTGACCCGCGAGGAGATGAACACCCAAACCAGCAACGAAGCAGATGTGTTGGGGTTTCACCCGGTTGGCGGTTTTGATAAAGTGATCGACATCCACAAATGTTGGCTGCAAGAAGAACCTTCCAATAACTTGCGGAACACAGTTCGCGACATCGCGCTGGCGCAAGGCTTGAGTTTTTACAACGTTCGGGAGCACCACGGTTTTTTGCGCAATCTGATGTTGCGCATCACCACCACCGGTGAAGTTATGGTGTTGATCAGTTTTGGCGAAGAAAATGTCGAGCAACGCACCCAGTTTTTGGATGCCGTATTGGCGCAGTTGCCAGAGATCACCACTTTAGTGTATTGCATCAATCCCAAGATGAACGATACCATGTTCGACTTGGAGATGCATACCTATTTTGGGAAAGGATTTGTGGTGGAAATGCTCGGCGAAGTGCGTTTTCAAATTGGTCCAAAATCTTTTTTTCAGACCAATACCCGCCAAGGCAAAGCTTTATACGATACTGTTGCAGAATTTGCGGAACTAAAAGGCGATGAAAACGTATACGACCTGTACACGGGCATTGGCAGTATAGGTTTGTACCTGGCCCAAAAATGTGGCAAAGTAGTGGGCATCGAAGAAATACCCGCCGCTATCGAAGACGCCAAAATCAACGCAGCGCTCAACCAAATTAACAATACCGATTTTTACGCCGGAGATGTGCGGGCTATCCTTACGCCAGCTTTCGCTGCGCAGCATGGCAAACCCGATCTCTTGATCACCGACCCCCCGCGTGCGGGCATGCATGCGGATGTAGTGAAAATGCTGTTGGAGTTGGCCGCGCCACGCCTGATCTACGTCAGTTGCAATCCGGCTACGCAAGCGCGCGACCTCCAATTGCTACAGGAAAAATATACGGTATTAAAGGTGAGGCCAGCAGATATGTTTCCACATACGCACCACATCGAAAACGTAGCGCTGTTGGCGCTTAAATCGGAGTAAAAGATGACAGATACAACCGATGTATACAACAAATTGCTGATTGAACTGGATCCTTATCTAGATTTGATGAGCAAAGCAGCGGATACAATTTTGGACGAAGATGTTTCGCGCTACCCCATTTTTGGCGTGCATCAATTAGAACTTGATCTTGGTTTATTGCTGATTGCCCGGCAAGACGACGGCGCTAAATGGTCGATTCAAGTCTCCACTTTGGAAGAAATGGTGGCCAAAAAATTGATCGATATCGAGAAAGTCAACGATTTTCGGCAAGTGTATAAAAACCCGCGAGAATCACTTTGTCTTTTTGTACTCAGTGATCAGGGGGCGCAGTTCATTTTTCTGCCTCGGAAAGACGATTATGTAGAAGAGGAGGATCAGGAATTTTAGAAGCATACGCTAACGAACAAACCAACAGAAGACTACAAAAACAAAACATGAAAATTTTAATCTGCGAAAGTGAAGAAGTATTGCTTGCGGCCATTGAGTTTCGTTTGCGCAAACAGGGTTATGAAGTATCTTTTTGCAAAAAGAAATCATCGGTATTGGAGCAATTGATAAAAGATAACCCCGATTTGGTGCTGGTAGATTTGGATATGAGCAAGCAGACAGGTTTGGAAATTGTTCAACAGATTAAAGCCGAAAAACCTGCGGTAAGCATACTCATGTTGGCTGACCCAGAAGAAGAAGAAAAAATCATTCAAGGGTTTGAAATAGGCATCAACGATTTTCTTTCTAAACCTTTTAAACCAGCCGAACTCATCATTCGGGTACAGCGGATTCTTGACCAAAAAGCATAGGAAGAGTTGCGTAAAACGAGTAGCGGTAAAGTGGCTACTTGTTGTTCAACCGTTCCTTAAGAACCAGTGAATCAAAAATTATAACCATGAAGGGAATCATTTTGGCCGGGGGGCTTGGCACCCGTTTGTATCCGCTCACTTTGGCCGTGAGCAAGCAATTGATGCCTGTTTACGACAAACCGATGATCTATTATCCGCTATCGACGCTGATTTCAGCCGGTATTCGCGATATTTTAATCATCTCTACGCCGCACGATTTGCCCAACTTTCAAAAACTGTTGGGGGATGGCTCTGATATCGGGTGTAATTTTGATTATGTAGCCCAACATGATCCCAATGGTTTGGCGCAAGCTTTTGTTCTTGGCGAGCAATTCATCAATGGGGATAGCGCAGCGCTTATTCTTGGCGACAATATATTTTACGGCAACGGCCTCAAAGAATTGCTTCAGGAATCCATTGACCCGCAAGGCGGCGTAGTTTTTGCCTACCGCGTGGCCGACCCGGAGCGCTATGGCGTAGTAGAGTTTGATAAAGACTTCAATGCTATTTCCATTGAAGAAAAACCTAGCCAGCCCAAATCAGATTATGCCGTTCCTGGGTTGTATTTTTACGACAACCAAGTGGTAGAGATTGCCAAAAACCTGGAGCCTAGTCCGCGAGGCGAATTCGAAATCACCGATGTCAATAAGCATTACCTGGCTACGGGGCAGCTCAAAGTAGGTGTTTTGGGGCGCGGTATCGCTTGGTTGGATACGGGCACGCACCAATCCTTGATGCAAGCGGGTCAATTCATCCAGGTCATCGAAGAACGACAAGGGTTGAAAATTGGCTGTATTGAAGAAGCGGCCTTTGAGTCGGGCTTTATTGGTACCGAACAACTGGAAAAATTAGCTCACCGGTTCATGAAGAGCGGCTATGGTGAATATCTGATGACGGTGTTGAAGCAATCGCAGGAGTAATCTTTACAATTGAGGAATGGGACGCTATAAATCCGAACAAGCTTTTTATAGTGTCCCTTATTTAGAAGTATAAATATACGAGTTCATGCCTTTTGCCCTAACCCGCCCAGTGAGCCCGCGTATGGGCGAGTGTGAACTCACCCACCTGGATCGTCAACCCATTGATATTGAATTGGCGATCGCCCAGCATCGGGCCTATGAACAAACCCTCGAAAGTTTGGGCTACTCGCTCGTGCGCGTGCCCGCTGCGCCCGAGCTACCCGATTCCATTTTTGTAGAAGATACAGTTTTGGTGGTGGATGAAGCAGCAATCATCACCCTGCCTGGCGCCGAAAGCCGACGACCAGAAACGTCGGCAATTGCAACTGCGGTTGGGTCGTTCCGTCAGTTGCACTATATCGAAGCACCAGGTATTTTGGATGGCGGCGACATCCTGCGCATCGGCAAAAAAATCTGGATTGGGCTTTCCAATCGCAGTAACCAAGCCGCAGTGGAGCAAGTACAACGGCTTTTGACGCCTTATGGCTACGAAGTAATTGGCTTGAAAATAGCCGGATGTTTGCATCTGAAATCGGCGGTGACCCAAGTAGGGGAGATGACCTTACTGATCAATTCGGAGTGGGCCGATCCTGTGTTTTTTCCAGAATATCATTTGATTGAAGTAGATCCAACCGAACCTGGCGGAGCCAACGCGTTGTATTTGGATGGCGCCGTTGTTTATCCGCTCAATTACCCAAAAACCATACAAAAATTAAAAGACGCAGGCATCTCGATATTTTTCGTCAATCAGTCGGAAGTGATCAAAGCGGAAGGCGGCGTAACATGTTGTAGCGTGATCTTTACAGGAGTGTAAAGTTTTTTTACTACATAATTGTATCTTGCGGTTCTAAAAAACATTCCAACATGTTACGCATGCTACGTCGAATTTTTCAGCTGTTGCTGTTGCTGGTCATCGTATTTTGCATATATCTCGGCTATAATACTTACAATGCGAAAAGGCATCAACTGCCCGTAGGCATGGTATCGAGAATCAAGATTGACGATGCCGCTCCTGGCCGTCTCGCTCAGGCCGTACAATTTGCAACCGTTTCATTTCCTACTTCGGTGGATACCAGCGCTTTGTTGAAGTTGGATACTTTTTTGCAAAAAGAATTCCCCTTGTGCGATTCGTTGTTGGAACGCACTACACTCAATAAATTTTCCCACATCTATTGTTGGAAAGGGCAAAATACCAATTTACCACCCATTTTGCTAACTGCCCATCAGGACGTGGT
The DNA here is from genome assembly GCA_040401995.1 of Saprospiraceae bacterium. Lineage (GTDB taxonomy): Bacteria > Bacteroidota > Bacteroidia > Chitinophagales > Saprospiraceae > Haliscomenobacter. Next base: position 72,403 of record JBBANM010000006.1, read on the forward strand.
ACCAGTGGAAGGAAACAGTTTGGCTCGCTGGACGGAGAATCCCTATGGCGGAAAAATCAGCGGCGGCATGATTTGGGGGCGCGGCACCCTAGACGACAAAGTCAGCGTGATGGGGATCATGGAAGCGACAGAATCATTGCTTCGCGAAGGTTTCAAACCCCAACGCACCATTTATTTGGCTTTTGGCCACGATGAAGAAGTAAGCGGATTGCATGGCGCAAAAACCATCGCTAAATGGTTTTTGGATAAAAATATCCATTTTGAATACGTGTTGGACGAAGGCGGAATTGTGATGGAAAATGCTTTTCCAGGTTTGCAATCGCCTTTAGCCATGATTGGGATTACTGAAAAAGGCTACGTATCGCTACAATTAAAGGTATGGCTCAACGAGGGCGGCCACTCGTCAATGCCGCCGGCTCAAACTGCCATTGGCTTATTGAGCAAAGCCATTGCCAATGTAGAAGCGCATCCTTTTCCTGCCCGCATTGATGGCGCGGTGAAAGGCATGTTCACTTATTTAGGTCCGGAATTGAGTTTCCCTTACAATGTGTTGTTTACCAATTTGCAGGTAACGGAAAGCATTTTGAAAGTGCAATTGGGGAATAAAAATACCACCAATGCCATGATGCGCACTACCATTGCGCCAACCATCATTCAGGGAGGAGTAAAAGACAATGTGTTGCCAACCGAAGCTAAGGCGGTGATCAATTTCCGCATCTTACCTGGCGAAACCGTTCAGTCGGTAAAAGATCATGTCATCAAATCGATCAACGATCCGCGGGTGAAAGTAAGTTTGCTCAATCCTGATGCTGCACAAAACCCATCCAAAGTATCGAGCAGCGAAAGCTATGGTTTCAAAGCTATTCAAAAAACAACCCAGGAAATTTTCCCCAATGTGGTCGTAGCGCCATTTTTGGTGATTGGAGCTACTGACGGGCGGCATTATCAAAGTGTTTGCAATCAAATTTTTCGTTTTTTACCTTTGCAAATCCAATCTGAAGATTTATCCAGAATTCACGGCATTGATGAACGGGTTAGTAAAGAAAACTATCTTCGCGCAATTCGGTTTTACGTGCAGTTGATAAAAAACAGTGGAAAGAGTGAATGAATTAGTGCAGCAGATTATTGATCATCCTTTTGCGTCGCTTATCGTTGTGGGCAATTTGATCATCATTGAAAGTTTGTTATCGGTTGATAATGCCGCTGTGTTGGCCACCATGGTGATGGATTTGCCCGCCCAACAGCGCGATAAAGCCCTGAAATACGGCATCATCGGCGCATATGTTTTTCGGGGCTTGTGTTTGATTTTTGCGGCCTTTTTGATTCAAATTTGGTGGCTTAAACCGCTAGGGGGCATTTACCTACTCTGGTTGGCGGTGGATCAATTCAAAAACAGCTTGCGATATGGCGAAACGGGCAGTTTGATTTTTAAAATTGCCTCTTTGCTGGGATTTCTTTTTTTGGTACAGGCTCAAGCGCCGGTCGTTATCGGCGGTTTTTCCTTTGATGTTTTTGCTTACCTCATCCGGCCGCTCATCGGGATCGGTTTGATCTTTTTGGCCTACAGCCTATTTAAAGTCAGTACCGATGAGGCCGACGATGGCGAAATCAACAAATCCAATAACGCCATTTATCGGTTTTTTTACGATCGCGTAGGCTTGTTTTGGTCTACGGTAGTGTTGGTGGAAATCATGGATTTGGCTTTTTCCATTGATAATGTTTTTGCCGCAGTAGCCTATTCACGCAACATCATCATTGTTTGCTTGGGCGTTTTTATCGGCATTTTGGCTATGCGATTTGTTGCGCAGTGGTTTGTGCGCTTAATCGAAAAATATGCTTTTCTCGAAACTTGCGCTTTTATCGTCATCGCCATCTTGGGCGTAAAATTATCGATGGCCATTTATACCCACAGCGCGCCCTGTAGCCCATTTTCTATCTTTTGGGAAGGAAACCACGCTTGTTTGCAAACCCAGGGCGTTTCTATTGCCGAAGGCCAACATGAAATGGTGTATGGAGATGCAGTTACCTCCATACTCACGATTTCTATTTTTTTATTGCCGATTTTGTTCAGCATGTTGTTTAAACGTGCAAAAAAAGAGGAAAATTAATTTAACCTGAGTTCGGGAGATTGAAATTTAGCTAAATGTTCCTAATTCTAAGTCCGTAAGTTCAAGCTACTCATTAACCTAGCTCAAGTCTCGATCTGGATTAGATACCGTGCAACGAGTTGAGTCCGCAAACTAAAGTCGCTCCTTGCACTTCCAATAAAAATGGCCTATTTTTACGCTTCAACTAAAGAGATACCATGCTCAACATCCAAGTACAAGTCGAACAGGAATTGTTGGTTTCGCTCAACAGATCACCAAAAGAATTTGGCGAAGACCTGCTATTGTGGGCAGCAATTAGCTTGTATGAGCATGGCAAGTTAAGCTTGGCACGCGCCGCAAACCTAGCGGGCTACCACCGTTACGATTTTGAAAAACTGCTCTCTAAAATGGATATTCCCATTTCCAACCTAGAGTTAGAGGATATACAAAAAGATATTGCCCTACTCAAAGGTCTGTAAATGCTGCTCATTGCCGACACAAGCCCCTTGATCTCTCTTTTATTGATTCAGCAATTAGACTTGCTTGAACGCATATTTGGTGAATACTACATTCCACAGGCAGTTTTGGAAGAACTACAAGGACATCAAGAAATTGCAAGTTTTCAAAAAGAATTAGAACAGTTAGCTTTCAAAGTTAAGTATACAAACTCTGTTTACTTACCTCTTGCCGGAATTGAAAAAGGCGAAACCGAAGCCATTTATCTTTACCAAGAATTAAACGCAGACTTACTATTGGTAGATGATAAAAAAGCACGAGAAGTAGCGGAATTGCTAAGTATCCAATGTACTGGAACTTTGGCGGTATTGTATCAGGCAAAAAATATCCAATTAATTCCTGAGTTACGTCCTCTATTTTTAGCTTTATTACTACATAGCCGTTACTATTCAAAGAAAATTTTGAATACGTTGTTAATAGAAATCGGAGAGCAGCCCATTTGATTTGGGCTATAAGCATTCAAGGTATAACCATTACCAAACATACGTCCCCACCGCCCCATTCTTAAGAGTAGCCTGTGCCATTTTACTGGCAACGCGGATATTGAAGCGTTTTTCGGCGCCACTATCGTTCAATACAATCAATACTGTTTTTCCTTCTGGGGTTAGAAATGCCACATTGGAAAGCCCTTTTTCCTCATTGGATCCAATGCGAACCGATTGTGGTACCACAAATTTGGAGGCATGGGCAATGATATAATAAGCGGTATTGCGCTTAACTGCCGAGCCGCTGATGGTGATGGCGCCCAAACATTCGGTACAACCGCCCTCGGTATGCGGATTTTGGTGTTCATCCGCCGCTAAGTTCCATTCCAAAACGGTTTTAGCCCAGTTGCGGGTAGCGCCAATGATCAAGTTTTTGGTGTGCCAGCCCAAATCGCCACCAAATTCCCCTTTTGCCGACACCCATTGCTCAGTGAAGTAAACATCGCGGTCGGGATGCGCATTGTGCACCGTTGACATGGCCGAAATATCCCCCAAATACATATGAAAAGCCGTACCGTTGATGTATTTTTTGGCAGCAGGATCATCCAAAATGCTGATGGGGTAGTTGGGATGATCACAATTGTGGTCAAAAATGACAATTTTGGTTTTCAAGCCTGCTTTTTCGAAAGCGGGGCCTAAGTGGTTTTTGACAAAAACCTTTTGTTCTTCGGCAGTCATTACCAAACTCGGAGTGTTATTGGGGTTTTCGGGTTCGTTTTGGGGCGTGATGGCGGCGATGGGGATTCCTTCTTTGGCCATTTCCTGCACGTAGCGCACGAGGTAGCGGGCGTAAGCTCCGTAATAAGCCGGATTTAAAGCGCCGCCCCGGAAGGATGGCGTTGTTTTCATCCACACTGGCGCCGACCAGGGCGAACCCATAATTTGTAGTTGCGGGTTCAATTGAATTATTTCCTTGAGAACAGGAATGAGATCCGTTTTTTCCGGAGCTAAACTGAATTTCAGTAAAGCAGTATCCGGAGTAGTAGTATCATCATAGGTAAACGCTGTGCTGCTCAAATCGGAAGCGCCAATGCTGATGCGCAGGTAGCTGATACCAATGTTGTTGCCGTCGTTTTTGAATAACTCGGTCAATAGCGCCGTGCGTTGGGCAGCATTGAGTGTTTGATTGATCAACGTGGCGCTACCGCCGGTAAGCGCCATGCCAAAACCATCAATGGATTGGAATTTTTGATCAGGATTGACGGTGATCGTTGCTAAGTCATTTGATCCTTCGGTGAAGGACAATTTTTCGGTTTGTTGCTGGAACAAAACTGATTGATCGGCTAAGGTCAGCCACGATTCTACCGTAGCGCCATTAGTGGTAGACTGATCCGCGCTACTTTTTTTGCAGTTGCTTACAAAAAGAGCGACACATAATAAGGTAAGGATGCTGATGCGATTCACGGTGTTTTTTAACGGCTAAGATAGCCAAAAACAATTATTCAGCTCCCTATTTGCCATTAACAAACCAAATAAAATCTGTCGATAGCGACGAATTTTGTAATAATCTATTTTTTGGCGTACAGTTTATGAAAAGCAATTGGGTAATCGGGGATGGCAATTTCTGGATCACCAATTTCTGGATGCCACAATTTTTCCCATTCAAAACTATAATACCCTTTGAAGTTTTGGTCAACCAAAAGGGCCACCGCTTCGGCAATCGGGGTATTTCCTTTGCCCAAAAGTACAAACTCGTGCGTACCATCGGCCTTAACAATGGCGTCTTTGATGTGGGTATGTTTGATATAAGGTCGCAACTTTTGGTAAACAGCGGTTGGCGATTCTTTGGTGATCGACCACATATTGAACACATCCCAAATAAGCCCCACGTGCGGGTGCTCCGCCTGGGACATAATTTGCTGCAACAAATCCATCGACACCACCTGGCCATGGGTTTCCATCAACACGGTCACTTTCGATCCCTGGCAGTACTCGCCCAATTCCTTCAATCCCCCGATGATCAGATCGATGGTTTTGTTGCGGTCTTGGTCTTTGGGCAAATCATTGGGGTAAACGCGGATAAAGGGGCATTCCAGTTTGGCTGCCAAATCGATGAACTTGCGCGCGTCATCCATTTGGGCTTTGCGTTTGACGGGATCCATGGTATGAAGCGCCGTGGAGGAACCCAGATCCACGATTTTGATCCCGAGATCTTTGGCTTTGCGCAGGGAAAGCGCGATTGCTTCGGGACTGTTAAAAATAGGCAGATTGGGAAGGTCTAACTTATCTTGAATACAGCGAATTTCAACTCCTTCATACCCACTGGTGCTGGCATATTTTAAAATGGTATCCCAATCCCATTTTGGACAACCCAAAGTGGAGAAAGACAGCTTAGGTTTTACTTTTTTGAATGCTGATTCCCAAGGACTAAGAGCCAATCCGGCCATCCCCAAGGAGGCATTCAAAAGAAATTGTCGGCGGTTAGTTGATTGCTGCATGGCTTATTTTTGTAAAGTTTTGAGGTAGGAAATGCTGATCGGCACTTGGTTTCCGTAGCTGGGCTTTCGTCTTCGAGGTAATAATGGGTGATACCCGCTTTTTTGGCCGCTTTCAAAACGGCGGGGATGTCGATTTGTCCGGTTCCAAGCGCCACATCGTTTTCAACTGGTGTGCCGCCAGAGAAATTACCAACAACTCCTTTTCTCAAATCTTTTAAATGCATCAATTTGAAACGGCGTCCGTATTTTTTCAAGAGTGCAGCGGGGTCTTGTCCGGGGAAAAAAGCCCAAAGAATATCCAATTCCAGGCTGACAAAGCGCGCGTCGGTATTTTGAACGATGTAATCAAACAGCGTTCCTGATTCGTATTTTTCAAATTCGTAGCCGTGGTTGTGGTAGCAAAACTGTAAGCCATAGCTTTCCTTAAGGCGCTGACCAATGGTGTTGAAATCAGCTGCCGTTTTTTTTTGCCATTTCAAAGGTAAAAGAGCCGGTATGTGGAATCCAGGCTATCCGCACATATTGCGCGCCGAGGGTTTTGGCATTTTGCGCTACCTCTGCGGTTTTGCCCAGGGCATCGTCGTACGAAACTCCAAAGCTGGAGCATTTCATGCCGCGTGCATCCAGCAATTGGCGGATTTCCGCAGCGGTTTTGCCAAATAAATTAGAAAACTCCATATCGGTAATGCCCAAAGCCTTGATGGTATCGAGCGTAGCCGGCATGTTTTTTTGTAAACTGTTGCGATAGGTGTAGGATACCATGCCCGGGGTTTGCGGGAAAAGCGGTTTGCTTTTTTGCGCAAAAACAATTGATATGAAAAATAGGGTTGCCAGAGTCAGGCAACAAAGGCGGAAGTTAGATAGCAACATCTGGTTTAGGATTTACATCTAAGACGGTTGAAAAAGAATTTCACCTGAAAGGATCAAGAATAGAAGGGAAATAAAAAAACCGCAACATCATGACAATGAAGCGGTTTTGTTTTTATCTGGCGGTCCGGACGGGACTCGAACCCGCGACCTCCGCCGTGACAGGGCGGCATACTAACCAACTGTACTACCGAACCAGATGGAAAACTAAAAATGTCAAAAAATGTTGGCGGTCCGGACGGGACTCGAACCCGCGACCTCCGCCGTGACAGGGCGGCATAC
>JBBANM010000006.1:79177-117020 GCA_040401995.1 Saprospiraceae bacterium
TAACCAACTGTACTACCGAACCAAGAGTGGGTAAACCGAAGTTTGCCCTATATATTGACATTGAGCATCGTTGGCTCAACGTAAAAAGCCCCTTCTTTAAAAGGGCGAGCGCAAAGGTAAGTCGATTCCTTAATATCCGCAACACTTCTGCGTTAAAAAATAAAAAATTTAGCCAAAAAACACCAAGCCCGCTGGTTATTGTTAATTTTGCCCCACAATCAAAGAAAGCAAGCATATGGTTTTTTTGGATTTTGAGAAGCCGTTGGAGATGCTCTATGAGCAATTGGAGAAACTCAAGGAGATAAGTGAGGGAGGAGATATTGACGTTACCGTTTCTATCACTGCCTTGGAAAACAAAATCCAGGAGAAACGCAAAGAGATTTATGACAACCTCACCGGTTGGCAAAAGGTACAGCTGTCGCGTCACCCGGAGCGGCCGTACACCCTGTTCTACATTGAGCAAATGTGTGAGCGTTTCGTGGAGCTCCATGGCGATCGCTATGTAAAAGACGACAAAGCCATTGTGGGCGGTTTGGCTTCCATTGATGGGGAATCGGTTATCATTTTAGGGCACCAAAAAGGCGCCAATACTAAGATGCGTCAATACCGCAATTTTGGGATGGCCAACCCTGATGGTTACCGCAAAGCTTTGCGCCTGATGAAACTGGCCGAGCGTTTTGGTTTTCCAGTCATTACCTTGATTGACACTCCGGGCGCATTTCCGGGATTAGAGGCCGAAGAACGCGGTCAAGCCGAAGCTATTGCGCGCAATTTATTTGAGATGGCTCAATTGCGGGTACCTATTATCTGCATCGTGATTGGCGAAGGCGCCTCGGGCGGTGCAATTGGCATTGGCTTAGGGGATAAGGTATTTATGATGGAAAACACTTGGTATTCCGTTATCTCCCCTGAATCTTGTTCTTCCATTTTGTGGCGTAGTTGGGATTTCAAAGAACAAGCGGCAGAGGCTTTGAAATTGACCGCCGATCACATGTTTGAGAATGGCTTGATCGATGGGATCATTGCCGAGCCTGAGGGCGGGGCGCACTCTTTTCCAGAAGAAATGGCACAAACGCTCAAAAAGCGCATAATAGACTCTTTGGCAGAGCTTAAAGCAATACCTACCGATGACTTGATCGACGCCCGCGTTGAGAAGTACGCACAAATGGGGGTATATGAAGATATTTCAAATCCTGATGGCAAATAGGCCAACTTGATGCCCATGAACACAACCAGACAAGACGATCTTTCTACTAACTACTTGGTTTTAAGACTATGGGAATTTTAAATAAGCTTCGGATTTACTTCCGAAACAACTCGCTCAAGCAACACTTGCAGCAAAAAAAGGCAGCCATCCGGCAGTGGATGAATTTTGATAAGGCGGCTTCTATTGGCGTTTTGTTTGATGCCACGGATCTCGATAAGCGCCAAACGGCGTTGAAATACGCAGAAAATCTACGCGCCAGCGGCAAAAAAGTGAAACTGTTAGGCTTTTTTGACAGTCCGCAAGACGATCCCAACTTTACCTTTGGCTATTTTAATCGCAAAAACATCGATTGGGCTTTGCGGCCAAATGGTAAAAACGTGGAGTATTTTTTACAATCTACCTACGATATCCTGATTACCCTGAATCCCCTTACCCACTTGCATACCGAATACATCGCGGCTTTAGCCAATGCACACCTTAAAGTTGGTCCTGTAACTGGTAATGTGTATTGCTACGACATGATGATCGATGTCAACAACAAAAACAACATCGGCGACTTCATTCGCGAGATGGAAAAATTGTTCAAAATCACCAACGTTTAAGCATGGATCGCAGCAAATTCAGGGGTACCGGAGTGGCTTTGATTACGCCATTCAAAGAAAAAAAAGTGGATTATGATGCGCTGGAGCGCATCATTGAAAACGTCATCAACAAAGGTGTAGAATACATAGTTTCACTGGGTACCACCGGCGAAGCGATTACGCTTTCTAGCAAGGAATGTCGCGAAGTATTTGACTTTACGATAAAAACGGTAAACGGTCGTCGTCCTATTGTGGCTGGTCTTTTTGGCAGCAATTATACCGAAATGCTGGTTGAAAAATTAAAAACCTACAACCTCGAAGGTTTTGATGCCATCATGTCTAGCAGTCCAGCGTACAGCAAACCGCCCCAAGAAGGCATTTTTCAACATTACCTGGCGGTTGCCAATGCCTCGCCAGTACCGGTCATCATCTACAACGTACCCAGTCGCACTGGTAGCAACATCCGCCCAGAAACAGTTTTGCGGCTAGCCAATGCCAGCGATAATTTCCTAGGGGTAAAAGAAGCCTCTGGTGATATGGGGCAAGCCATGAAAATTTTAAAGGATCGGCCGGCGAATTTTATGGTATTTAGTGGCGAAGACACTCTTACCGTGCCCATGATTGCCTGCGGCGCTGATGGGGTTATTTCGGTTATTGCCAATGTATATCCGGAATCTTTCTCGCACATGGTGCGTAGCGCGCTCACGGGCGACTTCAAAACAGCGGCAAAAATTAACGCTGATTTACTCGATATTCACCCTTGGTTGTATGTAGAAGGCAATCCAGTAGGCATCAAAGCAGCCATGGAAATTGCCGGTTTTTGCAGCAGCGATGTACGCATTCCCTTGGTTCCGCTTTCGGCTCAGCCTTATGCTCAACTGAAATTGGAGATGAGTAAAGTATAAAAAACGCTTTTTTTTAGTCATTCACCTGCCGTTTTGTTTTTTTGTCGGGCAGTGTTAGCGGTTCCAGCAATATTTTTGCTGCTGATTCTTTATATTCGCAACAGAAAAAGAATCATTGCATCCCATGAAAAAATTGCTGACCCATCTACTGCTTTCCGTTTTTTGCTTTTCCATTTTCACTTTATCTGCTCAATCCGATCTGGATCATGTGCCTGGCGAAATTTTGATCCAACTGCGTCCAGGAACCGACCTTAGTTCCTGGTGGGGACAACACGCCAAATTGCGCAGCACCGACGCGTCCAGTACGCTCCCACAAAGCGTCTCTGCGCCCATGAACATCTGGAAAATCAAATTTGATCCCTTCCAAACGGATGAAACTACCCTACTACAACAGTACCAGCGTGATCCACAAGTGGCGGCAGCGCAGTTGAACTACTACATTCAGTTGCGTTCTACCTTACCCAATGATCCTCAATTCAACAAACAATGGCACCTATACAATACCGGCCAAACGGGCGGAAAACCCGGTCTTGACCTAGGCATGAACCGCGCTTGGGACATCACCACCGGCGGAGTTACGCCCGGCGGCGACACCATCGTTATTTGTGTAGTGGATGATGGCGTTGATACCCTTCATGAAGATTTGCGGCAAAATTTGTGGAAAAACCGTCAGGAAATTCCCAACAATGGCCGCGACGACGACGGCAATGGCTACATCGATGATTATCGGGGATGGTATGTACGAGGCCAGAACGACAACATCATGGGTGGCAATTCTCGGCATGGTACAGAGGTATCCGGGATGATTGGTGCTGTAGGCAACAATGGAAAAGGAGTAAGCGGGGTGAACTGGCGAGTGAAAATAATGATGGTTGTAGGAGGTATTGATAATACTACCGAGCAAATCATTAAATCCTATACTTATCCATTGGTTCAAAGAAAGCTGTACAACCAAACCAATGGTAAAAAAGGGGCATTTGTAGTAGCTACTAACTCATCATGGGGAATTGAACGGGCAAAAGCAGTGGACAACCCTATTTGGTGCGCTTTTTACGACAGCTTGGGCGTGCAGGGTATTATCAACATCGGAGCTGGACCAGACAGGTTCAATTTGGATATTGATGTAGCAGGAGACATGCCCTCTACTTGTTCCAGTGAATTTTTAATTGCAGTAACGAACATAGATCAACAAGGTCTTAAGCCAGATGGGATAGGCTATGGTAGTATCAGTATGGATTTAGCCGCATTTGGCCAGCAAGTCTATACTACAGGTTTTGGTAATAATTATGTAACAGATTCTGGAACTTCCTTTTCAACTCCATTAGTAGCCGGCGCCGTAGGCTTATTGTATTCAGCGCCTTGCCCTAGTTTAACAATTCTGGCGCGTAAATCGCCAATTGATGCGGCACGCTTGGTGCGCCGTATGTTGTTGGATGGCACCAAACCCATCGCCAGCATGCAAGGCATTACGGTAACGGGTGGGTATCTAAACGTTTACAATAGCTTAAGTTTGTTGCTTGGAACCTCTTGCACCGATTGCCCGCCGCTCATCCGGTCAGTAGAAACATTGGTAACCACCAATAGCGCAGTACTCAATTGGATCAGCAACGATAGCATCAAAAAAGTGGATTTGCGCTGGCGAGTCAAAGGGACCAATGCCTGGATCACTGTTGAGAATATAAAATCACCTTATGCGCTGACCAATCTCAACTTTTGCAGCGAATACGAATACCAATTGAAAAGTTATTGTCGCAATTCGGCGGTTGATTTTGCCGACACCTACACTTTTCGTACCGATGGCTGTTGCGAACCGCCAACGCAGGTGCAATTTGCTTCCGTTGGAGCCAATTCAGCGCTGATCCGCTGGACTCCCATCACTGCGGCCAATGCTTATACTTTTCGTTATAGAGCTACCGGCGCTAGCGATTGGATTACGGTGTTGCCGCCTTTTGTAACGGTCAATTTGCGGGATTTGAAAAACTGTACCGTTTATGAATTTCAAATTCGCAGCGAATGCAGCAACGGAACGGCAAGTGCTTTCAGTCCCATTTATCAATTCAAAACCTCACTTTGTGGCGCTTGTCTCGACCGTACCTATTGCAAATCTGAGGTGAGCATTGATCAAAGCACAGAAGAATGGATTACCGGTGTAAAACTCAACAGTTTTGAAAATCGCAGCAAAAAAAATGGCTATGGCGATTTTACCGGTATCCCCACCACCACGCTCAAAAAAGGTCAATTAAATACCTTGCGGATTACTTCTGGATTTGCCGGACCTATTTTTACCGAATACCACACCGTCTGGATCGATTACAACCAAGATGGGCAGTTTACCACCAATGAAGTGGTGTTGGAATCTGGCGCACGCCGGGATACAGTTACCACCGCTCAGTTTACGATTCCTTCCTCTGCGCCCAACGGCCCCACCCGGATGCGCGTGGTGATGGTTTCTCGAGATCTAGGAACAGCATGTAGCATTTCGGCAAGTGTTTACGGAGAGGTAGAAGATTATTGCGTCGTCATTGACAATACTACGGCTACCCAGAATGTCAATCCGGATCCAGGGGTAAAGCTTACGGTTTTCCCCAACCCAACCGAGCAGCTGTTGAAGCTAAAACTAAGCTTACCACAAAGCGAAAATCGTGCGCAAGTCAGTCTGTTCAATCTCCAAGGTCAACAACTCTGGGGGAGTACTTGGCTGTTGGATCCTTCCGGTATTTCTACCCGAGAAGTTGATTTAGCCGAATGGCCAGCGGGGATGTACGTATTAAAGATACAAACCGAGCAAGGTAAAATCGTTGTGGAAAAAGTAGTAAAAACCGGGAATTAAAAATTGTCGTTACGCAAGTAGAGAAGCAGCTAATCTGGTCTCAATGTTAAAACCGAGTAGCAACAGCACGATATGGGTAATCGTACAGACGCGATCAATCGTGACCCCACTCCATTTTAATCTTAGAAACCACAACATGCGTTTCATCGAAAAATAAAAAAGGCGCTACTCCAACGAGAGTAACGCCTTTTTGTTCTTATCTTAGTAGCGCGGGGGAGGCTTGAACTCCCGACCTCACGATTATGAATCGTGCGCTCTGACCAACTGAGCTACCGCGCCAAAATGCTTTATTTTGAAAGCGAGTGCAAATATAGTTCAACCTGAGATATAGCGCAACTATTTTCCTTAGAATTTCGTTCTTGATTGATTCTTTATATTGCAACAATAGGCAGTTTCGGTAAAAATATTCGCTGGAAGCAAGTTTTCAGCGTGCTGGTTTGTTGTTTTTTTTCAAAGAGCTTATTCAGGATATTGATTCAAGCTCTAAACCTTCAAAACCAAATACCATGAGTGCCGAAGAAAATGGACTACCCTTAGGAATTCCTGGAATCGCTTTGCCTATTGAGCAATTTCAAAATGACACCCTCCGCCCGGTGCTAAAAATGCTCAATGATCACCTCGTTGCGCTTTACCGCCACTTTCTCCTCAAACGCAAAGTACCGTTCGCTGCGCTGTCCAAAGAAAAACGAATGACTTGGATTGCTGATAGCCTTTGCAAAGACAACCGCTTGCGGGGATTGGTCATCGGCATGGTCGCAGGCCATTTCACTTTGGAGAATGTGCCTTTTTATTTGCAGGAGGAAGGGGAAATCAACCGCCGAATCATCAATTTGGCTACTCAGCGTTTGCAAAGTCAAATGGAAATACTAGCAGAATAAAAATATTATTCGCTGGCTAAAGTGGTGGAAATATCGGTTCTGCTTGCCTGAATAGCTGGCAAAATGGCCGCTAATAATCCAATGCCTAGTGCGGCGGCTAAAAGTATACCCTCTTCTGGTAACCAGATCCAGCTGCTAAAAGCGTAACGGTATTGGTTTTTCATTGCCCCCGCAATCCACTGCATGCCAGTATGACTCAGCACAATGCCAATGGCAAAACCCATTACCGTTAGCAACTGACCTTCTAACACAATCAGGCTAAAAATTTTGAGCGGCGATGCACCCAGCGTGCGCATGAGCGCCAACTCGTACTTGCGATCCTGCAATGAGCTGTACAAGGAAATAAAAATACTCAACCCCGAAACAGCCATGATCACCAAGGCGATCCAGCGCAGTGCATCAGCCCCGATACCCATCATGCTGTACAATCTGCTGATTTCCAAAGCAGGGGTGGCGGCTTGTAAATCGGTATTTTCATTAATCGAACGCTGCATGTTCAAGGTTTGCACATTGCGGCCTTTGAATTGCAACAATACTGAGGTGATGTTTTTATCCAAAAAATCGGTCAACGGTCGAATGGAATGATCCTCTGTCTCGACGCCAGAATGGGCAGCGCCGTGTTCGTGTACCGCCCAAATGCTTTGTGCCGGGGTGAGCAGCAACTGATCCGCCACTGTACCCGTGGGTTCTAAAATGCCCACTACTTTAAAACCCTCGGCATCGGCATGTACCAAGTTGTCGTCAACAATAAATCCATGCGAGCTTTTGAAGACGGTACCTACGCTAAGCCCCAATTCCTGCGCAGCGCCAGCACCGGCAACCACCTCCATCACTTGGGTGAAGGTTTGTCCTTTGGCGATTTTTGCGGCATACAAATTGAAAAAAGCAGCCGTAGTGCCCACAATGCGAAAACCCCGATAGCTGTCGCCCAATGAAAGCGGTACTGCAGTTTTTACAAAGGGATGTCGAGGATTGAGAAAAGCCTTTACCTTATCGATGGCAATATTACCAGTGGGGGAATCGATGTGGTACATACTGGCCAAAATCAATTGCAGCGGACTGCCTTTGGCGCCAATGACCAAGTTGATGTGCGCTAAGTTTTTTTCAAATTTATCTTCCAGTTGTTTATTGACCAGCAAGAGTAGAGAGATTAATCCAACGCCTAAACCAAATAAGACCAGGCTCAGTAGCATAGCTAAAGGTTTGTTGACCAGGTTTTTCCAGCTCAGTTGTAATAAGTTCATAGTGCAGCGAGTTGGATTTGTTGAGGAAAACGGTCTTTTAGGCGCTTGTCGTGGGTCACCACAAGTAGGGTAGCGCCCGCAGCTTTGGCTTCTTCTTCTAACAGCGTCGCTACCGCCGCACTGTTGTGGTCATCCAAGGCGGAGGTGGGTTCATCGGCTAGGATCAAATTGGGTTGATTGATCAGGGCGCGGGCAATGGCTGCCCTTTGTTGCTCGCCAATGCTGAGCTGACTGGGTTTGGAATGCATTTTGTGTCCCAATTGCAAGCGCTCCAAAAGGGAGGCTACGCGGGCGCGATCCAGCGGCGCATGCGCCAATTTTTGCGCCAACAACAAATTTTCCGCCACCGTAAGTGAGCGGATAAAATGCGATTTTTGAAAAACGATGCCAATATGTTGACCCCGAAACCGATCCAAACGGGACGCACTCAATTGGGCGATATCGGTATCGCCAATGCAAATTTTACCCTGTTGGGGCGACAATAAACCGCCGAGCAGGTGCAACATTGTCGTTTTTCCACTACCCGACTCGCCCAATAACAACCAATGTTCGCCTTGTTGTAGCAGTATATCAGGAAACCGCAGCAAGACGTTTTTCCCGTAAGCGAATTGAAGATCCGTGGTTTGTAACATAGTTTTATCGTGAATAACCCAAATATAGCGGAAATCAACAGGGAAAAACGTAACTTTTGCCCGAATTTATTATAATCCACAAAACAACACTTACAACATGCGTCTGTTTACTCTTTTTTGCTTTATGAGTTTAATGCTGGTAGCTTGCCAACCTGCTAATAAAGGAGCTGCTAAAGATGGCCCGGGTACAACTCAAGATCCCATCAAAGAAAAAGTTGCTTTCCGTTGCGATACTAGCGTCGATAAAGACGATGATGAGCCACACTCACAGGTCTTTTTGGTTGTCAATGACGAAGCAACCAAAGTTGCTGATATTTCTGCTTGCGATGCGATCACCAAAGAAGGCTACAACCAATTCAACATTCCTGCGAATGCCATCGCTGCTTGTGGCGGCTGGTGGGCTGGCGCTGGCGATTATCTTTATGTAGTGAAAATCGGAAACGAGTTTGCTGTGATGAAAGGTAGCCAAGATGAATCTTCAACAGAACCAAATATTTTGTACTCAATCGTAGCTACGGTTCCAGTTCCTAAGAACTAACTGCTTTTGGATTTGTTGGATGCGGATAGCTTTATTTTCGTAATAAGAAGGTTTTAAAGAATGATTTCCTCGCCAACGCTTGGTTGGGGTTGTCCTTTTATGCGCTAAAATGTTGTACTTTTGCGCTTCCAAAATTTGTAATGATGTACCAAGAATTCAAAGGCCTAAATCTACCGGAAATCGATCGCGAGATCCTGCAGTTTTGGGATACCAACGGCATATTTGAAAAAAGCGTTGACCAACGGGACCCTGAAAACAGCTATGTGTTTTTTGAAGGCCCGCCTTCCGCCAACGGAATGCCGGGTATTCACCACGTTATGGCGCGTTCCATCAAAGATTTGTTTTGTCGATACCACACCATGAAGGGGCAACGCGTGGAGCGCAAAGGCGGCTGGGACACTCATGGTCTGCCGATTGAGTTGAGTGTGGAAAAAGAATTGGGCATCACCAAAGACGATATTGGAAAAACCATCTCGGTAGAAGCCTACAATGCCAAATGCCGGGAAACCGTGATGATGTACAAAGATCGTTGGGATGACCTGACCCGCAAAATGGGCTATTGGGTTGATCTCAACAATCCCTACATCACCTACACCAACGATTACATTGAATCGGTGTGGTGGTTGTTGAAGCAATTGTATAATAAGGATTTACTCTACAAGGGCTATACCATCCAACCTTATTCTCCGGCGGCGGGTACGGGTTTGAGTTCACATGAGTTGAACCAACCCAATGCCTACAAAGACATCACCGATGTTTCGGCGGTAGCGCAATTTCGCATCAAGGGCACGCAGGATGAATACTTTTTGGCGTGGACGACTACTCCCTGGACCCTGCCTTCTAATACGGCTTTGGCGGTTGGTAAAAACATTACCTACGTTAAGGTGCGTACTTTTAACCGCTATACACAGGAGCCTATTACCGTCATTTTGGCCAAAGATCGCTTCAAGGCGTATTTTTCAGAGGCCAATCCTGATCTGAAACCCACCGATCTGAAAGCGGGCAATAAACCGGTTCCCTACATCGAAATCGTAGCAGAAATGACTGGTTCCGCATTGGAATTGATGGAGTATGAGCAACTCATGCCCTATGTACAACCCGATGCACCGGCTTTTAAAGTATTGCTGGGTGATTTTGTCAGTACCGAAGATGGAACGGGCATCGTACACATAGCGCCTACTTTTGGTTCGGACGACTTTCGAGTAGCCAAACAATACGGCATTCCGCCAATGATGGTGAAAGACCAAGAAGGCAACCTTATGCCTTTGGTGGACAAACACGGCCAATTTGTAGCTGAAGTTACCGATTTTGCGGGTCGCTTTGTCAAAGATTATGGCCAAGTAGAGGAACGCTCGGTGGATACCGACATTGTGATCAAACTCAAGGAGGAAAACAAGCTTTTTGTTTCTGAAAAATATTTGCACAGCTACCCACACTGTTGGAGAACGGAGCGCCCGGTGTTATATTATCCGCTGGATAGCTGGTTCATCCGCGCAGCGTCGGTACGCGAGCGCATGTTCGAGCTGAACAAAACGATCAACTGGAAACCCGCCGCTACCGGTGAAGGGCGTTTTGGAAAATGGTTGGAAAACCTACAGGATTGGAACCTTTCCCGCTCGCGCTACTGGGGTATTCCGCTCCCCATCTGGCGTACTAAAGACGGGAAGTCGCAGAAATGCATCGGTTCTGTTGCCGAGTTGCAACAGGAGGTAGATCTCGCCAATCAGCAATTGGGAAAAAATCAAACCATACCGGAAGATTTGCACCGCCCCTTCATCGATGACGTAGTTCTAGTCAGCGAGGAAGGTGAACCGATGTACCGGGAATTGGATTTGATCGACGTATGGTTTGACTCGGGCGCCATGCCTTACGCGCAATGGCACTATCCGTTTGAAAACCAGGATAAATTCAAATTCAACTACCCTGCCGATTTTATCGCCGAAGGGGTTGACCAAACGCGGGGTTGGTTTTATACCCTGCACGCCATCGCTGTTATGGTTTTTGATAGCGTAGCCTACAAAAACGTAGTGTCCAACGGCTTGGTTTTGGACAAAAACGGGCAAAAAATGTCTAAACGCCTCGGCAATGCCGCTGACCCGTTTGACATCATCAGTACTTACGGTGCGGATGCTACTCGTTGGTATATGATCTCCAACGCACCGCCTTGGGACAACCTCAAATTTGACCCCGCCGGTATCGAAGAAGTATCAAGGCGCTTTTTTGGCACTTTGTACAATACCTATTCCTTTTTTGCGCTCTACGCCAACATCGACAAATTCGCGCACCAAGAGCCATCGATTCCTTTGGCGCAACGCCCGGAAATTGACCGCTGGATCCTTTCGGCATTGGGATCATTGGTGAAATCCGTTGATTTGGAATATGCGGATTATGAGCCGACCAATGCCACCCGGAAGATCATGTATTTTGTCGATGAGCAGTTGAGCAACTGGTACGTGCGTTTGTGTCGTCGCCGTTTTTGGAAAGGCGAATATGGCGATGATAAAATCAGCGCTTACCAAACGCTGTACGAATGCTTGACCACGATCTGCAAATTGATGGCGCCGGTTGCCCCATTTTTCTCAGATTGGTTGTACCGTAACCTCAACGAAGCTACGGGAAAAGAAGCGCATCAATCGGTGCACTTGACGCTGATCCCAACTGTGGACGAATCCGTCATTGATCCAATATTGGAGCAACGTATGGACTATGCCCAACGCATCTCTTCTTTAGTGCTTTCATTGCGCAAAAAAGAAAAAATCCGTGTGCGTCAGCCATTGCAAAAGATATTGTTGCCGGTTTTAGATGGAGGTTTTATTGCCCAAGTTGACGGAGTGAAAGACCTGATCATGGCGGAAGTAAACGTAAAAGAAATCGAATACGTTACCGATACCGATGGGTTGATTAAGAAAAAAATCAAACCCAACTTCAAAACTTTGGGTAAGCGCTTAGGCAAACACATGAAAGCTGCCGGCGATCTAATCGCTGCGCTACAGCAGGCTGACATCAGCACGATCGAGAAAAACAATTCCTACCGTTTGGAAGTAGAGGACGAGGTGTTTGAGTTGGCTTTGGAAGATTTCGAAATCTCGGCGGAAGATATTCCAGGCTGGCAAGTAGCCAATGATGGCCCACTTACCGTTGCCTTGGACATAACCCTTACCCCAGAGTTGGAGGCAGAAGGTATGGCGCGTGAATTGGTCAATAGAATTCAAAACATCCGCAAGAATCGCGATTTCAACGTAACCGATCGCATTCAAATAGACCTGGAAAACCACCCAGCGGTGCAAGTAGCGGTACAGCAATACGGAAATTATATCAAAGACGAAGTATTGGCTACTCGCCTTGATCTGCGCGAAGTGGTGGATAATGGAGAACTATTGGAATTACTGGATGAGGTGAGTTTGCAAATCCTGGTACAAAAACAGGATTAAAAAGCACTAAATCAAAAACATAAAGCGCCAAGTTGGATTACCAAACTTGGCGCTTTTGTTTTTTTGAAAAAGAAACGCTTAGAGCTTGTTTAGGTTTCTGCTTCGAGCTACAAATGGCCAAAATTCACCCCAATTTCGTTACAAAAATGCTCATGTAGCGCTGACCTGTCCTCGACAAAGTCGGGATACACTCCGCTTTTTGTGCCTCATTGGTGTGAATTTTAGCTCATTTTCGCTATCGAACCAGAATCCTGAACAAGCTCTAGCTAAACAGCGATTGCAATTTCATAGCCACACCCATATCTCCAGTAATTTTCACTTTTCCAGTCATAACCGCCATCATAGGGTTTAAGTCGCCAGAACGAAGTTTTTCAAGGGTTTCAACGGAAGTGGAGATGGTGCAATCTGCATCCTTGTCTTCGTTGGTAATATTTGGAGTAGCACCAGTCAGATCTAGGTGTACAACTCCCCCTTCGGTAAATGCAAACTTAATTGATTTGCCGATGCTAGGGGCCTTGGAAGCAGCATCTGCGAACTGCTTAGTGATGTCTTCGATGTTCATTAGTATATTGATTTATAAGGTTCCATAAATTAGTAGCGAATTTTCGCTGAAATATAGGAAATTCTTTTTTTCTGGGAGCTATTTTTTTGCCTCCTCCAATTCGGTCAAAATCTGCGTAGCTGTTGCATACGTTTCTTGCATGGCATCTTGATTCAGCATACCCGCAAAAAGTGCCATTTCACAATTTTGCAAGGTTTTGAGCAATCGATCCACCAATTCTGTTTCGATGGGAATGGCCAGCAATTGTTGCTGTATTTTTTCTTTGCTCAGCTCACCCAGCGGAATGCGGAGTTTATCGCTCAAATAGCCCAAAATGGCTTTTGATACTTCATCATAAAAAGTGCGACTCTCGCCTTTTTCCAAATGCCCTGCCGCTGTTTTCAAACGTGCCAAAGCAATTTTGCGCCCGCCTTTTTCTACATCAGCTCGTGCTGCTTGGTCCTTTCTGCGGATCAGTTGGTTTTGCACTAAAACTACGCCGAAAAGAAATAAGACCGGAATTCCACCCAATAACCACAAGGTGGTGGAGCCCCAAAGCGGCTTGCTCTTTTGATGTAACACAGTTAGGTTTTCATTGGGTTGAATAGCCTCTTGGGTATTGTGTACGGCGCTTTTTCGCTGTGTTGTTGGCTTATTCAGCCCTTGCTTAACGGAAATTTTATACTTGTAGTCGTCAATGGTGACGTACTGTTTTTTGTTGCTGTCAAAAAAGGTAAAGGTGGGTTGTATCTCAAACACCCCCGATTTTTTGGGCAAAATCAAATATTCAAAAACCTTCTTCGCTACTATTAGATTTTGCGATTCCTCGGTTTCCTCCGATTTTACGGTAGGCTCGTAGACTTCAAAAGATTCTGGGACATTGATTTTAGGGGCTTGCACTCTTTTCATATCGCCATCGCCGATCAGTACGAGGGTAACCGATAAGGCATCATCGGTGGTTACTTCGGTGCGGTTGAGGGTAGAGTTGAGGGTGAAATTCCCTACGGCGCCGGTAAAACTCGCTGGAGCATTGGGCGGGAGCGGCTTAACCGTAAGCGTAATGGCGTCGGTTTGTGCGGGTACGCGTTTGGTTTCATTACCAAAAAAGATTGACCCGGCATTGGGGTCGCCTTCTACCACTCCCAATTGCATAACGATGGGGTTGATGGTCAATTTCCCGGCTTGTTGAGGGTACAACGCCATCGTTTTGAGGGTGCGGGTAATATAACGAAGACCGCCCATGTTTTCCTCGCGCACTTGTAAATCGGGTTGTTGAATGTCTTCAGCATAAAAACCGGCATAATCCGATTCTTTGATCACATTGAAGTTCTCGACATTGAGTCGGGTATACAATTTATAATCCAAGCGGATTTGCTGACCAATGTAGGCCTCGCGCGCGCTCAAATTGGCTTTGACAAAAATATCTTTGCCCCCCGATTTATTTTTTTGCTGGCTAGGCGCAATTACTTCTACCACCACCGAATTAGAGCGTATTACCGAACCGCTGACGCTGATGCTAGCGCCAGGGATTGTATATTTTCCTGGTTTTAAAGGTTGAAGGGTATAGGTAAACGACATTTCGCTCGATATTTTCCCATTGACGATGGTGGTGCTTACTCCGCGCGAAGGGCCAGCTATCACAATCAAATTCGCGCCAAAACGCGGCGCTTGGAAGTTTTCGCCTTCGCCATTGAGCAAGGTATACGTCAATTCAAAATAGCTATCGGTGCTGACTTGGTTTAAATCAACACTGGCCTGGAAAAAAGGCTTGGGTCGTTGGGCATGCAGCCCCCCAACCAAAAGCAGGAGAAGGATGGTTGAATACCACGTTTTTTTCATTTCAAAAAAGAATTTATGTCCAAGCTATTTAAGTCACACCACAAATCACAAGCTGCAAAACCACTAAACTACTGGACATTTTAAATTTTGAGTAAGCCTAAACCTTCCAGGTCTCGAAGACCTGGAAGGTTTTATCGTCAGAGCCCAAGTGAAATGTCCAGTTCTGGAAAACTCACCAATCTTTATACGATTTGGCGGGCGTTGTAAATCCACGTTTGAGTTTGGATTGTACTTTACGCTCTTCGTCTTCCATGATTTTCAGCAGGTTTTCAGCTTCTTTCCGACTCAATTTTTGATTGGTATCGGGTTCGGCTTGCGCCTTATCGTTTTTATCTTTTTGCTGTTGATTCTGCTGATTCTGTTGGTTTTGCTGCTGCTGATTTTGCTGCTGATTTTGCTGTTGGTTCTGTTGATTCTGGTTTTTTTGCTGCTGTTGCTGTTGTTGTTCTTTTTGCTTTTGTTCCAATTTTTTTTGCGCTACTGCCAAATTGAATTTGCTTTCCAAATCACCGGGGTTTTGGCGCAAAGCATTTTTGTAGGCATTGATGCTCTCCTCGTATTTTCCGGCCTGAAATTGGGCGTTGCCGAGGTTGTAATAAGCACTGGATCTATCTTCTGGTACTTGAGCCGTTTGACTTGCCGCATTATAATGCTGAATGGCTTCCGGAAATCGCTTTTGTTGGTAAATCGCATTACCGAGGTTGTACTGTCCTTTGGGTGAAGGCTTCCGGTCGATGGCTTTGCGGTATTCGGTTTCGGCTTTGGCAAAATTGCCCTTGCGATAACTTTGATCGCCATTGCGTAAACGTTGATGAGCCGATGCATCAAAAACAGAATTCGATTTTTTTTGCGGCACATTGGCTACTCCCTCTGAAGTTTCTTGCGCTTGCGCATACGAGGCCAGCAGCCACAATGGGCAAAACAGCCACGCTAAGCGCCAGGATCGATTATTTTTTTGTTGACCTCTTCTCATTGAATGTCCAATAAATTTTTGCCCCAAAAACCGGTTGTCCGCTTGGGATAACCGATCAAGAAATCAAACAAAAGTAAAACGATGGCCAGTCCGATAAAGATTTGGAAATGGCTCTGGTATTCTTTGAAAATGCGTTGTTCACGTTCGCGTTTTTCCAATTTGTCGAGGTTTACCGCCAAATCGTTAATGATTTCGTCATTGTTGTTGTTGAGCCGGTAGTAGGTGCCGCCGCCAATGCGCGCCACGCGCCGCAACATGTTCTCATCAATTTTGGAAACTACTGGCTTGCCGCTTTCGTCGCGTTTGTAAACCCGTTCGCCTTCAAAAATGTAAGGAACAAAGCTTCCTTCTTTACTTCCCACACCCACCGTATAAATGCGCATCCCTTTAGATTTGGCTTTGCGCGCCATGTCTTCGGCGCCAGGAATATGATTTTCGCCATCCGATAACAAAATCAATACCCGATTGCCGCTGTCGGCTTCTTTGGTTTTGCGGTTGGCAATGGATATGGCCTCGCCGATTGCCGTACCCTGCAAAGGAATCATATCGGGTTGCGTGCTTTTGATCATGAGGCTAATGGCTGCATAATCGGTGGTGAGCGGTACTTGAAGATAGGCGTTGCCAGCAAAAATAATCAGTCCCAAACGGTTGCCCCGCAGGGTTTCCACCATTTGTAAAGCCAGCCGTTGTGCTTGGGTAAGTCGATTGGGGGCAATGTCTTCCGCCCACATACTTTGCGAAATATCCAGGGCGATATAGATGTCGATGCTTTTTCGTTTTACGGCTTGTGCTTTGGAACCCCACTGTGGATTGGCCAGCCCGGCTATCAACAACAACAAACCTATGATAAACAATAGCATTTTTATGACGGGTTTGTTGGTAGATCTGCTTGGCATCAATCGATTCAATAGACTAGGATTGCCAAAACGGCGCAAGGCCTTTTTTTGGCGAAAACGCCCCAAGGCATAAAGCGCCAAGAAGAGCGGCAGGATAAAAAGAGCCAATAAATAATCGCTGTGTTCAAAACGAAACATGTTCACTTAGCTTTGGAACGGTTAGATAATAAATTTACACTTTATCCTTGCTCTTTCACCACCACTCTTCCTATCTTTTTCGTTACAATGTCCCGCATTGCGCCTCAAAAGATAGTTGATTGGCAGCAAAATAGCGGCGGCTAAAATGTCAATTGATTATTCACCCGTTCTTTTTGTCACATGATGGCGCGCAAAACGCTGTACCGCAATAAGAACTCGAGTGCTAAAATAACCAAAGCAGCCAAGGCAAACCAACGAAATTCTTCGCTGTAGCGTTTGATCGCCGTTACTTCAATTTTCGTTTTTTCTAATCGATCTATTTGTCGGTAAATTTGTTGCAAATCGTTGGCAGAGGTAGCACGGAAATATTTTCCTCCGGTCATTTTGGAGATCTGCCGCAGCAGGTCTTCGTCAATTTCTACGGGCGCTAAGCCAAAAATAAATCGCCCATCGCTACGGCGACTCACCGGGGTAAGCGCTTCGCCTACCGAACCAACGCCGATGGCATACACTTTAATGCCAAACTCTTTGGCGATTTCACCCGCTGTAATCGGTTTGAAATACCCAACATTGTTGACGCCATCGGTTACCAGAATGACGACTTTGGTTTTGGCCGGACTGTCTTTGAGGCGATTAACCGCTGCGGCAAGTCCCATGCCAATCGCAGTCCCATCTTCCAAAAGTCCGCACTGCAACTGCGAGATGAAGTTTTGTAACACCTCATGATCGGTTGTCAAGGGGCATTGCGTGAAGGCTTCCCCGGCAAAAACAACCATCCCGATGCGGTCGTATTGCCGTTGGGAAACAAATTCTTTAGCCATTCTTTTGGCCACTTCTAGGCGGTCGGGTTTGAAATCTTGCGCCAGCATGCTGCTTGAAAGATCCATCGTCATGACAATATCGATGCCCTCTGCGTTGATTTTTTCTTCTTTCAAAGTTCGTTGCGGTCTGGCCATGGCCACAATGAGCAGAGCGAGCGCTGCTAAACGCAAATAAGGCAACAAGGGGCGGAGCCGACTTCGCCACGAAGACAGTTTAATCGTGCTTTGCAAACTCGACATTTCCATGACGACATAGCGCTGCTGTTGTTGTCGGCGCAACCACCATATCAAGGCCGGTATCAGCAGCAACAATAACAAATACAACGGATGTACAAAATGAAGCTGTCCCAAGGTTTATGCTGGATTTTGTGGTTCTTGATTTTCAATTACTTTGGTATCCTCAACAAACGCGCGCACTGTTTTTAATGCTTCCGGGTGGCGTTCGCTGGGCAATTCGGCTTTGGCAAATTTCACCATATCGGCATCTTGCATCAGTTTTTTCAATGGCGCCTGCCAGGAAAACGGTACGCCGCTGGTCGGAAAAACGCGAGCAATATCGTCGGTTGTGGATTCTAGCGCCTGCATGTCGTATCGTCCTTCCAAATATTCCCGCAGAATGTACGACAACTGAGTTTGGTAGTTGTTGAAATCACGTCGGAAAAGCAATTCGGATTTTTCCAAAGTCTCTAGTTTTTCCAAAATGATTTCGTGGATCGGCGGCGGTGGCGGCGCTACGGTTTCCTGCACCGGTTTCGGGCGCTTGCGTAAGAGCAACAGCAGCACGATGAGGCCAATTACGGTGATGATACCAAGCAAATAGGGCAAAAAATCGCTGAATTGGCTCGATTCTATCCAAATGTTTTTGATGGGGCGAATCTGGGTGGTATCCGTCAAATTGGGTATGGTGCGTACTTGTAGGGGTAGAGAATCGGTTGCAACGGTTTTGAGTATGCCACCTTCTTCATACTCGACCGTAATGGGCGGTACAAAATAGGTTCCTTCCTTGAAACTGGTCAAAATAACGACTTGTTCGGTCAGTAATTTTGGAGTGCGCGCCAAGGTATCGATTTTACTTTTTTTGATCGTTTCCAAGGGTGGTTTTTGGTCAATCCCATTGGTGCGAATGCCCACTAACCGCGCTCCATTGGACAATTCAACCTGAATGTGCAAACCCACTTGGTCGCCAATCATGATGCTGCTGGTATCCAACTGCGCATTAGCATGAACTTGGGCGTGTAGCGCAGACCCATAAAATCCAATAATCAGAAGTGCCAGGATCGATTTCAGAAGCGTTTTCATCTGGCCGAACGTTTTTGAAAAAATTGATGCAATGAACTGGTATACGAATCGGTAGTTTGGATGCTGATGACGTCGGCGCCGCTGCGGATAAATGTGGAACGAAACTGCTGCAAGTTGGTTTGATACCCTTTTGCATAGGCCATTTGAATGTCTTCAGAGCTGGTATCCAACCATTGAAGTTCGCCAGTTTCCGCATCTTGTACCCGCACCAAACCCATGTTGGGCAAGTTCGCCTCGCCGGGGTCGGTTACTTGCATGCCGATGACATCATGCCGTCGGGTAGCTATTTTTAAGTCATCCTCATAGCCTTGAGTAAAAAAGTCGCTTAGGATGAAGCAAATGCTGCGTTTTTTGATGACGTTGTTGAAGTACTTCAGTGTAGTGCCTAGATTCGTACCCTTGCCCTTAGTTTCAAAATTCAGCAATTCGCGGATGATGCGCAAAATATGTTGCCTGCCTTTTTGCGGTGGAATAAACAATTCAACCTGATTGGTGAAAAAAATCACCCCCACCTTATCGTTGTTGTTGATTGCCGAAAACGACAGCAAGGCACAGATTTCAGTAATAGTATCGGACTTGAATTGATTGACGGCGCCAAAGTAGGCCGAGCGGCTCATGTCGATCAATAGCATCACGGTAAGCTCCCGTTCTTCCTCAAAAATTTTGACATGCGGGTCGCCAGTTCGCGCGGTGACGTTCCAGTCAATGTTGCGCACATCGTCCCCGTATTGATAATTGCGCACCTCGCTAAAGGACATACCTCTACCTTTGAAGGCGCTATGGTATTCCCCTGAGAAAATCTGTTTACTCAGGCCCTTCATTTTAATTTCAATACTGCGTACCTTTTTGAGGAGTTCACTGGTTTCCATACGGCAGTATTTATGGCACTTCTACCACATTGATGATGCGGCTGATGATGTCTTCTTGGCTTACGTTTTCCGCTTCCGCTTCATAGCTGAGTCCGATGCGGTGTCGCAAAACGTCAAAACAAACATTGCGCACGTCTTCAGGAATCACATAACCCCGGCGTTGCAAAAACGCATAAGCTTTGCTGGCCAGCGCCAAACTGATGCTGGCACGCGGCGAACCTCCATAGTTGATGAGCGGTTGGAGTTCTTTAAGTCGATATTCAGCAGGGTTGCGGGTAGCAAAAACGATATCGAGGATATAGCGCTCAATTTTTTCGTCCATGTACACTTTGCGCACCGACTCGCGGGCTTGCAAAATATCCTGAGGCTGAACTACTGGGGTTACATGATGACCGAGTTGATCTTCGGCCAAGTTGCGGCGCATGATATCTCTTTCGTCTTCCTTGGTAGGATAACCAATTTTCACCTTGAGCATAAAACGGTCGGTTTGCGCTTCGGGGAGTGGGTAAGTACCTTCTTGCTCGATTGGGTTTTGAGTGGCCAAAACGAGAAAAGGTTCCTCCAGGCGGAAAGTTTCGGTGCCAATGGTAACTTGGCGTTCCTGCATGGCTTCCAACAAGGCGCTTTGCACTTTAGCAGGAGCGCGGTTGATTTCGTCGGCTAAGATGAAGTTGGCAAAAATAGGTCCTTTGCGCACCGCGAATTCGTTGCGATTCGGGTTATAGATCATGGTACCGATGATGTCGGCGGGCAACAAATCGGGTGTAAACTGGATGCGACTAAAATGCGCATTGATGGCCTGCGAGAGTGTTTTGATGGCCAGTGTTTTCGCCAAACCAGGAAGGCCTTCCAACAATACATGGCCACGGGTCAACATGCCGAGCATCAATCGCTCGATCATGGTATGTTGGCCAACGATCACTTTGCCCGTTTCCGTTCTTAATTGCTCCACAAAGGCGCTGTCGATGAAGATTTGTTGGTTCAGCGCTTCAATATCTACCGCGTACATGCTAGGGATTTTGTCAATGAATGATGATGATCGTATTGAGTGTCTTAAAATTTGACGACTGCAAATTTGTGAATTTTTTCTAAGAGTGTGTTTGGGTTTTTAGTTCGCAAGCGAAAATGAGTCAAAATTTGTACCAACGAGGCGCGAAAGACGGAGTGTATCCCGACTTTGTCGAGGACAGGTCAGCGCTACATGAGTATTTTCGCAACGAAGTTGGTGCTAATTTTGGCCATTTGTAGCGCGAACTAAAAATCCAAACACACTCCAACTAAGATCTAGCCATTAATTCTTTTTCTGATCGGTGTTTGATTTACTCGATTGCTCTTGCTTCTTGGGTTTGAAAAACGGCTTGACCTTGGTCGTATCTTCAATGATTTTGATTACTGGGTGGGCTGGTTTACCGGGTTGATGCGGTTTTAACGTGGTATCGCGTTTGTAAAAAGCATCCACCAGCAGGATTGAATCCACTTGTTTGGTCGCCAATTGCAACAAGTCATCTTGGCAACGTTGGCGATGCTGTTTGATGAAGTTCGTTACCTTCAAATCTAGCTCCTGTTGAATAAACGCTTTGATCTGAGCTTCGGTGTACTCCTCCTTCGACAAGCAAGCAGTTAGCCCAACCAACAGCAACAAGAAGATACCCATCAAAGATTTGCGAAACATAGTCATGACGAATAATCAATTTTGGTGAAAAGCAGGAATGTACTTTTGGCGCAAATAAGCTTCTTCACCTTGGCGCACGCCTATCATCGAATCAATCAAAACTTGCAGGCGTTTTTCACGATTTTCGGCACATTCCGCATTTAAAATAGGCCCAAGGCTATCGACTTTGTGGTAAAACATGGTGTCTACCAAATCACGTTGAGTAGAAGTGAGCTTGAGTTGGGGTTGCTCGCTGGAACAGGAGTAATAAAAAAATCCCATCACCAGCATAAAACCCATTACCGTTAGGTTGATCCAGCCTTTTTTTTGCTCCACTGCTGCTAGTTGCAAGGTGTCCAATGGCAATTTCATAAAAAAGATTATCGGTTGAGGTCAATGACTTTTTTGCGCAATTCAAAGTGTTTGCCTAGGTAAACCTTACGCACCATTTCATCCGCGGCCAACTCTTCAGAGGTGCCAGCCTTGAGGATGTTTCCTTCAAACATCAAGTAAGCCCGATCGGTAATGGATAAGGTTTCTTGCACGTTGTGGTCGGTGATGAGGATACCAATGTTTTTGGTTTTCAGTCGCGCCACGATGTATTGAATGTCTTCCACTGCGATGGGGTCAATCCCCGCAAAAGGTTCGTCGAGGAGGATAAACTTAGGACTGCTGGCCAGTGCGCGCGCGATCTCGGTTCGACGGCGTTCCCCGCCCGAGAGGGTGTCGCCGCGGCTTTTGCGTACTTTTTCCAACCCAAATTCGTCAACAAGCTCTTCCAATTTATGCACTTGCTCCGCTTTGGTAAACTTAGACATTTCCAAAACCGCTCTGATGTTGTCTTCTACCGTTAATTTGCGGAACACCGATGGTTCCTGTGGCAGGTAACCAATTCCGTTTTGCGCACGCCGGTACATGGGAAGGGTAGTGATTTCTTCATCGTTGAGAAAAACTTTGCCTGCATTGGGGCGAATAAACCCTACCATCATGTAAAAGGTAGTGGTTTTTCCGGCGCCATTTGGGCCCAATAAACCCACAATTTCTCCTTGGTTCACTTCCAAAGAGACGCCTTTTACCACCTGACGGCGGCCATACATCTTGATTAAATTTTCGCTGCGCAGAATCATATTTTGCTCCTAATCGATGTAAATAATCTTGTGCAGAAACCTAAAACCTAACGTCAGTTCAATGGTGGTATTGCTGATCTGGCGTTGAGGAATGTTAATCAATGCCGATCCGCCATAGGGATTTGGATTGATGATGTTGTTGAGGGCAGGCTGAAAGTATTGTTTAGAAAAATCGGGGTTTACCGTCAACTCCACGACCATGCCAATCAAATCTGAAAAAGGCATTTCGATGCCGCCGCCAAAAATAGCCCCATAATTGATTTTACGGACGTATTCTTTTTGTGGATAGTACACGCCATACCAGTCATAGGTGCTAAAAGACTTAGGTCCCAACTGCGTACTGAGGGTATAATCGCCTCGAATACCAAATAAATAGTAAAATTTGGTATTACCCAAACCCAGATCAAAGCGTTGTTTGGCACCTACCGAAACCGATAAATTGCGGAACTGGAAAGTGGTGGATTGGGAAGGAATTTCCACCAGCTGGTTGTTTTGACCAATGGCGGTGATGCGCGGCGTGCGAATTGCACTGCCCTTGATGTGGTACCCGCCTTGCGCAAACAAAGCAAAACGAGAATCTTCGCCGATGGATTCGATGAATGCAATGCCGTTGTAGCGCAGTAAAGGATCGCGCTGAAAAGAATTATCCCAACGTTGAAAACCCGCGCTGGGGCCGCCCTTGATGCCAAATGCATAGCCTTGCGCAAAGCTGGCCGTAGCCAAAAGGACGAAAAAGAGGCCAGTGGAAAGTAGTCGTTTTGCCATTGTTTCAATACTTGTTCGACTACAAAGTTGGCTTTTATCCTTGGAATGTGCAAAAAAAGTAAAAAGAATCCCTACGCCGCCTCGAAATAGTCATTTGCCGAAAGGCAAGTTGATGTTGGGTAGTGGTTCCAGGACACAAGGATCCTGGCGCCCTTTGATTTTTAGCGTGATATTGGCCTTTTCTTTGATCTTACCTCGAATGTAAGTGCGCAGCAAACACCAGTCCATAAACTGACTCATAGGTTGGCCGTCCAGGGACTCGATTTCTTCCAACAACGAAAAATGATATTTGGCTACATTGGGATTAGAAATTAACTGCAAAATTTTATATACGCCGTTAATCGGAAAAAAAACAATTCCATAGTCCAAATCCGGTAACGGCGGGGGCATATCGGTACGGTTCTGAAAAATGTATTGTTTCAAGCTCGTGTTGATCACCAGATTGTACTGTTGAAGGTATCCCATACCCAAACGCGGTTGTTCAATATTTTTCTGAAATTCTATGACTGGTGAAATAGAGAAACGGCTGTTTTCGGCACGAAAAGGGTAGGAATGCTTAAGGATATAAAAGGTATCTATTGAGCCTAAGCCAAATAAACCCATGGAAGAAATCCCCAAGTGTTGTTCGCCCGAAAAAGTGTGAAACCCCGATAAAAATTCAGCCTGATTTACTTCCAATTCACTTCCAGAACCCAGATCGATATGGGTGAAAAAAGATTGACCACCAAAGTTAAAAGCAATGAAATGTCGATTGCTTTTACTGTTGATGTAAGATGTTTGAATCCCCACAACAGGAATGGGCTTTGAAGACACCTGTATTTTGTTGTGGTCAAAATCAATGTACCAGTTGGCTTTGTTGATAACTGAGTTGCCAATGAACCCGTCAACTTTTTTACAGGTCACCAGGTTTTTGGAGTTCACCACCGTGATGGTCGTTTTTTTAAATTCAACGGCCCCAATCTTGATATTATCAGCTACGCTAAAGGGCACCTCTTGAGATACATTGTTGGCGTCGCTTACCTTTTGCTTATCAATGCTGCGAATGTTCAAGCCACATTTTTCAGCAAAAGCACTATCCAGCCCAGTAACTGAAAAACCATTGTCGAACATAAAAGTACCCTTAACGCCATTGACGACAACATCCAGATAGATGTGATCCTGCCAAAGCTCAAAGTCAACGGTTTCGGAAAAATTACGGGGCGATACTTTACCCTGGTTTCTATTCATTTGCCCCATAACAGCAGGCAAAATGGAGAGCATGAAAATGGCAAATAGTAGATGTCTTAACGTCAGCATACTTCAAGTTTAGGGTAGAAAATAGCACGGGGCTTAAATTCCTTAATCTTATTTAAAAGCCAGAATCTCATTTTTGTTTGCATTCAAATTAGGAGCGTTCGAAAAGGAGATTGGTTGGGTCTTAATCGGAATATAAATAACTTTGAAGCCGATGTTTCAATTTTGCTAAAAAATGATCACAAATACCATCTTTTTGCTTTTTACGCTAGCGTTTTTGTTAATGGGTATAGATTCCATTGGAGCAAAACGGATACGTGGTTTTGTGCAAAAACTTGCCAAAAAACAATGGACTGAAAACGCCGATCGCAGCGAAGATTGGGTGTTTGACACACAGACATTGGAGGCTTTTCCGGTGCCGGTTCGGCGTTACTTGGAAATGGTAGATGCTTGGGAGCGCAAACCCGCCAGTGTATACAAAATGCGACAAAAAGGAGCTTATCGCCGTAGCGCTAATGCTACCTGGCAACCTGTGGAGGCGAAGTTTTTTTGTTTCCCCATTTTGCAAACTAGTTTGTGGTATGCAGATATCACGCCAGGATTGTTCTTTTCCGTGAAAGCCGTTTTGTTTTTTGAAAAACAGCTGGGCAAAAGTTGGGTGTATTTTTTATCTGTATGGCCATTGAAATGGAAAATCCCAAAAGAGGAAGCTGATTTCTTTATGGCCTGGCAGTTGGCCGTACAAATGTGGAATCCCTCGATTTTTCAAACCAAGGAATGGAACTGGATCGAAACTCAAGATGGTTTGTTTTTGCGTGGGCAAGTCGCCAATCAAAAGCTGGAAGCGCAAGTTTTTTTTGACGCGGAGGGGTTGATAATTGAACTGCGTTTACCCCATTGGCGAATGACTTTTTCGGAATATCGAAACATACAAGGGTGGAAGGTGCCTGGAACATTTAGTATCCAAAAAAATACCGCCTCGGATCAAGCGCCCATTTACCAAGCCACCATCACGGATGTAGCTTACGAAGGGAATTATCGGTGGTGGTGAAGAATGACCCGATAAACGATAAAGCAAGATCAGGTAGCTAAAAATTAGTATATTTAAGCAGTAAATTTCCTCTTAAGAACACAAATAGGTAAGTCCTACACTTACCTTTTCTAGCAATCCACATCATCTCCCAACAACTTCATTTTTGTTATCACCCAAAAAAGGACGTTATGTTTCCGATTATTGAAGGATTGACGGTTGTGTTCATCATTGTGCTTATTGCTTTTATGGGGCATTTGTCGGTAAGGATGGATTATCGGCGCAAGGGGCTTCATTACCGCGGGTTTCAAAAAGATACGCTTCAAAAGTTATGGGATGGCGCGGGCGAGCATTTTTTGCCTATCCTCTACTTGGGCGCTGAAAAAGATGCTTATCTGGAGCGAGTTCGCAAAAAACGCAACTGGGCGGTCATTATTTTCTGGGGTTTGTGGATAGGGATCATCATTGGTTTTATGATCAAATAAAAAGGTTCCAAGAAGCCATTTGCCCTTGGAACCTTTTGTGGAAATACTTGGAAACTTATTTATTGGCAATCAGATCGCTCATGATGCGCATGGTTTCCCGGATATAAACGTCTTTCGAAATGTTTTTCAAAAACTCATCGTTGCGCGCTTTGATTTTCTCATCCGCTTTGGAGAGGTTGGTTTGATCGGGCGTAGCATTGTGAACCCCCGTGTTGACTACCTCTTTGAAAGCGTTTTTATATCCCTCTGATTCTTTTTCAATTTTTGCATCCTCTTGCTGGATCTGCGTCAAAGAGAGATTGTAAACGGTATTTTTCTTTTGCGTTTCTAGGTATTTGGCATGGGCAAATACCTTTTGAAATGCCGGATCCTGATCAATCCGCGATTTGCTGCGTTGTTTCAGGTCTTCAAGGTTTTTGATTTTAAAAGCATTTTGGCTAAATGCTACCGCCGGAATTTCCGTCCACTGCAATGGGAACTCTTCCTCCCGCTCGCCTACTGGCAAATAGTGGTAATTGTCAGGTAAAATGATATCAGGGGTTACACCGCGCAACTGAGTAGAACCGCCATTGACGCGATAAAACTTCTGGATGGTAATCTTGATATCGCCCAAAGGCTTGTATTGCTCATAACCATTTACGGCTTGATCAAGATTAAAAAACCGTTGAACAGTTCCTTTGCCAAAAGTTGATTTACTTCCTACAATAATGGCGCGACCATAATCTTGCAAGGCAGCTGCTAAAATCTCGGAAGCCGATGCAGAAAACGAATTGACCATCACAATCAGTGGGCCATTGTATTGTACGCGGTTGTCGACATCACGCATTACTTCAGGATCTTCACCCCGTGATTTTACTTGTACGATGGGGCCGCTTTCGATGAAAAAGCCCGACATGCGCACAACATCGCGCAGAGAGCCGCCGCCATTGTTGCGCAAATCCAGGATGATGCCGTTGACATTTTCTCCTTTCAATTTCTCAAGCTCGGCAGCGATGTCTTTGGCACAAAAACGACCATCAGGATTTTGGAAGTCGGCATAAAAAACTGGTAAATTGATGTAGCCAATTTTTTCGCTAGGATTGACGCCAGGTAAAATTGCCGATTTGGCAAAATTGTCTTCAAATTCCACCACATCGCGTACGATGGCGATTTCTTTTACCGTTCCGTCAACCTTTTTTACTAGTAGACGCACTTTGGTGCCTTTTTTGCCGCGTACATATTGCACTACGTCGTTGACCACCATCCCCGTTACATCGAGGAACTCGCCATCGTCGCCTTGGGCTACTTTTAAGATCATGTCGTTTTCCTGGAGCTCTTTGCCTTTCCAGGCTGGACCGCCAACTACTATTTCATATACCTTGGTGAATTCGCCAGAGGTTTGCAGGCGTGCGCCAATGCCTTCCAAGCGTCCAGAAAACTGGATGTCAAAATTTTGTTTTTCAACCGGCTCCAAATAATCCGAGTGTGGATCAAAAACATGGGTAAGGGTGTTGAGGTACATGGCCAGGCGGTCTTCACGCTTGATTTTGCTCATCCGTACATACCAGTCGTTATAATTCTTGAGCACATCTTTGCGGGCTTCAACTTCCAGTTCTTCCTGGGTTTTGGGGCGACTTTCATTTTCGGGAACTTTTACCGCTTTCTTTTGAGCTTCTAGTTTATCAGCCAAACTAGAGAGCACCTCAAATTTTAATATTTTGCGCCACAGCTCCTTCAATTCAGCATCGTTTTTCGCAAAACCTCTTTTTTCAGGATCGGTTTCGTAGGTATCGTTGCTATTGAGTACTGCGGGTTGCAGCAAAATTTCTTTGTAGTACTCCTGGGTTTTTTTCACGGCTGCATCCATCACGTCGATGGAAAGGCTGAAAAAATCATAATTGCCAGCAGTGGCTTCATCGTCCAATTTGGTTTTGAACGGCTCCAGTTTTTTAAGGTCTTCTTGCGTTAAAAAACGGCGGCTACCATCAATGTTTTCGGTATAGCTTTTATACAGTTTTTCCGAAAAGCTATCGTCCATTTTTTTAGGATCGAAATGCAATTGTTCAAAGAAGGAAAGCATCACCTGCATAATCACGGCGTCTTTCTCGGCATTTTCAACTTTACGTGGGTAAAAGGCCGCAAAAAGAAATCCTCCTAACAGTACTGAGACAAAAATTGGTCCGCGAAACTTCATAAAAATCGCTTTTATAGAATGAAAAGGTTTGTTATTAACGAAATCGGATGTTGACAAAGGTTGCATACCCAGTTTTTAACGTAATGGTAACAATTTAACGAATGGCATACGATTTAAGCTATTTTATCTTCATCTGCAAGTTTTTAAGATTCGCAATTGAGGTAGCAAATATGCTTGTTTTTTGGCAAGCAAGGTGTAAATTCACTGCAAAGTTATGGACGATATTAAAATTTCAATTTTTTCTGAAATATTTAAAACTTTAAGCCCGGTTAAAATCTTAGTATAAGTACAAAACACATTGCACTATGGTTTCAAGAAGGCGAATTCAAACAGACTTGATTGTACAGAGTTTACTTTTAGCGATCTTGTTGACGGGCTGGTTTTTTTCGGGATTAAGGACATGGTTGGCGGGGCCATTGCTAGGGTTGGTATTGATGCAGTTGGTGAGTGCGCTACAACTTTGGTCGGTGTATAAATTTCAGCCAGCTCAAATCTTTGTATGGGTGAGCGGTGGGATTTTATTGCTTTTTGCTTTTTGTTTACCTGGATTTGGATTGCTGAGCTGGCTATTGCCTTTGGGGTTAGTGGTGGCCTATTATTTCCAAACCATTAGTAGGGTGGTTATTGTTTTTCGTCGGCCGAAATCATTTTGGGATCTTTTATAAGGGTTAGCGAAAAAAATATGCTTGAAAATTGGGTGAGAGTATTAATTTTATCCCTTAAAAAAACAGCGTTAACCTAGCTATCTGATTGCTTTATTCACATTTTCCAAGGAAAACTTCCGACGTTATAAGGATCTAGATAAAAAAGTAACCTTCTGAAAATGAAGGTATTTTTTGGGAATAGGAAGTTTGGTTGCCCTCCATGCCAGAAACCTGCGCTTTGGAGGGCTAACTTTTTGGACAATCCTTGATTTTTATCAATAATTTCTGTCATATTGGGTTGTCGTAGAGCGAACCAAAATCCTGAACAAGCTCTTAAGCTATTACTTGCAGTTCCGTAACTTTCATGGACAACATCTCACACACCGAAGAAAACTACCTAAAGGCAATTTTTAAAATTTCCGAACAAACCGGCGGAAACCGGGCCACTACGAATGCGGTAGCAGCAGCGATGAACACGACTGCCGCTTCGGTAACGGATATGGTCAAACGCTTATCGGCAAAGGGGTTGATTGACTACGAAAGCCATCGCGGAGTAAAACTCACTTTGGAAGGAGGGCAAATAGCTACCGCGCTTATCCGCAATCATCGCTTATGGGAGGTTTTTTTGGTAGAAAAACTCAAATTTTCTTGGGATGGGGTGCACGATATTGCCGAGCAATTGGAACACATCAAATCTCATTTGCTCATCGAGCGCTTGGATGAGTACTTGGGTTTTCCGCGATTTGATCCGCATGGCGACCCGATTCCCGATGCGGAAGGCGTTTTTACTTTTCGCAAACAAGCGCCCTTGGCTGACTTAAAACCTGGGGAAAAAGCAGTTGTGGTAGGGGTACAAGATCACTCTCCGGCTTTTTTGCAATACCTGGATCGTCAAAATTTGGGTTTGGGAACCAGCGTTGTGATGTTGGAATGCTTTGAATACGACGAATCGATGAAAGTGAGCATTAACGGCGTGCAGGAGCTCATTTTGTCAAAAAAAGTTTGTCAAAACTTGTTTGTTGAGCGGTAATGATCTACGGTCCTGGCTTCGCCAATTGATCCAATATTCCCAATATGCCGCGTGCTGCTTTCAAACTGGGCACGCCATCTTTTACCAGGATAAAAAATTTGTTCGACTGTTTAAAGCTCAAGCCATGTTCTCTTCCTTTGGCGCCCACAAAAGCAATCAACAGCTTGAATAAATCGCTTTCATAAAAAGGAGATTGCGGATTTTCGACAAAATAGCACCGCAGTTTATCGCTTTTCAAAATTACCCGCTCAAATCCTAGTCGCTTACAAATCCAACGTAAACGCAATCCTTCAAAAAGCTCTTTTACCTGCACGGGCAAACGACCAAAACGGTCGCGCAGCTGATTGCCGAATTGTTCCACCGCTTCTTCGGTTTCCAGTTTATCCAGTTCAGTGTACAAATTGAGGCGCTCCTGAATGCTGCTGACATAGGCATCAGGGATGAGCATTTCTACATCGGTATCGATTTGCACATCTCGCACGTACACGCGATCCTTGTCTAGCTCATCTTTGAAAAGATCGCGGAATTCGGTCTCTTTAAGCTCCAACACAGCTTCTTCCAATATTTTTTGGAAGGTCTCGTAGCCAATATCGGCAATGAAACCGCTTTGTTCTCCACCAAGTAAGTTACCAGCACCGCGAATATCGAGGTCGCGCATCGAAATTTGAAAACCGCTCCCCAAATCGGAAAATTCTTCTAGCGTGCGCAAGCGCTTGCGCGCCTCCGAGGTAAGGGAAGACATCGGCGGACTAAACAAGTAGCAAAATGCCTTTTTATTGGATCTACCAACCCGACCGCGCAATTGGTGCAAATCGCTCATCCCAAATTGGTGGGCATTGTTGATGATCATGGTGTTGGCATTGGCAATGTCCAATCCGGTTTCAATGATGTTGGTACATACCAGCACATCGTATTCGCGGTTGATAAAGGCCAGTAACGTTTGTTCCAATTCCTCTGGCGGTAGCTGTCCGTGGGCAGTTGCCACCGATACATCTGGGCACAAAGCTCGCACCATGGTAGCTATTTCGGGCAAACTTTTTACTCTGTTGTGGACAAAAAACACTTGTCCGCCGCGATTGACTTCGTAATAAATGGAATCCCGTACCAGTTCTTCGTTGAATACCCGTACTTCGGTATGAATGGGTTGTCGGTTGGGTGGCGGCGTACGAATCACCGAAAGATCGCGAGCCGCCATCAAGGAAAACTGTAGGGTACGGGGTATCGGAGTAGCGGTAAGGGTAAGCGTATCGACATTGACTTTGAGGTTGCGAAGTTTTTCTTTGGCTTGTACGCCAAATTTTTGTTCCTCATCCACAATCAATAACCCCAAGTCTTTAAATCCTACCTCTTTGTTCAATAAGCTATGGGTGCCAATGATCAGGTCAATTTTGCCCTCTTTCAATTTTTGAAAAATGACTTTCCGCTGCGCCGCCGTGCGAAATCGATTCAAATAATCCACTTCTACCGAAAACTCTTTGAGTCGATCATTGAAAGTTTTGTAGTGTTGAAGCGCTAAAATGGTGGTAGGCACCAGCAAGGCAACCTGTTTGCCATCCAAAATGGCTTTGAAAGCCGCTCGGATCGCAATTTCCGTTTTTCCAAAACCCACGTCGCCACAAATGAGGCGATCCATCGGGTAGGGCTTCATCATATCGGCTTTAACGTCGATAGTAGCCTTAAGTTGATCGGGGGTATCTTCGTACAGGAAGGAGGCTTCCAATTCATTTTGCAAGTAGCCGTCGTCCGAAAAAGCAAAACCAGGCGCGGCGCGGCGCTGGGCATAGAGCTTGATGAGTTCGGCGGCAATATCTTTGACCTTCTTTTTGGTTTTGTTTTTTAGGTTTCGCCAAGCATCAGATCCGAGTTTGCTCACCGCAGGTTCCGTACCTTCTTTGCCGATGTATTTGGCAATTTTGTGTAAGGAGTTGATGCTCACATAAAGCAGGTCATTGTTTTTATAAGTCAAACGAATGCACTCTTGCACTTGGCCATTGACCTCAATCTTCTGCATCCCCGAAAATTTGCCAATACCATGATCGATGTGGGTAACAAAATCCCCCGGTTGCAATTCGCGAAGCAAACGCAAGCTGAGCGCTTGTTCTTTGGTGAAACCCTGGCGGAGTTTGTAGCGGTGAAAACGGTCAAAAATCTGATGATCGGTATAACAAGCAATTTTTAAATCCAGGTCAATAAATCCTTCCTGAATCGCTTTGATGATGGGGTGAAACTGCACCTTGGCGCCCAAATCTTCAAAAATGGAATAAAAACGCTCGATCTGTTTGGGACTATCGGTAAAAAGGTAGTTCTCTAATTTTTGTTCCGTATTGCCTTGCAGATTTTCAATCAGCAAACTGAAGTTTCGGTTGAAACTGGGTTGTTGTCGGGTATTGTACTTAATGGTTTGGGAAATGGGCAACAAATTTTGGTTGCCCGAGAGCAAAATAATGGGATGATCTTTAATGGACTCGATCACATCGCGCGGGTACAGGAAGGCGCGCTCGCGAAAGAGACTAGCCGCTTCGCCATTATCGAGAATAGATAAGGTTTTGCTGTGTTTTTCCGCTTCTTCAAACGCCTGTTGCAGGCGATCCAGCACCAATTGAAAATCGGTACACCATATAGTAGTATCCTTACTCAATACCTCAAACAACGACACCTTCTCATCTTGTCCAAAACGGGTATTGATATTGGGGACAATGGATACTCGCGAGATGTTTTGAATCGAAAGCTGATTGAGCGGGTTAAAAGTGCGGATACTCTCCACTTCCTCATCAAAAAGCTCAATGCGGTAAGGATAGTCGTTGCCAAAAGAAAAAATATCAATGATGCCACCGCGAATCGAGAACTGTCCGGGTTCATAGACAAAATCTTCGCGGGTAAATTTGTACTCCACTAAAATTTGAAAGAGAAAGTCAATATCGAGCAGTTCTTTCACTTTGATGTCGATGCGTGTTTTTTTCAACACCTCGGGATCAACTACCCGCTCAAAAATGGCTTCTGCGTAAGTGACGATGATTTCCCCAGCAGCATTAGAAGAGCTTATGGCATTGATGGTTTCGGCGCGTTGCAGTACGTTGGTAGAATTGAGCTCAGCAAAAAACAGCGGACGTTTGAAGGAATCGGGAAAAAAATGAATGGCTTTTTTTTCGAAAAGATTTGACAAGTCGTTTTGTAAATAAGCTGCATCCTCTTTGCTCTCAGCAATTAGTAAGTGGCTTTTGGGGGCATTTTTGTATACCCCAGCTGCCACAAAAGCGCGCTGTGCCCCGGTCATCCCCAGTAAAGACAGGCGCGTTGGCTTTTCTTGCGCCAACGCTTCCACTATTTTTCGAGTCCGAGAATCGGTAACGTATAAGTCGAGTAAAGAATCCAGGTTGTTCACGTCGCTAAATTACAAAGATCAATTGTAAGGAATGGGTGAATAATAAAGTGCCATTTTAGTCGCCGCTATTTTGCTGCCAATCAACTATCTTTTGAGGCGCAATGTGGGGCATTGCAACAAAAAAGATAGGAAGAGTAGCTGTGAAAGAGCAAGGGGAAAGTGGTACTTTATTATTCAACCATTCCATTCCTAAGCAGGATGTTTTCGTCACAAAGCTAAACATCGGAAAGTTAATAACCGGTTTTTTCAGCTTTCGACTCCGTAAAAAAACTTAAATTAGCCCAGCCATGCAATGAACTTATATTGCGGCAAAAAGTTGCGGCACATTTTTCTCAAAAAAGAACAGTACAATGAAAAAAATCACCCTTATGCTGGGGCTAATGACCTTGCTTTTTACTGGCGTTCTATCTGCCCAAAATGGGGCTAGCAATGGCATCATTACTTTAGATAAAACTGCATTTAAAGCCAAGTTGGCGAAAAAGAACATTCAATTGGTGGATGTACGCACCCCTGCGGAATTCACATTAGGCCACATCGAAGGTGCGGCTAATCTGAATGTAAACGACGCTCAATTCAAAGACATGGCAGCAAAACTAGATAAGCGCAAACCTGTTGCGGTGTATTGTAAAATGGGTTCACGCAGCGCCAAAGCAGCTGGCATTTTGGCCGAAATGGGTTTCAAAACGATCTATAACTTAGATGGCGGGTACATGGGCTGGACGGCCAATTAGTTTCAAAACAGGATAATTTTAGTTCAGCATTTCAGTATCCGCAATAAATTTAAACAAAACGGATAAGTCGCTGTTGAGTCTGCAGATCACATTTAGAGTGCGTTTGGATTTTTTATTCGCGCTGCAAATGGCCAAAATTCACCCCAATTTCATTGCGAAAATACTTATGTAGCGCTGCTACACTCCATTTTTCGCGCTTCATTGGTGCAAATTTTGACTCATTACGCTTGCGAACTAAAAATCCAAACGCACTCTTTAAACATTCAATAGCATTGGCAGACAAGAAAGTAATCGTTATTGGTTCCGGATTTGCTGGATTGGCGGCGGCCAGTTTTCTAGCTAAGGAAGGTTATGCGGTAACGGTTTTAGAAAAAAATAGTGTCCCTGGCGGTCGCGCTCGGGTTTTTCAGGCCGAAGGATTTACTTTTGATATGGGGCCAAGCTGGTATTGGATGCCGGATGTTTTTGAGAATTTTTTCAATCATTTTGGAAAATCCGCAGCTGATTATTACGATTTAGTTCGCTTGGATCCATCGTATTCAGTAGTTTTTGGTCAAGGCGACGTGATGAACATTCCGGCAAAAATGCCCGAATTTGAAGCCCTTTTTGAGCGCTATGAACCAGGAAGCACTGCCAATCTTAGACGTTTTCTTAGCGAAGCCAAGTACAAATATGAAGTGGGCATGAGCGAATTTGTTCACAAACCCAGCCATTCGATCATGGAATTTGCCGACATACGTATTTTGAAAAGCATGTTCCGATTGCAAATGTTTCAATCGCTGTCTGCCCATGTTCGGAAATTGTTCAAGAACGAGCAACTCATACAATTGTTGGAGTTTCCCGTGCTGTTCCTAGGAGCGACACCACAAAAAACGCCCGCCATGTACAGTCTGATGAACTATGCAGATATTGCACTGGGAACCTGGTACCCTATGGGCGGCATGCACAAAATTGTGGAAGGGATGGTGGCTTTGACCAAAGAACAAGGCGCAGAGATCCATCTCAACCAGGAAGTAAAAGAAATCGTGGTAGTAAACGGCAAAGCCCAGGGCGTGCGCACTGCCGATCGCGAATACACTGCAGATGTCGTTATCGGCGCGGCAGATTACCATCATGTAGATCAAGACTTGCTGACCAAATCAACCCAAAACTATACTGAAAAATACTGGGACAAAAGAGTGATGGCGCCTTCATCGCTGTTGTTTTATTTGGGGGTCAACAAGCGCTTAGAAAATTTACATCACCACAATCTGTTTTTTGATGAAGATTTGGGGCAGCACGCCATTGAAATCTATGAAACCCCCCAATGGCCAAGTAAGCCCTTATTTTATGTTTCAGTGCCATCTATAACTGACCCTAGTTTAGCGCCAGAAGGAATGGAGAACTTATTTGTGTTGATTCCTTTGGCGCCCGATTTGGAGGATACGGAGGCCTTGCGCGAACAATACTACCATATAGTAATGGATCGCTTAGAAAAACTCACGGGTCAGGAAATCCGCTCGCATGTAGTGTACAAGCGTTCCTTTGCCCACCGCGATTTCAAAGCAGATTACCATGCCTATAAAGGTAATGCCTACGGATTGGCCAATACCTTGCTGCAGACTGCTTTTTTGAAGCCCAAGTTAAAAAGTAAAAAAGTAAGCAACCTTTATTATACCGGACAGCTAACCACGCCAGGCCCCGGCGTGCCGCCATCATTGATTTCCGGGCAGGTTGTAGCTGCCGAAGTAAAGAAGCATTTTCAATAGCAGGAACAAAAAAATTCTTTGCTGCCACAAAATCCAATTGCTGGGAGCATATGTAAGAGGGTTTTGTGATTTTTAGTTCGCAAGCGTAGTGAGTCAAAATTTACACCAGCGAGGCGCGAAAAACGTGGTACATCCCGACAAAGTCGGGAGAGTGTACCCCGACTTTGTCGGGACAGGTCAGCGCTACATAAGTATTTTCGCAACGAAGTTGGGGTAAATTTTGGCCATTTGCAGCGCGAATAAAAAATCACAAAACACTCTAAAAATATTGACAGCTAATACCTTTTAAATGATTTGCTTATGATGGATTTATTCAATCACACGTGCTTAGAATGTAGCGAACTGATTACCAATCGGTACAGTACTTCTTTTTCAATGGGCATTAAGGTGTTTGACAAAACCTATCGCTTGCCGATTTATGCCATTTATGGCTTTGTGCGGTTTGCGGATGAAATTGTCGACACTTTCCACGATTTTCCTAAAGCGAAGTTGTTGCAACGATTTAAAGAAGACACTTTTCAAGCCATTGAAGAAGGCATAAGTTTAAATCCAGTACTGCAGTCTTTTCAAGCTACCGTTAATAAGTATGGCATCGATCGCGAATTGATTGAGGCGTTTTTGTATAGTATGGAACTCGATTTGCACCATCAAGCATATGAAGACAGCTTATACCAAGAATACATCTATGGTTCGGCCGAGGTGGTGGGGTTGATGTGTTTGCGGGTTTTTTGCGATGGCGATGATGTTCTTTATCAGCGATTGAAGGATCCAGCGCGTAGTTTGGGATCGGCGTTCCAAAAAATCAATTTCCTACGCGACATGAAAAGCGACTTTGATGATCGAGGGCGGGTTTACTTTCCAGGAGTAGATTTTACCAATTTTTCCAATGACGATAAAAAAATGATCGAAGCGGATATCAAAAAAGATTTTGATCATGCTTATACGGGGATCGTTCAATTGCCCAAAGGGGTGCGCTTTGGGGTGTACTTGGCTTATGTTTATTACATCAAGCTGTTTCAAAAAATAAAACAAGCACCAGCGCATCGAGTACAAAAAGAAAGAATCAGGGTCAATGATAGCCGCAAAGTGATGTTGTTGTTTAGCTCGGCTGTTCGCAACAGCCTAGATCTTTTGTAATGGAAAAAACGATTGTAGGCATTCAATGGAGCTTTAAAGCATGGATGCGTTGGGGAATTCTGTTGTTACCCTTTATTGTAGTAGCTATTTTATGGTCAACCGACTATGTGGCCAGCAACTACCTTATTTATGATGTTCATCACTTGCCGTTGCTGCCCTTTTTAGAATCTCACTGGACGTACGTATACCTTCATGTCTTTACTTTCATACCTGTTTTTTGTTTGAGTTTTGATAAAAAGGTCGCTTTTTATAAGGAATGGAAGTACTTGGCACCTGCCATCGTCATTATGGCGGTATTTTTTGTCGTTTGGGATTCCTATTTTGGATACCGCGGCGTTTGGGGGTTTAATTATACTTATCTCACTGGTGGGAGCTTGCTGGGACTTCCGTGGGAGGAAGTTATGTT
The DNA here is from genome assembly GCA_040401995.1 of Saprospiraceae bacterium. Lineage (GTDB taxonomy): Bacteria > Bacteroidota > Bacteroidia > Chitinophagales > Saprospiraceae > Haliscomenobacter. The sequence continues at coordinate 116,342 of JBBANM010000006.1, forward strand.
TTTCATAACCGTTCCCTATGCCAGTATTTTCATCTACGCCTGTTTAAATGCTTACTTACCCAAAGATCCCTTTGTAAAATACGATCGAACCATCGGCATAACGTTGATCCTACTTTTTTTGAGTATTGGCATTTGGAATTACCAGCGCATGTACACCGCTACCACCTTTATCCTTACCGGCGGATACCTATTATATCACTACCTATATTATGGCAATCAATTCCGCACCCTTTTCTACCGATCCTTTATCGTGGTTTTGATTCCATTTCTGATTGTTAATGGTGTTTTGACGGGAGCGGTTACACTGCATCCGATCATCGTTTACAATCCCGAAGAATTCCTAGATATTCGAATCATCACCATTCCCATCGAGGATGCCGTTTATGGCTTCCTTCATCTTTTTGGTACCGCCTATTTGTACCATTGGTTCAAACGCCGTATTTCGGGCTAATTTCCGCTCAAAAAATCGCAAAGTCATAAGTTTGTCATTTGGACAAATAAAGCTTGGTTATCCGGATTAGGTTTTGTTATCTTCGCCCCGCTTTAGCACCAAAGGGTGTTTTACAGCAGCAGGCACAAGCATCTTGAAAAATTCCAAATCCGCTCCAAGCCTTGTATTTTAAAGGTTTCTAAAATTTTCTTCAAAAAAACATTTGAAAAGATTTGGAGGGTGGGATTG
>JBBANM010000007.1:0-84063 GCA_040401995.1 Saprospiraceae bacterium
AAACCCATATGCTAGTCAAATGAGGGCTTAGCGAAACTTTGAATTGCGCCCATTTAAATGGCAATCTTCTCCGATCATTAGGAAAATGTCCAGTATATGCAGCTAGGCGCTTGCTGGTCGCCAAAGCGGGCCCACGGCAAGCAGCAGAACGAGTACATTGAAAAACGCATTTGAAACATTGCCCGATGTAATAGAACCCGAACTATCGAATACAAACCAAGATAACACACCAACCAGAACAGTTTTACGGACGGCTTCAGGCGCTTTGTCATAAACCCAAGACGAAAGACACCAAACCATAACTCCCCAACCCATTAGAAAACCACCGGTCAAGGCCGATAAAAAGCGGGTATCGGGTGAAGCATAAGTTGTTGCCCCATCTATCGGCCAACTGAGCAAGTCAAGGGTAAATCTTGCCGGTTCTAAAGTGGAGGTCATCGTGCCTAAGAAAAAGACAGGGCCAAAAGAACCGATTACAATGGCAGTGATCTTAAGCCAAAATTTGTGAAATGTTTGTGTCATCATTGTAGTTGAGTTTTTAATTCTGACACAAATTAACTAGTGCGATAGATGTGTTTTAGTCGCTACCGTACAAATACACGCTAAAAAATATTCCGGGTAACTTTTTTCAGATTTGCAAAATAAGCGGATAACCACTGATGATTAAGATTATCGGGATTGATCTGTAAAAAGAAGTTTTCCAGAGCCAAGGAATAAACTCCTTCAATTTGTTGCGGAGTTAGTTGCAAGTTCAAATCTTTAACCCAAGTCTTTAGAAAGGCATTCCCCACTATCTTATTGGATTGAGATAAGGTTTCGGCAAAAGATGGGATATTTTGGTTTATTCGCAACTGCCTATTAAAAAGCAAGTCCGTTCGATGTGCTAAAAAAACCTGGATCAATTCCGGGTCAATGGTATCTGCTTTTTGTTCTTTTTCAGCAATGATGTAGGATTGCTCGATGTGGTGTTGTAACAAAAATTCGATAAACAATTCCAGATCTGCAAAATGGTGATAAAATGAAGACTTGCTTTTGTTTACTTTTTTGGCAAGCGGTTCAATTTTAAGCCCGCTTTGTCCAGTTAGAGCAAAAATTTCGTAACCAGTCTTTATCCATATTTCTTTGTTATCTGTTGTCATTGAGTTTTTGTATAAGCTTAGCACCCCCATCTTCGATGGCGTGGTTTAAAAAATATAGCCACAAATTTTCACAAATTAAAGCACGAACGCTGTTCGTAAAGGGTGCACGAACGTCAGTTTGTGTCCTAATTTGTGGAAATTTGTGAAATTTGTGGCTGAAAATTTGATTGTCTCATCGACGAAGTCGAAGGGCTAAGCTTTCACGATTTTTTTATAAATGACCGCTAAGCATGAGTTTTGTTTCCCAAGGTTTGAAAACATATTATTTAGTAGGCATTTTACTGAAATATAAATTACGAACCCTGCCAGCACTCAGGAAAAAACCGTCGATTATGTTTTTTTTGTTCCGCGAGAAGCGGATTGTAAGATCATCAGTAAATACGTCTTTGATGAAAGGAGATATTTGTATTTCATCATTCCTAGGTATTTTTATTTGTAAAGTGATGTCCTTTACTGATAAAATGTATTTGGTGTCTAACTCTGAACTGTAAAAAGCGCCTTGATATTCCTGCAATTCAGCTGCCGATAATTTAATTTTCTTAACCTTATTGTAAGTTTGAGTCTTTGAACCTATAATTTTAAGTTCCAGTTTGGTAATTGATGTATCTCCACTGAAAGTATACGTAGTTGTTCGGTTATTGAATACCGAATTGCTGGATGGAACTAATTCATTTGCCCCCAACATCAATTTTTCATTCTTAAAGTCGAGTTTTATAATGGCCTGGGTGTTCATGTCAAAATAGTCGCCAGACCACCCTTTTAGGATATAGCTGTCGACTTTGGGAATTGAATTTTGAACACTTTTATCCTGGAGAAATAGGTCTGCCACTTTGTAAGAAAGGGCAGAAGCATTGATATTGGCCAGATTTGCAAATAAGATCACTGAAAAATGTTCGTCGGGGAATCGAAGTAAATTGCTCCGGTAACCAGCATCTGCGCCACCATGGCCTTCGGTTCTATATCCCCTGTAAGTGCCGATAACCAATCCTGAGGCATAGTTCTGTGGCGTTCCGTCATTCAAATCGCTGGTAAGTACCATTGATTTGATAAAAGCGTCGCCCCCAACTTTTTTATGATAAAAATTTTCATCCCATTTGGCTAAGTCTTCAACGGTAGTAAATAGGCTAGTGGCGCCGTAGTTGTCAAAAACCGGGATGCTTATTTTCCATTTTCCCTGATCATCTTTGTAATAAGCAGAAGTGCGGTTAGGGGTAATTTCTGAGTGATCACTATGGAAATGCGTACTTGTCATGCCCAGTGGCTTGAAGAAAACCGAATCGGCATAATTCCTTAAAGAGACACCCGTAATTCTTTTTACTGCAATGCCGGCTAATGTAAAACCAGTGTTGCAATACAGATATTCTTCGCCAGGCAAGAAGTTCAAAGATTTTTGACGGGCCAACATCTCTAGAATATCTTTTTCAGTAATTAAATCGTCTTCACGCCAGCCAGCCAGCCCTTGCAAGCTCCACTGATCTCTGATTCCACTGGTGTGATGTATAAGATTGTTAAAGGTAATGACATGGCCAAAGTCGGGAACTTCAGGTATATACTTTCGAATGTCATCATTTAGGGATAGTTTTCCTTCTAATGATAATTTCACCAGAGCGGCTGCCGCAAACTGTTTAGAGATTGATGCAATATGGAAAATGGAGGAAGGGGTGATGGCTATGTTGTATTCCAAATTGGACATGCCATAAGCTCTAGCATAGATGATTTTACCATCTTTTAATAATGCCAAAGCACAACCAGGAGAATTTGTTTTGTCGTATTCTGCAAAAACGGCATCAACTTTCTTCGCCAAGGAGTCAGGTAATTGTGCATTGACCGTGTGAAATAAGAAAGTAATGAGTAAAATGCAAAGGAATTTTCGTGCCATTGCCCAAAATTTATTAGGGTTGGTGTAAAATATTTTAGTCAGTTGTGGACTGCCCATTGATCCCCAAATCAGACTTTACGGTATTATATTTTCTACTACCGTTATTCTTTTTACTCTACCTGGATCAAACTCGGTGATAATCTGCACGCCATTGCTGAACGGCTTTTTTAATAGCGGTAGAGCTTAAATTTTCTTTAATTGCTTGGTCAGACAATGCTGCATATTCGGTATCGTCAGCAAATCTCAAGGCAATGATTTGGCTTCTGGTGAGACGGCTATCCAACATCTTTCCCGTTAAAAGGTAGGATCTGAAATTTTCTTCAGCACGGATAATCCGATCCTGGTTTCCAGTGGCAAATAGTCTTAAAAAAGCAAACAATAAGCCTAAACTTACCGATACCAATAACCCAAAAATGGTCATTGTGTTAAAGCCTGATGAAACAATCAGCACAACAGATATTATTAACGAAGCTAGAATGAATAGAAACGTTACCAGATGAAAACCCAAAACGAATTTCGGGTGGTTTTTAAAATTTTGCTCTTGCATCTTTTTTTGTTGAAAAGGTAAGTGCTAAAAATAAAGCATTTAAGTTGTAAAATGGAGGTTTTGTATTTATTTGTGCGCTTTTTTGAACTAACGCACAGGAATAGTCAGGGTATGATCGCCAACGTGCTAGATAGAAAGTTTCTTCTCACTACAAACCCTCTTTGCGATACCCAGGATTTATCATTGATATCTGATCCCCAGGTTGTTGGTTTTCAGTAATATTAAAAATCCAATCATCACAACAGTTGCTATTGCTGCAATTACGTTGATAATTTTTTGAGCCTTAATGCTTCTCTTAAATACGTTTTCAATTGCTTTCAATAGCATCCAGCCAATTATTCCGCCAAAAGCATTGGTAACTAAATCTGTACCATCAAAAGCTCCGAGTTTAAAGATGAATTGAATGGTTTCAACCATCAAACTAATGCCCAAAAAGGAAAATAGGTATTTCCACAAATTCCAGCTTTTCAATAAAATAGCCAGGTAGATACCCAGTGGTACAAAAATCACGATATTCATGATGATCTCAGGAAAATCAATTTTACCATTTGTGCTGAAAAGTTGAATAAACGGAACTAGGTTTACTGTCCTATTTTCCATGTAAGAAAATTGCACCCCTAGCTTAAACAGGAGAATCCAAAATAATGCGATCAAATAAATGGCAAATAACACAAGGGTTAACTTGTTTGGGTTATTGCTTTTCCAGGATTGCTGCAAGTTCATGATTATCGATATGGTGATACCTGTAAAAGTAATGAGCTACTTGGATTTGGGAATTTTGCAAAACCGTGGGTGTAAGAGCTTGTTCAGGATATTGAGCAACTTTTACAACTACGATCCTTCCACCATACTTTTCAACTAGTCGGTTGATGTCATGAAATCTCAATTACATTTTGTAAGTCCCCTTCTTCAAGTCTTTCAAATAGCTTAGGTATAAGTTCGGCAAGAGTTTCCCTTCTATTATCTGCTGCGCAAAGTACAAATATCGTCAAAGGCAGTCTATCTAAGTTTTGCTGGTATTGAAGATTTCTGTCAACCGTGACAAATAGTTCAAAATTATCTTCACCCATCAATTTGAGTAATGCTCCATTTTTTTGTCCCAACCAAGCTTTATCACGTACAGTCCAAACTTCATGGTTTGTTCCAAAATCATTTTTAAGCTTTCTAGGCAAACTTTCGTCAAGCAAAATTTTCATTTAAAATTTTTTCTGTTGTCAAGGTTCGTTTTGCCATTTCTAAAACTTCCACTGCAGCCTCTCTGGAAACAGAAGGGAAGTCGTCAAGGAACTCAACCAAATCTTCACCACCTTCAATGTAATCAAATAAATTTTGGACGGGTACACGAGTCCCTGCAAAAACAGGTGTTCCGCTCATAATTTCAGGGTCAATACTTATTTGTCCGTATAGCATAGTAGTTGATTTTTAATACTCGAAGTTACAAAAAAAGATTCACTTTTAACAGTTGTTGAGGTAAGTTTAACTCGCTTGCAAACAACGAAATGTGGCTTTGGGAGGTTCCGAAAAGAGTCAAAAGAGGGAAGGTTATTTGGGGATTTTGCAAAGGCTGATTTGAATAAAAAAGTCAGCATAGACAAGGTTCTTGCAACGAACATGGTTGGGCATTTTCCGTTGTCAATCTATTCGATTTTTGAGACTCACTCCTCGTATCCCGTATTTTTTAATCGCTTAGAAATCCAACAATAATTTCCACTGGGGTCTACAATTCCTGATTGTCGGTCGTTGTAAGGTAAATCAGTTGGCTCAAATTCTACAATTGCGCCATATTCAACGGCCCTATTATGCATTTCGTCAACGTCATCAACAAAGAGATACAAAGCAGTTTTCATGTTCAAAAATTGCCCTCTAGCTTGACTAATCATAAAACAAGAGTCACCAATTTTTAAAATGCAATTTGCAATGTCGCCATTGGTAGGGTTGATGGAACGATTGATTTCTTGGGCATAAAAAGCATTTTTCAAAAAGTCGATTAACTTTTGAGGGTTGTCAACAAATAAATAAGCGTTTACGGTACTGAAACCGTCTGGTCGATAAGTGTTGAATATTTTTTTGCACAATGAAGTCGATTTAATTTACTTTCAGGGTAAGGGATGTACTGCTCCCCCACACTCTAAGGATCAAATGCATATCATAACAAAGCTTTGAAAGTTCCCCACCTACTTCGTCCAAAACTTCGGCTTCAACTTCGTCCTATACGCACTTTCCCGACAAGGTTCACAGGTAAACAACTCAATAGTGGTAGGATACGGCGGACAACGCTGCAAAATCGCGCGGTTTTTCACTTCTGAGCGGTTGATGAAAAAACCTCTTTCCTGTACATCCGATACCTCAAAAAAGCCAAAAGCAGTTTTTTTGGCGTCGTTGATACAGCTCATGTTGCCGCGAATGGCTGCAGGCGCCACATCAAAAATAGAACCATTATTGGCGGATAGTTGCTCAACCGCCTGCCAGTAATCATAGGCAGCTTTGGTGATGGAGCGTTGCTGGACCTCTACATAGTAATCAGTGGAGCAATAGGGAATACTCAAAATCGGATGACGGGTAATGGATTTACCATTGATCAATACATCCGACATAATGTTGGTGCAATTCTTATAACAGCGGTCAATGTCCCAACAGGGGAGTTCACAACACGAAAAAGCCGTCAAAGTTGCCGTACGCGCCCGCGAAGGGAAGGCGTATATCTCTTTGCAAAAGGAAATGGACTCAAAGTGTTTCCACGACCAACGGTAGTAATCGCCTTTGGTTGCGGGGTCTTCAGTATCTAGGAGGATATTATAGCCGCTTAGTACTTTCCCTAGGCCGGCGTCGGTGGTGATTATTTCTTCGGTGTATACGTTTTTGATGGGCGCTACCGGTTTTACGGTTTCTGGGGCCGATTCATATTTGGATTGATCCTGCGCCAATACGTGAAGGATGTATGTTTTCCCTTTTTCCGCTACATATTTTTTATCGGCGGGAAAATAAAAACCGGCATTGACCTGATCGGCTACAAAATCCTGTTTGTTGCCTTGGTTGTCAACGATCCAGACTTTGGCGTCTTTTACCCCGTAGTTGATGGATGCGGTGGTAAAAGCCGCCGGACGCCGTAACTCTACTTCCTGTAGTCCGGTGGTGGTAGTTAAAGTCCCCGAAATGACTAAACCGTCAACTTCATAAGGGGCATTCGCATTGAAGGGGCTGATACAGGTGTTGAGCAGCAATGCTAGAAATAAAAGCGAGAATATTTGAATGATTTTCATAATGCTATCCGGGTATAGGCCGCGTAAGACAGCCATTGAATTAAAGTTTGAAGTTGTAGGTCAATGAAGGAAAAACAGCGCCAAAAATGGCCAGCTTATACGAGTTGGTTTGTTGCAACTGGTTTAAGTCGGAATAAACCGAGTACGCGTTTTTGTGTCCATATACATTGTAGATCGAAATGATCCAGGAGCCTTGCCATTTCTTTTTGGGCCCCGAAGTGCTGGCACTGGGGTCAATGATCAAGGACAAATCCAGGCGGTGAAAATCGGGGATGCGTTGCAAGTTCCGCGTTGGGTAAATGGGTACTGCGTTGCCGTTTACCACAAATTTTCCGTAGGGAAAAGTAGCAGGTCGACCCGTGCTATAAGTGAAATTGGCCGAAAAAGTAACCGTTGAACTCATCCGGTAGCTCATCATCAAGTTGAGGGTATGCGGTTTGTCGTAGTTGGCAGGATACCAGGCGCCGGTGTAATTATGGATGGAAGCATATTTTTCATCCATTTTGATCTTGGTTCGGGCGTAGGTGTAAGTAACCCAACCTCTAAAAAAGCCGATGTTTTTACGCGCCATGAATTCAATGCCGTAAGCCTTTCCTTGTCCTTGGATAACTTCCTGTTCCAGCTTTTGGCTAAATATCAGGTTGGCCAAGTCGCGGTAGTCCGGAAAATTACTTGATCGGCGGTAATAAATTTCAACCGATGTTTCCCAAGCGTTTTTGTTTAAGTTTTTGAAAAAACCCAGCGCCACTTGATCGGCAATTTGCGGCTTGAGGTTCAAATCACTGGTTCCCCAGCGGGCGGTAGGGAGCGCCGCTGTGGTATTGGAAAACAGCTGCACATATTGCCGCATCCGGTTGTAACTGGCTTTGATAGAGGTATTATCGTCCAAGGCATAACGCAACGACAAGCGCGGCTCAAAACCGCCGTATGATTGTGCTACTTTGTTTTTGGCTACAAACTCGGTGGCAGAAACTGTCTCTTGGCGGTGAATGTCGCCATCGTAGCTCCTTACCGTATCAGGGCCCATGCGTTGAAAAAACGAATACCGCAAACCGGCTATGACCGAAAATGCTTTGCTAAATTTCCATTCGTCTTCGATGTAAGCTCCAGTTTCTCGCGCAATTTCTGGTGCAATTTCCAGTTTTAGCAAATTCGAAAAAGGCCCGGGTTGCAAGGTATTAGGGTGAATTTCGTAGAAGTTGGCTTCCAATCCAAAAGAGAGATTGGTTTTATCAGTAGCATGTAGGTACCGGGCTTTGACGGAGCGCATGCGAATGCTGGAACGCAAGGTAAAGGCCACACTGGAGTCAGGAGCGCTGGTTTGGGCACGATACAAACTCTGCACGCCAAAGATCGAAAACGAAGATTTCGGGGTGATGAACCAACTGAATTTCAAGGTTTGATTGAACGTGCGGTAGCGAAAAGTAGAAGAACTGGCATTGACTTGCACGGTGCTAAGCGAGTCGCCAGGCAGTTTGAAAATATCGTAACTGTAGTAAGAAGTATAAGCAAGTCGGGTGTTGCTCGTGGGTTTGAACAGGATTTTTCCCGTCAAGTCGTAAAAATTGGCAATGGTGCCTTTGATCGAGTTAGGTCCTAGTTTGAACAAGTAATCGTTGATGGAACCGCGTGAAGCCAATAGAATCGAGAGTTTGTTTTTGATGATCGGCGCTTCAAAGCCAAAACGGTTGGAAACCAGCCCCACTCCGCCAAAGATGCTGCCCTTTTCTAGATCAGGTTCTTTCAATTTTACATTGAGCACCGATGACGTACGCCCTCCATATTCTGCAGAAATGGCGCCCCGCGAAAGGGTGACATCGTTTACCGCATCGGGATTAAAGATGGAAAAAAAGCCAAACAAGTGGGAGCTGTTGAAAACGGGTGCTTCATCCATCAACACCAGGTTTTGATCAATACTGCCGCCCCGTACATTGAGCCCGCTTGAGCCCTCCCCTACGCTACTTACGCCGGGCAACATTTGCAAACTGCGCATCACATCCACTTCGCCCATAAAAGCAGGAATTTTGCGAATGCTGCGGATGCTGAGTTTGGCCATCCCGGTTTCGGTATTCTTGATGTTTTCTTCGGGGTTGCTACTGGTAACCACTACCTCTTGCAGCAATTGAATGTCTTTGCTCAAGGAGATGTCGAGAATCTGGTTTTGATCCAGCTTGACGTTGATGATTTTTGGTAAATACCCCAAATAGCTAACCCGCAAGGTATATTGGCCGGTTGGCGCCGCGAGTCCGTAAAATCCATTTTTATCCGTGTAGCTACCGATACGTACTTCTCGCAAAAAAATGGCGGCGCCGTTGATGGGTTTCTGAGTAACGGAATCGATTACTGTTCCGTATACCGTAAATGAAGTAGGATTCTGTGCTTGCCCTCTTTCAAGACTGAGGAGTTCCAAAACAGTGGTTATTAGCAATAAAAGTAGAGCACTCCTCATGTAGCGTGTTGTTTTTTAAACCAGTGAGAGCAAAAAGGAACAGTTGAACAATAAATGATTACTTATTCTTCACTCTTCGTAAGCCGACCAAAATTAGGTTTATTTTTTGATAGACAAATTAAAACAACACAGATTGGAAAGGGAAAAAAGGATGTTCGTCAAAAATATAGACATTCCATATAAAAACATGAAAATATAGAAAAAAACAGAAAACAAAAAAAGGAATCAATTTTGCCCGAGCCAATCGGACAATTCTTCTTGAGAAATATCGAGTAGATTACAAATTTCCGAATCGCTAATTCCTGCGGCTTTCATTCTAAGTGCAGCAGCAATCGATCTTTGTCGTTCTGCTTCCGCTTTTTGGCGCTCCGTTTCCGCTTTTTGGCGTTCCGTTTTTACGGCGGCTCTACTTTTTTTCAGCAGTCGATTCTTTTTTTCAATTTCAGCATTTTTTTCGGCCAATTCTCGATCTAAGATCCGATCCCAGCTGTCTTCCTCATCCATCTGATTGCGTACATCTTCGGTGGCAATGGCACGCAGCAAAACCTGGAGCATTTTTTTTAACAGTGGATCCGATTCATCGCCAGCATAATTGAGTACATGCCCATTATCGGTACTTTTAAATGTTTGGTTGAAAATCTGCAGGATCTTTTCCAGGCGGGTCTGCATGTCTGTTTTCAAGCGCGGAATTTGCACCACAATGCTGTCATGTGTCAGCTGTTCTACAAATTCTTCTTTCACTTCCAGTTCCTCACCATTGACGGCATTGAGGTAAACCCGATTGACCTTCAGCACGGGGATTTTTACATTTTGCAATTTAAATCCCAGCAAGTAAACCGTCATTATTGGTAAAGGCAGCGATACTTGTTTGTTTTTTTCAATGGTTACCAACTCTTCTTTGCGGTAATTATCAACCAAATACCGCCGGAAACGCATGACGTCAAATAAGTGTTTGGCTTTTTGTAGCTCGATCAATACGTTTTTGCGCTCGCCTGCTGCGGTTTGAATCACTGCTTTGAAATCCATTCGGAAGAGGCGAATGCTATCATCTGATGTTTCGCGAATGATTTCCTGCGGTTTGAAATCCAATTGTACAATATGCACCTCTAACAGCACCGAGAGGAACTCCCTCGCGATGTCATTGTCCTGCATCAGGAACTTAAAGACCACATCGTAAATCGGATTTGCAATTTGCATTTTGACGCAATTTGTAGCAAAAATAGGGTTTTGGATTGATTGTCACAACATTTATTAGCTACAAAAATGCATACTTGTGAACCGGCAAAAAACTACTTGCCTTTGCCTTGCAGCAACACCAATACCGTGTAAATCAATATCTTAAAATCTAACGCCAAAGACATATTTTCAATGTACAAAATGTCAAACTTGAGGCGCTGAATCATTTGATCTACATTGGAGGCGTAGCCGTATTTTACTTGCCCCCAAGAGGTGATTCCGGGACGTACTTTCAATAAATGTTTATAATGTGGCGCCCGTTGAATGATCTGATCGATGTAAAACTGTCGTTCTGGGCGCGGACCCACCAACGACATGTCGCCAATCAATACGTTCCAAAATTGCGGCAATTCATCCAAACGCCATTTGCGCATTTTTGCCCCCCAAGGCGTACAGCGGTTGTCGCCATCTTTCGAGAGCTGAGGTCCTTGCACTTCCGCGTCAACATACATCGAGCGGAACTTATAAATCCAGAAAGGTTTTCCATTCAATCCAATGCGGATCTGGGCAAAAAATATCGGGCCGGGTGATGAAACCCGCACTAAGAAAGCGGTATAGGCATAGACGGGCGACAACAACAAAAGAAAAAATGCCGAAACTGACACATCGATAAACCGCTTGACCAACACTTGCCATTTCGGCATCAAATCTTGGTTAATCTCAATCAGTACGGCGCCAAAAACCTGGTTCATTTTGACGGTTCCCAGCATGATGTCGTACATATCAGGAATGATTTTGACCAGTACCTGTTTGTCAAAATCAAAAAGGATGTTCAAAATATCACTCAGCCGGTTGTGCTGGCTGGTTTCGGTAGCAATGATGACTTCTTCCACATTGTTGTTGCTGATCACCAAGCCAAGGTCCTCGATTTTTCCCATGATGGGCAAATGATCCTGAAGTTCATTCTGTGAACCGCCATTGGTATCGATAAATCCCAGGAAATTGTATCCCAAGCTTTTTTCACGTTCGGTCAATTCGCGGTAAAGATCAACCGCGTTTTGGTTGCCACCGATGATCAGGGTGTTGAAATTGATGTGCCCAACTTTAAGTCGGCGATTCGCGCGGGTAAGTAAAATCATTCGCACGGTAACGGTAAGTACAAAATGCAGGGTAAATAAGGTCAAAAAAGAGGTATAGTAGGTTCGATAATTGGATACCAGATCATCCAATATCAACGTAAAAAACAAAAATAACACGCCAAAAAAACTCAGGAAAAAAGTCCGCGTAAACGTAGCAAACCGCGATAAGCGGTAAATGTCTTTGTACTGGTCAAAAATGGAGTAAAATAAAATCCAGCCCAGTGGAATCAGGATGATACCCGACCAAAAATTCGGATCGTTGAGGATGTGAAGGGTTACTCCGCTCGCTTCCAATGTTTTGCGGTATACAAAAAAACCACACCAGGCGATCATCGCGCTAGCAATGTCGGCCATTTTGTAAACCAAAGTATGCCTATACCGGCGTTGAGTCATCTCCTTCAAGGCAGGCGATACTTCCGGTTTAGTAATGTACAAGCTTGATGTTGTCGAGCCAGATTCTAGCTGTGTTTTGGGTGAGTACTCCATCTTTTGTCGGTAATTCAGCACGCAAAATAATTTGAAATTCTTTGGCTTTGCTGTCAAATACCACTTTGGTCATGTTAAAATATATCTTGTTCCACGTACTGCTGGGATTAAAGCCAGCGGCATAAACCAATTGGGGATCGCCGTTGATGGGCAAGGGAATCACCCCAAAAGCAGCCTGGGCTTCGGCTTTGTAATTGGCTTCCAGGTAAACTACCGAACCTTTATCCAGCAAGCCTGATACTTTATTGGCGCTACCCAAAACCACCGCTGGGTTTTGATCATTGAGGTTGAGGATTCCCGATGAACCTTCAAAAGCGCCATCTTTGGTAATCGTGATCCGCGAAAAGGCTTGTCCGCCAATCAGGGCATCAAAGGTTTGCGGTGATCGTTCAAAACTTTCCAGGATGGAGAATTTGACATTGCTTTTATAAGCCGTTTTTGGCCGCAAGGTATCCACCTCGTTGGGTTGTAAATCCACTTGGGTTTCAAAGGGCTGGTAAAAAGGGTAAATATCCGGGACGGTGGAAATCCCATTTTCTTTGATGCCCGCTTCCAGCTTGATCTTGGCGGCACCTTTTGTCAAAATGGGGATCAAAGAAGGTAAACGATATACCCCCAAAAATTCATCGTTCACAGTCAACCACACTTCAGTAATTTTTTCTGAAGCCGAACCCTGAGTAACAGGATCCGTCGTAAAACGGAAGGGCGTGACATAAATATACGCCGGAATGGGCTCTTCAGGATTGACCAGCTCGCAACTGCCCAAGAGGGTGAGGGTAAAAAAAAGCAGTCCTGAAAAACGCAGTAACATTGGTCTCATCACTTAATTACCTAAGATTTTGCTATTATCAGCAAGCTATTCCAAACACACTCTTAAAACGCGAGGAAAGTTATCCGATTGTTCGGCGTCAAAAACGCTTCCAAAAGTAGTGAAAATATCGAAGGTGATTCCGCTCCAAGTTTTTTTGAAAGAAGAAACTACATATGGGTTTGCTCAAACTACTGAGTAATTTTACTCAATACACTGAGTAAAATGAAAAATACACTCCAATGTCCTCATTTAGAGTTATTTGAAAAAGAGTAAATTCGGAGATTAACCATGGGTTGAATCAATTTTCATGCATTTGTAGAGACGCGATTAATCGCGACTAAAAACAGACGCGATTAATCGCGACTCTACTCTCTACACCCGCTTCCCATCCATATCCCTAATGATCTCGTACGCCAACTTCAGCGCTTGGTAACCATCTTCAATGCTTACTTTTGGTTTTTGCCCTAGTCGGATGCTTTCGCCAAAAGATTCCAGTTCCATTTTGATGGCATTGACCGGCTCAATCGCGGGCATATCCACGTGAATCATTTTGGTTCCAGTTGCGGTTTGCAATTCTAGTAGATTGGCATCAACGGGCAAGTTGGGGGCATCTTTTTCATACAACCGTACTACCTGCGCGTTTTTTTCCAAAAAATCCAAACTGATGTAGGCATCGCGTTGAAACAAACGCACTTTGCGCATTTGCTTGAGTGAAATACGACTAGCGGTAAGATTGGCGACGCAGCCGTTGGCAAATTCGATGCGGGCATTGGCAATGTCGGGGGTATCGCTCACCACGGCAACGCCGTTTGCACTGACTTTGACGACTGGCGAATTTACCATGCTGAGCACAATGTCCAAATCGTGGATCATCAAATCCAACACCACTGATACATCCGTACCTCTCGGGTTAAAAGCTGCCAAACGGTGTGCTTCAATGAACATAGGCGCCAATTCCATGTCTTCCAAGGCCAATAACGCCGGATTAAAACGCTCCACATGCCCCACTTGTACCAGTACTTGGTGTTCCGCACTGAGCGCCATGAGCTGCTCGGCTTGTTCCACGGTTTGGGTAAGCGGTTTTTCGATAAAAATGTGTTTACCTTTTTTGATCGCTTTTTCTGCCAATTCAAAATGGGTGGGCGTAGGCGTCACCACGTCAACTACGTCAACAGCATCCATCAAATCGTTAACACTGGCAAAAGCGGTGATGCCCAATTGCGCCGCCAACTCTTGTGCTGCCGGACTTGGGTCATAAAAACCAACCAGCTCGTATGTTTCACTGGCCAATTGGATGCATTTGATGTGGATCTTCCCGAGGTGACCAGCTCCTAAAACGCCTATTTTCAGCATGTTACTTTTTTTTCGAAAAAACAGATGGCTTTGCGACTGCGAAAGTAGATAGAATGCAGCATTTTATAGCTTTCCAAGACGGTCATCATTCATATTGTTTGCGAAAATACATCAGCACTGCGCCAAAAAGGGTGATGATCAGCACCAGCACAGTTGCCATGCGAATAGAGTATTGGAGGTTGTTGACGAAGGCTTCAATTTCTTTGCGCATATGCGGGTAACGCGGCATGATTTCCGCTTCCATTTTGGCTTTGTTGAAGAGGTGTGCAGCGCCAAATTCTACTTTATTTTGAGCCAGTACCTTGTGCATTTTTAGCACCTTCACCCGAAAGTAGACGTTTAGAAAAACCATGGCAACAAAAAGGCCGATGAGTAAAAAAAGTAGTATTCCTTGAATCATTGGTGGTTATGATTTTTCACGTTTGATTGGGGGCTAGAAAGCATTGTATAGCCCTCAGACAACGGGATTCAGTGAACAAAAATACAAAATCTAATGGATTGTTTTTAAGCACCGTGAGTTCTGAATTATAATACCTGATGCAGAATGAATTGTGAAAAAAGAGCAAAAAACATGAGACATTTGATGCTACCAAAGGGCGCTAGCCCTGTTTTCGTTTATAGAAAATTTCAGAAGCAAGACTCCTCGAGCCACGTAGTGGCGGCACGATTTGGTTTGTTATAGCCCTTGAATCCATTTCAATTTTATAATTCACGTTAAGCACTAATCAGTAGAATGGCCAAAATGGCCAGACCAATCCCAATCAAATTTTTCCAGGTTAATCGTTCTTGAAAAAAGAAGAAAGAAACCACAGCAGAAAGGGCAATGATGCCGACATTGATGATGGGAATAACCACCGAACCCGATTTGTAATCATGCAACGCCGCCAAAACAAAATACAAAGTACCATAGTTGGGGATGCTAATGATCAGTCCCGCGACTAAGTTTTTGAGGCGCAATTTGGCTTGTTTGCGCAGTACTTGAATGCCCAACAACGTCGATCCCAGCACTCCCGCCGCCGCAAAGGTAGTAGCCGCTAAGCGGGGATCAGCACTATCCATTTTTGAGGCTTTACTGACCATATAAGCACCCAGATCAGCGAAACCAGAGGCGAAAAAGGTAGCTAACCCAATCCATAATTTAGAAATTGCGAAATGCCCTTCGGTTGCGGGATTGGTTTCTGAAATAGCATCGGCTTTATTGACGATGAAAAAGATAGAGAGCAAAGCCAAAATGATCCCCAATAGCTTAAACAGATGCACCGAATCGTGGTAAAAAACGATGGCTACGATTACCGTCAAGATCAGCGCAACTTTTTGCAAAATGGTCGATGCCGTAATACCGATGGCTCTAATACTAACTACAAACACATTGAAATAGGTAAAATAGACCACTCCCAGACCTATTGCAAACAACCCACTTTGCGACAAAGCTACCTCCGGCGATAAGGGAAACACACCACTCGTGATCCAAGCATTGAGGATGCACCCATAATAGTTGAACACAATAACTTGAAAGATGTCGACCCGCCATTTTTCAAATATTTTGACCAAAATACTGAGGGAAACGTAGCAAATTACGGCAAGGATAAGGTGCAGCATTTACATTTGGATGTAGTGATTGAGTGCTTGTTTCAAGATCTTTCAACTTCCTCCCCTATCCCAATATCGATTGCAATTTCATCGCCACACCCATATCCCCATTGATTTTTAGTTTTCCGCTCATCATGGCCGTCATTGGGTTCAATTCACCGCGGATCAAGGCATTGAAATCTTCAAGGGTAATGTCAACCGTGCAATCAGCCTTGCTGTCTTGGGTATGAACCACATTGCTATCTCCAGAACCGTCCAGTACCAACTGTTGTCCGCCAAAATCAAACTTCAGGGTAGATCCCAGTACTTTCGCCTTAGCAGCCCGAGCGGTAATCGTTGGAAGCAAATGATCCAAAATTGGAACCATTGGAGTAGACGCCTTAGCAGGTTGTGGCGTTTTGGGAGATGACGTAGCCTTGCCATTTCCAGCCTTAGGCACAGCACCTGAGCTGGCATAAGATTTATCATCAATCACCATTTTGGCAATGATCTCCCGCATGATTTCCGAAGTACCGCCACCGATGGTGCCGATGCGGCTATCGCGAAACATCCGCGCTATTTTGTATTCCTCCATGTAACCATAGCCGCCAAAAAACTGTAGACATTCGGTCATTACCTTGTTCGCCAATTCGGTAGACAACAGCTTGGCCATCGAGCTTTCTTTCACGGCATAACCGCCATCGTTGTGGATGCGCGAGCAGTGGTACACCAGCGCTTTGGTGGCTTCAATTTCTGCCGCCATTTGCGCTACCCGATGCCGCAACACCTGAAATTTATTGATCGGCCGACCAAATGCTTGTCGCTCCGACATGTATTGCAGGGAGTATTCCAAAGCGTGTTCACAACCGGCAACGGCTGAGATGGCGCCGGCCAAACGCTCCAATTGCAGTCCTCCCATGAGGTAGTAGAAACCCATGCCTTCTTCACCAATCAGGTTTTCTACCGGCACTTTTACATCGTCAAAATTCAATTCTGCGGTATCGGACGCGTGCCAACCCAGTTTTTTCAACTTTCGTGCCGATACGCCCGCGCTCTCGCGATCGATCACCAACAAGCTCACTCCGCCAGTGCCGGCTTCCGGATTGGTTTTTACCACAGTGATCAAAAAATCGCCATAATATCCGTTGGTAATAAAGGTTTTTGCCCCATTCACCACGTAGTGATCGCCTTGGCGCTCTGCACGGGTTTGAATGTTGGCTGCATCGGATCCCGCTCCCGGTTCACTGATGGCAATGGAACAAATCAGCTCGCCACTGATGGCGCGCGTGAGGTATTTTTCCTTTAAAAAATCAGAACCGTGTTTGAAAATATAGGGTGAAGCCATGTATTGCTGCACGCTAGGGGTAATGGTAAATCCGCCCGAAAAACAACGCGAAATCTCTTCCAGAAAAACCACTGAAAAAAAGAAATCAGCATCGATACCGCCATAAGCTTCGGGGTAATTGAGTCCCAGATAGCCCATCTCGCCAAACTTCCGCCAGAGGTCTTTAGGAATTTGACCTGCTTCTTCCCATTCGTCTACGTGGGGAATGACTTCTTGTGCCAAAAAATCGCGCAAACCCTGGCGAAACAATTCATGTTCTTCTGTAAAGTAGTAAGCAGCCATATGTTTTTTTCTTTTTTGGTCGAAATAAGAGCGACCTAAATTTTTAACTTTTTTGAATTCAATCGATCACTGCCTTGGCAATGATTTCACACATAATTTCCGAGGACCCGCCACCAATGGTACCCACGCGACTATCGCGAAACATGCGCGCCATTTTGTAGTCCTCCATGTACCCATATCCGCCAAATACTTGCAAACATTCGGTCATCACTTTATCGGATAGTTGGGTGGCCAGCAATTTGGCCATCGCACATTCTTTAACTTGGTAAGCGCCGTCGTTGTAAGCCTGCGCCAAAGTGTAATTAAAGGTTTTAGCCCGCTCCATTTCAGCGACCAACTGCGCTATACGGTGTCTCAACACCTGGAATTTATTAAGGTTTCGGCCAAATGCTTTTCGCTCGGCCATGTATTGCAAGGTATATTCCAGTGCATATTCGGCGGCGGCCACGCCAGAAACCGCCATTACCAGGCGTTCCAAAGCAAAGCGCTGCATGATGTAGTAAAAACCCATCCCAGCTTGTCCAATCAATTGCTCGGTACCTACTTTTACCTCATCAAAAGCGATCAAACCGGTATCCGACGCATGCCAACCCAATTTGTTAAGTTTTTGTGCAGAAAGTCCAGGAGTATCCCGATCTACCACCACTAAACTTACGCCGCCAACCCCAGCTTGAGGATCGGTTTTTACCGCAACAACGATAAAATCGCTCAATACGCCGTTGGTGATAAAGGTTTTGCTGCCATCAACCTGGTAATGATCGCCGAATAATTGGGCTTTGGTTTGTAAATTGGCCACATCAGATCCTGCCCCAGGTTCGGTAATCGCCAGGGCGCCATATTTTTCACCTTGGATGCCCGGGATCAAATATTTTTCTTTCAAAAAATCACTGCCCGATTCATTGATGTGGGTGAGCGCCAAAATGGGATGACCAATCATAGCCGCCGCAAAACCGGCAGAGTTGCAGCGACTCAGTTCTTCGATAAAGATAACCTGGTACCAAAAATCCAATTCTTGACCGCCATAAGCTTCCGGAAAACAAAGACCGAAATAGCCCATTTCGCCAAACTTAGGCCAAACCCAGCGGGGGATTTCACCAGCAGCTTCCCAAGCATCGATGTGCGGCGTGATTTCTTTCTCCAAAAAATCGCGCAGCGATTCGCGGAATAATTCATGTTCTGGCTGGCGGGCGTATACGTCGGTCATGGCTTAATTTTTTATCGAAAAAAGCGCGCCGAGGAATCCGATTGCCAATAAAACATGCAAAATAGCTGGCCGAAAATCCGGGTTGTAGATGAATTGATTGACGGATAACAAACTGTGAAAAACCAAAAAAACCACTACGCCCATACTCAAAGCTTCCGGGTTATATTTTTGTCGGGTTAGCAACAGCGAAAAAAGTCCTAAAGTAAAGGCTGCTCCTCCGTACAATTTAATCAACATGTTAACGCCACCAATGTCTTCAGCACCCTCTAATCCTGGCAGTAACTTAGGCATTTGCGGATAAAACAGGAACAAAAGCCCTATCGCACCTTCGATAGCGGCATTGGTAAAAAGTAAGTATTTGATCCAAACGGGCTTCATGTAGTTGTTCTTTAACGGGTCTGTAAATAAAATCGGGACAGGTGCATGATCCAGGCATCCGGAAAAATTGCCGTCAATTTTTGTACCAAAACGAACAACCAGCTGCCAGGAATCACCATGTCGCGACCAGAAAACAAAGCCCGAAAGGCATCTCTTGCCACCACATCGGCAGTCACCACCATCCAATTGTCAAAGGTGTTGGTGTTTTGCATACCGGCTCGGGCTTGAAAACCCGTTTGTTTGACCGGGGTTGGGCATACGGCAGTTACTTTAACTTTCGATTTTTTTTCCCGTAGTTCATAAGCGATGGCGCGACTAAATTGCAATACAAAGCTTTTGGTCGCACCGTAAGTTGCCAACATGGGATTGGCTTGAAAAGCCGATACCGAAGATAAATTGAGGATGTAGCCTTCGTCACGCCGCACCATGTCGCGCATAAAAAGCCGCGTCAGGCGATACAAAGTAACGATGTGTAGCTGAATCATCGCCACATCTTGCTCAATGTCGATGTCGTTGATAAATCCATAGGTGCCAAAGCCAGCATTGTTGACCAACACGCTGACTTGATTGTACTCCCCTCCAGCAAATTCGTAAACCTCCCCGGCACTCCCAGGCTGAGATAAATCGATCGCCAGGGTTTGGATGGTAATATTGGGATATTGGCTTTGCAAAGTTGTTTTGGCAGCTTGCAACTCCGCCTCGGGTTTAGCTGCCAACAATAAATCGTATCCCGCATTTGCAAACAACTTCGCCAGTTCGAGGCCAATGCCACTGGAGCCGCCAGTAATCAGCGCCTGTTTCATACCACCCATTTTTGCAACATGTTTACCAACCATTTCACCATTGGCGTATAAGGCGGATAAATCATGCTAAGCGTACCCCATTTGCGGTGAACAATGGCTTTTTCATTGGAAAAACCTACAAAGCCATAAAATCCCATGTATTTGCCGATACCACTGTTGTTGACCCCCCCAAAAGGCAATTCTGGATTAGCATAGCCGAGCATAAAATCATTGATAACCGCCCCGCCCGAAGAGGTATTGGCCAATACGTAATTAATCAATTTGTGGTTGTTGCTACCGAGGTACAACGTCAGCGGTTTGGGTCGCCGATGAACGATGTCGATGATGTCCTCTGGTTTTTGGTAAGTTACTACTGGCAACACAGGACCGAAAATCTCTTCTTCCATGATGGCCATGTCTTCACTTACTTGGTCCAAAACGGTAGGCGGGATGAAGCGATCTGCTGCATTCCACACACCTCCAATGCGTTCTTCTGCGCCCTTGGCGATGGCATCATCATAAAGGCGTTTGATGCGGGTAAAATGCCGGTCGTTCACAATTCGGCAATAATCCGGAGATTCCGCTGCGCCTTGCGGATACATGGCTTGCACATTTTTTTGGTACGCAGCCGTAAAAGCTTCCAATTGGCTTTCGTGTACGATGGCGTAATCGGGTGCAATACAGGTTTGGCCATTGTTCAACAGTTTGCCCCAAACCAGTTTATTGACTACACTGTTTATCGAAGCTGTTTCATCAATGATCACCGGTGATTTGCCGCCTAGCTCCAAGGTAACTGAAGTCAAGTTTTTGGCTGCCGCCGCCATCACTACTTTGCCCACTTGCGGACTACCCGTGAAAAAAATATGGTCAAAAGGCAGCTCCAACAAGGCCGTTGAAACGCTGGCATCTCCTTCAATTACCGCCACTTCATCCGCTGAAAAAAGATCGGCAATCATCTTTTTGATGAAAGTCGAGGTGTGCGGCGTCATTTCTGAAGGTTTCAGAATGGCCGTATTTCCTGCGGCAATAGCGTAGACCAGTGGGGAAAGCGCAAGGTTAAAAGGATAATTCCAAGGCGCGATGATCAGACACACGCCTTTGGCTTCGTACTGTATATAAGAAGAAGTACCGATGAGCGTACTCGTACCCGGCACCGGTTGATTTTTCATCCAAGCTTGCAAATTACGACGGGCATGTGCAGCATGCTGGCTCACAATAGAAGCCTCCGTAAGGATCACATCTACCTCCGATTTTTTAAAATCCAGGTACATCGCCTCTTTTAACCCTTGCATTTTTTGCCCATCCTTGAGGTAGCGCTCCATGCGTTTGAGCTTTTCGATGCGCTCAGCGGCCGTGGTTTTTGCAATTGCTGGCGCTAAAGCGCGCTGGCGGTCAAACAGTTGTTGTAAGTCGAGTTGCATGTCAGTTGCCGTGGTAACCATGAATGTATGAGTTTATAGATTTTTTTCAATGTCAAAATTGCGCATAACTATTTTCTCATAAGAACGTGGAAATAGCCAAGCTAAGGTGGCTACAAAACGAGCATCCCGGCCAATCAGAATGCGCGGGTTGCCTTTCCGCACGCCCTGGAGGATGACCTCAGCGGCCGTAGCGGGGGTGGTAGGCGCCAGTCGATCAAAAGCTTTAGCCAATTTTTCCCGTCGCTGAATATCAGAAGTTTCGATGTTGTTGACGATATTGGTTTTGATCCCGCCAGGATGGACACAGTGCACGCGCACATTGGTTTTGGCGAGTTCAATGCGCAGGGCTTCAGTGAAACCGCGCACGGCAAATTTGGCGGTTACATAAGCGCCTTGATCAGGGTAGGCTGCTATACCAAATATGCTGGAAATATTGATCAGAGCAGCTTCTGGTCGTTTTTTTAAATGAGGCAAAAAAGCTTTGGTTCCGTAGATCACTCCCCAGAGGTTGATGCCCAGGATTTTCTCAAAATCGGGATAACCGAGGGTTTCTAGCTTTTGTTCTGGCAAAGCGATTCCGGCGTTGTTTACCACTAGGTCTACTTGTCCAAATTGCGCGATCGTATCTTCGGCAAAAGCATACATGGCATCCCGATCGGCCACGCTAAAAGCCTGACCGGATGCTTTACCTCCAGCAGCTTTTATGAGCTCAATGGTTTCCTGCAAACTGTCTTCATGCCAATCGTTGAGCACTACCTTAGCGCCTTCTTTGGCCAATAGCAGTGCCAATGCCCGTCCAATACCCGAACCTGCGCCAGTAATAACCGCTACTTTTCCTTGAAAATCTTTCATCCTAACCTAGTGTTTTTAAGGATCCAACAGCAATGCTTTCCCAAATCACGGTTTCCTCTTTGTTGTACCATTCTTGTAACTGTTCCGCATAATACCGGTTCAATTCGTTGCGCTTTATTTTCATGGTGGGTGTAAGCATGCCATTTCCGACATCCCAAGCTTCTTTCATGATGACCAAGGCTTTTATTTTTTCATAATTGGCCAAGGTAGCATTGACCTCAATTAATGTTTGCCGTAGTGATTCGGTGACCTCATCTGGATCGGCCTCTTGTCCAATTTCCGATAAAACCACCAACACCAAGGGCTGAGGAAGCGACATCCCAACCACGCAGACCTGCTCTACAAAATGGTTTTCGGCAAAACCCCATTCCATCGGCGCCGGAGAAATGAATTTTCCTTTTGCCGTTTTGAAAGTATCACTCACCCTACCGGTAATTTTGAGATAACCATCGGGCGTCAATTCGCCTTGGTCGCCGGTTCGCAGCCAGCCATCCTCAAGTACTTCGCGCGTTTTTTGCGGATCGTTGTAATACCCGTTCATCACCCATGGTGCTTTCATGATGATCTCGCCAGTGTCTGGGTCGATTTTTAAATCTACACCCGGCAATTGTTTCCCCACTGATCCCGCTATTACTCCTTCAGCCGGCATTAATGTACAGCCGCCAGTATTTTCGGTCATAGCGTATACTTCTTGGAGGTTTATGCCAATACGCTGAAAAAAATCCTTGACCGAATCGGGCGTAGGCGCAGCGCCAGTCAAAAGGATCCGGGCTTTGTCCAAACCCAGTCCTTGTTTAATTTTTTTCTTCAGCAAACTGCCGATGATGGGAATTTTCAATAGCAAATTAAGGCGCGCTTCTGGTAGCTTGTGTAAAATACCCAGTTGGAATTTGGTCCAAATACGCGGCACCGAGAGAAAAATGGTCGGTTTGGTTTCCTGTAAATTTTTGGGGAAACTTTCCAGCGACTCGCCAAAAGAGATGCTTCCTCCGGTTTGAAAAGCGGCGCCTTCTACAATGATCCGTTCGGCGATGTGATTGAGCGGCAAGTAGGAGAAAAAGCGGTGCTCCTTGGCGGAAAAAATCTTCAAATTATTGTTTTTCGCTTCGTTGAACATCAACGCTGCGGGCTGATAGTAATTCAACATGACGCCTTTGGGAGCGCCCGTAGTACCGGAAGTAAAAATAACAGTCCACAAATCATTGATACCTGGCGCTGGATTACCCGCAATCGGCTCGTTATCACTGATCAAACGATCCCAGGCTATGCCTTCTTTGATTTCAGCATTGCCAGGATAATGCGGAAAAGTAATCAACTGCACCCCAGCAGGAATGCCCATACGAAGCTCTTCCCAATCATCAATTTTTCCAATAAAGAGTACTTTGGCTTCGCTGGCCAACACTACTTCATGCAGCTGAGGAGCGGTGAGGGTAGGATAAAAAGGAGTAGACACGAATTTCCCCATCATAATCGCCAAGTCGGCAATGATCCAATGGTAACAATTTTTGGAAACGATGCCCACTTTATCGCCAGGTTGAAGCCCCAAAGTTTGCAGCGCTGTCGCCATTCTACGGGCTTGTTCACCCACTTCTCGCCAAGTAATCTGCTTCCATTCCTTGCCATAAGGTTGGCGAAGAAATGGGGCATCGGGTTGTTTTTTTTCCCATTCATAAAAAAAATCAAGATGCGTTTGCAATTCGCTGGCTAAGAAGTCCATGTCCGGCATTTTTGACGAATAATATTTTTTAATTCCTAAAAATAAACAAATTTGTCAGAAGCTATCATGCAAAACAAGACAAATAAATTGTTTTTTAGAGTTGAAACTGTTGTCCAAACAAACGCTGACCGCCATCGATGTACACCGTTTCGCCAGTAATGTAAGCAGCCATCGGACTGGCCAAAAAAAGCGTCAACCAAGCCACTTCTTCGGTACTCCCTAATCTTTTCATTGGCAGTGTATCGGAAATGCCTTTGAGCATTTCTATCGGATAGTTTTCCAAACCGGAAGAGAAGATGATGCCCGGCGCTACGGCATTGACCCTAATGTTGTATTTGCTCCATTCTACTGCCAGGGTTTTGGTGAGGTTGTCGACCCCCGCGCGCGCCGCGCCCGTATGCGCCATACCTGGAAACCCCCGAAAAATATTGGCAATGATGTTGATGATGATCCCATCTTTTTGTGGAATGAAAAAAGTATTGGTCATTACCTGGGTGGCATACCAGGTGCCATTGAGGTTGTTGTTGATCACCGCATTCCAGCCTTTTTCGGAGATATCTTCTGCAGTGGAGGGAAACTGTCCGCCCGCGTTATTGACCAATATATCAAGCCGGCCGGCTTTTTCGTGAATGCCCGCCGCCATATTGCGGATTTGATCCGGCTCGCGGATATCGCAAACAAAATATTCTACATCACCGAGGGCATCCAACTCTTTTTTGGCAGTCTGTAGCTTGTCTTCCTTGCGCGAAGCGATGAATACCTTTGCGCCTAACGCCAGTAATTGTCGACTAATTTCTAAGCCGATGCCGCTTCCACCGCCGGTAACTAAGGCTACTTTGTCTTGAAAAAGGTTTGCTTGAAACATCTATTTATGCTTTAGGAACGGGTAAATAATAAATTGACATTTTAGCCGCCGCTATTTTGGTGCCAATCGACTATCTTTTGAGGTGCAATGTGGTGCATTGTAACGAAAAAGATAGGAAGAGTGGCGGCGAAAGAGCAAGGATAAAGTGGCAATTTATTTTTAAACCGTTCATTATTGAATTTTTTCAATCGTTACCCACACCCCATTAAAAACCGCATTTCCAGTCATGCCGTCTACTAATTGGTCATCAGTTAATATATTGACGTTCACTCCGGGGTATTCCTGTGCCAGCCCGAGTTGCGTGCCCGCGTAAGTGTGCCCCCAACCATGAGGAATACAAATTGTACCCGGCATAACCTCATCATTGACTTCAGTTTTAATCTCAACCTGTCCAGTATTGGAGCGTACTCGTACAGTATCACCGGTTAGCAACTGGTGCTGAATTGCATCCTTAGGGTGCAACAAGGCAGTGCAAGTATCGCCACGCTTCATCAAGCGGGCATAACCATGCATCCAGGAGTTATTGGTATGCAATTGTCGTCGACCAAATAAGCGCAAAGCGCTTTTCTCCTTAGTTTCAGGTTTCAGTAAACTTGATATTTTGGGAAGCTCTTTTGTAATGGTATCGGGAACCAAATTGATGCGTTTGTTGGCGGTAAATAGCCGTTTGGGTAGTACCGGTTCCAAAGCACCTAGGTCAATGCCGTGTGGTTCGGCCTTAAGTCGGCGTAGACTTAATCCGCTTTTCGAAAAAATGCGTCCGCCCCAAACGCCATAAGGTCCAATTCGCAAGGCTAGATCCAAGCGGCGTTCAGGAGTCAAACGCTCAAGGATAGCCAGTTTGAGGGCAACGAACCAGCCGCTTTTTTTGCGCTCCAAGCGTTTTTGCAATCCAAATAAGATTTCCCAATCAAAGCGGGCGTTGGTCGATTTTTCAAAAATGGCAGGTGAGAAATTGGCCATGTTGCGAATGGCCACGATGGCCAGCACAAAATCATAATGCAACACTTCGAGGCCTGCTGCAGGCGGCAAAATGAGGTGCGCATGGCGGGTTGTTTCATTTAAATATAAGTCGATGGCCACCATGTACTCCAACTGCGACAAAGCCTGGTCGATTTTTGGTCCATTGGGTGCGGATAAGACCGGATTTCCGGCAATGGTTATCAAGCCTTTTATCTGACCTTCGCCAGGAGTAAGCATTTCATCGGCCATTGCGGCAGTGGGTAAATCGCCTGCTACTTCAGGCAAGCCGCGTACCCGACTGAACCAGCGCAAGGCCTTGGCTTCTTTTTTAAGTAACGACAAAAAATCGATAGCGGGAAGAGTGAACATCAGCCCGCCAGGTCGATCAAAGTTACCGGTAAGGATATTGACAGCGTACAACAACCAGTTGCATAAGCCACCAAATTCCTGGGTTGAAACGCCCATTCGCCCATAAGCAATTGCACTTGGCGACGCAGCGAATTCACGCGCCAGGGCTCTAATGTTCGCTTCCGAGATACCACAAAATGGGGCTATCCGTTCGGGAGGGTATTCAGCAACAAGTGTTTGTAATTCTTTTACGCCATCTACATAGGGTGCAATATTTTTTACCAAATTTTCTGAAAAAAGCAAGTGTACCAACCCCAATAAAAACAATACATCGGTTCCGGGTTGGATGGGTAGGTAGGTATCCGCAGCTTGGGCGGTCGGCGTTTTCCGCGGGTCAATGACTACGATCTTCCCCCCACGGGCTTGTAAAGCTTTGAATTTTCCGGCAATATCCGGAGTGGACATAATGCTTCCATTCGAGACCAAAGGATTGGCGCCCAGGATTAAAAAATATTGCGTCCGCTCTAGGTCGGGTACTGGAAACATGGCTTGGTGTCCCCACATCTCGCCATTGACGTACATTTGTGGCAACTGATCCAAAGAATGGGAGGCAAATCGATTACGCGTTCCTACCGCATTCATAAAATCATAGAGGTATAGAATCGTACCGGTATTGTGCACGGTGGGGTTACCGGTGTAAATACCCACTGCATCCCGACCATACTTTTTTTGGAGGCGAACGATTTGTTCGGCTACTTCATCCAAAGCAACCTCCCAGGAAATGGTCTCCCAGCCATTAGAAGTACGGCGCAGCGGTTGTCGCAATCGGTTGGGATCGGTATGGATATCTTGCAATGCCACCGCTTTAGGACATATATGGCCTTGGCTGTACACATCCTGCTCATCACCCTGAATACGCAAAACAGCATCCCCTTCCGTGGTGATGGCTAATCCGCACATGGCCTCGCAAAGATGACAAGTTCGATAATGTGTTTGTGGCATGGCTTATTTTTTTAGTTAGAGCTTGTTCAGGATTCTGATTCGAGCTCTTTTCATTTGATTTTACCTTGATTTCATCGGCACGTTTATCCCCCATACGTCTCCCTCCTTCCCTTTGGCAATGGAAAAAAGGGTTTGACGGGACTGATGATGAGGATCTTCGGCTATTTCTGACAGATTAAGTACCGGACTCAAACAGACATCAAGTGAAGTGCTCTTGGCCAAATGGCGCCATTCCGCAAAGGTTTTTGACTTAAAAACCGCATCCACTTCAGACTTGGGAAAAACGTGAACCGACAATTCCAACAAGTGCTGGCGTTGCCACTCCGGTTGTTCCACCAGTTGACAGAAGGCATTCCAGAACTTGATTTCCAGGGCGCCTAAAGCCATCCAGCGTCCATCGGCGCATTCGTAAACATTGTAGTTCACCAGGCCGCCGCTCAAGGCATTGTAAGCATAAGGATCCAACCCGCCAAAATGCTGGCTAAAAGGAATGGTCAGCAAAGGCATCAGTCCACTCAACATGCTCACATCAAAAAAACCGCCTTTTTCGGTACGCGAACGATGAAACAAGCCCGCCAAACAAGCCATCACCGCGCCGTATGATCCGCCTGCAATATCCGCAATCTGCGCGCCGGGAATGATCGGTTTCCCTTTTTCATCGCAATTCAAACTCAATAAACCACTGTACGCCAAATAATTGAGATCGTGCCCGGCCATTTGCGCGTAGGGACCTTCCTGGCCGTATCCAGAAAGAGAAATGTAAATCAATTGCGGATTGAGCTTGGTAAGCGTTTCGTAATCCAATCCCCATTGCGCCATCACACCGGGTCGAAACTGTTCGATCATAACATCGGCAGTTTGGATCAGCGCCAGCGCCGCTTCTCGACCAGGCGATTGGGTGTAATCAATGGATTCGATTGTTTTTTCGTGATTGACCAATTGGTACAGGGCGGATTTACCATTGACAAAAGGGGGGAAACTACTTGCCATATCGGCTCTTTGCGGGTGTTCGATTTTGATGACTTCTGCCCCCATTTGTGCCAATAATTGGGTAGCCAACGGACCCGGCAACAGCCGGGTGAAGTCCAAAATTTTAACCCCTTGCAATAGCTCTTTCCCGTTGTCCATGACTAGTATGCTTTGGCGTATTTTACCTCATCAATGGCCATTTTGGCAATGATTTCGCGCATGATTTCTGAAGTTCCGCCAGCAATGGTTCCTACCCGGGTATCGCGATAAGCTCGGCAAATCGGGTAATCTTCCATGTACCCATAGCCGCCAAACATTTGTAAACATTCATCGGCTACCTTTTTTTGTAATTCGGTAGCATGGAGTTTAAGCATGGAGCATTCTTTGACCGCAAATTCACCTTGGGTAAACAGCCAAACGGTGTTGTAGGCCAACTGCCGACAGGCTTCTACTTCGGTCATCAGATCGGCCATGCGATGCCGCAAAGCTTGGTATTTGGAAATAGGGCGACCAAAAGCTTCGCGTTCTTGCATGTATTGCAACGTCATTTGCAACATGCCGTCCATGGCACCCAAAGAAAGGACGCCGCCAGCCAGTCGCTCTATTTGAAAACTATCCATGATGTAGTAAAAACCCATGCCTTCTGTTCCTACCAGGTTTTCCTTGGGTACCCGTACCTGGTCAAAACTCAACTCGGCGGTATCCGAAGAGTGCCACCCCATTTTTTTCAATTTGGTGCGGGTAAGTCCCGGTGAATTCCCATCGATCACCAGCAAGGAAAGCCCATCGCTGGTTTTGACCAAGGTGGTAATGAAATCAGCATAAACTCCGTTCGAAATAAAGGTTTTGGAACCATTGACGATGTAGTAATCCCCATCCGAGGTAGCGGAGGTGCGAATGCCTTGTACGTTGGAGCCAGCATCGGGTTCAGAAACGCCCAAAGCGGCAATGGCTTTACCGGTAATTCCTGGACGTAGGTATTTTTCCTTCAAAAAAGCATTGCCGGCCCTGGCAATGTGGTTCAGCGCCATATACTCGTGCACACTGATGGCGCAAGTGAAGCCACCATTGCCCGAGCGTGCCAGTTCTTCCAAAAATACGACGGAGGTAAAAAAATCGGTTTCCATCCCGCCGTAAGCTTCTTCATGGACGAGGCCCAAATAGCCCATTTCTCCCATTTTTTCCCAGGCCCAGCGGGGGATTTGCTGTTTTTCTTCCCATTCATCGTAATGAGGGGCGATTTCTTTGGCCAAAAACTCCCGCACCGATTGCCGGAATAACTCATGTTCTTGATTGAAAAATGGCGACTTCATCTTACTTAGTTTAGACTGCTTTTTTGGAATAAAAATTTTGCCCTGCTTTTACCCGCTCGCGCAAGCTAGCGGGTACTTGAAACCGCTCGCCGAAACGCTGGGCAAAATCATCGCAATCGGCAACAAATTGGGCTACGCCAACATAATCGATGTAGCTAAATACGCCGCCAGTGTAAGGTGGAAAACCAAAACCCAGCAGCGAGCCTACGTCGCCGTCTTTGGTGTTGCGCAATACGCCTTCTTCCAAACAGCGGTAACTTTCCAACGACATGATGTGTAGCAGACGCTTACCAACAGTAGCGCTATCCAGGGTTTCCAGTTTGGAGTGAAATAGGGTGGTCAGCTCTGGCCACAATTCTTTTTTTCCGCCAACTGGATAGTCGTAAAATCCTTTTCCGGCTTTTTTGCCTTCCCGACCGTACTCGGTAACCATTTTTTTGTACAAATCGTAAATCCGTTGGGTGGAAGCTGATTTCTGGGCGATGTTGTCCATCACATGGATGCCCAAGGTGAGGGTTACTTCATCGGTTACCGCCAAAGGACCTACTGGCATACCCAGCGATTTGGCCACATTTTCAATCACAATCGGTGGCACGCCTTCTTCTAGCATCAGAGCCCCTTCACCGGTGTAAGTGCCAAACACGCGCGAGGTAAAAAAGCCCTGGCTATCGTTGACCACAATGGGGACTTTATCAATCTGCGTGACGTAATCAACGGCAGCAGCTATCGTGCGCTCAGAAGTTTTTTTGCCGACAATAATTTCCACCAATGGCATTTTATCCACTGGCGAGAAAAAATGGATGCCGATGAAGTTTTCTGGTCGGGCGGAGGCGCCAGCCAAAAGCGTAATGGGCAAGGTGGAAGTATTGGAAGCAAAAATGTTATCGGTGCCCAGAATCGCTTCGGTTTCCTGGGTTACCGTTGCCTTAAGCTGCGGGTTTTCAAAAACCGCTTCAATTACCAGATCGCAGCCAGCTAGGTCTTGAAAATCCTCGGTAGGAATGATGAGGTCAAGCTGGCTTTGCATGGCTTCGGGAGTCATCCGGCCTTTGCTTACGCGTTCTTGCAGCAATTTGGCAGAATACGCTTTGCCGTTCTCAGCACTCTCTTGAGATACGTCTTTAAGGGCAACTTGCATGCCTGCCTTTGCCGAAACATAAGCAATGCCTGCGCCCATCATACCCGCGCCCAGAATGCCCAGTTTATTCACTTTGTAAAATTCAAAACCCGCTGGTTTGGCTTTGCCTTTTTTGGCTTCATTGACAAAAAAGAAACCGGTGCGAATCAAATTTTGTGCTTCTGGGGAATAAAAGGCTTTAATGAAAAAACGGGCTTCCACTTCCAAACCTCGTTCAATCGGCAATTCAATACCATCGTGGATAGCGCTCATGGCATATTGTGCGCCAGGATAATGGCCGTGCGTTTTTTTGCGCAAATTGCCGATACCGCCTACAAAGGTTTGCACCCCATTGGGCGTCATCAGTCCGCCGCCTGGTGCCCGGTGTTTGGGTTTATCCCAAGGTTGGATGGCGTTGCCGATTTCCAAAATCCATTTCTTAGCGGCTGGAATCAACTCGGCTTGGGTGGTAACAGTTGCGTCAATCAAACCTTGACTTAGGGCAGCTTTTGGCGCCAACTGTTGGGCTTGTAAAATGACCAACAAGGCATTTTGAATGCCAATGATGCGGGGCAAACGCTGGGTAGCGCCGCCGCCTGGAAACAAGCCCAACTGCGTTTCTGGTAAGCCGATTTTTATTTTTGCATCTTCAACGGCGATGCGGTAATGACAGGTAAGCGCCAGTTCATAACCGCCGCCTAACGCATTGCCATTGATGGCGGCAACAAATGGCTTTTTGCCTTTTTCTACTTCTCGCAAGGCGGCATGTAGTTGTAGAATCCCACTGAACAAAGCTGCTTTGTCAGTCGGTGGATTGCTCAAAAACTTGAGATCAGCGCCCGCCATAAAATCTTTGCGATTGGAGGTGACGATCACCCCTTTTACTTGCGGGTCGGCAATGGCTTTTTGCGCAACCTCCACGTAAGTTTGCACAAATTCGGTGCTGAATAAATTAGTGGGCTCATTTTCCATATTGATCGTCAGCAGAGCAATGCCGTCGGCGTCAACTTGGTATTCGAGGATATGATTTTTGAAGTGGGTATGGGTCATGGTTGAAAAATTAAGCTGCTTGTTTTTGGTTTCTAGACTTTCTTAGAGTGTGTTTGGATTTTTTATTCGCAGGCGAAAATGAGTCAAAATTTACACCAACGAAGCGCGAAAAACGTGGTACATCCCGACAAAGTCGGGAGAGTGTACCCCCGATTCATCGGGGGCAGGTCAGCGCTACATGAGTATTTTCGCAATGAAGTTGGGGTGAATTTTGGCCATTTGCAGCGCGAACTAAAAATCCAAACACACTCTTACATTCGCTCAATGATGGTGGCAATGCCCATCCCGCCGCCAATACAAAGGGTAATCAACCCCGTGCTTTTGTTTTGGCGCTCCAGTTCGTCGATCAGGGTACTCATCAGGATGCAACCGGTAGCCCCCAGCGGGTGCCCCATGGCAATCGCGCCGCCATTGACGTTGACTTTTTCGTGAGCTACGCCCAAATCATCCATAAAGCGCATAGGGACTACAGCAAACGCCTCGTTTACTTCATACAAATCGATGTCGGTATGTTGCATCCCACCTTTTTGCAAAGCCAAGCGACTAGCCGGCGCCGGGCCCACCAACATCATCGTAGGATCGGTGCCATAAACAGCCATCGAGCGGATGCGCGCACGAGGTTGGATGCCCAGTTTTTTTCCAATGGCTTCATTGCCAATCAAGGCCAACGCTGCTCCGTCAACGATCGCAGAAGAGTTGCCCGCATGGTGGATGTGCACAATGCGATCCACCTCAGGATAGCGATCAAGAGCAACAGCGTCAAAACCGCCCATTTCGCCAATCATTGCAAAAGAAGGCTCCAAAGCGCCTAGTGATTCCGGCGTGGTGTCGGGGCGAATGTTTTCGTCGTGTCCCAAAACCGTTAAGCCATTGATGTCCGTTACCGAAATGCGCGATTTTTGGAAACGACCTTCCGCTTGGGCTTGCGCCGCGCGTTGTTGGGAGATCGTGGCAAAAAGATCGGCATCTGCCCGCGAGTAGCCATATTTACTGGCAATCAAATCGGCGGAAATGCCTTGGGGGACAAAATGCCCCGGTAGCGCTACTGCGGGATCCATCGCCATTGCGCCGCCGTCGGTTCCCATTTTTACCCGCGACATCGATTCTACGCCGCCAGCAATCAATAAGTCTTTAAAACCTGATTTCACATAAGCAGCAGCTTGGTTGATGGCTTCCAATCCCGAACCGCAAAACCGGTTTAGGGTAACCCCACAAAGCTGATCACCATACCCTGATTGTTGGGCGGCTGTTTTGGCAATATTTGCCCCTTGATCCATTACCTGGGTTACGCAACCTAGGATTAGATCTTCTACTAAGCTGGTGTCCAATTTATTGCGTTCGCGCAACGCATCAAGGAGCGTTACCAGCAAATGGGTAGGCGTTACGCCAAGTAGCGCGCCTTTGTTGTTGCCGCGACCACGGGTAGTGCGTACGGCGTCGTAGATGTAGGCTTCCATGTTTTTTTAGATTATCCGCTGGAACTCAAAGCGGTGATTAATTAGAGCTTGTTCAGGATTCTGCCTCGAGCTACAAATGGCCAAAATTCACACCAATTTCGTTACAAAAATGCTCATGTAGCGCTGCTACACTCCGCTTTTTGTGCCTCATTGGTGTAAATTTTAGCTCATTTTCGCCATCGAACCAGAATCCTGAACAAGCTCTTATGAAATGGGAACAGGCATTTGTAAAATCTCACGTGCTTCGGCAATGCTGGCCACCGAGCCGCCGGTAAGCTGTACCAATTGGGCTGCTTTTTCTACGGCCTGGCCATTGGACAGTGCTAAGTCGCCATTGGGGAGATAGAGGTTATCCTCCAGTCCTACCCGGATGTTGCCCCCTAAAGCAATGGCGGCAGCAAGCATTTTCCACTGTTTGGCCCCTATGCCAATCACTTGCCAAAATGCGCCAGCCGGTATTTGTCGTACTTGATGAGTCAGGTTTTCAGCGGTAGCAGGAATGCCGCCCAATACGCCCATGATTAAGCTGAATTGGAGGGGGGATTCGAGTAAGCCCATGTCGATCAGGGGTTGGGCATTGTTGATATGTCCGGTGTCAAAACACTCCATTTCGGGGCGGGTACCCGCTTTTTTCATACGTTCGAGGAAAAAAATGATGTCCTTAAACGGATTGGCAAAAACGTGGTCGTGGTAGAATGCCCGATGTTTTTTGGAATAAATGGCGTAGTTCATCGAGCCCATGTTGAGCGCAGCCATATCGGGTTGTAAGGCATCGATGTGGTGGATGCGTTGCTCATTAGGAATACCAATGGCGCCGGTGGAATAGTTGATAATCACATCCGGACAGCGTTTTTTCACCTCCTCATCGATCCTGGCATACGTTTCCACATCGAAGGCAGGAAGTCCATTCTCCTGTCGGGCATGAATGTGCAAAATACTGGCGCCCGCATCAACTGCCCGGCGACCATCTTCCGCAATTTCTTCTGGGGTGTAAGGGATATAAGGCGATTGTTGGCGGTTGGCCAACACACCGGTAAGGGCAGCAGTAATGATGGTTTTATCTGTCATGGTTAAGCAATGAAAAATGAAAAAATGAAATATCCAACGCCCGTGTAGAGGCAGGCAAAAATGTTTTTATCCAGAATAAATCGACCGAATGCGCAGTACCACTTTTCCTTTAGCTCGTTTGGTTTCCAAGTACGCTTGGGCTATCGCTGCTTCGGCCATTGGCCATACCCGATCGATAACGGGGATTAATTTCCCAGTTTCCGCCCAGTTGGCAATTTGCTCCAAATCGTTTTGGCGCGAACGCACCACCACGACTTTTGCCATCCTTCGTTTCAGCGGATTGAATGCTTGTAAAAAATTAATTGGATTGGGGATGGTACTCAAATGTTTTCCGCCGCGAGTGATTTGATGCGCTACTTTGTATAGTGGCATATTGCCGTAAATGTCAAAAAAAACATCATAACGCTCCCCTAATTTCCGGATGTCTTGCTGGGTGTAATCCACTACTTTATCTGCTCCGAGCTTTTTTACCAAATCGGTGTTGCGATAACTACAACTGGCGTGTACCTCGGCGCCCAATATCTTAGCAATTTGAATGGCCAATACTCCCACGCCCCCAGAAGCACCATGGATAAACACCCTTTTTCCTTGGTAGGCATTGAATGATCCAAAAGCTTGTACCACAGTTTGCGCAGCCAAGGGTAAGGAAGCGGCTTCTTCAAATTTTAAATTCAGCGGAATACGGGCGATGTTTTTTACATTGACCGTTAAGTATTCCGCAAAGGCGCCTCCTTGCTCTGGGTTCAAAAAACCATAAACTGGATCGCCGGTCGAATATCCTTCCACACCTGGCCCTTTATCCACTATCGTCCCAGCAAAATCACTGCCCGCAATACGTGGAAATTGCCACCCCGTTACCCATTTTAGGTGTCCGCTGCGGATAACACCGTCAACCGGATTGAGTGCAGCTGCCACAACTTGCACCAATACCTCCCCTCGTTTGGGTCGTGGCATGGCCACTTGTTCCAATTTTAGTTCTTCAACAGAACCATAGCGATGGTAGGTAATTGCTTTCATAATAAGTTTGTACTAGGTGGGGTTTAACCCACCCAAATCGGTTTCCGCTTCTCGCGAAAAGCAGCGATCCCTTCTTGAGCGTCCTTGGTCTGGATGGTCTCCATGAATTTATTCAACAAGTACTGGTGCTGGTTTTGAATCCCCGTTTGACGAAGGTGATCGTACGCTTCCAAACCCAAGCGAATGGCCGAGGGTGAATTTTCGAGCAGTTGATTCAAAAGCTCTTGCACATCCGTTTCAATCTGCTCGGCGATGCTGATGTGGGTCACCAAACCCCATTCGTAAGCTTGTTCTACTTCCAAGTTGTAGCCGCGCATGCACCAGTCCAGCACTTTGCGTTGGGGCATCACTTCGAGCAAACTGGCCATGACTTGGAAGGGGAACAATCCGCGTTTTACTTCAGGTAGTCCCAATTTGATGTGGTTGCAGGCCACTACATAATGACAGCCGCTCAACAGCATGAAACCGCCGGCATACACATCGCCGGTTACTTTGGCAATACAAGGTTTGTGGACTTTGGCAAACAGCTCGCCCAGCAGGATCTCGCCATCAGGTGCGGGAATCGTGGATGTGCGGCCTTCGGTGTCACCGGCAAAAGATTTCAAATCAGCGCCGGCACAAAATACATCCCCAGCAGCTTCCAACACCACCGCCCAAATCGATTTCCGAAAATAGGCATAGCGTAAGGCATAAGCCAGTTCGTTAATCATTTGCGGATGCAAGGCGTTTTTTTTATCGGCCCGATTCAAGGTAATCCGCAATACATGATGGGCTTCTTCCAGGAGTAAATAGCCAAACGTTTGCTCGCTAAAATGATTGATCTGTTCTTGGGTGTACGACATAGCCACTCTAGTTTTCTGATATTTTCAAAAGCAAAAAGCCTGCTTCTATCCGTTGTCCGGCTTGGACAAAAATTTCCTCCACTGTTCCTGCTGCGGTTGCGGCAATGGTGTTCTCCATTTTCATCGAAGACAATAGGATCAAACTATCCCCTGATGCCACCACCTGTCCGGGCGATACCAATACCTCGATGATTTCTCCGGGCATTGGCGATTGATAAGTTCCTGGAAGTTCTTCGCTACCGGCAACTGGAAAACGCGGCAGTACTTCGATCGTCAGGTTGCCGTATTGTGGCCAATGCACATGCAGTTGATCCTTTTGGTGAACGATGGTCAGCGTTCGTTGCAAACCATCTACTACAAATCGCAACTGCTCGTCGTCGGGAGTTGTCAAACATTCCACGACAAAAATGGCGTCGTCAATAAAAAACTGAAACCCGCCCTCTTTTTGGCGGTACTTTACGATCCATTCCTTACCCGCAGCGCCTAGGCGGATTTCTTGCGGTTGATAAAAATTATTGCGCCAACCGGAAGGCAAATGCTCCAGTAGCCCTCGCTCCCGCTCGTTTTTTTTCCATACCTGCAGTGTAGCGCCAATGAGTGCATGTTGCCAGCTAATCTCCCCTAAGTTACCGAATTGCGCGGTACCCAGCTGGTTTTGGATGAAATGAGTATCGTATTTTCCAGCAATAAAATCTGGGTGATGCAATACCTGATTTAAAAAAGCTTGATTGGTAGTAAGTCCCAAACAAACCAGTTGGCTCATCGCATATTGCATGCTGCGAATGGTGGCCAACCGATCGGGACCGTGCGCGATGATTTTTGCGATCATGGGGTCGTAAAAAATCGAGATTTCGGAACCGCTTTCTACTGCTGAATCATAGCGCAAGCCGGTCAAATCTGTCGTCTTCCAATGTTGTATTTTTCCAGTGACGGGTAAAAAATTATTGCTGGGATCTTCGGCATACAAGCGACATTCTAGGGCGTAACCCTGGCCTTTCACCTCGGATTGCTGCCAAGGCAAGGGAGCGCCTTCAGCTATGCGTATCTGCCATTCTACCAAATCCAATCCAGTAATGGCTTCCGTAACCGGATGTTCCACCTGCAAACGGGTATTGACTTCTAGAAAATAAAAGCTGTCTTCATTGATGTAAATGAACTCTACCGTTCCGGCATTATCGTATTGGATAGCTTGCGCGGCTTTTACCGCAGCCTCGCCCATTTTTTGCCGCATGGATGTGCTCAAAACCGGCGAAGGACTTTCCTCGATGATTTTTTGATACCGTCTTTGAATGGTACACTCCCGCTCCAGCAAATGAATGGCATTCCCATGTTGATCGCCAAAAATCTGAAATTCAATGTGACGAGCCGAAGGGAAATATTTTTCGATCAATAATTCGTCATCGCCAAAAGCCGCCAATGCTTCGCGTTTGGCGCTCTGGATGGCGGTTTCCAACTCCTTTTTTTCATGAACAATCCGCATCCCTTTACCGCCGCCGCCAGCCGCTGCTTTCAATAAGATCGGAAAACCGATGGCTACTGCTTCCGCACTCAGTTTTTCGGTATTCTGATCTTCGCCGCGGTAACCGGGAATGACTGGAACGCCATGTTCCGCCATAATGGCTTTGGCATTCGATTTAGAACCCATTGCCGCGATGGCCTCTGAGTGTGGGCCAATAAAAATCAACCCTGCGTCCTTGCAGCGCCTGGCAAAACCGGCCTGTTCCGACAAAAAGCCATACCCTGGATGAATGGCATTGGCGCCGTGTTCAAGCGCCAGGTTGATGATCCGATCTTGCTGAAGGTAGGAATCCGCAGCAGGGCTAGCCCCCAGATAAACCGCCTGATCAGCCAACTGTACAAAAGGCGCATCCCGATCGGCATCAGAATAGACTGCAATCGTTTGAATGCCCATTTTGCGACAGGTGCGGATG
This sequence comes from Saprospiraceae bacterium, assembly GCA_040401995.1. Lineage (GTDB taxonomy): Bacteria > Bacteroidota > Bacteroidia > Chitinophagales > Saprospiraceae > Haliscomenobacter. The sequence continues at coordinate 37,732 of JBBANM010000007.1, forward strand.
ATGCGGCTGGCAATCTCCCCCCGATTGGCGATGAGTAAAGTTTGAACCATCATAGCTATACCGTTAGCAGAAAGTAAGCTGGGGCATTCCGTGGAATTTCGCGCTCCAGTTCTTTGATAAATGCATGAAAATGGACTTCAATGGTATGGCGTTTGCTGGCCAAAAATTCCTTGTCGATAAAGTCGGCATCTTTTTCGGCCAATTCTTTGATGTTGGCGGGCATTTTCCAACGTCCCATTACGTAGTTGGCCGCCAACTTGGCTTGGTAATCAGCAGCTGGCCAGATTGCACCCTGGGGTTGAAAAAGACCAATGAATGCCAAAGTAGGATGATCCTCATGAAAAATGCGCAAATACAAGGGCACCCGATCTGCCTCTTCGTAACAGATGAAGTTTTTGTCAAAAAATGGCAAACTGATCTTGTAACCGGTTGCGGCAATGATGGTGTCAAAGGTTTCTTTTTTTCCATCCATAAACGTAACCTCCTGGCCTTCGACGTGCTCTATGCCTGCTCGTGGATGCACTTTGCCGTGACGAATTTTATAAAGGAGCTCTGAATTCATGGTGGGGTGGGCCTTTAACACTGGAAAATTGGGCTCAGGAAGTCCATAGTCACTGTATTTACCCACTTGGATCCGCAAGCTTAAGCTGCGCAAAAAATCGGCGATGGGCGTGGGCAACCAATTCATGGAGTTGTTGAAGGTATCACTGGGTTTGCCCAAAAAGAATTTGGGAACGATGTATTGCGCCCGTCGAACGCTGATGGCCACGAATTTTGCCGTTCTACTGATTTCTACAGCGCAGTCGCAACCCGAATTCCCCGCGCCAATGACCAGCACGCGTTGGTCTTTGAACGGAGTGGCAGTTTTGTATTGATGGGAGTGTAGGTAGTTGCCAGTGAACGTACCCGGCAATTCCGGATGTCGCGGCACGTTGTGGTGACCATTGGCAATAAAGAGGTAGTCAAAAACTTCCACTTCACCGTTTCCCAAAGTCAGTTGCCAGCTTTCATTGCTGATTTTCTCCGCTTTTTCAACACTGGTATTGAATTGGATATAGGGATACAAACCAAAATGTTCGGCATATGACTGAAAATAGGCCAACACCTGCTCGTGCGAAGGATAATCTGGATAAGCATCGGGCATGGGGAAATCTAGGTACTCCGAAAGTGTTTTTGAACTGATGATGTGCGTGGTTTCGCACACGCTGGAATGCGATTCCTGAGGAGAATAAATCCAATTGCCCCCAACTTCGCTGTTTTGCTCGTAGCATACCACGTCGGTTACTCCCGCTTGGAGCAAGTTTTTTATTGCTGTAATCCCGGAGCATCCTGCCCCGATGACCGCGACTCTTTTATTGGCCATATTGAACTGCTGTTTTTTCTTTTCTAAATATCACATTCTAAAAACGCCATACTTTCCGCTGCTTTGATAAGCTTGGTTATTCACTACGGCCAGACAAAAACCTAGGTAATGTCGGGTTTCGCGCGGATCAATGACCCCATCGTCCCAGATCTGCCCAGTGGCGTACCAGGCATTGGAAGTTTTTTCCACTTCTTGCATCATGAAAGCCTGCATGGCCTTGTTTTGATCCTCATCAAAGGGCAGTCCGGCCTTTTGTGCCGCTTCCCGTTGGATGGTTTCCATAACGCCGGTCAATTGCTCGGGGCCCATCACCGCTATTTTGGCGTTGGGATAAGCAAACAAAAAACGCGGTTTGTAGGCGCGCCCCATCATGGCGTAGTTACCTGCCCCATAAGAGGCACCGATCATAATTGTAATGGCGGGTACCTCGCTGTTGGAAACGGCGTTGATCAGTTTTGCGCCATGTTTGATGATGCCTTCCTGTTCATACTCCTTGCCCACCATAAACCCGGTGATGTTTTGGAAAAACAGCAAGGGGATGTTTTGCTGATTACACAACTGGATAAAATGCGCGCCTTTGTTGGCCGCGTCAGAAAAAAGCACGCCATTGTTGCCAATAATGCCCACCGGGTAACCATGAATATCGGCAAAACCGGTTACCAAGGTTGTCCCCCATTCGGGTTTGAATTCTGAAAAACGCGAGCCATCAACGGTACGGGCAATGATTTCGCGCACATCAAAGGGTTTGCGGATGTCAGGCGAGAGAATGCCGAGTAGTTCTTCGGCAGGGTACAGAGGCGATTCCACGGCGTCTTGTGCCGCGTATTGAGGAGTAGACTTGGGCAAGCGCCCCACAATTTCCCGCGCCAAGCGGATACCGTCCAACTCGTCTTGCCCCAGGTAATCAGCAACCCCCGAAACGCGGCTGTGCATCGCTGCACCGCCTAAGGTTTCATCATCAACTATCTCATTAGTCGCCATTTTCACCAGTGGAGGGCCGGCTAAAAAAACCTTGGCATTGCCCTTCACAAAGATTGAGTAATCCGACATCCCCGGCACGTAAGCGCCACCGGCAGTGCTATTGCCAAAAACCACTGAAATGGTGGGCAACCCCTCCTTGGAACGGCGAGATATTTCGCGGAAACTAGCGCCGCCATAATTGAAAATCAAATGCTGCTCCGGCAAATTAGCGCCAGCTGATTCCACCAAATTGATCACCGGCAGGCGGTTTTCAAGAGCGATTTCACTCAGTCGCAAACTTTTTTGCAGGGTGGCATAATCCACTGCGCCACCTTTATTGGTACCCACATTCGAGATCACCATACAGAGTTGCCCCTGCACCAATCCTATGCCGCCAACGGTAGTACCGCCAGGGCCAAACCCTTTGCCGCCCAAACCAGCTAAAGGCAACAACTCTAAAAATGGACTATCGGGATCAATGGTAAGCTCCAGACGAGTGCGCGCGGGAAGTTTTCCTTCTTTGGCGGCTTTGACGAGGTGTTTTTCCTGACCTTGAAACAGGCTTTGGGCCATTTTTTCTTGCAATTCGGCTATCAAAGCGTGCATGCCTTCCCGATTGCTTTGAAAAAGTGCGGCTTGGGGGTTGATCCTAGATTTCAATGGAAGCATCGGCTCTTAGTTTTTGAAAATGATGAACCCCTCTTTCGGTCAAATGCGGCAATACCAAATCCCAGATACTGAGCCGCAATTCCTCCACGTCCAGAATTTCCAGGCTCCTCAGGGTCAATTGTTCCAACCAAAAATTCATAAGCATCCATACCGTATGTGCAATGCGTTGATAATGACCCGGTGTTTGTTCTGGCTTTAAGTTGCCCATACCCACCGAGAGGTCGATGACCGCTTTCACGTACTGGATTGAATTTTCAAAATAAGTTTGTTGCAGCACGGCAATGGAAGGATACTTGCGGATGATGTGCACGCTATCCATGTAAATGAATCGATAGTTTTGCGCCATGGTTAATAGAGGAAGAATCTGGCGGTTGATGTTTTCAAAGGAGGGAATTTGCTGAACGCCCATCAGGATCTCGCCGCGTTCCTTTTCCATCTGCTGAAAAATTGCTTCGATGATAAAGTCTTGGTTGGCGAAATGATAGGCCAGATTGCCGCTGCTAATACCTAGCTCCGCCGCAATATCGCGCAGGGTCACATTGTTCACCCCTTTTTTGTTGTACAATTCTACGGCAGCATCAAGGATGCGCTGTTTGATTGGCTTCATGTGCGTGACAGCAATTATGTCAATAAAAATGTCCTACTCAACGAATAAACCACTTTATAATCCGCACCAATTTAGAACAAAAAATCTAATTCACAACACTTAATTAGGACAAAAAATAAAAAAGTAGAACTAAAATTGGATTAACGACTCGTTTTTAGTTAAAAATTAAAGAAACGCAGCCTGTTTTTTGGGGTTAAGCAACCCTAGGCAAGTGATCCTGTCCATTGGTCTAGTAGATAATTGAGTTGGTCGGTAATGATTTTTTTCAAAATTCAAAGCCGATATTTTTAGACTTATTATACTTCCCTCGGGACGACCAGGCGATTTTTATCTCTTTCTTTTTTCGTCCTGCCGCGTTGCAAATGCTCGCCGTAGCTTTGGCTATGCCTGCGCTTTGCGCCTCGCAGGTCAAAAAAATAAATTCGTCAAAATTTCACCTGGTCATCTCGAGGGAAGTATATTGAAATCACCCGACATTTTTTTTCACCTGACATTTTTTTTCACCCAACTTTTTTTCATCATTAAAACCCACTGTTGTTATGAAGCGTATCGCATTGTTGTTGTTGCTGGCTTTGCCTATGTTGCAAGCCGCTGCCAAATCTCCAATCACTGATGGCAAAATCATCATGGAGACTACTGTAACTGATTTCAAAGTGATCAATCTCCACTTGGCTAACCTACAAAAAGCAAAAACCCAAGTCACCGTTGAGTCTTTGAGCGGAGAAAAACTTTTAGAAGAAGTCATCGAAAAACACAATGGTTACCAGGCAAACCTCAACTTGAAGGACCTGCCAAATGGGCGCTACATCCTGAAGGTAACCAATGCCGATGGCGAAAATCTACGACAAGTATTGGTGGTCAACGCCTCGGGCGTGGTTTGCTCTGATGTGACAGAGTAAGCGTATATCTTGGTTGAAAGCAGTAGTAGAATGGTTTCTGGTCGATTTGTTTAAGCCGCATTAATTGGATTTGCTATTTTGGGCAAGGTCAATTAAAGCACAAATCATGAGAACCAATCTGCTGCTGTTTTTCTTTCTATCCTTTTTTGCCACTCAATTATCGGCACAAAAAGTACCACTTAGCTACTATCTGCCCGAGATCGCTTACGATCCAAAAGTACCCTCGCCCGAAGCCTTTTTGGGCTATCAAATTGGCGAATGGCACATTAGCCACGATCAACTCATCGCGTACATGCGAAAGTTGGCAGAAACCTCGCCCCGGGTGAAGTTGACGGAGTTTGGCCGCACTTACGAAGGTCGCCCGCTAATCCACCTAACCATTAGCGCTGAAAAAAATCTGCAAAACATCGACGCCATCAAGGCGCAACACGTCGCGCTGACCAATCCCAACGAATCGGCTAAAGCCAATCTGAGCAATATGCCTTTGGTCATTTATCAGGGATTCAGCATCCACGGCAACGAACCCAGCGGCGGAAATGCGGCGCCATTGGTAGCGTATTACCTAGCAGCAGGCAACAGTCCGGAAATAGATAAATTGCTCAACGATGTGGTCATCATTTTTGACCCCAGCTTTAACCCCGACGGGTTTCAGCGATTTTCCACCTGGGTAAATCAGCATAAAAACAAAAATCTCATTGGCGATCCGCAAGATCGGGAATACAATGAAGTATGGCCCGGCGGCCGTTTTAACCACTACTGGTTTGACTTAAACCGCGACTGGCTGAGCGGCGCGCACCCGGAATCACGAGGTAGGGCAAAATTGTTTCATGAATGGAAACCCAATATCCTTACCGATCACCACGAGATGGGTACAAACTCTTCGTTCTTTTTTATGCCCGGTGTACCTTCGCGGGTTAACCCCATCACCCCCTTGCGCAACCAAGATTTGACGGCAAAAATCGGCCAGTTTCACGCCAAAAACCTCGATAAAATTGGGTCTTTATACTATTCGCAAGAGGGCTACGACGATTTTTACTATGGCAAAGGCTCTACTTTTCCTGATGTCAATGGCTGTATTGGTATTTTGTTTGAGCAAGCGAGTTCACGCGGGCACCTGCAGGAAACGCCGAATGGACCGCTGCCATTCCATTTTACCATTCGCAATCAGGTACAAACGGCCTTTTCTACGCATCAAGCCGCGGTGGAGTTGCGCCAGGAATTGCTAGAGTTTCAACGCACTTTTTTCCAAGACGCTTACAAAGAAGCGAAGGCCGACGCCCGCGCTGGTTTTGTATTTGGCGATGCTTATGACCCCGCGCGTTTGGATCAAATGGTGGAGATTTTGCGCCGACATCAAATTGACGTCCATGCTCTGGGCGCCAAAGTAACCGTTGAAGGCAAAACCTTTGAGCCTGGTTCCAGCTATGTAGTACCGCTGGAGCAAGCACAGTACCGCTTGGTTCGCGGCATTTTTGAGTCGTCCACTACTTTCCAGGATAGTATTTTTTACGATATCTCGGCCTGGGGGCTGCCACTGGCCTTCAACTTGCCCTATGCTGCGCTACAACGCAAAGGATTGGACAGCAAGGTTTTTGGTGCAAAAATTGAAGGTGCGCGACCAGAGCATCCCGCAACAGTTTTGCCTACCCAAAGCAGTTATGCCTACTTGCTGGAATGGGACAATTACTACGCACCCAAAGCGCTCCACTACCTACAAAGCAAAGGCGTGCGCAGCAAAGTAGCCATGGAAACGCTGACCCTGAATGGTAAAACTTACTCGCCTGGCACGATTATGATTACCGCGCAAAACCAAAGCGCCAGCGCTAACCAGATTTTCCAATGGATAACCGAAGCCGCCAAAACCAACAACGTGGTGATTGATGCTGTAAGCACTGGTTTGACGCCAGTTGGTATCGACTTGGGCAGCGTGGGTTTTGCTAATATAAGGCAACCGAAGGTGATGATTTTGGTAGGCGAAGGCGTATCACCAGGAACTGCGGGTGAAGCCTGGCACTTATTGGATCAGCGTTTCGACGTGCCCGTGTCCAAAGTAGAAGCTGATGATTTGGGGCGTTTTAACCTAAGTCGCTACAACGTGATTGTAATGGGCGATGGGGCATTCAACACCATACCGAATGCCGGTGTGGCCAAACTGAAAGAATGGGTCAACGGTGGGGGCACCTTGATTGCCATGCAACGTGCCATCACCTGGCTCAAGGGGCAAGGCATCGGCTTTGTGGAGGTACGGGAGAACAAAGACAACAAAGAAAAAGACAAACCTAAACCGCGTCGCCCTTATGGTCAGTGGGACGAAGATTTTGGCGCATTAGAGATTCCGGGCACCATTTTCGAGGCAGAGTTGGATTTGACGCATCCCTTGTGTTTTGGCTTACACCGCAACCGCATGCCGGTATTCCGCGACAGTGATTTGTTTTTGGAACCGGCTAAAAATCCATATGCTACACCAGTGTTGTATACTGCGGCTCCGTTGGTAAGCGGATATGTGAACGGCAAATTGGCGGGTTTAGCGCCCAATTCAGCCGGTGTGGTGGTAAGCAGCTCGGGCGGTGGCAAGGTAATCTTCATGGCCGACAACCCCAATTTCCGGGCACACTGGTGGGGTACCAACCGCTTATTTTTAAATGCCGTATTTTTTGGCAACGTGGTGAATGGCGCTACGACTGAGGTGGAAGGGAAGAAGGATTAGAGGATCACTAATAATAAATCCTTTTGAATTGTTTGATTATTTGGTTGCTCTTGTTAGCAACCAAATAATCAAACAAAAAGTAGTCTTTTTAAAAAAGAACCCCTATCTTTATAAATCAAAAGATATCCAGGTGGAAAAAATAGGACAAATTCAAATAACCATAAAAGGTCGGAAAGGGAACTTTGAATTGCTTCCGGACAATTACGACATCCGCGAAATTATTGAGGTACTTCAACAGGCTGAAAATCTTTTGTTTCCCAACTCCAAAAAAGATCGGCCCATCATTTCTTACAGCATAACTGAGGGGTCTGTCAATCACATTATTACAACTACTTTGCAAGCTGTAATTGGTTTTAACGCTCTACTCGTTCAAATTAAGGCCAATAATTTTTCAATTGATTTTTTAGAATTGCCGACGGCCCGGGCATTCGAATTTTTCCAGAAAGAAGCCGAGAAAAACGATTATGTGTATGAAATTGGCACCTCTTTTTCAACTGATTCCAAAATAAGCATTACCAAAGACACCAAATTTATCCGTTCTACTGAAGTTTGGGCGGATGCCGAGTTCTATTTTTATGGTTCCATTGTGGATGCCGGAGGTAAAGGCAAAGCCAATATCCATTTGGACACCAAAGAATTCGGTTTGTTGAAAATTGAAGCTTCTAAAAAAATGCTTTCGGAATATGAAAGCAACCCATTGTATAAGTCATATGGGGTTAGGGTGAAAGGGAAACAAAACATTAAATCTTCTGAAATTGATAAGAGTACGCTACAGTTATTGGAAATCATCGGTTACAACCCATCTTTCAAGGAGGATTATTTGCAGTCATTGATCAATAAAGCAAAAAATAGTTGGGCGGATGTAAAAGATGCCGACGAATGGTTACAAAGCACTAGAGGATATGGAGCCTAATTGCGTACTATTGGACACCAGTTTTTTTATTCGTTTACTTCACGATCAAGATCCACTACACTTGAATACGCTGGCTTATTACAGGTATTTCATTGAAAATCAATACATTTTAAAGTTATCTACAATTTCTATTGCGGAATACTGCGTAAAAGGCAAACTGGATGAATTGCCGCTTAGAGATATTCAAATTGTACCTTTCAATATCAACCACGCTGAAAAAGCCGGGGAATTCGCTGCTACAGTTTTTAAAAATCGCTCGACTTTAAACCTCCCAGATAGGAGAATTATTCCCAATGACACCAAACTTTTCGCTCAAGCAGATACGGAGGTACAAATTCTCCAATTTGCCACATCAGATGTAGAGTGCATTAAAATATATAATCTTCTTAAACCTGAATTCAATCTCAAATTTGAGATTATCAATATCCGAGTTCCTTATCATGAACATTTTGGTCTTCTTGATTTACAATGAAACTCGGTATTTTATTTCTACCCAATAATTAAATAATCACCTACCACCCCTCCATTTTTTTCTCAAAAAAATCTTCCCCCATTTTGTCCAATTCCCCCATCTCGATCGCTATTAGGGAAAAATAACCATCATGACACCAACAATGACCTTTAACTTGCTCACGGTGATGGGCAAAGTAACCACTGACAGCGTGGAAGCAACCCGCCAATTACACAACCAAAGTGCTGGAAATCCAGAAGGGGTAGCCGCCGCCAAACACTTGGGAGATATGAGTCATATGACCTATATGCCGCTAGATGCCGCCACCAACTTCAGTGGAGACCTTCTGTTTCTCGATATCTGGAACAACATTGAAGGGATGCAACAGTTTTTTAGCGATCCGCAGGTGCAAGCGGGAGGAAATATGCTTTTTTCTACCCGCGAAGCCATCGTTTGGCGTAAATTAGAGGGATTCTTGCATTATGAATTCCCCACACCGTTTGGACAAAATGACCGCATTGTGGGGATTGTACAAGGTAAAGTACATTCTTTGGAAGCGGCCCAGGAGATTCACAATAAGGCCATCGGCAGCATCGTGAACTTATCCAGGGCAAATGGCATGGTATCGCACCATTTCTATGTACGCATGGCGGCGCCAGGTTCGCCAGAGGCATTGGAAGTAATCGGAGTAGATGTTTGGATGAGCGCCGAAGGGATGGGGCAGCATTATTCTAGTCCGGAGTTTCAAGGAGCTGGCATGTATCCGATGTTTGCCGAAAAACCGAAACAATCAACTTGGGTACACCCACAGGGCGAATGGATTGAATGGTAAAAAAGGTAAAAAATAGACCATGGAAGAATTTTTATTGGTATTTCGCAACGAAACCGAAAGCAACGAGCCGCCGCAATCTCCCGAGCAGTTGCAGCACCGAATGAAATACTGGCAAGATTGGATGGGCAATATTGCGGCGCAAAATAAATTGGTGAGCGCTGGCAACCGTTTGACCGCCGAAGGCAAAGTGGTGAAACAGAATAATGTGGTCACCAACGGCCCTTACGTGGAAATGAAAGAAGCCATTGGCGGTTACATCATTGTGCGGGCCCATTCGCTTGACGAAGCTGCTGAACTGGCCAAAGATTGCCCCATTTTAAAGATTGGTGGTAATGTTGAAGTGCGCACACTGGTGCCGATGGATTAATGTGTTACTACTGACGCGCTTTTGTCAAGTGCGTCAGTAGTTTCTTCGATCTTTTTTACCCTTGTTTATATGCAAGAACAGATCCTATTACCGCATCTATTTCGCACCGAATACCGGAAAATCATCTCGGTACTCTGTAAGCTTTTCGGGATCGAACACCTCGAAATTGCGGAAGACATTGTGAGCGATACGTTTCTCTTGGCTTCCGAAACTTGGGGACAAAAGGGTCTACCCGCCAACCCTACTGCTTGGTTGTATCGGGTATCCAAAAACAAAACCTTAGATTTTTTAAAACACCACCGCCTTTTTCGTGAAAAAATAATTGCGGAGATCAACCCCGCTTCGGCTGAATTTCCCGACATCGAGATCGATTTATCGGCCAAAAACATCTACGATAGCCAATTGCAAATGATGTTCGCTGTTTGTCATCCCAGCATTTCTTCCCAAGATCAAATTTGTTTGTCGTTGAACGTGCTTTGCGGTTTTGGCGCTGAAGAAATTGCCGATGCGTTTTTGTCCAATAAAGAAGTCATCTACAAAAGACTGTCGCGGGCCAAAGAAAAACTGCGTCAGGAGAACATCAAAATTGAACCGCCATCGCCAAGCGCCATCGATAAACGTTTGGAAACGGTTTTGACAACTTTGTACTTGCTTTTCAGCGAGGGTTATTATTCTACCTCAAAGAATACCTTGCTGAGAAAAGATTTGTGCATCGAAGCCATCCGCTTGAACGTAATGCTCACCGAAAACGAACAAACGGATCTACCCTTGACCAATGCCTTGTTATCATTGATGTGTTTTCATTCTTCCCGATTTGAAGCCCGCACCAATGAAAAAGGGGAATTCATCATTTACGAAGAACAGGACGAATCGCTATGGAACAAAGAATTGATTCAAAAAGGGGAATATTATTTGAATCGGTCTTCGCAGGGCAGGCAGTTGTCGCGGTTTCATTTGGAAGCTGGAATTGCTTATTGGCATACCCACAAAGCCGATACACCAGAAAAATGGGAGAATATTCTACAGCTATACAATCGCTTGCTGCAGATTGAATATTCCCCCATCGCTGCTTTGAACCGCACTTATGCTTTGGCCAAGGCCAATGGAGTGGCGCAAGCCATTCAAGAAGCGGAAAAACTTCAACTTTCCGACAATCATTTTTACTTTACCCTTCTTGGTGAATTGTATAAAAATTTGAATCCAAAAAAGGCCAGGGCGCATTTCAAAACTGCGTTGTCATTGGCAAAATCCAAAGCGGATCAACAAACGATTCGTGGAAAAATGGATAGGCTTTAGCGTTCCATTATTTTTCCAATTTTACTTCATTTTTCAACAATATCCCTTCTTCAAAATCCTGAACGTTCTGCAAAGTGGTAGCAGCTATTTCAACCAACGCTTCATGGGTGAAAAAACCTTGATGCGCGGTAATCAACACATTAGGGAACGACATGAGTCGAAAAAGTAAGTCGTCTTGAATAATGCTTTCGGAAAGATCTTTAAAAAATAACTCGCTTTCCTGTTCGTAAACGTCAATACCCAAATACCCCAATTGCTCGTTTTTGAGTGCTTCAATCGCGTCAGCAGTATTGATTAAAGCGCCCCGACTGGTGTTGATGAGCATCGCGCCTTTTTTTAATTTGGCAAAAACTTTCTGATCAAAAAGATGGTAATTATCGGGCGTGAGCGGGCAGTGGAGCGAAATGATGTCAGACTGCGCCAGCATATCATCAAACGAGACATAGGGAATGCCCAAAGCTTCTATTTGGGGCGATTTTCGAATGTCGTAAGCAATTACTTTGCACCCCAAGCCTTGCATGATTTTACAAAAAACCACCCCGATCTGCCCCGTACCAACCACGCCCACCGTTTTTTGATACAAATCAAAACCTACCAAACGATCCAATGAAAAATTGCTTTCCCGCACGCGGTTGTAAGCCTTATGGGTTTTCCGGTTGAGGGTTAAAATCAAAGCAAGGGCATGTTCGGCAACGGCGTGGGGAGAATAGGCTGGCACCCGTACAACTTTGATGTTGTGTGCTGCAGCGGCCTTGAGGTCTACGTTATTAAAACCCGCACTACGTAGGGCAATCAATTGGACACCGTTTTTGGCCAGTTTCGCGATGGTAGTCGCATCCACTTTATCATTGACAAAAACACAAACGGCGTCAAACCCGGCAGTTAGGTTGGTGGTACTGGCATTTAAGGCCGTTTCAAAATAGGTCAATTGGTGGGAGTGCTGCTTATTGCTGGCGTCGAAATACTCATGGTCGTAAGGCTGGGCACTAAAGAGGGCGATATTCATTGTCTTGGAGTTTACGAAAGTTGGTTTTTGATTTACTAACGTAAAGGTAGATTGCCAAGCGGAATAAATTTTAGTTTTTTTCCCGAACAAATCTGGAGAAGTTTTTAATGCCGAAAATTTGAGGTAGTCATTTTGCAGTAATAGTGCCTTACAGTTACGTAGAAAGGTTTTTATTTTTGGAAGGAATTAAATAAATCATGTTGCGCGACAATTTTATTTATGGGGAGAAAAACTCTGAACTCCTTGAAAAAATTTCAGAGCGCAATTGCCTTTGAAGCGATAAGAAAAGGTAAAATTAAAACTTAGTAAATATGAGACATTTATGGTTGTTATTTTTCTCACTCGTTTTGGTATCAAATTCTTGTAAAAAAGAAGAAAATGAGGTCGTTGTCAAAAAAACTATTGCAGAGCAAAAGCAAGATCTAGTTAACACCCACACTGAATTGTTAATCTCTCTTGAAGCACTCAAATCTATTTCAATTGACACTCTCCAAAGTTTTGCACATAGTAGTGATTTTTTGGAGGATTTACAAACTTATGCTCCTATTGCAGGGCTTACCATTAAGCCAAAATACCTTCGTTTTGAACAAGCGATTACCCAATCTTTGGATTTAAGTATTTCTAAAGAGGAAATTGTAAACCTTATTCGAGAAAATACCAAAAGCTACTACCCTGATCATGGAAATAGCGGGCAAGGGTTTACGTTTTTGCCTTGCTATGATGCCTGGGAGTATACGGTAAAAGGGGCATTTGCGGGCTTTGTACTTTGTGTTGCGGGTTCAAGTGGAACTGCTACTGCCCTATGTAGCATTGGATTAGGCATTACCATGTTTATTGCTGATGATCAGTTTGAAAGTTGCCTTGCTGAATATTAACCTTAATAAAATACAATATCATGAAGAACTTAACATTATTTATTGTTCTTTTTTTAACTACCGTAATTGGTGTGTCCTGTCAAGATCAAATGAGCGGGCTTTCCAAAGAAGAAAAATTCAAAGAAATTGCCTACAGTGATCTTTACGCGAAGTATAAAACAAACTTTTACAACCATGCCCTCATAGTGGCCACTAAAATGTTTAATGACACGGCAGTAAATGCTTTAATTGATCAATATCCTGAAAAATTACATTTTAAAAATTTTGATCGTAAGCTGTTTGAAAACATCCGAGGAGGATTATTGTATTACGATTCCCAAATTGAAAGCGATAAGCTTTACGATCAATTGAAAGAAAAATATCAGTACGATACGTTCTCTGATGAGGAACGGGCAAAAATAAGAGCCATTTACAAGCAAAAAACAGGCGGTGCTCAGCAGGCGGCTTTGAATGAAAAAATAAAGCAATATTATATCAACAAAGCTAAAAAACAGTGAGCTCTAAATAGCTCCGTTCATCTCCCGCGCCAAATTCTCCCGCGCCGTTTTTTCATACCGCTCAAAGAAAAAATCCGTCTTAAAAATGCATTCCATGTCCAAAAAATGCTTCAGCACCTTTTTTCTACCCGGCAAGTACAGCAAATCGGGGTACACGGCATATTCTCGCCGAATTTTTTGCACATAATCGGCATATGCATCCCATTCTGATCCCAGAATCGACAAATCGGCATCGGTAAAGAGGTTGACGTCTGGATCGATACTGTTTACATGGGTTTTCGTAGCCAGAATGAGTGCCTGGCATTTATCGATAATCTCCAGCGGTGCGCCCAGTTGTTTTAATCGCTTAACCGCCAACTCCGCACTTTTTTCTTCATTGTCAGTTTTATGCACTTTGTACACCGCGTCGTGGTAAAACAAGGCAAACAAGGTGCTATCCCAATCTTTCAAGTGCGACTTTACCGCCAAAATTTGGACATACAAATGGGCAAGATGCGCCAAGGTATGGTAATGGCGCTTTTTTGAACCATACGCTTGGTCGATTTCCTCCCATAGCGTTTGCGCCATCGCTTGATCCGCAACATTTCCGCTAAGAAGTTGAAGAAAAACCGTTTTTAATTCATCGTTTGAGTACAAAAGCACCGGGTTCAAATTTTCTGCGAATTTGCGCCAATTTTGTATCTACCTCTCCAGGACGATCATACGCAAATTGAATACCTACGCGGGTTCCAACTGCTGATTTTTGCGTGTATGGTTCGTAGCCTGCTTCGTTGATTCGCTGGAGGAGTTTGGCCACATTAGCCTGATCCTTGAACATGCCAATGGCAATCACGCCCACTTTTTGACCGGGCGCTACCCGTGGCTCATCAATTACAGGCGGAGCTGGAGGATGATTTTTGATGGGCGCAGGTTTAGGCTTTTGCTTAGGACCAATTTTTTGCTCCGTTTTTTTCTTAGCAGTATTCCCTAAGTCATTATTGCTTTTTGGAACATCTTTGATCGTGCTATTGGTAGTATTATTTGGCGTAGTGGTTTCTGTTTTGGGTTTTGTTTCCAAATCAGCCGTATTATCTGCCGGGTAATCCAGCGGACCATCATTGTCAATCGGCGAATCCTCGGTATCGGGAGGGATGACTTTGACCTTTGGTGTTTGCTCTACAATACTTTGATTAGAGGAGGCATTCGGTAAAAAACGCAAAATCAGCAATAAGGCGAGTATAATGGCCACCGCCACCCCAACCAGCGTAAGGTTTTGTAGTAACCAATTGTAGATCGAACTCCACCATACTTCTTTAATCGCAGTGGTGTTTGAGCTTGCGGTGGTTTTAACGGTAGCGGCCGGTTCTTGACGCACGACTGGATCTGCATGTATTTCCGGTAAACCAAATGCTTCGGTATTAAAATTGGTGGTATCAGGCAGGTACTTGATCAGGTTTTCAAAATCGCGGTACAAACGCCCCACCTTTGGAATCAACACAATTTCCTTCCGCTCAAGCGAATCTTGTACTTGTTTTACATAGCGTTCTACCACTCCGCTGGCATCCATCAGCGATAAATTGTAGCGCTGACGGAGCGCTTCGGTGAGCAAGCCATCGTCCACTTGAAGGTTTTCATCAAAAGTGATCTGCTTGGATGGGGGCAACATTTTGCCTTGTATCTGATCTACTCCGGCCGGTTTGTATTGGCTAACAAATCCGCCTAGCCCAGGGATATGGACAACATCGTGTTCAAAAAGCAATTCTGCGATATGTGCGCCTACGTCAACTTGCATATTCTTTTTTTTGAGGTTTATGAGCATAATTGAGCAGCAGCTTGCTCAACCAGCTATAAGGAAATCTATTAGAACCAACAACTTAGCCTGGTTCGATTTTTTGATTTCAGCATAAATATAACGGGAATTTGGAATTAACGCTAGTTCAGTGACCGGATTTGTACGCTTTCCCCACTCCTACTATGCTAAACTTTGACACAGCGCTTACACCCCGTTCCGCTCATCTGCCATTTTTCTGCTTATCTTTGTTACAAATTATTGGATTAGCACATGGAAACAAGCAGCATGGTTCACAACCGCACCAAATCAGCAGCACTTTTTGAAGAGGCCAAAACCTATTTCCCTGGCGGAGTAAATTCTCCGGTAAGGGCTTTCAAATCAGTCATTGGACCGCCTTTGTTCATCAAAAAAGGCGATGGTTCAAGGATTTGGGATGAAGACGACAACGAGTACATCGATTTTTGCTGTTCTTGGGGGCCTTTGTTGCATGGGCACAACCATCCGTTTATTCGCGAGCACATTCTCGAGGCGGTAAGCAATGGCATTTCATTTGGAGCGCCAACCAAATTGGAACTCAAACTGGGACACCTCATCTTGAGTAATCACCGCTATTTAGAAAAATTGCGTTTTGTAAGCTCAGGCACCGAGGCAGTGATGTCGGCGGTACGTTTGGCGCGGGGTTACACCGGAAAAAATAAGATCATCAAATTTGAAGGTTGTTACCACGGCCATCTTGATTCTTTGCTGGTTAAGGCTGGTTCTGGGTTGGTCACTTTTGGCGAGAGCACTTCGGCTGGTATTCCGGAAGCATTTGTTAGGGAAACCATTGTATTGCCACTGAATGACCGCGAAAAACTGGAAGCGACTTTGCAAGAATTTGGCCACGATATTGCCGCCATTATCATCGAACCGATTCCGGCCAATAACGGCTTGTTGTTGCAAGACCCTTCCTTTTTGCAGTGTCTGCGCCTCAAAGCTTACAAGCACAATGTGTTGCTTATTTTTGATGAGGTGATCTCTGGTTTCCGGGTCGGATTTGAAGGCGCCGCAGGGTTATATGGTATTAAACCCGATATCCTTACCTTTGGAAAAATCATTGGCGGCGGTATGCCTGTCGGCGCGTATGGCGCCAGTAAAGAGCTGATGGCGTGTATTTCACCAGATGGGCCGGTTTATCAAGCGGGTACTTTGTCGGGAAATCCGGTAGCTATGGCCGCTGGTTATGCCGCCTTACATTTAGCGTTGCGCCCTGGTTTTTACGAAGAACTGGCTGCCAAAACCTCGCTTTTCGTCCAGCAACTACAGGATTATTGTGATGATAAAGGATATGAAGTCACGTTTCCGCATGTGGGTTCTATTTTTTGGATCGCTTTTTCGCGCAATCATATCCAAGCAGCCGATCAGATCGACCCGCACAGCATGGATAAATTCAAAATTTTGCATTTGGAGCTGTTGAACCGCGGGATTTATCTGGGGCCCTCCGGTTATGAGGTGGGCTTTGTATCTACAGCACATACGGAAGAGGATCTGGGGCAGGCTTTCGAAGCCTTCTGTAGTGCCTTGGATGTGGTCTTTAAATCTTAAACTAAACCTATTGGAAACTCGCCAAAACATTCAATTGCGTCTGCTTTCCTATGCCGTCATCGCCTACATGATGATGGCCTTTGGTTGGTGGTCAATTTTGTTGTTTACCAAAAACCGCGATGCTTTTGAAGCCAAGAGTGACCTACTGCGTTTGGGCATGGTGGCGGAGGGTTTAATCCATACCGACGAGGAGTTTTATGCCTCCTACAATTTTCAATTTTTAGCACAGCAATACCGCCGACAAGAATACATGATCCTGGGGGAAGCTTCGGTTTTTGTGATTAGTTTGGTGATGGGGATCTGGTTCATCAATCGGGGATACCACAAAGAAATGATGGCCGCCCAGCAGCGTCGCAATTTTTTGCTCTCCATTACCCACGAACTCAAATCGCCGATTGCCTCGATTCAATTGGTATTGGAAACTTTTTTGCGCCGCACCTTGGCCAAAGAACAAACCGAGCGCCTTACCAATAATGCCCTCAAAGAAACCGAGCGCCTCAACGTGTTAGTCAATGATCTGTTGTTATCGGCAAAATTGGAAACGGCTTATACCCCGCACAATGAACCCCTTGATCTGGCAGAATTATTGGAGGATTTGGTGGGGAAATTGGGCGACAAATACCCCAATGCCCAGTTTTCGTTGGAGGCAGGTCAAGATCTCCCCTATTTTTTTGGCGATAAAATGGGCATGACCTCGGTAGCACTCAATTTATTGGAAAATGCCGTGAAATACTCGGGCGAAAACCCAGTTGTAAAAACGCGATTGGAACAAAAAAACAACCAATTCCTCCTGCTCGAGGTGGCAGATGAGGGCATCGGTGTCGCTGATAAAGAAAAAAAACGGGTTTTTGACAAATTTTACCGCGTTGGTAGCGAGAACACTCGCACAACTAAAGGGACGGGATTGGGGTTGTACATCGTGGATCAGATTGTAAAAGCTCATCGAGGTAAAATCAGTATCCGCGACAACCAGCCCAAAGGAACTGTTTTTAGCATTGATCTGCCTACGGCTTGATATAAATTCAATACACAGCTTATGATGCGCATTTTATTGGTTGAAGACGAGGAGAACATCCGCGAGGTGGTAAAGCTCAACTTGGAAATGGAACAGTTTGAGGTAGTTGGCGCCAACAATGGCAAAGACGCCATGAAACATTTCCGCGAGCAGCATTTTGACCTCATCATCTTGGATGTGATGTTGCCGGAAATTGATGGTTTTCAGATCCTGGAGCAAATTCGCTTAACCGACATCGATATTCCGGTTATTTTTCTCACCGCTAAAGATGCTGCCGCCGATCGCATCAATGGACTAAAAAAAGGCGCCGACGATTACCTTACCAAGCCTTTCATCCTAGAAGAGTTGCTCCTCCGCGTCAACAACCTGATCAAACGCACCAGCAAATCGCCAGAAAACACGCCAGAAATATTTGATTTTGGCCCCAATCGCATCAATTTTGTGACGTTTGAGGCGGATGGTGTGTTGGGTCGGTTTATTTTGACCAAAAAAGAGGCCATGCTGCTCAAGCTATTGGTAGATCGGCGCAACGAAGTGGTATCGCGCCAACAAATCTTACAATCGGTATGGGGGTATGATGTTTACCCAAGCACACGTACCATTGATAATTTCATTCTGAAGTTTCGCCGCAATTTTGAAACGGATTCCAAAAATCCAACCTATTTCCATTCCATCCGCGGCATTGGTTATAAATTTATGGGGTAAAAAAATCGAGCGACTAAGGTAAACTTGGCCGCTCGATTTTTCCAGTCATTAAATCCTCCCAATTAATCCAAATCAGGCTGAGGCGTATAGCGCAAATAAGGCTTCACAATCGTCAAACCTTTGGGGAATTTGTTCATCGCATCTTCCGTAGAAACCGCAGGAACAACGATTACATCCTCACCTTGCTTCCAATCAGCTGGCGTAGCCACGCTGTAATTGGCCGTCAATTGCAAAGAATCCAATACCCGCAACACCTCTACAAAGTTGCGACCCGTTGAAGCGGGATAGGTAATGATCAACTTCACTTTTTTATCCGGTCCAATAATAAACAACGAGCGCACGGTAAAAGTCTCGGAGGCATTGGGATGAATCATATCGTACAAGTTAGATACGTTACGATCCACATCGGCAATAATTGGAAAATCTACATGAACGTGTTGCGTTTCGTTGATGTCGTTGATCCAGCTTTGGTGTTTATCGAGCGGGTCTACGCTAACCGCAATTACTTTGGTGTTGCGTTTGGCAAATTCATCATGCAAAAATGCCGTTTTACCCAATTCTGTAGTGCAAACCGGGGTATAATCGGCAGGGTGTGAAAACAGGATTCCCCAGCTTGTACCCAAATATTCATAGAAATCGATTTCGCCAGCAGTTGTAGCTGCTTTAAAATTGGGCGCAATGTCCCCCAGACGTAAGCTCATGTTGTTTGGTTTTTGTTGGTAAAGACGCAAAGTCTATATAATCAATAGACTTATACTAACTTCTACTTAAAGGTACAAATATTTTGAGAAAAAGTTGTCAAATGGTTGTCATTAGGTGGGGAAGGGCGCTTACGGTTGCTTACCTTCAGACAATGTCCCCTATCCCCTTAAACAACCGATTGATTCGGGTGACCAGCAAAGCTTTATACTCCTCCTTAGCTGGCGTGCTAAGAAAAGAAAGATCGATCAACTCAATCCATTTTGGATAAGCTGTTTTAAACCCCTCCAGCGTTTTTTGAATGACCCTGGGCTGAAGCATCAGTTTTTTTGTGCCAAAATACTCCACTAATTCCCGATGCCGGAATTCTTTTCTTTTCCCTGACAACATCAAGGCCATTTCCTCTTCGGCGCCGCCCATCACCAACGTTGAATTGAGCAGGTCATAGGCCGGAGCTAGTTCTACTTTTCCTTTTCGCGTGATCAAGGAAAAATTTTTAAGGTGCATGTCCTCATTTCCAGTCAAAAAACAAAACAGAACCAAGCGGAAAAATTTAGCCTTTTCAAGCATCGGAAAGGTGCAGAAGTTGTCTAAAAGCTTGATAGTTTTTTCAATGGTATAGTCGTATTTGGTATCCCGACTCATGCCAGCGAGTTGGGCAAAATCTTCGGTAGCCAGTTTTTCTTTTTTGCCAATACGGTCAAAACGGCGAATAAAATAACTTAGACTGCCATCTGTACACCAGATCAAGCCATGGAGCGGCACCTCAATTCCTGCTATTTTTGCCATTTTCATGGTCAAATCCTCATTCTCGGGCATTTGCAGGAAAGTATCGTGTTGCGGTTTAATGATGTAAGAGCCATTGAGTTCAATAATTTCAAAAGCTTGCGTTTTTTTGTTGAGTACTGCACTTAACTTTGGTTGAACCCCTTGAATGGACATTCTGTTCATCCTGCTAGCCGCTTCACGCCGCTGCTCGGGGGCTGAAAATGGAAAATCCAACAAATCAGTAAGCGACTTGTCCAGCAGCTTCAATCCTTCAGCTGAATAGCGGGCTTCACCACAAGGAAGATAAGTAATGGGGCATTTATTCATTGGGAATCATCCTAAAAGTGACGGCTCCGACCAAATCCTCTCCCGTAGCAGCTAGTTGAGCAAAAAAATCATTCCGATCAATTTTTAAGCGCCGCAACAATCCATCCAACATCATTCCTTCCGGCAATAAACCTTCAAAAAAAGGAGGAAAGGTATCGAACACATAACGGCTGTTGGCAATGGGCATGGTTAGAGAAACTGGCGCCCCATGGTATGCTGGCAAATAGGTAAAAACGTACTGCCGATTGGGTTTTACCTCTTCCAAAATCCCCGCCAATTGATCATGAACCAATATATTTGCTTTTCTCATGGTTAAATTCTTCCATTAATGGGCTACTGAATTGTAAATTGATGTTGAGCACTTTGATCACCTTAAGCAGGGTATCCATACGAATGGTCTCCTTGCCATGCTCCAGGTCATACACCACAGTTTTGCCAACCCCAGCTAATAAGGCGCAAGCTTCTCTGGATAAACCAGCCCGTTTGCGGTGAAACAAAATCAGTTCTCCAAGTTGATGGGTGGTCATTTTTACTGCTTTGACGGTAAAAATAAGGATAAAAATGGTGGAAAGCAAGTGAGTGGGTGATTAGGGATGATTTTTACTGCCAGGGCGGTAAAAAAAGGGAGTAAAATAGGATTAGCGAGCAATTTTGAGCGCTTCTTACCTTATTCTGTTTCTTATTTTTTGTAGTATTTTCTATTTTTTTCTATCTTTTGTTTATTTTTGAGACAAACAAACCTTTATGGCCGAACCACTCAAAAACATCTTCTCTCCCCCCTTACTCAGCCCATTTGCGGAACTTGTTCAAAAATTATGGCCTGATTTTTCCACTACTACCTTCCTGGAAAAGGTCTTTGACGAGAATTACGAAAACCTCGAACTCAAGCAACGCACCCGGCACATTGCCCATGCCCTGCGGGCCTGTCTGCCTACCGCCTACCGCGATGCCCTCCAAATTGTGTGCGATGTTACCCAATCCTACCTCGATCAACACGGAGAAAAACTGACCTTCCAATGGATTTTTTTGCCCGAATTCATCGAAGCCCATGGCATAGAGGACCCCGATGCCTCCATATCCGCCATCGAAACGGTGACCCGCTGGAGCAGTTGTGAGTTTACGGTGCGTCCTTTTTTAGTACAGTACCCGGAGCGGATGTACGCCCAAATGTTGGCCTGGTCCGATCACCCCAGTCCACTGGTACGTCGCCTAGCCAGCGAAGGCATCCGCCCACGTTTGCCATGGGGCATGGGTGTACCTGCGCTCAAGCGTGACCCAGCACCCATTTTACCCATTTTGGAAAAACTCAAAAACGACCCCGCCGAAACCGTCCGCCGTTCCGTGGCCAATAACCTCAATGACATTGCCAAAGAACACCCACAAGTGGTACTGGAGATTACAGGACGCTGGCTTGGCCAAAATCCAGATACGGATTGGATCCTGCGCCACGCATGTAGGGGTTTATTGAAAAAGGGCAATGCCCAGGCACTGGCCTTTTTTGGTTTTGAAAAAGGCGCCGACGCGATTGAAGTCGCCAACTTGCAATATAGCCCCGAGGTAACAATTGGGGATAACCTGGATTTTTCTTTCCAACTTAGCAATCATGCCCCAAAAGCGCAATCCTTGCGCCTGGAATACCAAATCGACTACCAGACGCTCTCCGGCAAAATTTCTTCAAAAGTTTTTAAAATAAAAGAGCTGGAATTAGCCGCTGAAACTACCGTGCAAATCGAGCGGCACCAGCGTTTTCAGGATTTCACTACCAGGAAGCATTATCCTGGAGCGCATGTTTTGAGGATTTTGGTAAATGGGGTAGCATTGGTGGAAGGAGAGTTTTTGGTGTCAAAAGCACTGGGACGGTAAAAGAGCGATTATAACAGGTTATGATTGTTCACAAAATCAAACTGTTCATTTTTTGTGAACAGTTTTAATTTGTGAACATGACAACAAACGACATCGTCGATCTTGCCTTAGAAAACCTTCAAAAACATATTGGAATTGCTGGTACGTGGGGTGAGCCACTAGCAAAAAAGGACTTGATGGTCAATTGATTCTTACAGTTGAAAAGGGATAGTTCAAAAAAGGGTGTCAATATTCTTATGATAATTGACACAGTTCAATGAATATTACTACCGCAGGTTCTGGTTTAAACCCTACACAAATCGTGCGGGGTTAGACAAGGTCCAGTCTTCTACTTCCAGGCCTTCATAAACTACAAAATGCTTGATATTATTGGTCACCATCACAAGGTTATAAACCAATGCTGTTGCCGCAATTAAAACATCAAAATGATCATGCATTGGTAATCCGGCTTTGCTTAGGCGGACTTTTTCGGATGCGAATACATTGAGTACCTTGGAGATGGGTAGAACAGTCACCGTTTCAGTCAACAAATTGATCAGTGCATGGTTTTTTGCTGGATCTGCGCTATTTTCTGCCCCGATTTTTAGTTCGGCTAAAGTTATCTCCGAAACAAAGCAATTTTGAAGCCCAACAAAGGCCATCTTTTCTTGAATCTGGAATTTCTGTCTAAACAAAAAGATGATGATATTGGTATCGAGCAGATATTTATTCATAGTGCCTCAATACTCCGGTTGAAAACTCTTGCTTCTTCAATTTCTGCAATAATTTGCTCTGCAGTACGATCATCTGACCATGCCCCAGCTAAGGCATTCAGCTTATTCAATCTTTCTCGCTCATCTTGTTCAGATGCCGCATCGTGCTCTACTTTTTTTACCTCAATATAGTTCAAGGTCTTTAAAAAAAGTAGCAACGTAGAAAGATGTGCATTGTCTACATCCAAAGTAATACGTGTCATTTTTCGGCATTGATTTCAACAAATTTAATTCATTTAGCAGAATAGGGCAATTTTAATTTCCGCCTAAGGCTTCAGTTGTAGCAGGGTGCTGGCATCGGTTACGCTGCTTAGCTTATTAGTGCCGGGATAGTAATTATCCTGGATAGCGGTTGCGCCCGCGGGCGCGCACCCCTCCTACTTTCCCAACTTTTTCACTAACCCAACAGTAAGCGTATTAGCAAGAATCCGGTTGGAGGGCACAATAAATAAAACCGTCAAGGGCTTCATGTCCAAATCGTAATTGAAAGTGAAAAAGGTTGATTTTTTCAGCTTTACATTCACTCCAGCTGTTACCATTATGGATTGGTACAATGGTTTGAAAAAACCCAGTCCCAACGCAAGTCGCGGCTGGACAACAGCACCTGGATACATGTATTCCAATTGTAAAGGGATTTTCACTAGTACTTTTGGCCCCTCATACTTATCTAATTTGGAGAACAACAACCCCGTGCGCAGGAATAACTTTCCAGCATTTCTTGAACTTCCTACATGTACAATCAACCCGGATTCGAAGTAGTTTTTGTCGTCGAAATCATCTTGTGTGTCTTGGTAATTTACCAGACCACCTATTGCTTCCAGGGCTACGCTTAGTTTCAAGCTTTTTTTAGTAGCAGATGGGATTTCCTGTTCCGGACAAGCCTTTTTCTGATAAGCCTTCGCCAAAGGCACTAAATTAAAGGCATTGGGTCGCCCCATTTGTTCAATGCGTTGAAAAAGAGACATTTGATCTTTCATCAATTTTTTGAGCACAAGTATATGTTGCCTAGACTCTTTTAGGAGGACCTTATCGTCTTCAAGTACTCGCTCTTCGGTATAGGTGATCTCAAACAACTCCGTATCCGCTTTTTTCGCAAAAAAACGATCATCGCCAAGTTCAGTTTTTAGAAAAAAGATTTCCACACATCCTTGATACAATGCTTCAAGGAAGTACGACGTGCCATCTACTTTTTCGCTTATTAAGGTTTTGCCGTTGTCAAAATGATAACTACGCAACTCATCTGGTTTGAACACCATGGTTTCGGAATCTTTTTTCAAGCGGAAGCTACAGGATTGACTCAACATACTGGCTACCCGATAATCTATCCAACCAGAGAGGGTATCTCCTGCATTTTTCACAATGTATCCGGGCTGGAAGTTGACTTGCGCGGTGAGTTGGTGGATGACTAAAAAATGAAGAGTTGTGTAGATTGTAAATATTTTCCTGAAGGGTCTAAGTTTTGTTGTTGATTTCATGGTATTGTTTAGTTTCAAAAAAATTAGTTTGACTATGGATAAGTCAAGTTGCATACTACTGGACATTTTTGCCTGGATTGCTCGTCAAACCTTCCAGGTCTTCGAGACCTGGAAGGTTTACGCATCCCCAAAATTTAAAATGACCAGTAGTATGGTCAAGTTGTATCTAAAAGTAAATTGAATCGCTTAGTAGTTATTTTATGTTAGTTAAAGGGTTAGCTGGTATTTTGGCGCCAAGTAGTATCGCCGTTTTTAGCAAAACAACACCATTACTACAAGAATGTTCGTGGAACTTTGTTAATGTTTTTTTCAATTATGACACAGTTTAATGAACATTCTCCTCATTGGTTGTACTTATCCTAAACCCCAATGACCGCTCGCAATCATGCCCAACATCAATAAGACCAGAGAGTAGAACAATACCTTCATAAGAGCTTGTTCAGATTTTGGATCTGAGGCGAAGGAGAGCAAATTTTATTTCAGACGAGGCAAAATTTGCAGCCGTATGTGGGCGATACGGCGAAAATTTTAACGAAGTCCGAAATAAAATTTGCCTCATGGAGCCCAGAATCCAAAACCTGAACAAGCTCTAAATCCCCCTTGAACGATTCTTCCATCTAGGGCTGTCATTTTTTCTAATTTTCAGCAATATTGCGTGCGGAATCTATGTATATTTGTATAGATTCCGCACGCAATAATTTTTCATTCCTATGGCACAAGCTTTTATCGGTCGAAAAAAAGAATTGGAAATCCTCAAAAAAACGCTCTATTCCGAAGAATCTGAAATGGTTGCGGTGATTGGTCGCCGCCGCGTTGGGAAAACATTCCTGGTGCGCACCGCCTTTTCGGGGCAATTAGTCTTCGAAATTGCGGGCACACAAAATGCCTCGACTCAAGAGCAGTTGAAAAATTTTGCCATCCGAATTCGAGATTTTTTTGGTGAAGAGGCCTTGACTACCACACCAAGCAGTTGGATGGATGCTTTCGAAGTCCTCATGCGCCAACTTGACCGCAAGCAAACAGGTGGGAAAATGGTCATTTTTTTTGATGAACTTCCCTGGCTTGCAACGCACAAATCCGGATTTTTGAATGCGCTTGGTTTTTTTTGGAATAGCTGGGCTACCCAGAAAAACATAGTCGTTGTCATTTGCGGCTCGGCAGCAGCTTGGATGATACAAAAAGTAGTTTATCACAAAGGAGGGCTGCACAACAGAATTACCAAACGCATTGATCTACAACCGTTCAACTTGTGCGAAATGGAAGCCTTTTTGCGCGCAAGGAACTTGGTTTTCGATCGATATCAATTGTTGCTGCTCTATATGGCCATGGGTGGGATTCCACACTACCTGAAAGAAATTGAAGCGGGAAAGAGTGCCGCACAAAATATTGACGCCCTATGTTTTTCCAATTCAGGACTCTTGCGTGATGAGTTTTCCAAGCTCTATCCAGCTTTATTCGAACACGCCGACAACCACATCGCGGTCATTCGTGCCTTGTCACAAAAATGGAAAGGAATGAGTCGTCTTGAAATCGTAGGAGCAACCAAATTGCCCGATGGAGGAGGACTAAGCGACGTGCTAGAAGAACTGGTCGGGTCGGGGTTTGTCAATGCTTATTATCCTTTTGGCAAAAAGAAAAAGGACACGCTCTACAGGCTAACCGACGAGTACTCGCTTTTTTACCTGAAATTCATTGAAACCAATAGGATATGGGGAAAAAGTGTATGGATGTCGCTTAGCCAAACGCAGGAATTCAAAAGTTGGAGTGGATACGCCTTTGAAAGTATTTGCATCAAACATCTCCCACAAATCGAAAAAGCCTTAAGCATCGCTGGGGTATTCTCCGAAGCGTCTGGTTTCATCCATCGGGGTACCGCCGATTTTCCTGGCTTGCAAATTGACCTTGTTTTGGATAGAAAAGACCATGTTATCAATCTTTTTGAGATGAAATTTTATCAAGAACCCTGGCTACTCTCTAAATCCGACGCCATCGAACTTCGTCATCGGGTGTCGCTTTTTAAAAACCTCACTAAAACTTCTAAACAGGTTTTTCTCACTGCCGTTACCCCTTTCGGACTATACAAGAATGAGCACAGCATCGGGTTGGTGGACAGTGAAGTAATTATGGATGACTTGTTTGCACCGATTTGAGGAGAGGGCGCAAGTGTATTGCTTATTGGGATTGATCACAGTAATGCGAGAGAGGAGAGGATAGGATTATTCGTTTTGCTTTTTTATCATTTCTTTAATCTCTGCCAGTCCTTTTTCCAGCGAAGCCTTTAAATCATAGCATATGTATGCACCTTTTGTAATTTCTGGCATTCTTGATGAACCCATTGCCAATAAAATTGCCATTACCAATACGAACCGATTGGCCAATGCACTCAAGGAGCATCTGGTACTTTCTAATTATGGTACCGGGCTACTTGGCATTGCTTTTATCTACATCGCTACCGATCCGGAAGACGAAATCCACCAGGAGTGTTTCAGCTATAGCCGCAAAAATAAGGAGCTGTTCATTCAAATGCGCCTTTCATACGAAGCGATCAAAAACAGAAGTATCCCCGATGCTTTACAACTGATGGCAACAAGCTACCTGCAAACCATGCAAAACAAACTGCCGATCAAAAAGATACCCAATTTTGATCAGGCACGTTTTTTGGCTGATGTCCAACGCTTGTTTGAAGCAGAGGGGTGGTTAAGCGCGGTGGAGGTGGCTTGAGGATGTCCATTACACTCCACTCTTAAAGTTGGATACAGGTGAATAGCATTCAAGTCCCGTCGTCCCATCGGGACGATATCTTTGTAGAAAATGAGCGTTCCCGTTTCCCGTTCCGTCGGAACGGTATCTAGAGGTTCAAGATGCCGTTCCGATGGAACGGAATACAGGGGAACGGCCTGACATGCTACAAAGATATTATTCCTACGGAACGGGGGCTAAGTGCCCAAAATAGTCCAAAATGTAACCCTCAACAGACGGTTGTTTTTGTCGAAAGCAAAAGTCCCGATTGGAGTTGTTTGAGCATAAAGCGGCATTTCAATCTCCGAATTTACGTTAAGAGCTTGTTCAGGTTTCTGCTTCGAGCTACAAATGGCCAAAAATCACCCCAATTTCGTTACAAAAATGCTCATGTAACGCTGCTACACTCCGCTTTTTGCGCCTCATTGGTGAGAATTTTAGCTCATTTTCGCCATCGAACCAGAATCCTGAACAAGCTCTAAACAAAATCCCCGAAAACTGCTCCCCATTCACCAATACCTAACACGTTCACGTCAGTGTCCAGGGGATATCCAGTTGCAACTGGACAAATGATAAAATTGCGCGTTGTACCGAGGTCTGCTTTGGCAATATGTAGGCTCTTGGTCATTTTAGGGGTTGTGGTAAATTTGATTTCAACCAAAACCTCAGCAATTCCGCCCCTGGAAATCACCAAATCAGCTTCGGTACCATCTTGGGTTCGATAATAAAAGAGTTCTGCCCAATTGGGCAAACTACCTGCAATCTGTTCGATGATGTAAGTTTCCCAGGAAGCTCCAACGATAGGATTCCCGATCATGCTTTCAAAGGAAGACACACCCAGCAATTGATGCAAAATCCCAGTATCGCGTAAGTACAGTTTGGGACTGCGAATCAACCTTTTGCGCAGATTAGGCAGGTAAGGTTGCAACCTGCGGATGAGGTATGAGGATTCGAAAAAATCTAGGTAACGACGCACCGATGAATTGCTGATTCCCAAACCCGAGGCAATAGTCTCCATATTCAAAACACTGCCGCTCAAATGAGCGGTCATTTGCCAGAGCCGTCGGGTTAAAGTTGGTTCTGCTTTCAGTCCCAACGCGGGAAGGTCTCTTTCCAGATAAGTATTAATGAAATTGGTACGCCAAAGCCTGGCCAATTCTTCATCTGGGGCCAATAAAGAACCGTGAAAACCTCCGCGAAAACAATGTTGCTGCCAATTCGTCAACTCGACTACCTCCTCCCATAGGAATGGCGTCAATTCGAAGTAAGCAATTCGGCCAGCCAGGGTTTCAGAAGCATCGCGGATAAGCTCGGGGGAGGCCGAGCCGAGCAAAATAAAGCGCGCCGGCTTCCGGTTACGATCAATCGCGCTGCGCAGTATAGGAAATAAATTGGGTACGCGCTGTATTTCGTCCAGAATAACGGTTTTGTTTTCCAAAGGCTCCAATAACAAACGAGGATTGGCAAATTTGGCAAGGTCATCTGGGTCTTCCAGATCAAAATATACGGTAGGTCTGGCACTGCTCTCAGCGAGATGTTTGGCCAAAGAGGTTTTACCTACTTGCCTTGGCCCAACAATGGCTACCGCAGGAAAGTAATCCAGCAAACGGGTAATTTCTGTTTCAGATTTTCTAGTTATGTAGCTCATTTTTTCCTGCAATTTCGTTATTGAAAAGCGAAATTGCAGGGAATTTACGATTTTATCCCTTTATTCTCAACGATTGTGATAAATTTTTGGGATAGTTCAAAAAAGTGTGCCAATATTCATTTAGTAATTGACACGTTTCAATGAACATTGCCACCTGCGGCGGATAAAGACGAGCCGAAGGCGAGTCAAAATACGTTCCAATCCGTTTAGTCCGTTCCATCCGTTTTCAATCCTGTCGCTTTGGTTGAATAAGAAGAAAAGGAAAACGGATCAAACAGATTGGAACAGATAACCCCCATCTTGTATTTCTATCGTTTTAAATTCTTCTTTTCGTTGACCCACACTTTTCGTTCAAATTCAGGCTCTTTGCCAAAATTCAACAAAAGACCGATCTCAATTTCTGTGGCTTTCAGGTAATTGACCAATTGCATTTCGTGTTCCGGGGTCAAGGCAACTGCCGCCTTTAACTCGATGATGACTACATCATTCACAATCAGGTCGGCAAAATAATCGCCAACCTCCCGTCCTCTGAAAAAGACTTTTATCCTGCGTTGTGCTTCTACCTTTAAACCAGCCTCTTGTAGCGCGAAAAACATCGCATTTTGGTAAACCCGTTCCAAAAAACCGTGACCAAGCTCCTTGTATACTGCATAAAAATTTTTGAGGATGATGTCTGTGATCTCTCGGTGTTTTAATTGCATTAAAAATGGTTTTCATGGTGAACGAATCCGCTATATTCCTCCTGATTCAACCAAAGCGACAGGAATGTAAAACGGATCAAACGGATGGAACGGATCTTAACGGATTTTATTCCGCCTGCGGCGGCTAAAGACGAGCCAAAGGCGTGTCAATATCCGTTCACATCCGTTTAGTCCCTTCTATCCGTTTTACATTCCTCCTGATTCAACCAAAGCGACAGGATGGCAAAACGGATCAAACGGATGGAACGGATCTTAACGGATTTTATTCCGCCTGCGGCGGCTAAAGACGAGCCAAAGGCGTGTCAATATCCGTTCACATCCGTTTAGTCCCTTCTATCCGTTTTACATTCCTCCTGATTCAACCAAAGCGACAGGATGGCAAAACGGATCAAACGGATGGAACGGATCTTAACGGATTTTATTCCGCCTGCGGCGGCTAAAGACGAGCCAAAGGCGTGTCAATATCCGTTCACATCCGTTTAGTCCCTTCTATCCGTTTTACATTCCTCCTGATTCAACCAAAGCGACAGGATGGCAAAACGGATCAAACGGATGGAACGGATCTTAACGGATTTTATTCCGCCTGCGGCGGCTAAAGACGAGCCGAAGGCATGTCAAAATCCGTTCACATCGTTTTCCCGTACGAAACGCGCCGAAAAACTAAAAAGGCAGCAGAGCCTTCAGTGAATCCCTACCAACACTGCTGCCAACCCGTAGAAACGGTTTTTTGTCCTGCGCAAATGGACGCAGGAGCAGGACAATTGCCTGTTCAGTGGATGCCATCCGGCTATTCATTGAGCTGGGGCGACGAAGCCAGCCGGAACCCGTTGTTGTTGTTGCGGTTGTCCGGCGTGTTGTTGTTGCGATTCGACACGCGGCAGTTCTGCGAATTGTTGTTCCAGGAGCCGCCGCGCAACACACGGTTCGAGCCTTGTGACGATTGACCTATATTTTAGAAAGTACATTTTGCCTGAATTGGTTCGCATCAGAATGCTTTGTAAAAGCCAATAGCGGCAACACTTTTCGTTGACATTTGCTTTCTGGCCATTCCCCGGATTGGTAATGGTCATCTATGGATCGCATTTTCCGAATGAAACGTTGTTTGCTTTTTTGCAACAAACGCACATGGTAAGGAAAAACGTGGTAGCCCAAAAATGGTAATCCTGTGGTAGTTCGGTTCAAGCCCTCCGGTTTGAGTTTACAGGCCAATTCTTTTTCCACAAAATCGGTAATATGGTCACGTGCTTCAAGCAAACCTTCTTTGTCAGCACTCCAACATACCATATCATCCATGTACCTAACGTAAGCTTTTATCCGTAATTTTTCTTTGATGAAGTGATCTAAAGTTGCCAGATAGTGATTGGCAAAGTATTGGCTGGTCAGATTGCCAATGGGCAAACCCCGTCCAGGACTTGCCTCGTAGCTGTGTATAATCTGCTCAAAAACCCCTACCACAGCTGGATCTTTGAACATACGACAAAGTTGCTGCACCAAAACCTCGTGGTGAATGGATTCAAAAAATTTCTTTACGTCCAATTTTAGATACCAGTCGTTCTGCCGTGTAAAAACCTTAGCCCGCTCCAAAGCAGCGTAGGTTCCCTTGCCTTTGCGGCTAGCATAACTATCAAAAATCTGCACCTTTTCAAATTGAGCATGGCAGATGTTCATCACAGCGTGGTGCAGCACCTGCTCGCCAAACGCAGAGGCACAAATTTGCCGCTCTTTGGGTTCATAAACTTTAAAGTACCGATAATTGCCCACTTGTACTTGCCCACTCAGGATTTGGTCTCGCAGTTTGGCAATGTGTTCCTCCATATTTTCAAACCACTTCAATATTTCTGTGGAATGCCGCTTGCCTTTCGCTGCTTTCCATGCCGCGAAACGGAGGTTATCTGCATCTGTAATTTCATACAACAAGTTACCGCTTCGCTTCATCTGCTGCATTATTCAAAAAATACTGCCCATATTTTTCCAGCTTTTTCTCTCCGACCCCTTTCACCCCCTTGATTCCTTCGGGTGTAAGTGTTTCCAATTTAGCCAACTCAGCCAGTTCTTCGTCTGTAAATACGGCATAAGCAGGCACCTGATCATCTTTTGCCACCCGCTTTCTGGTTTCTCGAAGTGCTGAAAATCGCTTGAACGCCGCCTCATCCAATATCGTTCTATAATCTACTTTGACCTTTTCTCGTTCTGCCGCAGCCACATCGTCCACATACTTGATGCAAAAGCACCAGAATGCCCCTTCCGCGTCATGATTGAGAAGTTGCTCTTTCACTTGTAATATTTTTTTTGAGCGCAAAAATACATTCATTTCATCAGTCAACATTTCTCCACCGAGAATTGGGATGGTAAAGATTCGTACCTGCATTTTTCAAATTTTTTTTCGGCTTCGCCGAAGTTTTATAAAAAACCTTTTCTGCTTTCCTTAGTGCTCGCACGCCACTCCACTGCGCTAGTCGGTCGCCCCCTCCCTCCCTTGCTCCGTTGCGTCGCATGCTGCGCTTTGGCTCAATGAATAGCCGGTATGGGCAAGCCACCTCACTGGGGCGACGAAGCCAGCCGGAACCCGCCGCTGTAGTAGCGGTAGTCCGGCGTGTAGTAGTTGCGATACGACACGCGGCAGTGCAGCGAAAAGTAGTCCCAGGAGCCGCCGCGCAACACACGGCGCGAGCCCGTGCTAACACCCTTTGGGTTCGTTTGGGGAGCTGCGGTATAATCGCCATACCAGTCAGCGCACCATTCATATACATTGCCACTCATGTCGTAAATGCCCAGTTCGTTGGATTTTTTGCCGCCTACCGGGTGCGTCTTGCTGCCGGAATTATCGTCGTACCAAGCTACCCTCGCCACGTCGTTGCTACCTGCGTATTCGAAACCTTTGCTTTGCGCTCCACCCCGAGCCGCGTATTCCCATTCCGCTTCACTGGGCAGACGGTAGTTGCGGCCTGGGAATTTTGCGTTCAGTTTTTGCAAAAATTTCTGGATGTCCTCCCAACTTACTTGTTCTACTGGGCAGTCGTCACAGTTTTTGAAATAAGATGGATTACTGCCCATGATCTCGCGCCACTGCTTTTGCGTTACCTCATATTTCCCGATGAAAAAATCTGATAGCGTTACACTGTGGACGGGTTTTTCGTCGGCCTCGCCGTCATTGTTGCCCATTTGGAAAGTGCCGCCGCGCACCAGGATCATTTCTGGTTCGCTCAGGGCGGTGCCCACTGTAGAGCTGGAGTCTGGTGATCCCACACCAGTGGTCACCCCTGGCTGGCGGGAAACGGCGGCTTGAGCGCCTTGCGGCAAGTCCGGTTTTACGGCCGGATTACACCAAGCCCAGGCCTTTTGATATTGAACATCCAAACTATCATATTGCAGCGCCCGCTCAAAAAACAAACAAGCCGAGCCCCGCAGGTTTCGTTTAAAATACGCTACACCTTTATTGTAGCAAGCTGCTCCGAGGTCGCTGTACACCTCCCGCACCAGCAGGCTGTCCTGCGCGTACAATTGGGAAGAAACCCGAGGACGGGACGGCGGATTACCCGCCTCAATGGAATCCCGCATCCAGAACTCCCGATAAAGCAAGGAGTCGCGTTCGTTTTTGAGGCACAGGCTCAGCGGGCCATTGTCCAATACATAGTCCGTCCGCTCGCCAGCACAAGCCTCTTGCGGCGCGGCGGGTTGCCACCACAAAACCAACAACAAGCCGGCTAGCACCAGAGCCAAAGCCAGCAACGCGGTTTTCAAACTGCCACTGAAGCCCAGGCCGCGCATCCCACCGCGGTAGACGTATTTTTTCAAAGCGGGTGGCACTTCAAAATGCAGCGGGGTTGGCGGCGCATCCAGGTATTTCAGGGCCACAAAATCCACTTCGGCCTGGGGCAGTAGGTGGGCGAGTTCTTTTTCGTGCTTTTTCTTCTCCTTGCGATTGTTTTCGCTCATCCAGCGGTTGAACACCAGTTGCAGGCGGTGATCGGCCCAGGCCACCGAATCTTCGGGCGGGGGCGACTGTGCCAGCACGGCGGCCAGGTCGCGGCGCAGGGCAGGTACGAGCGAAGGGCCTTCCCCATCCAGCCATTCGAGCAGTTGCTCACGGGCAGTCTGCGGCATCTGCCCCTCCACAAACCAGCGGATGCGGAACAGGCGCAGCAGGGTGTCGTGTTCAAGCAGGGGCTTGCCGCTGTATACCTCCAGCTGCTGGCCAAACCAAAGCGTGAGGTCCCAGTGCAGACTGGGGTAAATGGCGCAGGCTGCTACCCAACGCACCACTTCGCGGGGAAACTGGAGCAGCAAGGAGGCCAGCGGATGCGCTTCGTCGGGCTGAAACACAGCCGCAGGCACCTCTTTCACGCGCTCCTGCCAGCGGTCAAAATGGGCATCTTCGCCTTGTTCAAGTTCTTCCACCCAAAAACTCAGGCTGGGCAGGGTGGCGGGCAGCACCTGGAAAAGCGTGCCGAGCAGGCGTTCGTTGCGCCCCCATTCGTCGGGGTGGCGGGGAGTAAGCAAGAGGCGTTGGGGCCAGTGTTCAAACAAATCTGCCCAGGCCACCAAACCGCCGCGTAGCGGGTGAATCAGTTGCAAGCCCGAGCCCACCAACACCAGCCGCGCCCCGGCAAAGCGCTGGGCGAGTTCAGTAAGGCGGACACCACCGGGCTGCGCTTCGTTGAAACACAGGCGCAGGTCGGAATCATAAAAATAACGCTCGATGGCGAGTTCCTGCGCTTTGAAAGCGCGGTAAAAAGCATCGAACAATTGGGTGCGGTGGTTGCCCGTCTGTTGGCGGTCGAGCAGCAGCAGGTAATCCACCGGCTGCGACAGAGGGCGGTATTGAAAGCTGGGCAGCCCACCCCGCTCAACGGTGGCGGCGATCGTGCGCTCCAGGTCCAGGCGTTGGGCCTCGCTTTGGCTGCGGCGGCGCATCACCTGCAAGGCGTGGCGGTAGGCATCGTCGAGCAGCACCTCCTCCACACCGGGGACTTCCACGTTCCAGACGTAAGGCGGTTTGTCTTTGCGCTCAAGTTGGGCGTAGAGTTTGCGCTGCCGCCATTCCAACCAACGCCAGAGGGCAAAAAGCAACAAGCAAAAGGGCCCGTAAATGACCCAACTCAGCCAGTACCAGTTTTTATACAGCCAACTTGCCCAGGGATCAGCGGCCTGGATCTGCAGCTCAAGTAGGGCCTGGCGGTGGGTAGAGTCAAAAGGGATGGGGACGGATTGGGGACGAAAAACAGTATCCGGGTCTGCTTCTGCCTTCGTTTCAATTTGGGGAGCAATGAAAATCCGTAGGCGCAGTTCAGCCTTTTTTTGATTGGAAAAAAGGACCTTCAGCACCAGCGAGTCCATCGCCTTTATGGAATCGCGGGCGGCAACGAGCAAACAGGTGTCGTTTTGAACATAATAATCCGCCAGCGCAGAGCTACCTGCCCAGACACTGCCCGGCTGCTTGGTTCGAGCGGTGTCAGGCAAGGCCGTTTGAATGAATTTTAGTTCCAAACGGGCAATTCTCCCCCCCAAACTGTCCAACTCGGGCAGCGCAGCGGGGCAGATGGAGGAAATTTTTCCGGCATTGACGGCAAAAGATTTTTCAAGCAGGGTTGTTTTTTCTACGGCATAAAATTGCCAAAGCAAACCCACCAGCACCGCAGCGAGCAAGGCGGCAGCCGCCCAAAACCAGCGTTTTGAGTTTTGGATTTTTTCCTCAATGAGGTCAATCGGCTTGGGTTTCTGCGGGGCATCGGCGGGTCGCGAGCCAAACACCTCGTCGGCACGGCGTTGGCAGAGGGCAAATTTTTCGTAGATCAATTCCTGTTCCCGGCCCGAACGCGCCAGCAGTGGCGCGAGGGCAAGCAGCAAGTTGGTATCCGAAATGTCAGTGGGAAGCAGGCGCAGCAATTCCTGCAGGCGCAAGTGTGCGCCCGTTCCGAGCTGGATTTGCTCGTTTTCGAGTTCGTCGAGTAGGTCTTTGACCAAAAAATGTGCGCGTGCCGAGCTATTCACAAATGTTTCGATTTCGTATTTCGTAACTACACAGAATTGGAAAACGGATGAAATGGATTTGCCGCCTCCTAATCATCCAAAGCGGCAGGATGGAAAACGGATTGGAACGGACTGAACGGATTGGAACGGACTCTGACTCGCCTTCGGCTCGTCCTTATCCGCCGCAGGCGGAAAAAAATCCGTTCCAATCCGTTTAATCCGTTTTCCATCATGTCGCTTTGGCATTTTCTTCTCATTCATTCGAATCAAAAGGAAGCCAATTTTTATTGAGTCAGCTTTCCCGTTCACAACCAGTCTTCGAGTACTTTGATGTCTTCTTTGCTTTTTGCCAAAACCGAATAAGAGAGCAGCAGTTTGGATCGATCGGCATCAGTCAAGGCGTCGAGGTTGCCGAGTTTGTCCGCCGGAAAGTCAATTTTTTTGAGCAAAAAAGCCCATTGCAGTAGTTCAGCGGTGGCTGGTTTTTTGCGCAGCCGCAGCTGCTTTTCATCGCGGATTACCTCAAAATGAGCGATGACCTTTTTCAAATCCGCTTCGTCGTAGCCTTCCACTTTTTTGGAGACGATGCGCAGCAAGGTGGCCGGATCCGGGAAGGGAATGTGGTAAAACACCACACGCCGCAGAAAGGCATCGGGCAGGTTTTTCTCCGAATTGGAGGTGATCACGATGAGCGGGCGCTGTTCGGGCGCGGGTTTGGGCCATTTCCGGTCTATTTCCGGCACGTCGAACTCGAGGGCCTCGATACGGGCCAGCACGTCATTGGGCAAGTCGCGGGGCGCTTTGTCGATTTCGTCAATCAGCACCACCCGCCGCTCGCCGCCCTGGATGGCTTCACCGAGTGCTTCGTAGTGGATGAATTTTTGCTCAACCAGTTCATTGGTCAAGGGCTCCTTTTGGGTTTGGGCAAACTGGAAATGCGCCAGTGCATCGTAACGATAAAACAAATCGCGCACCACCGAGCTGGTCTGGGCGTTGAAGATCAGGGGCTCGCCAAGTTTGAAAAAATAAGCCAGGTGATTGGCGAGTTCGGTTTTGCCCGTGCCGGGTTCGCCCGTAAGCAGCAGCGGCTGCCCCAGCGCGAGCGCCACGTTGACGGCAGCCTGGAGACCGGGCGAGGGTTCGTAGAGTTCTTTTTTGTGCAGGTTGGGGTTGGCCGTGATGAGGGGCAAGTCGGCTTGGCCAGTGGCACTGTATAGGTTGAAGTTGTTCATTATGATTGATTGATTAATCTCTTACCGATTGGCTAATTTAAAAATCTTCGCTTGCAAAGGTTCGATATCCTTCATGTGAAATTTCTGTTCGCTGCGGTATAACTGATCTTCTGGCGAACCAGATTCAAAGCTTGCCGCGAGGGCGCGGGTGACGGCACGGGCGAGGTTGGGATTATCCACGCCGTGTGTATCACTGACCCATGCTTCAAAATCCTGCTCCTCCAATGCAGGGAAATCTACCAACAAGGTCGCTTGTTCTGGATGCGCCTCGCAAAGCTTTTTGAGTTCGGCAATAATGGTTTTTTGGCGAGGAGTGTGCAGTCCCTCTTCACTTTTTAAACCGCGACTTTTCACCACGATGAAAAAGATAAAAGTAGGCACCTCGGTGCTTGGGCACTGGAAAGTGTCCATCATCCAATTAAAATAATCGCTAATTTCACCTTCATCACCATCCCATTTGTTGTCGGCGATATCAAAAACAGCGCTGACGTATTGATAAGGCAGTTTGGGTACGCCTGTTTCAATAAAGGCATCAAAAGTCTGGGTATCGCTGAAGCGAAAACGTTGAGCGACGTATTTTTTCAATTGTTTGATGCTCGACTCCAAGTCGCTGCCAAGTGGGAGCGGCTCAATGCGGATGCGATCCTCGTCGTCGTCCTGCATGGGGAAAGAAATGGCGTCGTGGCGCTCGTCCAGGTGGTCACGCACGATCTCGTAAATCATCCGTTTGGAGAAGGACGCAGGCATCTCGTTGGGGCAGGCAGCGATGAAGTAGAACTGGAAGGGAGCCTTACCCTTACGGCCATTGAAGGCTCGGCGGAAGGATTTTGACTGTTTGCTGCGGTCGCAATTGTGCAGATGTAGGGCGGAGATGGCGTTTTCGGGGCGAATCTGGAGCGCAGCGATGGCCTGATCAAGTTGGGAAGTATTGCCACCGGGGTTCCAGTTGTTCAGCAGGCTGAGCAGAGCGAAGCGCACTTCGTTGCGTACGCGGCTTTCCTCAGGAAATCCAATAAGGCCTCGGTTTCTTTCCGTAGAAGCGGTAGTAAGCCGTGACATTTGCAGGATCAGGTCGTTGCGCAAAGTGTTGTCCCCACCCTGCTGTATCCAATATTGGAGTGCTTCTTCGAGGCGGTCAGCTTTAATCAGGTCTTCGATCTGGTTTCTTACCGGCATTTTTTGTAGTAATTTTAGGGGTTGTTCCAAAAGATCCTTGGTAAAAAAATATAGCGAAGAGGTAACTTTGTAATTGGATAAACGCACCTACTCCAATGCTCATGGAAACAAAGATATAAAAATGTAGAAAAAAAGTATTCAAAGCCTATGGTCAAAAGCAGTAGGTAAGAGTCCCGCTATCAATAGAGAAATTCATCGAGCCTGGACATTTGGTGCAGATAATCAATGGGATGGTATAAGGACTTAATATGGGAGACTTGGAAGCATATTACCAGGGTAATGATCATACTCTGGACATTTTTAGTTAGGGCAAGCATAAACCTTCCAGGTCTTCGAGACCTGGAAGGTTTAACAACCGATGATGAGAAAAATTTTCAGTAGTATCGCAAATGATAATCTATTGCCATAAAACAACCTCAGCTAAAAAGACATTTTCTATTTCTTTTTCAACCTTCAACAAAAACTACAACAATGGAAAACCTTGACCCGTTGCGCTACCCTGTCGGCAAACATCAATTGCCAGCAGAGATTACCGCAGAAATGATCCAAACCTGGATTGATTACCTGGAAGCATTCCCAGCAGAATTCAAAAAAGCAGTGGAAGCACTAAGCCCCGAACTATTGGATGCCCCCTATCGCCCCGAAGGCTGGAGTCGCCGACAAGTGGTGCACCACGTGGCTGATAGTCATATGAATGCTTATATCCGCACTAAATTGGCGCTCACGGAAGATTTCCCAACCATTAAGCCTTATGAAGAAGGAGAATGGGCCAAATTGCCAGATAGCGCCCTGCCGGTTGAGGTGTCTTTGGAATTGATTACGCTACTGCACCAGCGTTGGGTAAGCATTTTGCGCTCTATTACCAATTGGGATCAGGGTTATATTCACCCGCAATACCAGCAAAAAACACCGTTGAGCGCCATGTTGTCGCTGTATTACTGGCATAGTCGTCACCACTTGGGGCATATTAATATACGTTGAGTGATGGAATAAGAGCTTGTTCAGGATTCTGCTTCGAGCTACAAATGGCTAAAATTCACTCCAATTTCGTTACAAAAATGCTCATGTAGCGCTGACCTGTCCCGACAAAGTCGGGATACACTCTCCCGACTCTGTCGGGATGTACCACACTTTTTGCGCCTCATTGGTGCAAATTTTAGCTCATTTTCGCCATCGAACCAGAATCCTGAACAAGCTATAAAACCTTCCAGGTCTTGAAGGCCTGGAAGGTTTAGGCTTCCCAAAGATGTCCAAATTTTTCTAAACCGCTTCAATCACCATTGCCGATGCCCCGCCGCCGCCATTACAGATGGCCGCAAGACCAGTGGCGCCGTTTTTATGCTGCAACACATTGGCCAGCGTGGTGACAATGCGCGCGCCCGAAGCGCCCAGCGGGTGACCAATGGCTACCGCGCCGCCAAATACATTTACTTTAGCTGGATCTACGCCGAGCACCTGATTGAAAGCCATCGGTACTACAGCAAAAGCTTCATTGACTTCAAAAAAATCGATGTCTTTCAAATCCATTCCTGCGCGTGCCAATGCCCGT
This sequence comes from Saprospiraceae bacterium, assembly GCA_040401995.1. Classification (GTDB taxonomy): domain Bacteria; phylum Bacteroidota; class Bacteroidia; order Chitinophagales; family Saprospiraceae; genus Haliscomenobacter. Next base: position 77,148 of record JBBANM010000007.1, read on the forward strand.
GGGGCGGCAATGGTTGGCGTGGTGGTAAACCATTGTGGTTCTTGTTCGGCGTCGGCAAAACCCCGGATCTTAGCGATCGGTTTCAAACCCAACTCGGCTACTTTTTCAGCACTGGCCAGGATGAGAGCCGCAGCGCCGTCGTTGATTGTACTGGCATTGGCGGCGGTTACGGTACCATCAGGACTAAATGCTGGGCGCAAACCCGGTATTTTTGAAAAATCAACACGTTTGTATTCTTCGTCTTCTGATACCGTTAGCGGGTCTCCTTTGCGTTGAGGGATATTTACGGCTACGATTTCATCTTTGAACCAGCCTTGTTGGGTTGCTTCGGCCGCCAATTGGTAGGAGCGGATGGTAAAGGCATCTTGAGCTTCCCGGGAAATATCGTATTTTTTTGCGGTAGCATCGGCACAGAAACCCATGGCTTTATGATCATAAGCATCGGAAAGACCATCTTTTTCCAGTCCGTCCACCAAAGTAACGCTGCCGTATTTATTTCCCCAGCGGGTTGATGGCGAGTAAAAAGGTATGTTGGACATGCTTTCCATTCCGCCGGCTACTACCAGATCGCTCATTCCCAGCATGATGGATTGTGCGCCAAAAGCAATGGCTTTCATACCCGAAGCGCATACTTTATTGATAGTGGTGCAAGGCACGTCAAATCCAATTCCTGCGCCCAGTGCGGCCTGACGGGCAGGGGCCTGACCCAAATTGGCTGAGCATACATTGCCCATCAGTACTTCTTGTACTTCGGTGGCGGCTACTCCCGCTTTTTCCAATGCTCCCTTGATGGCCATACTGCCCAATTCGGTGGCTGAAAAACCGGTCAACATACCGCCGAAACTTCCCAAGGGTGTTCTGACAGCAGCGATAATGAATACTTCTTTCATGTTTTTTGCTTTGGCTTTCCCAAAATTAAAAGTAAAAACGTATTGCTAGGGTAAATGGATCACGGTATCTTCAAGATTAGATAGATGTTTATCCCCCTCATCTTCGATGGAGGAGGCTTATAAATATAGCCACAAATTGCGCAAATTTTCACAAATTAAAGTACGAACTCCGTTCGTGAAGGACACACAAACGTCAGTTTGTGGCCTAATTTGTGAAAATTTGTGCAATTTGTGGCCGAAAATTTGTTGGTCTCATCGCCGAAGGCGAGGTGCTAAACTTTCACAAGATTAGTTGATTTGAGGATGTCATGATTATACTTCCCTTGGGATGAAAAGTACAACATCTCCTTGTTAATCAATTTATTAGACCATTTCATCATCGACAGATTGTTGTAGACTACAGCTCTAGTTCTCCTTTTTTTCATTTTTTAAAGTAAAAAGCGCCTATATATTTGCTTTTATCCAAAAAACACCTAAATTTGCATCCACTTTGGAACTTAGGTCAAAAGCGATTCGGGTTTCATACAAAAAGAAAAAGTATTCCTTAAAGATAAACATCGCGGCGTGGAGCAGTTGGTAGCTCGTCGGGCTCATAACCCGAAGGTCGTAGGTTCAAGTCCTGCCGCCGCTACAATAGGGGAACCGAAATCGGTTCCCCTTCTTTTTTACCCGTTCTTTAGTTCTGCGAATAATGAGTTGGAATTAATCATTTATTTTGAGTAAGCTACAGATATTATGTGTTAAAATTTAATAAATTTAAACACATAATTAATTGCAAAACAATTATTTGATTCGTTAAACCCATATTCCGCATCAATTATCCTTTTTAGCGTAACCTCAATGATATGTGCCGTGCCGATGGCACTCTTGGACTGTTGGTTGACCTTTCTCGCCGGATTGAAATCCGGCGCTACAACATAAAATCGAGCCGATGGCTCTCATTCGTATCCATCACATTGTACTGAAAAGCCTATTTCCTCCTGTTGACGTTAAAACATTGGAACTTTGAATGAGAACGCATTGGTAGTACCCTATCAACTCAAGGCTAAACCACGAGAGGCGTAGCCTCGATCCATGTTGTAGCAATGGGCTTTAGCCCGTTGACAATCCGATCAGCAATGGGCAAGGAGAGCCGTAGGCTCGGCACATACTCCTTGAGTTGGTTGAACCCATATTCGCATTAGTTGTTGTTTTTCCTTAATTTTTTGATGATGCCTACCTGTACTCCCCATTGCCCATTTTTGGCTGTAAAGGGGGCCATTTCCTGGTTCATTTTTTGCCAAAGCGGGGCGCTAGCGTAGGGGACAACTTGGATGCTCAGTGCTGGGCTCAATTGGTGCTTAAAGTACATTCCGCCAATTCCTTGAAGTTGTCGAACTGCCTGTCCGGTTAAATGTTTTCCGAAAGTTTGAGAAAAATTGCCGCCTATTTGTAGGCCGGCACTCCAATGTTTGGCTGCCACAAGTTGTTGTTCCAGATTCAATGAAAACCCTATTTGGTGTAGGCTACCCAATACATCAAGTGATTTGTGTTGAAAAAAAGGCGTTACCACAAAGGAGTTAACCGAATTGGTAGTGATTCGAGCAGAATCTGCTATCCATTGCCGGGTTGCGAGCTGTAGTTGCACCGGAATGTACTTGTAGGAGGTGGAAAAAAGGAAATTGGTTTTTGAACTGACCGATAAGGCAATCCCTGTTTGTAGCATAACGCCCAATCTTCTTACCGAAAAAGGCGGCACAAAAGAAATCTTGTCGAGCAAAATATTGTCTTGCTGATTGCTGCTAAGTTCAAAATAATTCCAATTCGGGGCTAATGTACCCCAGATGGCTAAAGCAGATGTAGGTTTTATTACTGGTATAGGCTCCTTCAAGAATTTAGGCGGCTCCAAAACATGCTCAAAAGTAGAAACCAACCCATTTGGCGCTCTTGTTGCTAAAGGCGCAACAAGGAATGTTGCTGGAAATTCGGCAGCAAGCGTATCCATCCAATCCCTCCAGTTTTCGTAAAGCGGCATTGAGTTGCCAGAGGTAATTGTCCATTTTTTTTCGGCTTCCTCTTTTAGCAAAAATGGCGGCCCCTCTTTAAAAGAAGAATCGAGGGCATCAACTTTTGGCGCTGAAACGAATGGTTTTACCGGCACTTCCTGTTTGCCCAACCAATGACCAGGGAAGAATGATCCATCTGAAGGATAAAAAGAAGCCGTAGGTAGGGATAGTCTTTTTGAGTCCTCAAAATAGCGTACTCGTAAAAAAAGAGTGATCATCAGTAAGAGGAAACAGCCGAACCACCACCATAAAAAAAGAATCCGACGTTTGCGTTTGCGTCGATCTAGATCCAACTGTTCGTCGATTTTTGTCCATGCCAAGGCATTCGGTTCGCGCGCTTCATTTGCCAAACGCTCGCGAATGCGCGTTGCTAAAGCGTCATTTTTCATTCAAAGAATATTTTCCGTTCAATTAACTTATTTCTTAGCCATGCTTTCCCTCTGGATAGGTTTGAACGCGAAGTATGGGCGCTAATCCCCAACAATTCTCCTATCTCGCTATGATTGAAGCCGTCTATAACATTTAAATTAAAAACCATTCGATAGGCTTCGGGCATAAGCTGAATTAGTTCTAATAATTGATCATTTGAAAGGCGATCAATTATTTCTTCCTCATCGTCGTAGGTCAGTTGATCCAGCAGATTGGTTGATTCTTGGTGGATATGCTTTTGCTGGGATTGGCAAAAATTGATAGCCGTTCTTACTACTATTTTTTTGATCCAAGCATCCAGCGCTGATTCGTTTTTAAGGGTATGGATTTGGCGAAAAATGCGCAAAAATGATTCTTGGAAAATATCATCAGCATCGAATGTTCCATTGCAATAGCGCAAACAGACAGCCCATAACTTTTGTCGATACAGGTCATATAGCTCCTTTTGAGCTTTTGGTTCAAACCGGCGGCATCCTATTATGATTTTCTTTAGTTGCACCCTAATTCCATAAATGAGCTAGCAGCTGCATGGCATTCTTTTCATGCAGCTACCAACAATTTGAATTTATTTCCGAATTACTCGAATAGAAACTTTACTACTTTTACAGTCATTCGGAGCCCGGCAAACGTTGATGGTCATGGAGTCCAAACCAATAAAATTTGTATTGGGCATGTAAAAAAGAGACAAGTCATTGTTCTCAAAACGAACTTTTCCATTTTTAGGCGGATTTGCAGTAGTGAGTACAATCCTGTTTCCGGGTGAAACGCAGATGTCATCATTTGCGGCTGGGTTAATACCGGATTCAAAATTAAGTTGCGTAGTGAGTTGATCGTCGTTGACAATAAAATTGCAGGCGCCGCCAGTATTCGGAGGGTTTTCGCCGCCTTTAGGAGGTGTGACAATGATGTTTAATTTGCTTTGTAGACATCCTCCGCTTGGATCACAAACTTTTAAATAGAGCGAATCCTTACCTAGGTAATTTTTTTCTGGTAAATAATAGAGCGTTAATCCCACATTGCTAAACCTTACACTCCCGTGTTTTGGATTAATGGCTACTGAAATACGGGCTTGTCCTGTATCTGCCGGACAAGTTCGGTCATTAGATACCGGATTGATTGTGCCTTCTGAATTGATTGCTGTTGACAAATAGTCGTCAACTACTGTAAAAACACAAGGCGGGTTGGTTTCCTGTCCAACACTGACAATGACACTCGCAAAAGCAATGGCGCCTGTTCGTGTATCCGAAACCTTATACAAGAACTTATCAGCCCCCCTGAAATCTGGCTTAGGGGTATAAGTTAACTTTTGACCCGTCACCGAAGCCACCCCTGACTGTGGGGCAATTGCGATGGCCAGCGTTACCAAATTACTATTACAAGCAATAGGATCATTTTTCAATACATCCAAATTCGTAGCCGTATTCAGTTTAACGTCTAGTAAATCTAGCTCTGCCACCGGCTCGCATGGGGTGTTGTCTGCAATAGTCAATTGCAGCTCATAAGTCTGATTACCAACTTGCATGCTTAGTTTTTCTTGGCCGACAGTTGCCGAAGGATTGGGTTGAAAATAAAGAAAACTCCCGCCGTACATAGAAAGAACTCCGCGGGTAGGTTGAGTGGGAATGGAATAGGTTATAGGTTCGTTGGAGCGTAAAACATCTTGCATATTTACAAACCCACCGATTTTAGTGGTGGCGTGAATGACAATAACTTTCGATGGATTTTTAGGATTTATTTCATCCTGAGTCAGTTTGTCGCAAGCCGCTCCAACAAAAAACACTAACAAAAGAAAAAGAAATAACTTTTTGAAAATGAAGTTCATGATGATTATTTTTTTGGGAAAAAGGAAAAATGTTCCGTTCCTAATAGTTTTAAGTAAGACAAGCTCAAGGGAAAAAACGATGCGTCAAAAACAAAAAAAATTATCTTTATTATGATTTAGGAACGGTTGAACAATAAAGTACCATTTTTTTGTTTTGTAAAAAATCCAACGCCATGGAAATATCTGCCTTACTCAATTCCCTCCCCCAGATTGGCCAAGTTGAATGGATCAGCGTCCGTAGGCAAAGAAACGAGCCGGTTCAGGTAGTGGAAAGTGTGGAAGCCATCCTAGAAAAAGGATTACAAGGTGATCATTATCGGGGTCGTAGTGGAAAACGTGAGGTTACGCTGATTCAGGCGGAGCATTTAACTGCCGTTGGAGCGTTACTGCGACTTGACGGCCCAATCGATCCCGCCCTTACTCGCCGCAACATCGTCATCTCGGGTATTAACTTAATGGCGTTGAAAGATCGACAGTTTAAAATTGGCGATGCTATTCTGGAAATGACTGGCGATTGCCATCCTTGTTCTAAAATGGAAGAACATTTTGGTCCTGGCGGTTATAATGCCATGCGAGGCCACGGTGGAATTACCGCAAAAATCATCAAAGGCGGGCAAATCAGCATTGGCGATGCCGTGCAACTAATCCGTTCCTAATTTTGTATGTTTACCGCGTTTTTTACCCAAACAGACACAACTGACACTAATGGAAGATAACCTAATAAAAATTACCGTAATTGGTCGGGATGGAGTAGAAAACCTGCTCGACGGACCAACGGATATGAATATGAATTTGATGGAGCTTTGTAAAGCTTACGAGCTCCCCGTCAAAGGTACTTGTGGAGGCATGGCGCTTTGTTCTACCTGTCATGTGTATGTGCTTTCCGATAATGAACTCTCCCCTATGAGTGAAGATGAGGAGAACATCTTGGATCAAGCTTTTTTTGTAGAAGACAACTCCCGCTTGGGTTGTCAGCTGCATCTCAGCGAAGCATTGGATGGCTTGGTGGTAAAATTGGCGCCTGATTCTGGCGAGTAAATATCTAACGTGAATTCTGAAATAGTGAATGGCGTAAAGCCGAAATCGTGCCGTCGCTAGCGCGACTTGGTATGAAATGTTGACCGTTTTCTATAGACGGATTCGCCACTAGCGTGGCTTTGATGCTACTGAAGGGCGCTAGCCCTGTTTCCGTCTATAGAAATAATGAGTGGTCTGGCTTTTCGAGCCGCGTAGCGGCGACACGAGTGATTGATTATGACCCAATTTTACTACTTTCTTTCGTAATTAATTCTGTATCAGCTACTATAATTCAAAAATCAGGTTAATCAAACAATTATCGGTCGAGTACCCCATCGTCCCATCAGGACGATATCTTTGTAGAAATCGAGGGCTACCTCCGTTACCCGTTCCGTAGGAATGGTATCTCAACCAGATCAATAGGAGCTTTAGCTGGAACAAGTATGAACACAGCTTAGATACCATTCCTACGGAACGGTGAGCACATGGTTGCATGATATTCTACAAAGATAACGTTCCTATGGAACAGGGGCATTGTGTACAAAATTGGCTTAATGATCTCCTACCGCTAGGTTGATGGCAATATTGAGTACTTTAGGCATCATCTACTGTTCCGTAGGAACGTTATCTTTGTAGAAATCGAGGGCTACCTCCGTTACCGTTCCGTAGGAATGGTATCTCAACCAGATCAATAGGAGCTTTAGCTGGAACAA
>JBBANM010000007.1:84163-115329 GCA_040401995.1 Saprospiraceae bacterium
TCTACAAAGATAACGTTCCTATGGAACAGGGGCATTGTGTACAAAATTGGCTTAAGGACCTCCCATCTAAACGACGTAGTAGCGCAAGATTTGAGTTTTTATAGCATAAGACCGTCTTTTTAATCCCCTAGCTCATGCTTTTTCATTAAATAGATAGCGCGCTTTTGAACTCAAGTCAAAAGCGCGCTATATTTCATTGTTACTTTTTGCGCATTTTTTTTGGCGCATCCGATCAATTACTTCTCCAGGATCTGAATTTTTTTCACGATCCGTTTCCCGTCAATGGCAAAAACCAAGAAATAGCTGCCCGAAGGAAGGGGTTGGGTATCTACTTGCTGTGTTGCCACGTTTACATCGCCATAATTATAGAGTTGGAGGGTTTGCCCCAAAACATTGGTTACTTGCATTTGTACGTTTGCCGTTTTCTCCAACTGAAAACCCACATTGATTTGATTGGTAGCTGGATTGGGGAAAACGGTGATTTGTTGCCCCAATTTGGTAATGTCGTCAACTGCTGTTGTTATTTTTACTTCTATTGTTTTGTAGGCCACATCGCTACATCCTTGGGCATTGGAAGCAGCAAATGCAACGGTGTAAAAGCCCGCATTTTTATAAGTATTCTGAGGATTTTGCACCGAACTGGTTTGACCGTCGCCAAAATCCCAAAACCAAGATCGGGCATTGGTAGAACTGTCTTGAAAATTGGCAATACCCGCTCCATTTATAAAAGGAACTGGGCTTTTTGGCGTGCTAAATCGAGCAACTGGCGCGCTGCTGTTTTTATTAATGTTGACAAACAATGGTACGCGCCCGCAGGGGTAAGCATAATCGATTTCCCAATCATAAAAGTAAGCGTAAACGGATTGGGGCGCATAATTGGTTGATCGAACGATGCTTAAAACGCCATTTACATTATAAGGAAGCTTCAAATTACTGGTAGTGATGGTCAATTGGCGGCCGCGGGTCATTTCAAGGGTATACCCATTGCCTAGCTTGACGTTAAAATTCAAAGTAACGCGTTGCTCACCCAATTTGGTGATGTTAAACAACCTTTGTTGCACTGTCCCATCGGGGGCACGCATCAAAATGGTTAAAATGCCCGTACGAGCCGGGTAAATGAGCACTGTTTTTAAAATAAAAGGCGAAAAACAATTGAAGTACAAACCACCAACGGAATCAGAAGTAACAAAGGTTCCTGCATCGCGTTTGTCCAATCCAGTTTTTTGGCTGAACAACAGCTCAGAATAAAAAATGGTATCCTTAGTAAGCGGCCCCGTATAATAAGTATTGCCGGTAGCCAAAGGTGTGCCATCGCTTACCCGATCAAACCAACGAACTACCCCAGCGCCGGTGTAATTAGCAGTCAACAAAGTTCTTGAGCCCAGACAGCCATCAGCAATCGTAGTACTCGAAACCGGCAACAATGGATCGCTTACGATCGAGATACGCTCTTTAAGCTGATTGTTGAGGGGGCGTTCATCGGTTTTACCATTGGGGTTTTCCAGATCAACTTCAACCATATAAGTGCCAAGCGGCAATGCCACCGGAACCAATTGATAGGTCGCAAAACGACCTGGCGCTAATACCCCTTTCCAAGGAATCTGCGCCAAGTTGGCATTGGAATTGGCGCCTTCTCTACGAATCAGTACGTCCAAAGTACGTAGGGTATCTTTACCAGCATTTTCCAGCGTAACTTCTAAAAACAACTTACCATTGCAACCCGTAGTTCGTGATTTTGCATTGACGTTGATAACATCATTGGTTGCTTGAATGGGAGGAACTGGTTTGTTTCCTTGGCTGACCAGTAAGTTGTAGGCTTTTTCGAGATCGATGATGCCTTTTCCATAGGTGTTGTCTTCGCCTTGCCCCCCTAAATCAGTAGCTGAATTGTACAAAGCCGTAGCGATCGCGTTACCCGAAAGGGTTGGAAAAGCTTCTTTGAGCAACAAAATAGCTCCAGTTACATGCGGCGCCGACATAGATGTACCACTTAAATTTGCGTAAGCGCCATTCAATACCGATGATCGCACATTTACTCCAGGCGCAGACACTTCTGGCTTAATAGATAGTGATGACCCATCGGTACTACACAAAGTAGGCCCCCGCGATGAAAAATCGGCAATAGGATAGCCGCTGACGTTGCCATTTAAAGCCCCTACCGCAAAAGGCACTACCAAACCCACAGTTAACCCAGCGGGAAAAGAAACCGTAGAACTTGAAGGGCCATTGTTACCATTTGAAAATACGATGGCTACTCCTGCAGCGTCCAGCGCCGCAATGGCCGAGCGCTCGGAAGTTACACAATCACTTACGGAAGCCGATTCCGAACTGCGCCCCCAGGAGTTGTTGATGACATCGGGTACATCATCGGTGGTTTTGGTATTTCGATCCGGATTTAAAGCCCATTGAAAGCTGGATAGCGTAGAATACGTTCCGCCTTTATAGGTACATGCTCCACCGCCTGCTTTTAAGGAAACGGAGGGAGAAGCAAGCCATAGCGCATTGAACGCCGAACCAATGGTATCGCGATTGACGCGGTCAATACCCACTACTGTACCCGCCACATGGGTGCCATGCTCTTCGCACAAATCACCCACAATGGTAGAATAGTAAGTTTGGCTCTGACCAGCATAGTTGTAGGAAAACTGGGTTCGCAAGGCGGGGTGGAGGTAATCCTGGCCGCTATCAATGACTAGTACTTTGCGTCCATAGCCGGTATACCCTAAGCGCCACATAAACGGCGCTTTAATGGCAGTGAGCCCTTCTTCACGGCCTTTAGGAATCAAGGGCATGGCTACTTGTGAGCGTTCCAGCTGTTCTATTGCTGCTTGTTGGTCCATTTCTACCCAAGACACTGAAGGGTGATTGCTTACTTCTGCTAAAAACTTTTTTTGCGCGCGTACAAAAATGACATTTGTGATCCAAAAACCATTGATGCTCTTGACATCTACGCCGGGTTGTTGTTTCATCCAATCAACTAAAGCGGGCTGGGTGGCTTCGGCCTTGCGCTGCAAAGTGGAGATCAATTCGGGGATGATTTCTTTTGGCGTAGAAGCACTGCGCAGCGCATTTGTTTTTAAACTGGTGATGTCAACTTGATCTTTCAGCATAACCAGCACTTCAAAATAAGTCTTGTCGTCGGCTTTATCCAGTTTTTTGGTCAACTCAGTAGAGATATTGGACCAATTGAAATCCGTTTGGGCATTTAAAAGGTTGATTGCAAATACAAAACAAAAACAAGCGATCAAAAACGATCGCATGATTGACAATAGTTCCTTGTTCATTTTTCTTTCCTTGTTTTTATTTTAGAGCTTATTCAGGATTCTGATTCGCGCTACAAATGGCTAAAATCCACCCCAATTTCGTTGCAAAAATGCTCATGTAGCGCTGCTACACTCCGCTTTTCGCGCCTCATTGGGGCGAATTTTAGTTCATTTTCGCTATCGAATCAAAATCCTGAATAAGCTCTTAAGTCGTGATGGTTTCATATTACTCAACAATATAACCCATCACATACATAACTACGTAAAGATTCAAAAATCGTTAATAACATGGGGAATTATGGGCGGTTTGTCTAAAGAATTACAAAAGTGCTGAATAGAGTGGTCTTTTGAAACCCATCGAAGACTTAAGCGCCTTTTTTGAATTTTGTACTCTCGAAAGTAAAAGCCCATTTATTGAACGAGGTTAATGAGCGTACGGTAATCATCGAAGGTTGCATCGGTAGTTTTCATTTCTAAAAGCGCCAACAGTTGCCCCTCGTAGTGCTGCTCCAATTGCTGACGGGTTTGCTCGCAACGTACTTCAATATCCCCCTTGCTGATCTGTTCCATCCGCCAGCGATAGGTGTGGCGCATTTTGTCCCAAATGCGTTGATGGACTTCGGCATGCTCAGCGTTGGGGAAAATGGGGGATACTTCCCGAAAAGCAGCGTTGTTTCGGGCCAATAATTTTCCGCTTTCCATGATAAAATAGGCGGTATGCGCCCAAGCCGCATCAGCAGTGACCAGCTTGGAATACAAAACCAACTGAAGGTCTTCTTCGTTTTTGATCATTTGCTCGCGGTAGTTGCTCCCGCGCCACTTGAGGTCGAGTACCGCCATTTCATCTTGGCGGCGTAGCACCAAATCGGCACGGGCGTTCAAAACGATGTTTTCAAAAGATCCCGTAAGCGGTTGTTCGGTACCCACTATTTCCCAGCCGTTGGTTTGCAGGTGATTGAGCAAGCTCCAAGCGGCATATTTTAATTTTTTGAGAAAACGAACGCGTTCTGGTTCCCGGCCATACATCAACAAAACCGCGCCTTCTTTTTGCAGGAGCTGCACCATTTCGCGATCTGACCAAGTTTCCAATTCTTTTTTGCTCCAGTGCAGGGCCTCGGCTTGGGCTAAAAGGTGTTGAAAAAAACGGTGCGCCAAATTCCCCATCAGCGTTTGATCTTTCACAATGCTAAGGATCGAGGACTTCCGAAGGCGGATCTGGTGCTGAAACAGCCATTGATAAGGGTAATACAATAAAGCATCCAAACTACTAAAGGTCTCTTCGGGGCGCTGGGCCAGTTTTTCCGTTTTTTTGACTTTGATAAATGTCGCCGGACGTCCCAATTGACGGTAAACCAACTGTATTTGACCTGGCAGTGCAAAAAACTGCGCCAACAATTGGTTGTCGATGGTTGCTGTGATGGAGGCTAAATCGCCAAAACAGGCTTCCAAATCACCCAATAATGGATGCGGGTTGGCAGATTGCCCCTCTACCACTTCGGGTATAATCAATAGCAATTGTTGCTGGCAAGCCAATACGGGCTGACGCCGTTGCCAACTGAGCAAAGCGTTTTGTTCCTGCGGACCGCTTAAGTGAATGCCATGATCCAGCAACCATTGCAATTCAGCTTGGTACCAACGGGAAAAGAAGTAATCAGGTTCGTTTTGGATGAAATTCCACCACAAAAGCTGATCAACGCCTTCTTTAAAGGCATGCGGATGGTGCACATAGGGCAAACTACCCACCTCCTGCACGCTCAGTTGCGCGGGAGCAGCTTCGTATACGGTGCGTACGATACGTTCTAACTCAAGACGACTCAGTTGCCGTTCGGGTAACGCTTGCAACAATTCTTCGATTTGCCGCGCCTGTTCCGCTAAGATTAACAGCGAAGGGTTCGCTGGGTTGTCGCGAAAAATAGCGCGGGCCCAAAAAGCGAGGTAGGTAAAAATTTCCAGTACTTCTTCTTTGGGAGCAACCCCACTGGCATCATAGCGTTTGCGTTCAAACCAAAACCGGTATTGCTGACGGATCTCGGCAGGTTTGGAACCGATGGCCGGATAAACCCCGTTGTCCAATTCCCGAAAAAACTGACTGATCATGATCTGCCAATACTCTCCTTGAAGGCCAGGAGTTTGAGCCATCAATTGTGCAATGCGGTTGGCCAATTCATTGTCCAAAGGTTTTACGGGCAATGACACAAACTCCATGATTTTGAACGGATCAATGGGGTTCCACAAAAAAACCGAGGCCAATTTCAGAATTTGGAGTGTTGGTCGCGCAAGTGAGGCCGGCTGAATACCCAAACTGGGCAAACCTTCTTGAATAAGCGCATTATCAAGGGTACGCGACCGTTCGGGGATCAGCAAGCAAGGTTTTAGCTCCGGGTTGTCGTGAAAAAGCGCCGCAAGGTAAGCCGCCAGTTCCGTATCACGCTTGCCCCGCAAGATAAGTAAGCTTCCATCGCCTTGCAATGCAGGTTTGGCCGCTTTAGGTTGTCCGATATTTTTTTTAAAATTTCCTAGATCAGTTGTATTCTCCGAAAAGGGTAGTTTTTGCGTTTCGAGGTGAATGCCGCGCGTTTGTAGCGATTGCAACAAGCGTTGCCAATATTGCGGGAGCAGTTGAAGCGGTTCTACACAATTAATTTGCTGAAGCGGGATTTGCATTTCCTCAATTGCTTGCTCAACTGCCAAAAAACGATCGGCAAAACCATTGGCTAGCGCTGGTTTGCCCGCTCGAATATTTTTTTCAATGACCGCGAGGGTATTGAGTCGAGGTGGCAATTCAGGATGAAGGCTAAAATCCCAACCGGCCAGTAGGAGCTCATCGCGGCGTTGGAGCAATTCGGTGGCAGTAGCAAATTGATCGGCTTGAAAAGCGGTGGCGTAGAAAACCTGAGGTTCTATTTGCCAATGGAGGCGTAAAGCTTGTCGAAATTGCTCAATCCGGAGGTAATCTATAGAGCGTTCTTTACCGCTTAATCCCAAGTGATTTTCAAGCCATTGTAATAGCCCAGAAGGCCCTAGGGAAAGCTGATTTCCGGTAGTTTGAACCGCATTTGGCCAGGCCGAAAAATCCAAGGCGAGCCCAAAATAGATGACCATGATCTGATGAGTTGTGCTGAATAGTCAGGTAATTTACCCTCCGGATTCTTTTTGCAGTTGCTGCATCTGGGTATCCCAATAGCGTTTTTGATCCTTAACTTCATCGTCGTCGCAAAAATCGGTCAATACCAAAATGGTTTCACCGGTGATTGGCGCCTCTGAAATGCGAAATTCCAGGTATTCGTCATTACTTTCTGCGTCTTGCCAACGCAAACGCAATAGTTCTTCTTCTACTTCTTCAATTACTTCTGCTGTTTCTGCGGTTTCGCCCCAAATAAAGGTGAAACTATTCAACTCCACATCGACATCGTCACAAAACCAGCGGATCAAGCAAGACGGTGTTGTAAGAAATTGATAAAGAATAGCAGGAGAAGCACGGAAAATGTATTCGAGTTGAAGCTTTACTCTTTTCATAAAAATAGCTCTATTTTACCGTACTACTAGAAATATGGATTGGTTGCAAAATAATCTTTTCAAGCTGAACGGAAACTTTTTTTTAATTTGTTTTTCATGCGCTGTGACAATCCAAACCTAACTATCACCCTATCAGCGCAATGTCCAAACAAAAAACGTTCTTATCTAAATGATCGTTCATTTTGTCACTGATCCTTCAAAGCGTATTCTTGCCGTACGGCACAATAAAAAATAAAAAACTGATAAAACCAAATCATCAAGGAGCAGTAACAAAATAAAGTACAATTTTGACTGGCTATTTTTTCATTTCGAATGGTTTGTGTAAATCAGACAAGATTAGACTTGACTGGAACAAGTATTTAAGATATTTTTGTAGCCGGTAAAATCAAAAGGGCTAGAACTATCATAAACTACCTTATCTTTGATGCCTGCCGAGCTAAGCCTACGAATACCTAATAACTTTTACCCAGCCATTGCCTTCCATGACCCATTGACACATATCTGATACAGCAAAAGGATTGCGTAGCTTTTTTTAATTTATAAATAGCATTTTTGCATGAGACAACTTAAGATCACAAAATCTATAACCAATCGAGAGAGTCAGTCTTTAGAAAAGTACTTACAGGAAATTGGTAAAGTAGATTTGTTAACCCCAGAAGAAGAGGTTGAGTTAGCCAAGAGAATCAAGCAAGGGGATCAAGCGGCCTTAGAAAAACTAACCAAAGCCAATCTTCGTTTTGTTGTTTCGGTAGCCAAACAATATCAGAATCAGGGTCTTTCCTTAAGTGATTTGATCAATGAGGGCAACTTGGGTCTTATCAAAGCCGCACAACGATTTGATGAAACCCGCGGTTTTAAATTCATTTCCTATGCCGTTTGGTGGATTCGTCAATCTATCTTGCAAGCATTGGCAGAGCAATCGCGTATTGTTCGTCTTCCCCTCAACAAAGTAGGTTCTTTGAATAAAATCAATAAGGCCTTCTCTGAACTAGAACAGGAATTCGAGCGTGAACCTTCTCCAGAGGAATTGGCAGAAATGCTGGAAATTCCTACCGAAGAAGTAGAAACGACTTTGGGAGTAGCAGCTCGCCACGTGTCAATGGATGCGCCATTTGTTGAAGGCGAAGACAACTCTTTGCTGGATGTATTGGAAAACAGCAGCACGCCTGGTACCGATTCGCGTTTGGAATACAATGAATCTTTGCGCCGCGAAATCGAACGCTCATTGAGTACATTGACGGATCGTCAATGTGACGTAATCAAGTTGTACTTTGGCATTGGCGTGGAACATCCCATGTCTTTGGAAGACATCGGCGAGAAATTTGGATTGACCCGCGAACGGGTTCGCCAGATCAAAGACAAAGCAATCAACAAATTGCGTTCTGCAAACCGCAGCAAATTATTGAAACACTATTTAGGCGGTTGATCTGCATAAAAAATTGCGTCAAGTGAAGCCAAGCCGAGAAAGAAACCTCCGCTTGGCTTTTTTGCGTGGTGCTCAGCCAAATTGTGTTTTACTCCTCATCATCGTCGACAATATTGATCGGGCGACTAATACTCTCTTGCAAAGAAATAAAAGTTTCCGTGCGTTGGATGCCTGGTATCTTTTGGATTTTGTCGTGGAGTACATCCCGCAGGTGATTAGTATCCCGACAAATGATTCGGGCAAAAATATTGTACAACCCGGTGGTGTAATGTGCGTCCACTACTTCTGGGATTTGCGCCAAAGAAGCGGCAACCTCGTCATAAAGAGAGCTTTTATCCAGGTAAATGCCTAAAAACGCGCAAATATCGTATCCCAACCGCGTGTGATCCACGGAAAGACTGTAGCCTTTTACAATGCCGCTGTCTTCCAGTTTTTTCATTCGAACATGAATCGTACCGCCGGAAACAAACAATTTTTTGGCGATCTCTGTGTAAGCCATCTTCGCGTTGCGCATCAATAAGGATAAAATTTGTTTATCCAGCTTGTCAAATTCGTTCAATTCCGGTAGTATTTAACAATGAACAATAAGTTAGTAGGCCAAGGGCACTTGGGTGTCAATTTTTGCTCTGAACCAGTAATTCAATAGAAAATATCCACCTCATTTCAATCTTGTCAAAAAAGAAGGCAAATTCGTGCATTAAATTTATAAAATTTCAAAAAAAATAAAAAATTGCAACAAAATTTTACAAAAATCGATTGAATCAAATGATAAGAGCTTGTTCAGATTATGGATCTGAGGCGAAGGAGAGCAAATATTATTTCAGACGAGGCAAAATTTGCAGCCGTATGTGGGCAATACGGCGAAAATTTTAACGAAGCATGAAATAATATTTGCCTCATGGAGCCCAGAATCCAAAATTTGAACAAGTTCTAAAACGCATATTTCAGCAATAAACTTTTCAACACCTTGCTGTGCAGTTGCAAAGACCATCGATGAACTTAAAAAAGTCCATTAATTCCGTAAATTTACCGGTCAGGGAAAACTTAGAAAGTATTCGGGATATTTAATCAACATTTTACAACGAAGTCAGATAAAGTATGAGTTCTTTTTCAAAAAATTTGACAACCAAGGTACAAATCTGGCTCCCTCTTTTATTAGCTGTTACCTTGGCTTTAGGCATATTAATTGGCGCCCGGCTTCAAACCGCCCCGCCACATATGAAGATCGTTTCCAATCAGTCACCAAGCGATTACACCCTACGCCAAGGAAAAATAGAAGAACTGTTGCGCTATATTGATGCCAAATACGTAGACACCATTGACCGTGACAAACTAATCGATGAAGCCATTAATAGCATCATTGGTCAATTGGATCCGCATTCTACGTACATACCAGCGTCTTCCCTTCGCGATGTAAACGAACAATTAGAAGGGCGATTCAAAGGCATTGGCGTTGAATTTTTACTGATTCGCGATACCGTGGTGATTGTTGCGCCAATCGCTGGCGGGCCAGCTGCGCAGATGGGTCTTTTATCGGGCGATAAGATCATTAGCGTTGGTGATAGTATGGTGGCTGGAAAAAAAATCACCAATGACCGGATCATCAATTTGATGCGGGGCGAAATCGGCTCGAAAGTAAAAATCGGGGTGTTGCGCGGCAGGGAAAAAAAGATCCGACAGTTCAATGTTTCCCGACAGGAAATACCCGTCAATAGCATTGATGCTGCTTATCCTTTAAACGAACGCATCGGCTACATCAAGATCAGCAAGTTCTCAGCTTCTACCAGTAAAGATTTTATCGCTGCATTACAAACTCTTTCTGAAAAAAACCATATCCGGGATCTAGTCATCGATCTACGCCAAAACCCTGGCGGGTACATGCAAATGGCGGCAGATATTCTGAGTCAGCTGTTCCCTGAAAAAGGTAAATTGCTTTTTTATACGGAAGGAAGAGCATCCATTAAGAGCAAATATACAACCACCGGTAGAGCCTATTTTCCCCTGGATCAAATCACTGTACTCATTGACGAAGGTACTGCTTCAGCCAGCGAGATTTTGGCCGGCGCCCTACAAGATCAAGATCGTGGTATTGTAATTGGCCGGAGGTCGTTTGGCAAAGGCTTGGTGCAAGAACAATACGACTTAAGCGACGGTTCGGCACTTCGACTTACGATGGCGCGCTATTACACCCCTTCTGGTCGATCGATCCAAAAATCATACCGCGACCCCGAAGCTTACGAAGCCGATTTAGAAACCCGTTATAAAAGTGGGGAATTTATTTCGGCTGCGAAAATAAAAATTCAAGACTCCACCCATTATTTCACCAGTCGAGGCCGAGTAGTTTTTGGCGGCAGCGGTATTATTCCTGATATTTTTGTTCCTTTTGATTCAATTCTTTACAGCTCCTACTACCAAGAGCTGCGTAGGCAAATACCCTCTTTTGCACTCCAATATGCTTTGTCTCATCAGGATGCATTAAAAAAATACACCCTCCAAGCCTTCAAAAACAATTTCATCACAGACAATGCCTTGCTTGAAAACTTCAAAAAGAGTAGCGAAAATGAAGCACTTGCTAAAAACGATCAAGAATGGCTCAAGGTAAAAATGGCGATCAGTCAATATTTCAAAGCCACTTTGGCCAGTGATTTGTTTGGTTCCTCCGCGTTTTACATGGTTATGAACGACTATGACTCTGCGGTGCAAGCAGCATTGAAAGCGCTAAAAAAAGGAGCGCGCAACCCGTTGACGGAAGTCAGTCTGAAGTAAAATCTTAAGCATTTTCGGCTTTCAGGTACATCGAGTAAACTGCAACCAGGATCTGTCCTTATTCCCGGAGAAACTCCAATTCTTCTTGATCTTCCAGCAATTTAACCATCACCGAAAGTTCGTCAATGGACTTGTCACCTTGGCGGTATTTTACTACATAATCCACTCTTTGTAAAATTTCTGAGCTGATGCTGCCAAAATTGACCGGATAATCCATTCCCTCAACATTGGCGGTAGCCATTAACAGCGGTTCATTAACCGCGTGGATAAGTGCTTTAGAAAATTCATCATGGGCCAGTCGAATGGCCAATTGCCCCCCAGCTGGTACGGCGTTAGTAGGCAGTATCGGGGAATACTCAAAAACGATGGTAAGCGGTCGGGTATGAAAAGCTAAGAGAGTTTCTAGTCGTGGATGAAGGTATCCGGCGTAATTTCTTAGCATTTCAATAGAATTTACCACCAATTCAAAATTGCTGGCATCCTTTTGGCGTTTAGCCTCTATTAATTGATCGATGATGGTTGATGAGTTGGGAATACAAGCCACACACCACACAGTATCTGTTGGCAACAAAACTAGTCCTCCTGCGAGGAGCGTTTTTTGCGCGCCTTCTAAATCGTAATTTAGCACTGTAGGTTTTTCATTCGTAAAAGTCATCTTCATCATCCACTGGATTTTTTTAAAACATTTGAGCTTAAACCAGTTATTTACCCCTGATTAGTGATTGCAGATTGTATATTCGACTAATAATAGGGTCTTTTAATATTTCAGGTGTTTTGGGAGTTTTGAGGGGTAGTATTTGGAACTTTTTTCTTCATTAAATTAGAAGCTTAGCAGAATATGGTACATCCTTGGTTTCAGCAAGCCCTTTTAGGGTTGAAAGCCCTGAAAACGCATTCAAGCAAACGATTATTGTTTGCATACTGCTGGATTTTACTGTTCGTCCTAACTGGGCAATCTTTGTTAGCCAACCACATTATTGGAGGGCAAATTACTTATCAGTGCATTGGGTTTGTAAAAAACGACCCGACCTCCAATGCGCGAACCTATCGAATCACCCTTAAGGTATACCGCGATTGCGCCAAAGGCAACCCTGGTTTTGATTCACAAGATGGGTTTCCGGCAGCAACAGTGACCATATACGGTGGCAAGGCTAGTCAAAGCTTCACATTAAACAAACCAGATACAGTGGGCGTAAAACCTGTTTCGGGCTCGTGTTTGGTGGCTCCGCCAAACATTTGCGTTCAGGAAGCCACTTATATTTTTGACGTTGATTTGGACATCATTGCCAATAGTTATTTTGTGACCTACCAACGTTGTTGTCGAAACAACACCATTACCAACATCAACAACCCGACAAATGTTGGGGCAACCTTTACCGTAGAGATCACCGCTGATGCACAAAATTCTTGCAACAAAAGTCCGCAATTCAAAAATTTCCCTCCGTCTATATTGTGTGCTGGAACACAATTTTCATTGGATCAAGCCGGTACCGATGCCGATGGAGACTCATTAGCCTATGCATTTTGCACACCATTCACTGGAGGAGGCGCACCCGATGGTACTTGCCCAACCTGTGCAACTCCTGACCCCGACTTACCGCCTCCTTATACTCCCGTCCCCTTCAAAAACACCTTTTCGTTAGATTTTCCATTAGGTAAAAGCGCAACCTTTAATATTGATGCTAAGACTGGATTGCTTACCGGTATTCCGCTACTACAAGGACAATATGCTGTAGGTTTCTGCATCAGCGAATACCGCAAAGGGAAGCTACTTTCCGTGGTCCGACGTGATTTTCAATTGAATGTGGCTACTTGTGAAAAAATACTAGACGCCAAAATCAAATCGGATAGCACCACCGCAAATGGCGATTTCTTTGTCAAATCTTGTACCAGCACCTTGCTCGATCTTGTTAATGCCAGCTTAGGAAATGACCAAATCAAATCTTACAAGTGGGAATTCAATGTCAATGGCGCAGTTCGCACTTTCGATACCAAAGATGTAAAAATAGATTTTGGTCAACCGGGTAGTTATACTGGTAACCTGATCCTCAACCCAGGTACCGTTTGCACCGACACGGCCAGCATCGCGGTCCGTATTTCGCCTACTTTGGATGCGCGTTTTGCAGCAGTTTATGATAGCTGCGCAACTGGCGCCGTTCAGTTCAACGATCAATCTAGCTCGCAAGGAGGAACGGTAACGCGCTGGAACTGGAATTTTGGCGATGCTGCCACTTCTGTGCAAACTAGTCCAAACCACCAGTTTGCTCTAGCTGGCAATTACAAAACAAAATTGCAAGTGTTTGATGCCTTAGGTTGTACCGATACCTTTAC
Source organism: Saprospiraceae bacterium (assembly GCA_040401995.1). Taxonomy (GTDB): domain Bacteria; phylum Bacteroidota; class Bacteroidia; order Chitinophagales; family Saprospiraceae; genus Haliscomenobacter. The sequence goes on from JBBANM010000007.1 coordinate 97,466, forward strand.
CCGGCAAATCAATTATTTTCCCATACCGCCTTTGGTGGATGTGCGCCCCAGTTTACTACAAGGTTGTACGCCATTGGCCGTGAATTTTGCAGCCCCTTTTGCTGCTAATTTTGGCAACGCTCCCTATAAATTGACCTGGAACTTTGGTGACGGAAGTTCGGGTAACATTTTGACACCTTCGCATACATACGCGAAAGCTGGAAGTTTTACGCCTACTTTGAGCTTGTTGGCGCCAAATGGCTGTACTCGAGCTTCAATTGCCGGCACTCCTATCGTGGTTACGAACTCCCCGCAAGCCAAGTTCATTTTTGCGCCTGAAAAAATCAACAGCCAAAAACCGGATGTTACTTTTACCGATCAATCAGTAGATGCAGTGAAGTGGAGCTGGAATTTTGGCGGCGCCGGCGTTTCAAGCGAGCAGAATCCGATGTTTACATTCCCACAAGTGGGCAAAGTGCGGGTTAAGCTGCAAGTGGCAAATATTGCCGGTTGTATCGACACCACCACCCAGGAGCTCAATATTGAGTCGATCATCGCTTTTTATGTACCAAACGTCTTTTCGCCAAACGGCGACAATATCAACGATGAATTTCGAGGACTAGGTAATATCTTAGGCGTTAGTAATTTCAGAATGGCCATCTACGATCGTTGGGGCAGCTTGATTTACCTGACAGAGAATCCTACTGCAACCTGGAACGGCAAATTGGGTAATACTGGATCAGACGCGAATGAAGGCGTGTACCTGTATAAAATTTCGTTCAAAAAACTAGATGGGCAATTAGAACTACTGCAAGGTACGGTTACATTGGTGCGTTGACAACCAACTACCAGCCCATATTTTTAATCCTTGAAGTCTGTTGTTTTTAAAGATAATAGCTGTCTTAATTTGTCGCCATGAGAAGACTTTGGATCTTGTTTTTGCTCCTCACACCCATATTGGCCGAAGCCCGGCACATTATTGGGGGATCAATAACTTACCGCTTTATTGGAAACGGCGACTATGAATTTACACTAAAAGTATACCGCGATTGCAATAGCCCTGGTGGCGCATTATTAGATCCTTTGGCATCTATTGGGATCTACCAATGTCCGGAAGGGGGATGTGTCAACTTAACGCAAGCCAATGTTTTTAGACAATTACGGGTACCTCTAGGTTCTCGTAGAAATGTAGCTCAACCCAATTACCCTTGTTTAATCCCGCCAGATGTATGTGTGGAAGAAGGTATCTATATTTTTAAACTGAGCACATATGGCATTCGTTTGCCATTGTCAAATGCTAGCTACCACATTTCTTACCAGCGTTGTTGTCGAAATCGTACCATTTCAAATTTAGTCAATCCATTGACACTGGGGGCAACGTATACTGTTGAAATCACACCCGAGGCACAACGTTTGGGGAATAGCAGTCCTTCTTTTAACAATTTTCCGCCTACCGTGATTTGTGCCGACGCATTGTTGAATTATGACCATCGTGCCGTAGATCCTGATGGAGATATTCTTCAATACGAGCTTTGCGCGCCGCTGGATGGCGGAGGTATGATTACCGAAGGTCAAGTATTTTCTTGTTTGGGCGCCTCCCCTACCCCTGCTTGCCCGCCTCCTTATAATCGGGTTCCTTTTCTTTCACCCCTTTATAGTGCTACCGCTCCACTTCCTGGTGAGCCTAATTTTTCTATCAACTCAAATACGGGCATGATCACCGGCAAACCAAACCTTATCGGCCAGTTTGTGGTAGGCGTATGTGTTTCCGAATACCGCAATGGGGTCTTGCTCAGTAGGATTTTCCGCGATTTTCAGTTCAATGTGGCCAGTTGCGATCCAAAACTGGTAGCAGACATTAAGGAAGACGTGAAATTGGCTGATCGCAATTATGAAATCAATGCCTGTGGTCGCACCGAGATCAAGTTCATCAACGAGAGTTTTCCTCGTTCATTCATCTCGGTTTATAAATGGGAGTTTGGCATCAAAGGAAAAAAACAGGAGTTTACCGATTGGGAGCCAACCATCACTTTTCCGGGGATTGGGAAATACAAAGGTCAATTATTGCTCAATCCAGGTACGGAATGTGGGGATACTGCCGATATTACCGTCAACATCTATCCAGATCTAAAAGCTGATTTTACTTATCAATACGATACATGTAAAGCCGCGCCCGTTCAATTTACCGACAAATCTGTATCGGGCGGGAAATACATTACCAATTGGAAATGGGATTTTGGCGACGGAAAAAAGGGTACAACCCAAAACCCGGCGCATACTTACCGATCAGCGGGAAAAATACCCGTATCGCTTACGGTGCGGGATACCAACCGCTGTGTAGAAACGGTAAGTAAAGTACTGAGTTATTTTCCTGTTCCCGCGCTCATCGTCATCGCCCCATCCACTTTTGATGGTTGTGTGCCTGATAATGTAAAATTCACCAACCTATCCTTTCCTATTGATTCAACTTACAAAATCAATTGGAATTTTGGAGATGGTGGAAAGAGTAAGGAAATTAGTCCTATCCACCGCTATACTTCGCCGGGTTTATTTACGGTTACCGTTGACATCACCTCTCCGATTGGTTGTAGTACCGATACGTTGTTCAATAATTTGATCCGCATGCGCCCCACCCCCACTGCCGGATTTACTTTTTCTCCTGAAAAGCCGTCAACAATTGAGCCCAAAGTCACCTTTTTAGATCAATCCATTGACGCCACCAGCGTTTTTTGGCGGTTTAGTAATGGTCAGACCTTCCGGGATCGTACTTTTTCCTATATTTTTCAAGATACCGGAAGGGTAAAGGTGGAGCAATTGGTCATCAATAATGTGGGTTGTCGGGATAGTACGTTTAAAATCATCGACATCGTACCCGAGATTCGTTATTTTATTCCCAATGCTTTCACCCCCAATGCCGATGCAGTAAACGATGAATTTCGGGGGGTGGGCATTATGGATGGCGCTCGTAATTTCAACATGGGCATCTGGAACCGCTGGGGGGAGCTGGTTTTTCAAACCAAAAATCCTTTTGAAGGCTGGAATGGTCGCAAATTCAATGCGGGTCAAGATGCACCCAATGGCGTTTACGTTGTTCTGGTGAATTATCTTGGGCCGCGTGGAGAGCCCAATGAAATTAGAGGTTTTGTTACTTTACTGCGCTAAAAATCTTTTTGAAAGATCAATAGACTACTTACTTTTAGAGCTTGATAGAATTCTAACTTAGAGTTTGTTTGGATTTTTAAACTCAGATTTTTGTTTTTACCAAAAAAAAATTACCTTTGCACGGCTATTTAGGAATGGTATACATTTAAATTTTCCGAACAATGGATGCGATTAAATTCGTTCATGAACAAATGACACCGGTACGTGCGGATCTTCCCACATTTCGTCCGGGTGACAATATCGTGGTTAACTATAAGATTGTCGAAGGTGATAAAGAGCGTATTCAGGCTTATCGCGGTGATGTTATTCAAATCAAAGGTGATGGTGCTACCAAGACCTTTACGGTAAGAAAAATATCCAATGGCGTAGGCGTTGAACGTATCTTCCCTTTTGCTTCCCCTGGTATCGTTGAGATCCAAGTAACCAAACGCGGTAAAGTACGTCGTGCTAAATTATTCTACTTGCGTAGCCTCGTAGGTAAGAAAGCACGCATCAAAGAACGTAAAATCCAAAGAGCAGTTAGCGCTGTTAAAGGATAGGATTTTTTTTGAGCATAAAAAAGGTCTGGTAGGGTTTTCCTTACCAGACCTTTTTTGTTTTAACGCGACCCCAGAATTTAATTCCTGAATAATCAGCTGATTACCGTCAAATTCCGAAGGGATTATATGTTTTATGCCAAGGATAAACATATAATCCCTTCAGGATTTGGACAATACCGGTACTATACGCTATAAACATACATTCCCTTCGGGAATCACAGAACTCACGGTTTTTTAAGTAGTTCATGATTTTTCTCCATTTTAAAACGTCCTCTTTATTCAAAAAAAAATACCAACCGGGAAAGCCGATTGGTATTTTTTTTATAAACAAAAAGCTCGATATCAATACTGTATTTTCAACAGTTTCAATGTTCCTTGGGCATTTGCGTTTTGCAAACGCAACAAATACCAACCTGGAGTAACGTCATTCAACTCCATGCGTACTTGATTTTCGCCTTCTACCATTTGCAGTGGAATGCGTTTTACCAAGGCACCAGTAGCGTGGTACAGCAACAGTTCAGCAGTTGCTCCTTGTGAGGCAACTCCCCAATTGAAAGTCACCAACACTTCGCTGATCGCGGGGTTTGGAGCTGCTTTGAGATCAACTACGCCGTTTATTGACGGTTGTTGTGTAGCCGTCGTTATCGGGGCAGTTATCGCCTGGATTTGCTCGCCGCCGTTCACGGCATTCGCTACCGTTACCCGGATAAAATTGGTAGATAACGCAAAACAGTTGGTCGCTAAGGAACCTAATTCCGCACTTTGACCAACCACAGCAGTTAAAACCCCGGTATAAGACAGCCCCCATACGCGATAGCTTCCTACTGGCGCTTTTTCAAAGTCAAAACTATCAATCGCCACAATGTATTTGATGACATTTTGGTTATCGGTAATCAAATAACGGTAAGGCGCATTTTTAGCCGCATTTTGCCGTACAAACCTTATAAAATCAGCTTTGTTATCTCCTTTGACGGTGCTTACCGAAGTTTGCCCGGTTCGCGTAGCTATGGTTCCTCCTTTGGCAGCTTCTGCTACAACGGTGATATAATTCGCGGAAAGGTCATAACAGCCACTGCTAAGTGCGTTGGCAAAAATGTCAAAACCAAACTGGGCAGTGTAATCACCCGTATAAGATATCCCCCAAATGCGGTAAATACCTGGAGCAGAGCGACCAAAATCGATTAAGGCGTTTTGAACATCGGGAAACAAGACCTTATTTTTATCGTCGGTGATCAAAATGCGGTAATTGGCACTGATGGTTTGGTCGGGTGAGAAAACCGTAACCACATCCGAAATGGTATCGCCAGGACAAGTGTAGTAAATGCTATCGCCTTCCGGAGTTGAAAGACGCCCGCCATCTACTATCGTTGCACGTTCAACCCGAATGCTGTTGTCCGCTACGATAAAACAGTTAGTTGCTAAGCTATCAGCGGGAAATACCTTACCTACTTCAGCTCGGAGTTTGCCGGTATAAGAAACGCCGGTAATGATGTACAAGCCTTCATTTTGAGGTCCAAAATCAATTTTACTGTTTTTAGAAATTTGCTTCACGATACCATTGACATCAGTCAAGATATAGGCAAACCCAGCTTTTGATTTGGAAGTCGTTTTAAGCTCCAATTGCGTTTGTCCGCGACGTAGGCAATAGCGTAGGTTCGTTTCTCCTGCTAGCGTAGAAATCTTACCACCACTTGGGATTTCACGGAAAATAGTAATAAAGTTATCGGATAGATTCCAACAGCCATCTGAAGCCGTTGCCGTAGTAATGTTTTGTCCTGCTGCTAGTCGGTAATTACCAGAGAAGGAAACTCCCCATACGCGCAACTCTTTGAAACCGACATTTTCAAAACTTTGAAGAACACCGTTAATGGTGCTCAATACCTGATTTGCAGTATTGGTAATCACGTATCGATAACCCGCATCTGCCGATTGAGACGTATTGAAAAAAGCAATGATATCATCTTTCCCGTCGCCAGGGCATACGTAAACTGAATCGCCAGGAAACTCAGTAAACACTTTTGCGCCATCAATGGAAGTCCGGGTAATGGTTACAAAATTATCGGTAAGGCTAAAACAATCGGAAGAAAGGATCTGATTCTTAATGGATGAACCATTTTTAAGATTCAAAATGCCCGTATAAACCAACCCATAAACCTTGAGCGCATTACGCCCTTGTATTTTATCCAAGTCAACCTTATTGGTATCCCGTGCAGCAAACAGCAATTCATCCTTTTCATTGGTCACTAAGAACGCTTTTTTATTCGGAGTTGCTCCATTAAGACTCAAGGTAACTACATCTGGGATGCCATCGCCTGAACAGAAGTTAGCTGGCAATGCAGAAGTAGATATTGATCCTGCCTTGGGTATTAAGTTGATGACATCTACAAAATTGGTCGTCAAGGCAAAACAAGAGGTAGCAAGCGTTGTACCAATTGCCGATTTACCAACTACATTGGCCGATAAATCACCATTGAAAACCAAGCCCCAAATCCGGTAACGACCAGGCGCAATGGTATCGAATTCAAAGGTGGGGTTTTGTACAACCCGACGAATGATATTGCTGGAGTCCGTCAGTACGTAGCCAATTTGCCCTTGATCAGATCCTTTAATTTGAACAAAGACATTATCTGGTCGGCCGTTATTCGGACAACTGATAACTTGATTCGCTAATTTATCGGTAGAAATCAAACCGCCTTTTGGCAATTGTCTTTGAATGGTGACAAAATTCTGTGAGAGCGCCCAGCAATCGTCCGACAACTTATCAATCGCGGCATTCTGTCCTACTTGAGCAAGTAGTTTTCCGCCATAAGACAAACTCCATACCCTGTACAAACCAGCAGGGTAGTTTCTCAAACTTACGGTGTCGTTGGGGGCAATGGCTAGAATTTTATTGGCGGTATCCGTAACAAGATATACAAAAGCAGAGCCTACACCCAACCCGCGTAGAAACCTCACTGTTCCTGATTCGCCGGGGCACTGGGTTATATTTGTTCCGCCGGTATTTACCCGTATCAATCCGCCTTGGAATGGCGCTCGGATCAGGGTGCCAAAATTAGTGGACAAGCTGTAACAGTTTGAAGAAAGTACGCTGTTTGTAGCAGAGCCTCCGGTTGTAATATTGAGCGATCCGGTATAAGACAATCCCCAAATACGGATAGTGTCTTCGTTAATGGTTTCAAAATTGAATGTTGAAGCCGTTGAAGAACCTAAAATCCGGTTTTTTGAATCGGTGAATACATAAGTAAACTGACCGGCCGCGGCGCCCTGACTTTGATAAGTTACTACATCGGGAAGGCCAGTATTGCAGACAATCTTTGTAGTGGTTTGCGGGTTGTCAAAACTGATGGTTCCGCCTTTAACCTGTTCTCCGACGATTGTTAAAAAGTTATCCGATAGGTCATAGCAAGCATCTGAAAATGCTCGAGTATTGTTCACAATATCCCCTGGTTTTATTGAAAGATTGCCCGAAAAAGACACCCCCCAAATGCGATACGTACCCGCTGCGGCTACATTAAAGTCAGCGCTAGCACCCAATAGGATCAACAAAACGCGATTCTGAGCATCGGTCAAAAGATAGCGGTAGGGAGAACGGTTGGTTCCAGTGTTCCGGAATGACAACACATCAGGTACTGCGTCAATACATACCAGTTTTTGGGTTTCACCGGTGCTAAAAGTAAGCGCACCGCCATCAACCTCATTAAGGGTGAGCGCAATAAAGTTATCCGACAAATCAAAACACTCGCTGGAAAGCGCTGAAGAGGTAGCTATATTGCCGGCAAGTGCGGTTAGGTTGCCAGAGAATGAAAGCCCCCAAATACGAATCCGCGATGGGTAAGTCCGTAAAGGTTGGAAAGTTGTACCATTTACACTGGTGATGATGCGGTTAGTAGAGTCCGTAACAACCAGGGTGTAATTGGTATTAATGGCGCCAGCAACCTGAATGTTAATGCTTTGAGGTGCATTTTGGCCAAAACAAATTAAAGGAGATACGCCAGCTGGCAAACGGATTGAACCCGCTTGTACCGTTTTTTTGGTTACGGTTACAAAATTATCCGACAGTTCCCAGCACTGTGAAGACAAACTGGCATTGGCTGGATTGTCACCGATTTTTGCCAGTAAATTGCCGCTGTATGCCAAGCCCCAAATTCTAAAATTGCCTTCCAAAGCAGCAGGCATTAACACCTGATTTTTTGATGACAAGGCAATGATATCATTTTTGGCGTTGGTTAAAAGATAAATATAGTTTTGCTGCAAAATAGAAGAATTGGTCATCGTCAGCATTGTATCTGCAGCAATCGGCTGACAAATCTTTAAATCTTGGCGATTTCCACTCAACCGTACTTGTCCGCCATTGACGCGAACTTTGGTGAGCAAAATAAAGTTGGAGGAGACTTCAAAACACTGATCAGAAAAACGGGTATTGCTAAGATTGGCGCCGGATGGGAATGCCAATCTTCCAGTATAACTTAATCCATAAATCCGATAGTCGCCAGGTTCAAAGGCATCTATGTTAAAAATGCCGTCTTGAGAAATGGTCAAAACATTGTTCGAACGATCGGTGAGTAAATAGATGTAGCTTTCACCATTACCGCCTGTAGTTGTTACTTTTGGCGCGCTAGGAACGGTATTTCCAAAACAAAGCAATCGAGATGTTGTACCATCAGCAAAGCTAACCCGACCTCCAAACGGAGATTTTTTCGTTACGGCAATAGATTTGCTCGTCACCAAATAACAGCTGTCGGCCAAAACCGATTGAAATAGATTATCTCCAGCTTTTGCCTTTAATACACCATAATAAGCAATTCCCCAAACCCGGTTATTTGTACCCGACAAAGCACCAAAATTGACTACCCCATTGGTGGATACCGCCAATATGCTATTGTCAACTCCGGTAACTGCATAGGCATAACGACCGGCTACAGCGCCAGTATTACGGAAAGTTCTGCTTAAAGCATTGGGTTCATTCAAACAAACCACGGTACTGGTGTCACCATTACTAAGGAAGACCTTTCCGGCCGTAAGGGGAAGAATATTGACGGTGATAAAATTTTTAGACAAGTCAAAACACTCATCGGTCAAAGTAACCGTCGACAAAACTTGGTTGGTTGGCAATTTCAGCGTACCGGTATAGGAAACACCCCAAATCCGATAATCGCCAGGTTGAAGATCAGAAAAACCAACATTGTTGCCATTGATACCGCGCAGAATGCGATTGTTGACGTCCGTTAGCACAAAAGCGTACAACGCTCGTGAAGTGGTTTGGCTACGCAAATCAGCTCTACCACCTGAGGCGTCGTTGCTACAAGTTTTGTAATTTGTACCACCCGAAGCCAAACTGACCAATCCGCCACTTGCTCGGGTTTTTACGATTTCTACAAAGTTGCTGGAAAGCTCAAAACAACCCGTTCCAGAAATACCTGTTGTCAGGGGTTGACCAACTTTAGCGACGAGATCGCCGCCATAAGTATAGCCCCAGATCCGATTGACGCCTTCCGGCGATTTGTCAAAATCAAAGGTATTGCCTTCCAGCAATTGAATGATGGTGTTTTTTTCATCCGTCAGTACAAAATGATAATTCGCACTGCGGCTAGTTGTTTTGACGGATACAATGTCAGGTTTGCCATCATCCGGGCAGAGGTATTTGGTAGCGCTGCCATCGGTAAATTGTACGCTCCCACCTTCAGGAATGATGTGATTTACGGTCACAAAGTTGCTGGTAAGGCCAAAACAGTAACCCGCTAAAGTATCTTTTAAAGCATTCATGCCTGGTTTGGCATAGAGAATACCTTTATAGTAAACGGCCAGCACCCGATAATCGCCCGGTGCATACTTTTCAAAATCAATCTTAAGATCCAGAGTAACCTCTAGGATATTGTATTTTTCATCGGTTACCAATAAGGCAAATGGGAGATAAAAGAGGCCAGTACGAAAACTGAGAATATCTGGTTTTTTGTCGCCAGCACAGGTAAAAACTTGGTTTCGGCCATTGGACAGGTTGATGGTAGTTCCATCACCGCAGTTGGAAGGCTGTTGCGCATATCCCTTTTGCAAAAAAAGGAAACAGCAGGCAAAGGCCAAAAAGCGTAGGAAGTGGTTCATAGGATATGATTCATTTAAAAGTAAAATATAAAAAAATCAAACTTAAAATTCGTTATTCCAGTATGCTGATTCATTAGTTATTCAACTGCTGAAACAGGTTTTGGCGCGCATAGAATACCTAGAACGTGGAAGATCAACCGATGATCATGCTCGTTGGGGAAAATTGATAATTGGATATCCAATTATCGTTCCCTAATAAGCATGCATCAGAAAAACTACCATTCTTTTGATCTCAAGTGCTCTTAACGCGAATCTTATGTAAAACTGAAAATATTGCCGTTCCAGTTGAGTGTAATTCAAAAAATGCAAAAGCATTTAGTACGTTATGGATTCAGTTTTAGTAAGAATACCAAAAACGTTTGCGGTTCACCAAAATTGGTAAAGAAGGATTCCGTTGACCGAATTACTACACGGGCGGGGTAAGGTACATAGATGCCGTAGACAATCAGAACAGATAGCTCAAGATTTCTCACCGTAAATATAGAAAGTTCTCTTGGCTTATTTTCGCTAATCTTGAATAATTTTATGCCTTATTGTAGGCGTTTATCTAAATGACTGTTAAAAATCTGTATAGAAGGTCGTTAAATTGTATCTTTAAACGAATTTGGCTGTTTTCGATTTTAGGTTATTACATCTAGAATGCTTAGGAACGCAGAAAAATTAACTTCCCGATTTTGGGTTTTGAATAGTAAGTCGAACGATTCATTTCAAGTGAGCTTACTATTCAAAAGCCTCCCAAAAAATCGGGAAGTAATTTTTTGCGTCAAACTTATCGCGTAAACAAAGCCGAAGCCACTCAATTATAATCCTATGTGGAACTTATCCTGGATCTGGGGACTTGCATTCTCGGTGATGGCTTCGCCCATTGCAGTTAAAAAGAGTGCCCTTGAACCAGCTACTCCAGCTTCCACTCCAATTGCTGACGGGATCAAAACCGATGATAGTTTTTCCGTGACAAAATTGGTGCAGGATGTTTTTGTACGCGGCGTCTGTCGAAACATTTTCAACATCAAAGCGGAAGGTGATAAACGCGGAATCGGTTATTTCGAAAACGGAGCATCTTCTATTGGCATCAAACGCGGTATTATTTTAGCGACTGGCCCCATCGGAAACGCTTCAGGGCCCAACAACGCGCGCGATATCAGCGGCGATTTCCAAGACTTAACCGGTGATGCTGATCTACAAAAAATTACGGCCATAAAAGTACAGGATGCGGTAGGACTAGAATTTGATTTCATCCCTCTGGACAGTTTGGTTACCTTTCGTTATGTCTTTGCCTCCGAAGAATACTGCGAGTTTGTAGGGTCAAAATACAATGATGTTTTTGGGTTTTTTATTAGTGGTCCTGGCATCAAGGGTACATTTAGCAATAATTCTCAAAACATTGCGCTGGTGCCTGGCACTAAGGATTTTGTATCCATCAACAATATCAACCATCAAACCAATCCCAATTATTTTGTTCGAAATGAACGCGAAGAAGATGCCAAACGATGCAATATTCCCTGGGCGCCAACCTCCAACCTTGATCTAATTCAATACGATGGTTTCACCAAGGTACTGACGGCTACCTTACGACTTATCCCTTGCCAAACTTACAAACTACGCCTGGTTATTGCCGATGTTAACGACGGCAATTACGATTCAGCCGTTTTCCTAGAAGCTGAAAGTTTCAACATTGGCGGCGCAGTAAACCTATCGGTTGGTTCTGGCGCAAAAAGTTTGCGCGACACGATCAAGGAAGGTTGTTCCAACGGTTTTTTTCGGGTTAATCGCTTAGATACCACTCAAACTGACGTCCCAATCTCTATCGGCTTACGGGTGTCTCAAGCCAGCACCGCTACTTTAGGGATCGATTTTGATTCCATCCCTAAAAAAGTAACCATCCCAGCGGGCAAACAATTTGTCGCAGTGCCCATAAAATCTAAGGTTGATAAGCAAAGGGAATACATTGAAAACATCGTGGTAGAATTGGACTTCCCATGTGCCTGTATTGCCGATACCGCTAAGATGTACATCGAAGATCCTCCCGATCTCAAAAGCGGCCTGGCTACGCTTGAGGTCTGTGTGGGGGACACCGTTTCCATTATCAGCAAAGCAAGCGGAGGGGTTCCAGGCTATCAATTCCATTGGTCTACTGGCGATTCGAGTAGTGCCATCCGCGTTTTTGCACCCCGAGATACCTCCTATCGATTGAAAATTGCCGATGCTTGTGATCGAAAAATCGAAGATAGTGTGCAAGTCCGGCGAAGGGTACCTCCTTATGCGCGCATCGGGGGGGCTCGAGAGGTGTGTCTAAACGATACCGTCAACATTCCTGTCCATTTCAATGGCGTACCACCCTATTCGTTTTCCTACAACATCAATGGAAAAAAAGATACAACGATATCGGGTGTCTACCTCAATCCCTATCCGCTGGTCATCAAACAAGAGGGAAAAGTAGCGCTTAAACAATTTTCGGATGCCATTTGCCAAGGGATCGCATTGGGTAATTCCATCGTACGGTATTACGAAATACAGGCCGCAGCGACCATCAAAGATGTAAGTTGTTTTGGCGAAAAAAATGGCGACATTCAGCTCCAAGTTGAAGGTGGTTATCCGCCTTATCAATACAATTGGGGAAAGGTACAGACCAATCGGCCGGGTATTTCCAATCTTGGCGCCGGAATTTACCCCCTTACTATCTCCGATGCCAATAATTGCATCTCGCGCATGAATTTGGAGGTAACTCAACCTCCGCGTTTAAAACCCATTGCTTTTGACTGTCGAGAGTTCATCAGCGATTTTATTTCTTTTTCGCCAGAAGGCGGCACGCCTCCTTTCCTCTACTCTATTGATGGTCAAGAATTTCAAGATGAAAATATCTTTCAAAAGTTGATACCAGGAAACACCTACAACATCCTCATCCAGGATGCCATGGGTTGTACCCTCAATCAAACACTATTGATGCCCACTCGTTTTTCAAAAATGTTGGAATTAGATCCTTCCTTGCTGCTCAAACTTGGGGATCAAGCTACACTACAACCAAAATTAAACATCCCTCAAACCCTTATCGATAAAATCGCCTGGTTCCCTACAGAAGGTTTAAGTTGTAGTGATTGTCTCTTCCCAGTTCTAAAGCCTTTAAAAAATGAGACCTATACCTTGACAGTTACTGATGTTTTTGGCTGTAAGGGATCTGGTTTTGTCAACTTGCGCTTGGATCGGCAATTCGATGTTTTTGTGCCTAGCGTTTTTTCACCCAATGGCGATGGCACCAATGATTTGCTGATTGTTTTTGCCAATACCAAGCAGGTCAAAGCCATCCGCTCTTTTCGGGTATTCAACCGCTGGGGCAGCCTCCTATTTGAGCACCAAGATTTTTCCCCCAACGAGAGCCGAATTGGTTGGGACGGCAACTTTTTGGGCGCCCAGGCCATGATTGGCGTTTACATATATACCGTTGAGATTGAACTCATTGACGGAACGGTAGAATTGATCAAAGGTGAAACGGCGCTGGTGCGGTAACTCTATTTCAATACCTCCTGCAAAATAGCGGTCGCAGCTTTGGGATCCGCTTTGCCTTTTGAACGTTTCATCAATTCGCCCATAAAAAAGCCGATCAGCCCTTTTTTGCCTTTTTTGTATTCCACTACTTTATCCGGGAACTCAGCTAGTAGCTCTTGCGCTATTTTTTGCAAAAAATCTACGTCATTGGTTTGCAAAAGATTGAGCGATTGCGCTAGTTCCGCCGGGGATTTCCCAGGTTGTTCCAATAGAACCGGAAACAAACGCTGATAAGCTGCCGTATTGCTGATTTTATTTTCCTCCACCAACTGAATAAGCTCCGCTAGTGATTGCATCGAAACCGGAAAATCGCTGATGTCGCTGCGTTTTTCTTGGCAATAAGGAATGATTTTGTTGATGATGAGATTGGCGGCGGCTTTATAGCTGCTTGTTTTTTGGGTTAAATTCAGAAAAAATGTAGCCGAAGATAGTTCTTCGGTAAGCAAGGTAGCATCGTAATCGCTGAGTTGAAATTCGAGCGAGGTCAGTTTTTCATATACTTGCCGTGGCAAAAGTGGCAATTGCCCTTGGATGGCTTGCAAATAATCATCCGACAGAACCACCGGCGGTAGGTCGGGTTCTGGAAAATAACGGTAATCGTGGGCATCTTCTTTGTCGCGCAGTGGGCTGGTTACCCCAGTAGCTGGGTCAAAATTGAGCGTTTGCTGGCGTACTCGACCGCCAGACTCTAGCAAATCAATTTGACGCCGTACCTCATAATCAATCGCCATCCGCGCAAAACGCATGGAATTGACGTTTTTCACCTCGCAGCGCTCGCCCAACTTAGTGGCGCCTTTTTTTCTTACCGATATATTGACATCACAGCGCAACGATCCCTGCTCCATATTGCCATCCGAAACCCCCAAATAGCGCACCAATTGCCGCATGGCGCTCATAAAAGCATCCACTTCTTCGCCTGAATGCAAGGCTGGCTCGGTCACTATTTCCAACAAAGGTGTACCCGCTCGATTGAGATCGATGAACGAGTGCTTAGGATCTTGGGTGTGAATCGACTTGCCCGCATCCTCTTCCATGTGGATGTGGTGGATGGGGATTTGGCGCCAGGTATCGGCTATTTTGACCGCCAATGCACCGCCCACGCAAATGGGTTTGCGATCTTGAGTAATTTGGTATCCTTTAGGCAAGTCGGCGTAAAAATAATTTTTGCGGTCAAAATAATTGCTGGCATTGATATCGCATCCCAGTGCCGCGCCCAAACGAGCAGCGTATTCAATTTGACGCTCATTGACTTTTGGTAAAGTGCCGGGGTGACCCAGCGATACAACACTGACTTGGGTATTGGGATCTCCGCCAAAACTAAGATCATCGGCACAAAATGCTTTGCTGAGGGTAGCCAACTGCACGTGTACTTCCAACCCGATGACGGTTTCATATTGCTCGTAATAAGACATAGCGGTCATTTTTTAGGCCTAGGCGGCCAAAATCTGTTTTCGGGGGCAAATATAGGTGTTCCACCCCAACAATGTTGTACTTAGCTCCCTTCAAAAAAGAAACAAGGATACAAAAATGGTCAAGGTAAAGGCTAAGGTAAAAATGAAGAGATAGGAAAAATTCAAAACCAGGAATTTGAAAAGCGTTTTGAAAAAACTTTGCTGATAGTACCGTTTCATGGCCCAGAATAAATAGATCAAAATCAGTAATAACGCCATTCCATTGATCAGGGGGTAATATTCTTTTACCGGTACAAATAAAAAAACAATGGACATAATGAGAAACGCAAACGAATGGTAATGAATCGTAAAAACCAGATGCTCCACAAAGTATTTTTTTCGGCGCAAATACAGAATTTTCAATACCAGCGCAAGTCCAAGGAGCATAAACAAAACCATCAAGGTGAATTTGGCCAACAAAAACTGGGTGAAGTTATTGATGTTGCTGATAAGCTTAAATGTTTGTTTCACTTGTAATCGACTCCAATACCCGGATACTTTAGTTCTGGCTAGCAAGGTGTCAGGGTCAGGATTTATATAATCTTGTTCTTTAAGTGTTATGGTATGAGGCTTAAATTTGCCATTTTCTACCTCGAGATAACCAAAACCAACATTATCATGGAAATCGTTTCGTGGCCTATTCTGCTTCATTTTATTTTCTACCGAATCCAGCACACTTCGAACGATAGGTCTGGCTGGCAAAAACTCCTGTTTTAAATCTTGACATATGGTATTTAGCTGTTTGGTGTATAAATTGAAGTAGCCCATTTCACGGCGTTTGATTCCAATATCATCCAAGCGTTTTGCAAACAAAACGCTAAACAAGCTTGACATTGCGGCAAAATGGATCGCCGCGAAAATCAAAAAAATCCGGATGGGCGATAAATAACTTTTTTGACGACCGGAAAAATAAGCTTGGGTAAGTTTACCAGGCACCAGCAAATCACGTAAGGAACGATACGTTTTTGATTCTAGATTGAGAGTTTCTTTTAAAAAATCTCGAAAAAGCTGCCCTACCGTTTTTTTAACTGGTGCATAACGTTCGCCACAATTGGAACAAAAGAAAGCGGCGGCAGGCAAGGTTGCCGTACAGTTTTTACATGTTTTTTGTGGGCTGGAATTCATAGAGCTAGGTGAAATGGCGATATTTTGACTAAATCATCCGCAAAATTGCCTTAAAAACCCCTGACTCCCCAATAAAAAGGACGGAATCTTATTTTTTCCTGATTAATCCCCGAGCAAAACAGATCTGCACAATTGCGCCAATGATTCTTCAGACGGTGTCGCTGGAACCCAGACGGTATCGATATTTTTGTCTAGTAATGCCTGACGGGTAGTGGCGCCGATGGCAAAAAAAACTTGTTGGGAAACAGTTTTTTGCTTCAAAAAATAAGCCTCTACATTCAGCGGACTGGTAAAAACCAAGGCATCGGCAGTGATATCTGGAAGGTCGATGCGCGGTTGATTGTTGTACACCACCAAGTCGATGCCAATAGCCCATTCGCCAATAGCTTTTTGAATGGTTTCCCGCGATTGCAATGCGCGCGGAAAAAGAATGGTTTCTCCTTTTGCCAACAACCCCATTGACTCGCCTACCATTTGAGGCTCGCCGTTGCCGATAAAATCTGGCGAGTAGCCGCACTCCCGCAATGCTTTGGCGGTCCCCTCTCCCATTACCGCCAATTTAGTTCCCGCAGGAAAAGGAATGGCAGCCGTTTTCAAACCCTGAAAAAAAAACAGGACACTCTGACGACTGGTAAAAAAAATCCAATCGCTGAATGGCAGATTAGAAAAAGGCATCAACGCAAAAGCTACCAATGATTCCGCTTGAATCTCTACATTAAGATCCCGAAAAGTCTCGTAAAAAGGACTGTCAGTTGATAATTCGCGGGAGATGAATAGTCGCATGGATTGTTAAAATATGGGTTATGCTTGTTTCAATTGCGCTACAATTTGTTCCGCCAACTCAAAATTGGTACTGGTCGACATCCGCGCCCGACGAATCGGCCCATCCCAACGATCAGCCATAGCCGCCCATACATGGTAATTGCCCATGCTATCCCGTTCACAATATACCCCAAGCGGCAGTTGACAACCGCCTTCCATCAGTTGCAACACCCGGCGCTCCACATTGGTCACTGCTGCTACATCAGCATGGTGTAGCATTTGCAACATGCGGCGAACTGGTAGATCAGCAGTCCCGGTTTGAAATGCTAAAACACCTTGCGCAGGTGCAGGAACAAATTCCTTAGGATTGAACTTCACCACATGTAAATCCGAAAGATCAAGCTCCAAGCGACTAAGTCCGGCAGCGGCGAGCATGATGCCGTCAAAATCCCCGTCCCGGAGTTTTTGGAGTCGGGTAGGCACGTTACCCCTGATGTCCTTAATCTGAACATCGGGTCGAAAGTCTAGCAATTGCGCTTTGCGCCGCGCGGAGGAAGTACCCACCACCGCATTTTCTTTGAGTTGAAAAAGTTGGCCTTCCACCTTACTCTCCGCACGAGCGAGGAGCCAATCTGCCGGGTCATCCCGGTAAGAAAGTGCGGTTATGGCCAAGCCTTCGGGAGAAGTAGTTGGCAAATCCTTCATAGAATGGACGGCCATATCAATATCACCCCGCAAAAGCGCGTCTTCAATTTCTTTGGTAAAAAAACCTTTGCCTTCAATTTTATCAAAGCTAAGGTGTTGGATTTGATCTCCGGTCGTTTTGATGATGACCAATTCTGATTCGATGCCCGCCTCCTTCAGTAGAGATTGGGTGAAATGAGCTTGCCAAAGTGCCAATTTGCTACCGCGCGTGCCAATTCTGAGTATCCGATCCAATTTTTTTGTTTTAAGCGTATTTTAAAAACGTAACTATCTAGGCGCTATTTTATTCCCGAAGGGAATGCACATTTATAGCACGGTCTAGGGTCTTTTTTCCCAATCCCGAAGGGATTATATGTTTATCCTGGGCAAAGAAACATATAATCCCTTCGGGATTGGGAAAATACTGATTACTAGATACTATCAACATACATTCCCTTCGGGAATTTTAAGAGCTTGTTCAGATTTTGGATCTGAGGCGAAGGAGAGCAAATTTTATTTC
>JBBANM010000008.1:0-113059 GCA_040401995.1 Saprospiraceae bacterium
GCTACACTCCGTTTTTCGCGCCTCGTTGGTGCAAATTTTGTCTCATTTTCGCTTGTGAACTAAAAATCCAAACACACTCTAAACCACTATTTTGAGGAGACAGACAGCATTTGCCTCCTCCGATTCGATATAATCTTAGCGTTTTGCGAACTCTTTTTGTCAACTTTATGTTGCCAACACGGTTAAAAAAACCTTTGCTTTCGACGGTTTTCCTTTATCTTTGTGGCCGGTTAGCCAATGAGGTACAACGTAAGCGAAGGACAACAGCAGCAAACCAGTCAAGCTCTAAATATTTATAATGACAAAACTCTTAGTAAAAATTGCGAAGGAATTAAATGTGGGTACCGTGTCGATTGTTGAATTTCTCAACACGAAGGGACATGATATCGACAATAAACCGAACGCCAAGATTACTGACGAGATGTATGATGTGTTGGTGAAAGAGTTCCAAAAGTCTTTTGATGACAAGGAAAAGTCCAAACAAATCAACATCGGCAACAACCGTCCCAAACCGGCAACGGAATTGGAGACAGCGCCACCGGTTAAGGAAAAAGTAGCAGTTGTAGATACCGAAGAGAAAGTTGTAGTCGAAGACGAAGACCGCTTTAGAGTCAAATTGCAAAAGCCAACCATTCTTGGCAAAATCGACCTTGGAAGCAAGTTGCAACAACGGGTCAAAGAAAGAACCGAAGGTCCACAGAAGAAGGAAGAGGAACCCGTTCCTGCTCCAATTATGGAGAAACCTGCTACGGTAGTAGAGGTTCCCGTTGCACGTGTAGAACAACCAGATGCTGAGAAGAATGGCACACCTACTCCGGCAACGCCACCAACTGCAGAGATCAAAGTCAATCCAACGGCTTCTCCAGTTGAGACCATAGCTTCTCCTCCTGTTGCTGCTAATCCAGTTGCAACAACGCCAACGGATCAAGCCACTAGTGATAAACCTGGAGAGAAAACTGGCGAAGACAGCTTTAGAGCGGTTACGCCCGAATTGCGCGGTCTTAAAATCTTGGGAAAGATCGATACCGGACAATTTGAACGGCCTAAAAAGAAACCACCAGAGAAACCTGCTCCTCGCGGACGCGACGGCAGACCGCTCAATCCGCAACAGCAGCCTCAACAACAGGGTGGTGCTCAAGGCGGCGGCGGTAATCGCAATCAACCCAACAACGGCGATCCAAACCGTCAACGTCCTCAACAGCCAGGCGCTAACGATCCCAATCGGCCGCCACGCCCAGCAGGTACACCAGCGACAAACAATGGCACTGGTAACGATGCCAACTTGAGCGAAGCTGAAAAGAAAAAACGCAAAAGAAAACGCAAAAAAGTGGCTGGTGCTCAAGGCAACGGCCCCACTGGTGCGCCAAATCCAAATAATAATGGCCAAGGCCAAGGTACAGCCAACACTGGCGGTGGCGGTCAACAACAAGGCGGTCAACAACAGGGTGGTCAAAACCGCTCCAACCCCAACCAACAGGGAACTGGCGGCCAAAACAACGGCGGTAACAATCGCCCACCTCAACAACGCCAAGGTCAAGGCGGCGGACAAGGAGGGTACCAAGGTGGTGGCAATAATCGCCCATCTACCTCTACTGGCGGTCGTCCTCCATTGCAAAGAGAGGAGAACAAGGAAGTTTCAAAAAGAGAAATTGAAGACCAGATCAAGGCGACTATGGCGCGCTTATCTGGTGGCGGTAAGAAAAAACGCCAAAAACTTCAACGGGATAAACGCGAACGTTTCCGCGAACGTCAGGAAGCTCAAGATCTGGAAGCATCAACTGGCAAACTGCAGCTGACCGAGTTCATCTCGGTACAGGATTTGGCCAACTTGATGGATGTAGCGGTTACCGAAGTTATTACAACTTGTATGGCGCTTGGGGTAATCGTATCCATCAACCAGCGTTTGGATGCGGAAATCATCGAATTGGTTGCCGAAGAATTTGGCCACGAGGTAGAATTTATTTCGGTTGAAGAGCAGTTGGAAGACGATGTTGAAGTGGTAGACGATCCAGCTGACATGATTCCACGGGCGCCAATCGTTACCGTAATGGGTCACGTTGACCACGGTAAAACCTCTTTGCTCGACTTTATCCGCAAAGCAAATGTGGTTTCTGGTGAAGCAGGGGGTATCACCCAGCACATCGGGGCATATGAAGTGGTATTGGATGGCGATCGCAAGATCACCTTCTTGGATACACCTGGTCACGAAGCCTTTACCGCCATGCGCGCACGCGGCGCCAAGGTAACCGACATCGCGATCATCATCATCGCGGCGGACGATAACATCATGCCACAAACGAAAGAAGCCATTAGCCACGCTCAAGCGGCCAATGTGCCTATGGTTTTTGCCATCAACAAAGTCGACAAAGCTGGTGCACAACCAGAAAAAATCAAACAAGAACTAGCTTCCATGAACTTCCTGGTGGAAGACTGGGGCGGTAAATACCAATCGCAAGATATTTCAGCAAAAACTGGTTTGGGAATACCTGAACTGATGGAGAAAATTTTGTTAGAAGCAGAATTGTTGGAATTGAAAGCCAATCCGAACCGCAACGCTGTTGGCGCGGTTTTGGAAGCCTCGCTCGATAAAGGTCGCGGCTACATTACCAAAATGTTGGTGCAAAGCGGTTCGCTTAAAATTGGCGACTCGGTGGTAGCTGGTGAGTTTTCTGGTAAAGTACGGGCCATGCTCAACGAGCGCGGCAAACGCCTTACCGAAGCAGGCCCTTCTTCTCCGGTAATGGTACTCGGTTTGGGTGGCGCACCGCAGGCAGGAGATCGCTTCAAAGTATTGGACGACGATGCCGAAGCGCGTCAAATTGCTTCGCGCCGAGCACAAATTGCCCGCGAACAAGCGACCCGTTCTACCAAACGCATCTCTTTGGATGAAATCGGACGTCGTTTGGCTCTGGGAAGCTTCAAGGAATTGAACTTGATCGTTAAAGGGGACGTAGACGGATCGGTTGAAGCCCTTTCTGATTCCTTGATCAAACTGGGGATCGAAAGCGTTCAGGTAAATGTAATCCACCGCGCGGTAGGTCAAATCATCGAATCGGATATCTTGTTGGCATCAGCCTCTGACGCCATCATTATTGGTTTCCAGGTTCGCCCTTCTACCAATGCCCGTAGACTAGCAGAACGCGAAGGTGTAGAAATCAAATACTACTCCATTATCTACGAAGCAATCGACGAAGTCAAACTGGCGATCGAAGGGATGTTGGAACCAACCAAAGAAGAAAAAATCACTGGTTTGGTCGATATCCGCGAAGTGTACAAAATCAGCAAAGTGGGTACCGTTGCCGGTTGTTATGTTAGTGAAGGAAAAATTGCGCGCAATAGCCATATCCGCGTAGTTCGCGATGGTATTGTAGTATTCCCAACCAAGGATGGCGCACATGGCGAGGTTTCTTCTTTGAAACGCTTCAAAGAAGACGTTCGTGAAGTGAAATCTGGATTGGAGTGTGGTTTGACCATCAAAAACTACAACGACATTAAAGCCAATGACGTAGTTGAAGTATACGAAATCGTAGAAATCAAACAGACATACGGTTAATCCGTAATAGATTTATTCTCAAAAGGGTTTACAATTTAGCCAACGGCGTTGTAAACCCTTTTTTAATTGTAGCAATATGTCGAAATCTTTTCTGCTCATCGCTTTTTCTTTGCTAGGAGTAGCTTCTGCCTGTCAGCGCAAACCCAATTTGATCCCTACTAGCGAAAGCAACAATTGGAAAACCAGCGCTTTTGAAAACGTAATGATCGATTCTTCAACCAGTTCCCTCTGGACGGGACCTTGCGAACCCAGCATTGCCATCTCTCCCAAAAACCCACTACAAATCGTTGCTGGTGCTGTATTGGACCAGGTATATCGCTCCAACGATGGCGGAAAAACGTGGAGCAAAAAAACATTGACCTCTACTTACGGTGTTTTTGGCGACCCCAGTATCATCGCCGACTCCAAAGGAAATTTTTATTATGCGCACCTTTCTGATCCTACTGGTAAAGAATGGAGCTCGCCGGAGTTGCTCGACCGAATCGTGATCCAAAAATCAACTGATAGTGGTACTTCCTGGAATGGCGGTAGTTTTACTGGCATGCACCATCCCAAAGACCAAGATAAACAATGGCTGGGCATCGATCCACGCAACAATCAATTGTATGCCACTTGGACGGAGTTTGATCTGTACGAAAGCAAAAAAAATAGCGACAAATCGCGCATTTTATTTTCCACTTCTACCAATGATGGCGCCACTTGGTCGGATGCGAAGGCGATTAGTCAGTTGGAAGGCGATTGTCTTGATGACGATAATACGACTGAAGGCGCGGTACCCGCAGTGGGTCCAAACGGAGAGATCTATGTTGCCTGGGCATATCAGGAAAAAATATTTTTTGACCGTTCGCTAGATGGCGGAAAAACCTGGCTGGATCAAGATATTGTAGTTGCTACTCAACCGGGCGGGTGGACATTTGATGTTCCGGGAATTTTTCGCGCTAATGGATTGCCCATCACGGCCACCGACCTGAGCAATGGCCCCAATCGCGGCGCCATTTACATCAATTGGTCGGATCAGCGGAATGGGGAAAATGATACCGATATTTGGCTGGCAAAATCTACGGATGGCGGCAAAAATTGGTCAAAACCTATTCGGGTGAATGATGATGAAAAAGGCAAACAACAGTTTTTTTCCTGGCTGGCGGTCGATCCAATTACCGGTTATCTGTATGTCGTTTTTTATGACCGACGGGCTTATGACGATGAAAGAACCGATGTTTATCTAGCAGTTTCCAAAGATGGCGGACTAAGTTTTGACAATAAAAAAATCAGCGCTTCGCCTTTCAAGCCTGGCAAAGGTGTCTTTTTTGGTGATTACAATCACATCAGTGCTTACAATGGCATAGTGCGCCCCATCTGGACGCGCTGCACCGATGGCCATTTGAGTATCTGGACGGCGCTGATTAATGTAAAATAACTGGATTTTGATTTTTTACAAATCGGAAAAGGATTATTTTTTAGGCAAAAAAAAACGGACAATGCCCAGCTTTTCTACTGATCTTTTTTGTTGTGGTACCTACAACACGCTATAGTTCTGTATCTAAACAGCAAAAAAATGTCCGAAATCACCCTTGCCAAAACCGACCAAAGACGCCGCATTCTTGCCGCGCTCATGGTATTGGTCAGTGCCATCTGTTTTTCCGGTAAAGCCATTATGATCAAATTGGCCTACCGATACTCGATTGACAGCGTCTCTTTGCTCACGCTGCGTATGCTATTTTCATTACCCTTCTTTATACTCAATGCTTGGATCGGTAACTACCGCATGCATGGCCAACCCGATGCCAAACCACTGCTATTGCGCGATTGGGTAGCGATTATTGCCTTGGGGTTCTCGGGATACTATTGTGCCAGTTTGCTCGATTTCTTAGGCTTACAATACATCACTGCCGGGTTGGAGCGCTTGATCCTATACCTCTACCCCACCATGGTACTGCTGATGAGCGCTTTCTTTTTTCAAAAAAAGGTGACCCGCAATCAATTCATTGCATTGGGCTTAACTTATCTGGGCATTGCGGTAGCTTTAGTTGACCCATCTCAACTGGGAGGAGGCAAAAATTTATGGCTGGGTATTGGCTTGATCTTTTTCAGCGGATTTACCTACGCCATTTATTTGGTAGGCAGCGGCGCCTATGTTTCGCGGGTTGGTTCCATGCGCTACACTTCATATGCGATGATTGCCGCCACAGTGGCCATCGTAATTCATAGCGCTTTTCTCAATCAGTTGCAGTTATGGCACTACCCAGCTCCCGTTTATTGGTTGGTACTGATTATGGCCATATTTTCCACGGTACTCCCTACCCTCATGATCAGCGAAGGGATACGCATCATTGGCGCAAGTAATACCTCGATCATCGGGAGCATTGGACCGGTAGCAACGATTAGCTTAGGCTACCTGTTGCTTGGCGAAACCTTTGGTGTTTGGCAATTGCTTGGTACGCTATTCGTTATCATTGGCGTATTGTGGATTAGTCTTAGCAAGTAATAGTCTGTACAGCCTGCCCTTTGATCGCACTAGATCTGGCGGCAGGCTGTACAATCCCTCATCATTGCTCGCTGGTTTTTTTGAGTAACTCCAACCAATGTACCATCCCTTTCTCCAGATTTTTGTTGAAACTTTTTTTCAACAAACCGGCCAAAAAACCTTCCATACTTTCTTCAACCGCAACTTGAGTTTGCCCATTGATTTCTGTGATGCTCCAGTTGTGAATGGCGTAAAGGCCAAAAGTTTTACCTGTCCAGCCAAATTTGCTAAAGGGCTCTACCGTATGTAAAGTAGAAGTAATTTTTGCGCCGCCAGTTTTCCACACAAAAGTAGCGTTGGGCGCTAATGCTCCATTCAGCTTTGTCTCACTAATATCGGTTTGCCAATCAGCCCAGTAATTGATGTCGGTTAAAATTTTCCAGATTTTCTCAGGTTGGGCTTTAATCAAAATGGTTTTGCTACACTTTACCGGCGCTTGGCGATTGATGGGTTGCATGCTGTCGTTGTTTTGTGTCCCTGGCTTGGCGATAAGGACGATGGTGAAGAATAATGTCGTGAACATGGTCATTCCTGTTTTGTACACTACAAAATTCGACCAAAAGGCAACGCGCGCGCTTGACAAAAATCAAGAAGTATGATTTAGCGCTTTTTTGCGGATACGGCTCAGCGTTTCTGGCGTCATGCCCAGCATTGAAGCCAGATATTGCAGCGGAACCTGGTTGAAAAGATCAGGTTTTTGGCTAAACAGCATTTGGTAGCGCTGTTCGGCTGATTTTGACAGGTGCATCACCACCCGATCTTCGATGATGCGAAAACAGCCCGCCAAGAACATTTTTTCTAGGCTGTGCCATTTGGGAATGACCGAACCCAATTGTGCGTAGTTTTTTTGGTTAATCACAAAAAGTTCACAATCGGTAAGTGCCAAAAGATTGACGCGAGCTGGTTGCTGAAATACAAACCCGGTTAGGTCGGTAATAAACGAAGAAGACGTGGCAATCCATTTAGTCACTTCTGCACCTTCGTCGTCCAAGTATTCCCGAATGATGCCTGATTGCAAAAAGCCCAAACGATCGGCATGATGCCCGGCTTTTAAAAAGTATTGGCCTTTTTTCAAGGTAATGGGCTCAAAAAAGGCAATCATCTTTTGCAGGTCTTCCGCTTGCAGACCAAAATAAGATTGGATGTATTTTTCGAGTTCGTTGCTCACCGGCGCATTTATTTAGGAATTTGATTTCTAGCGATATTTTTGAGTAGCGTTGGTAAAAAACGCTTGATATAAAGCGCAAGGTGCTCCAATCCCAATTTTCTGCCTACAAAGACTTCGTATTTTTTTGCGGCAACAGCGGCCAAAATTTGATCTGCCGTTTTATCTGCTGGATAACCTTTGCCGATATCTTTCCCTACTTTTCCCAACTTCTCCCCGGTAGCAGTCAATGCGTTTATGGATACGTTGGTTACGATATAACCCGGACAAATGATCGTGACTAAGATGTTTTCTTTCCAAACTTCTGCCCGCAGACAATCGAAGAAACCATGTAGGGCATGTTTGGCGGAAGAATATGCTGAACGCAGAGGGGTGCCCACTTTTCCAGCTACGCTGCTAATGACAACAAATTGACCCGATTTACGCGCTTGAAAATGGGGTAATATGGTTCTCGTTAACCCCACATAACTAAAAAAGTCAACTTCCATAATTTTTCGATGCACCTCCATGGGCGTCTCAGCTACCCAAGATCGCTGGCTAATGCCCCCATTGTGAACCATAATATCGATATGCCCAAAAGCCGCGATGGCTGCCGCAGTTTTGGCTTCAAAAGTATCGGGCTCTACCAAATCCAATGGTAAGACAAAACTATTGGCAACGCCGATGTCGTTTTGAACGCGTTCCAGCTCTTCTTGGCGACGAGCAGATAAAATGACTTTGGCGCCAGCTTGCGCGAAGGCATGCGCCAGCGCTTCGCCGATACCCGAAGAAGCACCGGTAATCCAAACAACTTGATTGGCAAATGATGGCATACTCAATAATTAGCGGTTAAACACATGAGGTATTTCAAGCATCATGTCAAAGTTAGTACCGAGGTACTCAAATTGTCCCAATTTTTGAAACCCATTTTTTTCATAAAATCGCAGCGCGGGGAGGTTATTCCCTTGTACGCCGCCCCACAAAATAATTCTTTTTGCTTTGCTCGCCTGAAGATCTGACAAAATAAACTGTAACATCAACTGGCCAAGCCCTTTTCCCTGCCACTCATCTGCTACCGAGGGCGCATAGGTACAATCGGTTTCGGCATTCAAGTCTAGGCCATAGCTACGCAAACGATCCGCATCATGCCACAAATAATTCCTTTTTAGAATGGAGTAGGCAATAATAGCCGGATCATCAATTACCTGGGCGATATAGCCCCAATTGCTGAGATCCTTATAAAATTGACTGATATTGTGACGATCAAAACCGTGCGGCCCGAACCGTTTTTTGGTGGCTTCAGAAAGACCGGCAAAATAGTGCCCCAAACGTTCAAAGTCGGCGGATTCTAGTCGGCGGATTCGGATTTGTTGTTGATTAGATAGATTTGTGCTCAAAATTCATGCTGGATTTGAATTAGAAACGGGTATCTATGACAAAAAATAGAGCTTTTCCCCAAATTAGTGCGTTAACTTTAAAAGCAATAGATCATCCATATGAATATCCTCATTGCCTGTGATAGTTTTAAAGACGCTCTTGATGCGCCAGCAGTTTGTGAAGCCATTGAACGGGGGTTGCAACGCGCTTTTGGGACTAAAGGATCATTAACAACCAAAGTTTTTCCACTTGCTGACGGCGGTGAAGGCATGGCCGCTATTCTCCACTATCATTTGGGTTTGCGTTCCATTAAAGTAGCGGTGCACGATGCGCTTTTTCGACCTATCCAAGCCGCTTACAGTATCAGCGCAGATGGGAACACCGCATTTATCGAAATGGCACAGGCGGCTGGCTTACAGTTACTCAAAGAACAGGAGCGCAATGTTTTAAAAACCAGCACTTATGGCGTGGGTGAAATGATTGCTGACGCCATTGAAAAAGGGGCAAAACGGATTGTAGTGGGTTTAGGCGGATCGGCTACCAACGATCTGGGGATGGGCATGGCAACCGCTTTGGGCTGGCGTTTTTTTGATCAAAATGGCCATGAATTGATCGCCAATGGCGAAAACCTGATGCATATTGCCCAAATAGTTCCTCCTGAAAAAAAACTACCAAGACCAATCATTTTTGAAACCATGAGTGATGTGGCCAATCCACTTTTAGGCAAAACGGGCGCCGCAAGCGTTTATGCGCCTCAAAAAGGAGCAGATGCAAAAGCGGTAGATTGTTTAGAAGACGGTGCAAAAAACTTTGTCACCCATGTCCAAAAAATTCAGGTAGTTGATGAAACGGCGAAAGGCATGGGCGCAGCAGGTGGCCTGGGCTATGGCTCTGCGTTTTTTTTAGGGGCAAAAAACCATAGTGGTATTGAGATGATGCTGAATCTAACAGGTTTTGACGCCGAAGCCGCCAAAGCAGATGTCATAATAACTGGAGAAGGAAAACTCGACAGCCAAACCGCCAATGGTAAATTAATTGCCGGCATCGTAACCCGCGCGCAACAAAAACCAGTAATTGCGCTTTGTGGGGCATTAATGGTTGATCCTGAAGCCTTGTTGCAGATGGGGTTAACTGCGGCATTTTCTATCGCTCAAGGGCCGAGTACCTTACAAGCTGCACTTGACGCCACCGCTGCTCATTTGGAACAAACTGCATTTAATATAGGAAAGGTTTTAGCTTGCAAAGTGGATCTGTACTCAAATCAGTAATGGGACAATAAAACATTTACTCTAGTTATGCTAGGTTATGCTTGTTGGCAAGCTAATAATCTCCATTTGCACGATAGGTATGTTCTTGCCCAAGCAAAAAAATTCCTTTATCTTGCTCATAGAAACAAATAGTTATGACCATTACGGCAACAAAAAAAATCACCATTGAAGAGTACTTGGAATTAGAGGCCAAAAGCCTTTCCAAACACGATTACTACAATGGCCAAATATTTGAAATGGCGGGCGGAACTACAACTCACAATCAGCTTTCTGGAAAAATCATTACGCAATTGAACATTGCAATTGATGCTTCTGAAAAACCTTACTTAGTTTACAGTAGCGATATGAAAATCTGGATTGATAAAACCAAAAGCTTTGTGTATCCAGATGCGGTTACCGTAGCGCTCAAGCCAGAATTTTATAATAATCGTCGCGACATCATCACTAATCCTTTGCTGATAGTGGAAGTCATTTCACCTAGTAGCGAATACTACGATCGAGGAGATAAATTTAATCAATATCGCACCTTGGCTTCTTTTGAGGAATATCTGATTATCTATCAAGACAAACATCAGGTTTCTCGCTATTTCCGGCAAGCGCCTGACGTATGGCACATCACCGATTATTTTCAACTTGAAGATCGGATTCCATTGCAATCAATGGGGATAGAAATTTCTATGCAAGGCATTTATCGGGGCGTGGAGTTGGAAGCTTAGCTTTTTCCTTTATCGATCCACTTCCCTACTGTGAGCGGCACGTATTTCCGCATTTTTTCCAGTAATTCATTGATCTCCCCACTTTCCAGCAACATGGCCTGATTGCTGGTTTTAAGCAGCTGATGCGCTACCATTTTTTCCAGCAATTGAAAAAGGTGATCGTAAAACCCGCCGAAGTTCAATACCCCAATGGGTTTTTGGTGCAATCCCAATTGTCCCCAGGTAAGCATTTCAAAAAGTTCATCGAGGGTGCCAAAGCCTCCTGGCAGGGCAATCACGCCATCACATAGTTCATCCATCTTGGCTTTTCGCTCGTGCATGCTATCGACGAAGATCAATTCCGACAATCCTTCGTGGGCTATTTCTTTGTCTTGCATGAAAAAAGGCAACACGCCGATGGCTTTTCCGCCCGCGTTGAGCACGCCATCCGCCACTGAACCCATTAACCCTACTTTGGCCCCGCCATAGACCAATTCAATATCTTGCTCAGCAAAGGTTTTTCCCAGTAAAAAAGCTTGTTCTCGAAAAGTAGGATCATTGCCCATGCTAGATCCGCAGAACACGGAAATGCGCTTCATAGTAATAAGTTGTGTCCGGTTTAAAAAAAGTTTGATGGCTGGAAGCCTTGAAAAATATGGCGCTTTGAGCGATTTTGATCAGAAACGATTTGAATTACCACAAGGCCCGGATCTCTATTTTTCTTCCTTGAAAAACGATGATATCCCCAACTTTTTGGTGTAGCAGAACTTGTCCCAACGGCGCAGCTGTCGACAACACATAAACCGTTTTTCCATCTACTTGCATTTTTCCCAAGCTGATCGCCAGGTAATAATCACCTTCTGATGTGCGTACTAGGCTACCCAACTGAATGTCTGGATAAGATACCGCGGGATCAAGTGGCTCCAGTTGTTGCCGCAAATCCAAAGCTTGTGCCAGTTGCAGCGCATGTTTGTCTTTTTCCTGCTGTAGCATTGCCCTGCTGGTTTCATACTTATCGCCGGCGCTGCTTTTGGTTTCTTGATTGGCATCGTCCTGCACATCGTTCATGGCTTTGGTTGCCGCAACGATGGTTTGATCGAGGCGCTCCAAACAGGCTTTATGCAAACTAATTTTAAATGTAACCATCAGCTAAAAATAAGAAACCGCGAAGCAACAGCTGCATACGCTCTGTGCTTCGCGGTTTTTTGGTTTCCGTTCACTGGAAGCGGTAAGTTATGCGTACAACAATCCGTAGTACTCTTCCAACATGCGTTTTACCGCAAATTGATCCTTGGTACTGAGGATGCTGGCTTTCATCATTTCCACCCATTTTTTACGGTTGTCGTAATAGGTAGGAATCACCTCTTTGATCAATACATCGTACAACGCTTTGCCATCGTGTGCATCCAATTCCTCCTCGTCTTCGCTTTCAAAAGCATCGCCAAATTGCCAGCCATTTACGCCATGTTCACAAGCTTCGGGCCACCAGCCATCAAGGATGCTGAAATTGAGCACGCCATTCATTGCTGCTTTCATGCCCGAAGTACCGCTGGCCTCCAAGGGGCGCCGCGGATTATTTAGCCAAATGTCGGCGCCGCGCGTCAGCATTCTACCAATGGCCATATCGTAGTTTTCTAGGAAAATAACTGCATCTGGGTAGGTGCGTGCCATTTTCACCAAATTGGCTACGATGCCTTTACCTGTATCATCCAGCGGGTGCGCTTTTCCAGAAAAAATGATTTGTACTTTGCGCGATTTCAACAAAGGTTCAATCAACTCTGGTTTGCTAAAAATGAGGTCGCTGCGCTTATAAGGTGCGGCGCGGCGCGAGAAACCGATTATGAGTTTATCTTCATCAAGCCGCACTTTGTTTTTGGCTTCAACAAAGTCGATCATCGCGCGTTTGTTTTGCAAATGCGCCGTCCATAGATCGCCGCCATTTTCGGCGGTGGTGATCATATTGGGATCTACCCAAGTTGGCAAGTGAATCGCATTGGTGATGGCAATAATCTCGGAGCGATCTTCGATTTCTGCCCACATTTTATTGGCCGTTTCGCCATGGAGCTGAGCCACCGCGTTGGATTTTTTTGACAAACGCAGTGCCCCTACGGTCATATTGAAAGGTTGTCCGCCAAGGATTTCCAACTCTTCAAACGACAGGCACATGTTGGCGCCCATGTACATGATGCGCTCGATGGGGTGCGACTCGTTGCCTTGTACAATAGGGGTATGCGTGGTGAAAACGACTTGTTCCTTTACTACTTCAACCGCTTCTTCAAAAGTGAGGCCTTCCTCTTCAATTTGTTCCCGTAGCAATTCAAATCCGGCGAACAAGGCATGTCCTTCATTGAAATGGTAAATATCAACCGGCAAACCCAGTTTGCGCAACGCGCGAACGCCGCCGATGCCCAAAACAATCTCCTGAGCAATACGTTCTTCGCCAAACCAGCCGTACAGCTGACCCGTTACCCATGAATCTGGGTTTCCAGGGATATTGGTATCCAGAAGATACAAGGGGATATTCCCGAATTTTTCGAGTTTCCAGATTTTACATTCTACTTCGGTAGCTCTGATCTCTACGGTAACACTCAAACCGGTGTCTTCCAGAAAGTCGTATTCGTAGTTATGAAAAGAATCATAAGGCTTACCATTCTGGTCGATGCGTTGATCGGTGTAGCCTTGTTTCCAGCGAATGCCAATGGCCACCATCGGGTAACCGTGGTCTTTAGCGCCTTTGATGTAATCGCCTGCCAGGATACCGAGGCCGCCAGCATAGGCTTTGAAGGATTGGTCGAGACCGTACTCCATGCAGAAGTAGGCTACATTTGGGTGTGTTTGGGTTGACATAAAACGTGTTGATTTAATAATCCATGCGCAATTTTCCCATATTTACTCGAAAACCCAAACTTACGTATTGAGTATTTTGATTACGGGAAGGGTCATCACTGATTTTGCGCCGATTAAAATATTGAATATCAGCAAATACATTATGCGAAAGTTGATAACTGACGTCCAGTCCGATCAATGTAGTTTGAGCAGGTACTCCTTGACCTATTTTATTCCCATAGGTCATTACGTAAGTTGTATTGGATCGGTTTACGTCTCCGCCCCAGTTTTGTTGCAACTTGTCTTCGCCAAAATAGGCATGGATCAGTCGAAAATCCGCCACCAAGCGATGAATGGGTTGGTAACGCGCCAAAAAAATGAGTTCCTTAAAATTGGCGCCTAACGGATGAGCCAAAGGCTGTAACACTTGGGTATACGAAGACGCCAATGAATCAAAATGACCGTAGGTGTAAGGGCGCACTACATTGGCTTCAAATTGCAGATCCAGGTGATCAACACCCAAGGCATCCACATACTTCAACCCTACTTGATAGGAGTATTTATTTGCCCACCACCCGCGTGGTTTAATCAACAGTTCTTTGGTCACAAATTCATCCAAAACAAACTGGGCGTACAATTGAAAATGTTTTTTGAAATTCCATTTGGCATCAAAACCAAGCAATTCATTATCCGGACTGCCCAAGGCACCTTCCACTGTGCGGTAAAGGATAATTGGGTTGAGGTATTGAAATTCAAAGTGGTTGGGTCGTGAAAAAACCACCGTTTCAAACAAACCAAAAGTCAAATTGGGTTTTACATTGATGCTCAGGTAGTGGGTAGCCGAATATTTTTTGTCAATCAGTTGATTACCCTGTTTGCTGCCATTAGGAGAGTTGGCACTGAGTTCGGAAAAAATATTTTCA
This sequence comes from Saprospiraceae bacterium, assembly GCA_040401995.1. Taxonomy (GTDB): domain Bacteria; phylum Bacteroidota; class Bacteroidia; order Chitinophagales; family Saprospiraceae; genus Haliscomenobacter. The sequence continues at coordinate 14,311 of JBBANM010000008.1, forward strand.
AAATGGAATTTCCAGATCTTCCAGTTCAGTTTCAAGTAGATAGAATTAAATGCAAAATCCGATAGCATGAGCGAGCGATAGCCATTGCCAATAAAGTTGCGCCCATAACCCAATTGTGCCCCAAAATGCGGGCTGAGGTTAAAACCCAAACCGCCATCGCTCAATAGGAAGTCGTAACCGTTGGTAATTTTCAACAGGTCGTTTTGATAGTTTTTCACCAATCCGGCGCCAGGAAGGGAGCGGTATTTCAAAAATCGGTCGCGCACATACTGAGGAAATTGCGCTTGGTTATCCAACAGGTTGATGTACACAAACACCCGATCGTCGATACCCGCTCTAAGCTCAAAGCCGCGTTGGTTGATAAAATAAGGTTGTGCATCATTTTTGATATTGCCATACTGGAAATTGACCAAGGGATTCACCCGCAAGAAAAAACCGGGCTGATTGGCCTCGATCATATTGGCGGGGGTGGGGTAAAAAAAATTAAAAAGCGATTTCTTGCTCTTTTCGTATAGCGGATGTCTGATGCTGGCAATGGGCATCGTCAAGGTGCTGTCATCACAAGGAGCAACACGCCTACCGGTCAAAGAAGTTGCTACGGAAGCTTGTCCCAGCCATTCATTGTTGTCGCGAAAAATGAAGCGCAAATCCGCTTTATCCAAGGCACTGAATCGGTTTTGCAGCGTATCCAGTTGTAAGGCATACTTAATGACCGAACCGCGATCATAATATTTAACAGCCGAGTGATAGGGAGCTTGTAAACCCGATTTAATTTCGAGCCGATCCATGATTTGGTAGGCTGGGTTGCCCCGAGGAATCAAACTTCCTTGTGAGAATGCCTGGCATCCCCACAGGACAAATAACAAAAGGGTGTAATTTTTTGATTTCATATTTGAGATTTACAGCTATAAGATCATTTCGCGGCATAAGCGGCGAAATACTTGCATTCCCGAATGGCTCTTTGATAGAAAAACGTATTGGCATACTGATTTTTGAGGATGTCAAAATACATATAGGTTCTACCAGTACGCCTTACAAAATAAGCGTTCTGCTCACAACGTGCCGCCATAAAAGTGGCTTTAGCAGCGAGCTCTGGCTCTAAAGCCAAACGACGCGCCAAATCAAAATAGGTCATTGCTTTGGAACAATCAAAATGCTCGCGGTTACCTAATGCAAACCGAGTATCGGGAATTAGGTTAGGATCGTTTTTATCTTTTCGACGCAATAAGCTGGCGCCACTCCGAAAATTGTCCATCAAAGGCCAGGCGTAACCAAAGTACGACATGTTGTAATAAGCCAGTCCGATCTTGTAAAAATACGCAGCACCTACTTGTTGATTGGCGATGGCTTTGTATTCCAAATCTGCCAATTTTTCCATGACTTCGCCCCGGTTGAGCAAATTGGAAGAATCATCGCGGATTACACAATTGACACAGTCATTGAGTCGCTCGATGAAAGGGTCAAACTGATCGTAGTTGTCCCAACGGGTTCGCCCAATTTTTTTAAAGACTGCCGTTGCCGAATCCAGCTGACCGTGATCCAGCAACATTGTAGATCTTATTACAATCAAATCCTCGGCGGTGGTTTTATCCTCTTGCTCGCGCAGCAGCGACATCTCCATCCGGTTGAGTTGGCTTTTTTGCAACAAAGCAATCAAGTCCAGCAGCAAGCCATCTTGTGGATTTACTTTCAAATCCTCTAAAGTATGATGAACGAGGAAGTACTTACCGGGGTTACCCGATTGCTGATACAACCAGCCCAATTTATCTTTCAAAAAATTTGGAAAGCCTGGATGCCCCTCATACACCCTACTGTCGAGCATGATCTCCGCCAGGCGGGTTTCGGTATCAACGTTCAGCTCGCGAATGAAGCCAATCTGCGCAGCCACTTCAAAAACGGTCAATTGATCTTTGAGCGATTTATCGGTCACCACATCGCGCGCGCGGATGAAAGTTTTTCGTGCGGCATAAAAATCACCGGCAATCATTTCTTGATAACCAAATGCAACCAGCCAAAGATCTGGCGTTTTTACTTGTTGCTCCTGATAGAGTTGCTGCGTAAAGGCTTGCAATTTGATGAGGTAATCGCCGGCATTGGGTTGGGGAATTTTAAAAATCCGGCGATTGCTAGCGCGCTGAGGGTTCCATTCTAAACCCAGTAATTGTTGCTCCAATTTGCGCATTTCGCGTACTAACAACACCTCAAGGTATTCGCTTTTGGGATCGAGGGCGTAGATGGCTTGCATTTCCTCCAGTGCATGGCTATCGCGGTTGTAGGCGCGCATGGCATACAAAGTGGAGCGCTCACGATCGTCTTTGCATAGCAACAAACACTGCTGCCACTCTTCATCAGTATTGATGCGAAAACTTTGTAAGGCCGATTCCCGTTTGCTGGGGCAATGCAAAAAAACACGGGCGTAATCATAAGCTGCCCGTACATTTTTTCCCAAAGCCAATAATGCCCCCGCCCGATGACCAATGATCCAATATTCGATGATGCTAGGGTCGTTGTCGACCTTGGGCATTAAATAGTCGTAAAGCTGGATTGTTCTTTCGTATTGTCGGGTATAGTGCGCCAAGCGGATCATCTGAAAAGCATAACGCAGCCGGATGTAGTGCGATTTGGCCGACATAAACGCCACCCTACCCCGCTCAATGATGTCATTGACAACATTGACATTCAATTGTTTTTCGTTCCAATCATCACGCGGTGTAACGTATGGCTCACAAGAACGGGCATAAATCAGGTACTCCACCGTTTCAAAACACTTGTTGCGAAAAATATAGCGGGAAAAAGAATTCTGTCGGATGTAAGCGCTCATGCCCGACCCTTCTTCGTCCATGGCGTTGGCCAGTTCTTCGAGTTCGTACACCGGCGCTTGATACACCAAGTAGCGGATGTCTTCCACCGAGGGTACATCGCAGTAGCGTTGTCGCCATTCCAAGATATTGTCTTCTACCTGATTGGTACTTTGACGGCCATAGCGGTCGTACAAATTCTCAAAACCCAGCACCAACGATGCTCCAGGCGCAAAAGGGTTGATGATGCTAGGGTTGATGAAAGAATAGCTATAAATCTTTTTTTGTGCTTGGGGATCGCAACTCTTCCCAGCCAAGGTTTGCGTGCTGCCCAAGACAACCAATAACAAGCATAAGAGCTTGTTCAGGTTTTGGATTCTGGGCTCCATGAGGCAAATTTTATTTCGGACTTCGTTAAAATTTTCGCCGTATCGCCCACATACGGCTGCAAATTTTGCCTCGTCTGAAATAAAATTTGCTCTCCTTCGCCTCAGATCCAAAATCTGAACAAGCTCTAAACTAAGGCTGCTGAATTTTTTTGAACACATCATTGAGTTGCCTAGCCGTGATCTCATGAACTAATTGAGGTGTAAAATAAAAGATGGCGATTGATTGCTCAGTTGGAGCTTGTAAAAACGAGTTAACTAAAGTAGCGGCGGAATCCAATTGGGACAATCCACAATGCTCCAACCGAAGAAGGTCGCCCTGATACAAGTAATATCCGTTAAGGTACGTACTTTTTTCAATCCTAAAACGCGCTGGGGTTATTTCATAAAAACGTGGATCACCCCGCAGGGAATCGGCTTGCAATCCATTCATCAAACGGATCATCTCAGCATTTCGAAACAACACCCCCCAAATAAAAGCAGGCAGGGCCACGTCGTATTCCAAAGGGTAGCGCGGCAAATGTTCCAAATAGCTGCGCGCAGCATAGTCTCTAAAGATGGAATTGTTTTCAGTCCATTCTTCCACATCGCCTACATTGTACAACATCAGCATACCACGTTTTACCGGGGGTATCCCTGTTTTTTGAGGATAACGCAACTGATGTAAACGCAAAGTGGCCGAAAGCAAAACGTTCTTTTTTTGACATCGCGTGCCCAAGTCTTCCAACAATTGAAAATACCTCTCGCGGGTGGAAGGCGTCCAGTCGCAATCCAATTGAATCTCAGAACTGTGCTCGGCGCCTAGTTTTTGCTCAATGGCTTCAATTTTTCGGTCGATTTTTTCCACTAAATCCGCTACCCCCTCGAAGGTAAGATTTGCTATGGCGCGATTGGTGATGAAAATTACCGGCGTTACCTCCCATTGCTGTTGGATGGAATTAGCGCTGGAATCGAGTTCAACAATCGCTAAGGGCACTATCCGTTGCGTTGCTTCCTCCCAATCCACGTCAAAAAATTTCACGTACAACCGCTCAATCTTGCTATCCCTGAGGTATTGCTGTTCGGCTGCATCCAGATGAAAATGGGTACGCCAATAATAAAAAGCGGGGCGTACCTTTTTATGTTCGCCTTGGGAGCAACCCCACATTACCAGCCCAACAAAAGCGAGAAGGGCGAGTCTTTTCCCCCTTTTTGCAATAAAAATAATTTTTCCTCGATCCGATCTGATCATACCAATCCCTCCCGAATCAAATCATGCAAATGGATAATCCCCAGGTATTTCGCATCATCTGCTACCACCAACTGCATGATGTGGTGTTTGCGCATCAGCTCCATGGCATGAATGGCCATGGCATCTGGGGCAATGGTTTTGGGTTGTTGCGTCATGATATCGGCGGCACTTAGCTCCATGAAATTGCCACCCCTTTCCAGCATGCGCCGCAAATCACCATCGGTAATGATCCCTAATAAGGTATGTTGCTCATCAATGACCACGGTAGCGCCCAAACACTTGGAGGTGATCTCCAAAATAGCGCGTTGAATTGAATCTTCTGGTCCGATGGCTGGATGCTGATTGTGGAGGTAGAGGTCTTTTACCCGTAAATAAAGCTGTTTCCCTAAGGATCCGCCTGGGTGGAATTGGGCAAAATCCTCGGGCGTGAACCCGCGCATGGCTAGGAGCGCAATCGCCAGCGCGTCACCCATCGCAGCTTGTGCTGTTGTACTAGCGGTAGGCGCTAGGTTGTTGGGATCAGCTTCTTGATCCACGGGAGTATGTAAAATGAAGTCTGACTGTCGACCGAGGTAAGAATTGCGGTTACTTACCATCCCTATCAACAGGTTGCCCAAGTTTTTGATCAATGGCGCCAGAACTTTGATTTCGCCAGTTTCGCCGCTCCTCGATAGGCAGATCACCACGTCTTGCTCGCGAATCATACCCAAATCGCCGTGTATCGCATCCGCAGCGTGCAAAAACAAGGCCGGAGTACCCGTAGAATTTAGCGTAGCTACTATTTTTTGGGCAATAAGGGCGCTTTTCCCAACCCCGGTAACAACCACCCGACCTTGGCATTGGAAGATTTCTTTTACAACTGCTATAAAATCTTCGTTGAGGCTGGCTTTCAAAGCTTCCAAAGTAGCTATTTCAATACTTACCGTGCGTTGGCCAATCTCTAAAATTTCAGCGCTGGATAGGGTGGAAATCGAATGAATCATATGTATTATTGATAAATTGTTGATGCCTTACTGAAAATATGAATTCCAACTTAGCGTGTGTTTTGGATGCAAAAAAGATTGCCTTTTCGCCGAAAATTCACAAATCGAAGTAAAGTCTTAAATTCCAGTGATTTTGAAAAAAAAATTGTATTTTCACGCACTTTTAGAAAAAAGGGTATCCTTTTTTTACAAAATGCTGTAAAAAAAGGGATAAAGATACGAATAACACTAATTTTTGCCTAAATTTAGTATTTCAGGTACGCTTGGCTTAGAGTGTGTTTGGATTTTTAGTTCGCAAGCGAAAATGAGTCAAAATTTGCACCAACGAGGCGTAAAAAACGGAGTGTAGCAGCGCTACATGAGTATTTTTACAACGAAGTTGGGGTGAATTTTGGCCATTTGTAGCGCGAATAAAAAATCCAAACACACTCTTACACGCCGAACATTATCTGGAATAGCCCGTAAAATTACGGCAAAACTTAGACTAAAGCACTATCGTGTTATGATGGTGAGACATGAAACTATCAAAGAAGGCCTACAACGGTTCTTCGGGTTTGACAAATTCAAAGGCAATCAGGAAGAAATCGTCCGTAGTGTACTGGATGGCAAAGACACATTTGTGATCATGCCTACCGGCGGCGGAAAATCTTTGTGTTACCAATTGCCTGCGCTGATGATGGAAGGAACAGCCATTGTCATTTCTCCGCTTATTGCGTTGATGAAAAACCAGGTTGACTCCATTCGCGGGTACAGCCAAAGCGATAATGTGGCGCACTTCCTTAATTCATCGCTTACCAAAGCACAGATGAAATTGGTAAGGCAAGACATTGCAGATGGGCATACCAAATTGCTCTACATTGCGCCCGAAACGCTCACCAAAGACGAAAACATCGAATTTTTTCGAACGGTCAACGTCTCTTTTGTAGCCGTGGACGAAGCGCATTGTATTTCCGAATGGGGACACGATTTTCGGCCAGAATACCGCCGCATCCGCTCCATGCTGGACTCGATCGCCAAAGAAGTTCCGGTTATTGCGCTTACTGCAACTGCTACACCAAAAGTACAATCCGACATCCTCAAAAACCTGGGGATGGATGGTGAAAATACTTACATCTCGTCTTTCAACCGCGATAACCTTTACTACGAAGTGCGCGCCAAAGGCAAATTGGAGCAGACCATCAAGAGCATCATCCAAATCATCAAAAGTCTTTCGGGGCAATCGGGCATTATCTATGTACAAAGCCGTAAATCGGCCGAAGACATAGCCAAAGCGCTGCAAGTCAACGACATCAAAGCCGCGCCTTATCACGCCGGACTTGATGCCAAAACCCGCAGCCGTACCCAGGATGAGTTTTTGATGGAAGAAGTAGATGTAATCGTGGCTACCATCGCCTTTGGTATGGGTATCGACAAACCCGATGTGCGGTTTGTGATCCATTACGATATGCCCAAAAGCATCGAAAACTACTACCAAGAAACGGGTCGTGGTGGACGAGATGGATTGGAAGGTCGCTGTATTGCATTTTTCGCCTACAAAGACATGCTTAAGTTGGAGAAATTCCTTCGCGACAAACCCGTTGCGGAACGTGAAATGGGAACCCAATTGATGCAAGAGGTAATGGCTTATGCGGAAACGACAGCTTGTCGCCGCAAGTTTTTGCTCCACTATTTTGGCGAAGAGTATGATGTAGAACGTTGCAATAAAAAATGCGACAACTGCCGCCATCCAAAAACCAAAATCGAGGTAACTCAAGACATGCAACATGCCTTGAAAGCCATTGATGAGCTAGATGAAAACTTTGGGATGAAAATCCTCATTGATTTCATCATGGGCGCCGATACCAAGGAAATCAAAGATTTTGCTTTCAATAAAAAAACGATGTACGGCATTGGCAAAACTCAAGATCACAACTTCTGGAGTTCGGTCATCCGCCATGCGATATTGAATGACTTTGCTTATAAAGATGTAGAAACCTACGGCTTGCTTAAGCTTTCTGAAAAAGGGCGGGCGTTCATCACCAAGCCTTTTGGTATCCAGATTCCGCTCAACCACGATTTCAATCACGAAACCGTGGATGAACAGGAAGAATCCAACCGCACCGCTGTTTTGGATGAAACCTTGATGAAACTGTTGCGCGATTTGCGCCGCAGCGAGGCTCGCAAGCACAAGATTCCTCCTTACGTTATTTTTCAGGATCCTTCCCTGGAAGACATGGCCACCCAGTACCCCATCAGCATGGAGGACATGGTCAATGTATCGGGTGTAAGTAAAGGGAAAGCACTGCGGTATGCCAAACCATTTATTGCGCTCATCCAAAAATACGTAGAGGAAAACGAGATCATCCGCCCTACGGATTTTATCGTCAAGCAAATTGCCAATAAATCAAAAACCAAGGTCAGCATCATCCAGTCCATCGACCGGAAAATGCCTTTGGAAGATATTGCCGATTCCAACAACATCACTACCGATGAATTGATGGATGAGCTTTACGCCATCGTTTCTTCTGGCACCAAGGTCAACATCGACTACTACCTCGAGGAACAGGTGGATGAAGGCACCCGCGAAATGATTTACGATTATTTCATGGGCGTTGAAAACGATGCCTCCGAAGCTGCTTTTGATGAATTGCACGAGGAAGATATCACCCTGGAAGAGATTTTGTTGGTGCGCATCAAGTTTTTATCTGATTATGCCAACTGATCTGCGAGGATGATGAGAATTTTGGTACTCAACGGGCCTAATTTGAATTTACTTGGCGTGCGCGAGCCGGAGGTCTATGGCCGGCAAACATTTGAGGAATATTTCACGAAATTGCAAGGCTTTTTTCCGCAAGCAGAGCTACATTATTTCCAAAGCAACCACGAAGGCGCCCTCATTGATAAACTACACGAAGTTGGATTCCAGTTTGACGGGATTGTACTCAATGCTGGCGCCTATACCCATACCTCTATTGCCATCGCCGATGCGATTAGCGGCATCACCACCCCGGTAATCGAAGTGCACATTTCCAACATTCATGCCCGCGAAATATTCCGGCATCATTCCTTTATGTCGGCCAAATGCGCTGGAAGCATTGTCGGACTAGGGCTTGACGGCTACCGATTGGCCATTGAACACTTTTTGCAAAAAAAATAGTACGCTTATTCTGGCGACACATCAATGGCGCGAAGGTGGCGCCGTTTTCCAATATGAATAACCCGATGCCGAAAAAGATGAGGCAAAATGGAACCCACAATCATCGAACTACCGGTGACGATCGCGTCAGATAAACGGTATTTAGTTCTGGCGTTGTTATCCGTATAGTTACCAATCAATGACAAGGCCGACCAACTAAATCCAAAAGAAAACAACGACCTCCCGACGGCGCGCGACCAGCGTTTGTCGTATCGCAATGCCACAATATCTTTTACATAAATGGAGCGCGTAGCCAATACCAATAAGCCGTTTTCAGCATCTATGTCCACAATTTCTGCGGTTGTCCAGCCTTGACCTTCTTTTAATTGGTAGGTAATTATAGTGCCAATGGCAATGCGCTTGTTGACTGGGTTGCCCGCACGCTCCAAGGCTAGAAATTTTTGCGCCATCAGCCCGGTAGAGGCGAGCAGCAAAAAAAACAAAAGAAAGCATATCGTGATTCGCATGAGGTATCAAATTAATTTCAACTTTGAAGCTAAGCAAATTTGTGAGATTTGAACCTGGAAGTAGACAAAAAAGGAGACGTCAAAATTAAGATGCGTTGGTTTGGTTTAACATTTTAGTTAAGCGCCGCAGTGCCCGTTCCATGCTTTGAAAAATTTCGGCATACGGCAGCGGTTCTTTGGCAGTGTATAGCGCCATGATGGCATAACCAGGCTTTTCAGGATCCAACCGTTCAATCAATACATGTTTTTGCAAGCGATAAGCCTCGCGCACTTGCCGGCGTAAGCGATTGCGATCGACCGCGTGCGGGAATTTTTTTTTCGCCACACTCACCGTGAATTGTATTAACGCGCCGCCATTCGTATCTTCTAAAGGTTTCCAAATCAAACGCAAAGGATATTGACCAAAGGACTGCCCGTCTTTGAAAAGACTGCCGATGATCTTTTGGCTCTTGAGCCGTTCTTCACGCTGGAATCGAAAATCTTTCATGTTTAAATTGCTACAAAAAAAATATTTTTCAAAAAAATAAAACAAAAATTTTAAAAATAAAATCTAGTTTTTTATTTTTGTTCTGCACTTCGTAACAGCTCCATGCCCCCTTATAGTCCAGGGTTTGTAAAAAATAAATTTCTTAACCCTATGCATGGGAGCGGCATCTTCATTTGTAAGTGTAGAGCAAATTAGGCCTACCTCCATGCAAAAAAACTAAAGCAATGGGCATTTATTCAAACCACAAACTTACCATTAAAAGCTGGGCGGAAGAGGATCGCCCGCGAGAAAAATTGCAGCTTAAGGGAAAAAAGGCGCTTAGTGATGCTGAGTTATTGGCCATTATCCTGGGATCGGGTAATCGAGAAACTTCAGCACTGGGCTTGGCACAACAAATCCTGCATGCTGTACAAGGAGATTTGCATGCTTTGACGCGTAAATCCATTGTAGAATTGACCAAATTTCCCGGCGTGGGCAGCGCCAAAGCCATCGCCATTGTTGCTGCACTTGAGCTGGGCAGTAGAAGACAACTACTAGACGTCAAAAAACGACCGCAAGTGCGCAGTAGTCAGGATGCTTATGAGGCCATTGCTTCTTTGGTTCACGATTTGGATCACGAAGAATTCTGGATCCTGCTGCTAGATCGCGCCAACCAAATCTTAGGGCGGGAGCACATCAGCACCGGCGGCGTTTCGGGAACCTTGGTGGATGCCAAAATCATTTTCCGCAAAGCACTAGAATACCAAGCCAGCGGCATCATTCTTTGTCACAACCACCCGTCTGGCAATCTCAAACCTAGTCAGGCCGATATTGACCTCACCCGTAAATTGCGCAAAGCTGGCGATCATGTCGATATCTTGGTTATGGACCACATGATCATCGCAGAATCTGGATATTATAGTTTTGCTGATGAGGGTATTTTGTAACCAATAGATTAGCTAAAAAAAGCACAAACTCGGTTTGTTTTCCACAAATACAATGGTTGCTATTGTCGTTACACCATTGTATTAGTGGAAAATAACTAATTTTGCCCCCGATTGCCCATGATGTTTTGGCAACGCCGGAAATACTATTCTGCCAATTCAAAAATGGAACCTAACCTAAAAACAAGCGTACCAATGTCATTAACAATCAAACGCTTACCTGAATCGATCTTGTTTATTATTCTGCTGATTGGTTCCTTGGTTCCATTGTGGCTGCATCCCTATTACCTTACTGGTGATGGGCCATGTCATGTGTACAATGCCAAAATTGTGTTCGACCTATGGCTCGACCACGATTATGACTTTTACAATCCTTATTTCTATTTGCACCGCATTTTGCTGCCCAATTGGTTTTCCCATTTTTGGCTAGGGCTGTTGTTGCAATTTTTTTCACCGGCGCTTGCTGAAAAAATACTGCTCAGCGCCTACGTCATTCTTTTGCCAATTAGCGTCCGTTACGCCATAAAACAAGTCAACCCGCAATCGCAATATTTAGCTTTACTCGCGTTTCCGTTCATTTACAACCGGGTATTCCAAATGGGATTTTACAATTTCTCCTTTGGGGTAGTTTTTTGTTTTTTAATCATCGGGTATTGGCTACGCTGGCGCAAAGAGATGACCAACTGGCGCTTGGCGGTTTGGGCATTGCTGTGGCTACTGGGCTATTTTTCTCATCCCGTTGGTTTGACCTATGCACTTGGAGGATTGGGGCTGTTCATCATTGTTGAAGGCTTGGTCATTCGGTCTAAAGATCGCCAAACCTGGCGGGAGACATTGACCCACATTTTTGACCAACTCATCAAAATGGGACTGGCTTGCCTTCCCGTTTTGATGTTGTTTGCCAATTTTTTTTATTACCGTTATGTCCCTTCTTCTCCCAGTACCGACAGCTTTGATCAACTACAAAGAGAGTTTTTTGAGTTGAGTGCAATGATGAGCGTTACCCACCAGGAGCGCCCTTGGGCTACTAGTATCGCCATTTTCATTGGATTGATCCTGATCTATGTTGTAGTAGCCCGGATCCGTGAAAGGCGTTGGTCTTTATTTGACGGTTTGTTCTTGGCCTTCGCCCTTACTTTGCTCGCTTATTTCAAATCGCCAGGTACACTGGCGGGCGCCGGAATTTTGAGCGTGCGTTTGCAATTTTTCCCCTACCTAATGATTTTACTGTGGTTGGCCATCCCGACGGTTAAAAACTATTTTCGTTATACAGTAATGGCTTATGCAGTGATTGTCACTTTTGTGTTGATCGGCTTGCGTTTGCCTGCCTATCAACGACAAGCGGACGCTGTTGAGGAAATACTTTCCGCCGCGTCCCACATCGAAGCCCACAAAACCGTTTTACCGCTAAGCTATTCTTTTAATGGCCTTACGCCCGCAGGCGAACAGGTTACCGACGCCATCTGGTTGTTCATACATGTATTTGATTACTTAGGAGCCCAGAAAACATTGGTTATTTTTCCCAATTACGAAACCAGCACCTGGAATTTCCCCTTGCTCTACCGCTGGCAAACGGAAGGATTCACCCAAATTGGCAATACTGAGAGAGAACCGCCTATTGCCTCTTTTTGGGATTATCCCAGGCGTACGGGAGGCAAAGTAGATTATGTACTGACTTGGTGTATAGATCAAGTTCAAAAAGATTCGTTGCCTGAAGTAAAGTCGGTACGAGACCAGCTACAACAAGGATATGAACTGGTTTTTATTTCAAAAAATTCGTTGGTAAAACTGTACAAACGCCAACCAGGAAAATGATGGGTAAAACCATATTTTTTGGGCTTGAATAAAAAAAACAAAACCATGATCACCTACCTCAAAGGCGATATTACCCTCAAAAACCCGACCTACCTGGAAGTAGAAGTTTCTGGCGTAGGTTATCAGGTGCACATCAGCTTGCACACTTACGCACAGATCGAAAAACTGGAGCGCATAAAAATATTGACCCACCTCAACATCAAAGAAGACAGCCACACCCTTTATGGTTTTGCCGATGAGGCCGAACGCTCTATGTTTCGGCACTTGATTTCAGTATCTGGAATCGGGCCAACAACCGCCCAAATCATGCTTTCCTCCCTCAATCCGGATGAATTGCGAGCAGCCATTATCGGCGAACAAGAATCTGCTTTCCGGCAAGTAAAAGGCGTAGGTCCTAAAACCGCTAAACGCCTGATTTTGGACCTCAAAGACAAATTGGTAAAAGAATCTGGCGAAGCGCCTTTAACATTTTCTTTAGGAAACAATACGATCCGGGAAGAGGCGTTATCTGCATTGGTAGCGTTAGGCTTTCAACGGATAGCGGTTCAAAAAACCTTGAATGCCATTCTAAAAAACCAACCTACTATTGATGCTGTTGAGACGCTAATCAAATTGGCTTTACGAGAGCTATCATCTTGAGCAGGTGATTGGAGGATTTTTTTCTAATCCATTTGCTTTGCCTTTGGCGCAATTTGGTAGTGTTCATTTTTTATGAACGCTGCTACTTAATTTTTTTTCACTAGAGTTGTTGCGTCAAGAACCTTTACCCAAGAACTGGTTTGCTCAATTGTTCACCGAAATTAGTCTTAAGCCGAATTTGCCGTTCTTATTGAGGGAAATGAATGTACCTCAAAGACGGTTAAAGCGTAGTTTTTTTACCTATGAGGAAGATACTTCTACCGTTCTGTCTGCTATCAGGAATTGTCTTTACATTGAGCGCCCTCGATGGCAGTTATAGACCCGACTATTTGAGCGTAACTACGTCTCAGGAGTCTTTAGTGGATAGCACCAGATCCACTTTGCCCCTTACTGATAACCGAACTAAAAAATCAGCGCCCATTTTACCCGTTGCGCCGATTGATACCCTACCTCCTATCAAAGAGCGTTTTGGTGATTTCATTACCGATCCCAAACGCAACCCCTTTGATCTAAAGGATCCTAAGAGCATTGAAAAAAGTGTGGAGTACGATCCCATCACTGATCGTTATATCGTTACCGAACGCATCGGCGGCGAGCTTTTTCGTCCCCCTACTTCTTTGAGCTTTCAGGAATACCAAAACTACCGTCGAAAAGAAGATGAATCCAACTACTTCAAGCAATTGGCTGGTATAGGACAAAAAAAGGACAAAAATTTTTCTCTTGATCCTCTTTCTAAAGTTGATATCAAGAAAGACCTTATCGATCGACTTTTTGGCGGCAATACCATCAGCATCCAACCCCGTGGTAATGTCGATTTGACTTTTGGTAGTACTTATCAACGCTTAGACAACCCCATTCTCCCTCGGAGGGCGCAACGCCAATTCATTCCTGTCGATTTCAACATGAACATCAACATGAACGTACAGGGAAAAATTGGGGAAAAACTGAACTTAAATACTAACTTCAACACCGGCGCCACTTTTGATTTTGACAACCAAATCAAACTGAATTACAACAGCAGCCAGTTTGGCGAAGATGATATCATTAAAAAAATTGAAGCAGGTAACGTAAGCTTACCTTTACGCGGTACTTTGATTCAGGGCGGACAAAGTCTTTTTGGTCTAAAAACCGAATTGCAATTTGGCCACCTCCGGCTTACTGCCATCGCTTCACAACAACGATCACAGCGCCAAAACATTCAAATTCAAGGTGGTAGCCAAGTACAAACGTTTGAAGTACGCGCCGATCAATACGACGAAAACCGGCACTTTTTCCTCTCGCATTTCAACCGCCAAACATTTGAACCTGCACTGCAAAACTTACCACAGGTGCGCTCTTTGTTCAAAATTGAAAACATTGAAGTATGGTTGACCAACGACCGCAACGAAGTAGAAAACGTACGCGACATTGTTGCGCTGGCTGACCTTGGCGAGGGCACCAATTCGCTGTTGGTAAACCCGCAAGTAGTGCGTGCCTTTCCAGGCGGTGCACCTCAAGACATCGACCGTAAATTCACCCTCCCTTCCAACGAATCCAATGATTTGTATGCTCGATTGAGCAGCAGCCCGGATACGCGCAGAATTGAAAGAGCAGTAAGTGTATTACAAAGCGAAGGACTACGCCAAACCCGCGATTTTGAAAAAGTAAGCGCCCGCCGTTTGAAACCTTCGGAATTTTCGGTCAACGCAGAACTGGGCTTTGTCTCCCTTAATGTCAACGTTTTACCCGATCAGGTGATCGGAGTAGCCTATACCTATAGCTACAACGGTAGAACCTACAAAGTCGGTGAACTTTCCAACAACTCCGAAATTACCCAAACCGCCAAAAATATCAGCAACCCAAACACCCCGCAACCTAGAGTAGATACTACGCTCAACGTGTTGTATGTGAAGATGCTGAAAAGCACAACCCAGCGTACCGACGTACCGACTTGGCAGCTGATGATGAAAAATATTTATTCGATTGGTGCATTTCAGGTTAACCCTGCGGATTTCCGATTGGATATTTACTACGATGACCCAGGCAAAGGCTATAAGCGTTTTTTGCCTGAATCTAATCTATCGGGCGTGCCCTTGTTGCGGGTTTTCAACGCCGACGTTCTCAACACCCAGGGCGACCCCCAACCAGATGGTATTTTTGACTTTGTACCAGGCTTGACCATCAACACCCGCAACGGACGGGTGATGCTCCCCGTTTTGGAACCCTTTGGTTCTTCTTTGGGTCGAAAAATTGACAACAAAATTTTTCGCGATAAATATACCTATCAACAACTTTACGATTCTACTTTATTTATTGCTCAAGAATTTCAGGAAAAAAACCGCTTCGTTATCAAGGGAACGTATAAATCGTCAGTCTCTGCCGAGATTTCCTTGGGCGCCTTTAACATTCCTCGCGGTTCCGTGCGGGTGAGCGCGGGCGGGCAAACGCTGCTGGAAGGCCGAGATTTTGAAATCGATTACAACATCGGTCGGGTACGCATCCTCAACGATGCGATCTTAGCCTCTGGCGTTCCCGTAAACGTCTCTTTTGAAGACAATACCTTATTTGGTTTTCAGCAAAAAAGCTTGTTTGGTTTGCGCGCGGATTACCAAATCGACAAGAACTTCAACATTGGCGCAACGATGATGCGCCTTTTTGAACGCCCCTTTACCCAAAAAGTAAACATTGGCGACGACCCCATCAACAACAGTATTTATGGGGTAGACATGAACATCAACAAACCCGCACCCTGGATTACCAAACTGGTAGACGCCATTCCTGGGATTTCTACCAAAGCTAATTCCAGCATCAACTTTACTGGGGAAGCGGCCATGTTGCGCCCGGGTCACTCGCGCGCCATCAACCAAAACCGCGCCGACAAAGGCGGAGTGGTGTATATCGACGACTTTGAAGGTACTTCCAATAGTTTTGACCTTCGCCAACCAGTAGCTAACTGGTATTTGGCCTCGGTGCCTCAAAACCAAACCGATGTGGGTTTGTTCCCGGAATCAAAATTGGTGGATAGCTTGGATTATGGCGTCAACCGCGCCAAACTGAGCTGGTACCGCATTGATCAAACGGTGCGAAACACTGTTGATACCAAGAACCCCTATACCAGCTTCGTTCCGCAGATTGAAGTATTCCCCAACGTGCAGTTGCAACCGCAAGACTTACCCAACATTCCTACTTTCGACTTAAGTTATAACCCACTGGCTCGTGGTCCTTACAATTTTGACAAGCCCCAAGGTACCGCATTTAGTGCTGGGGTAAGGGCAGAAGGGGACTCCCTTCGTTTGCTCAAACCGGAAGAACGTTGGGGCGGAATCATGCGCGCCCTGACCACCAACGATTTCCAGGCAGCCAACATCGAATTTTTAGAATTTTGGATGCTGAGCCCATTCTTGGATCCAAATGACCCTACCAAACCCGTTGATAACTGGCAAGACAAACAAGGTACGATGTACGTCAACTTGGGTAACGTATCAGAAGATATTCTCCGTGATGGCCGCAAGTTTTTTGAAAACGGCTTAAAATCTACCTTCAACCCCAATCGGCGCACCACTTTAACCAATTGGTCAAAAATTCCCAATGGACAGCAAATTGTTAACGCCTTTGATAACGATACTACCTCTCGCCGCCAGCAGGATGTGGGCTTGGATGGTTTGAACGACGTAGAAGAAGCCAGCCATTTTGCCAATTATCTCGGCAAGATAAAAGCGGTTAACGCGAACGTAGCCGCGGCTATTGCAAAGGATCCCTCGGGCGATAACTTCCGTTTTTTCACTGATCCTTCTTTTCCGGCAGATGCCAGTTTGATCCGTCGTTATCGGGATTACAACAACCCCGAAGGCAATTCGCGTACCAACAGCAGTAGAAACGCGCTGTCTGCAGCTACCAACCTTCCCGATACTGAAGATTTGAACTTCGACAATACGATGAACGAGTCTGAATCTTACTTTCAATACAAAATCAACATTCGCGCTAATCCCAGTAACCCCAGGGAAATTGCTGGCGGTACCGCAGAATACATCACCGATAAATTAGAAGACCCCAATAGCCACCGGATTTGGTACCGCTTCCGGATTCCGTTGAAAAACAACCCAAACGCTACCAACGTGGGCGGTATCCGCGATTTCCGTTCCATTCGCTTTATCCGAATGTTTTTGAAAGGATACAAAGCGCCGGTTACCATGCGTTTTGCCCGTTTGGAATTGGTGCGTAACCAGTGGCGGCGCTATACCCAAAACTTCCTCGAAGCTGCCGATTCGGTTAAATGTAGAGATGCTGGAACCACCATCGACGTAGATGCGGTCAACGTAGAAGAAAACAGTAAGCGTTCGCCCTTCAACTACGTATTGCCTTTGGGTATTCAGCGAGAACGCGCTCTTGGGGTATTCAATACCTTGCAAAACGAGCAATCGCTTACGGTCAACATCCGCAACCTCTGCGACGGTGATTCGCGCTCCGTTTTCAAAAATATCAACTTGGACCTAAGGGTGTATGAACGTTTCAAAATGTTTGTACACGCCGAAAGCAAAGATCGCAACGTCAGACCCGGCGACTTGAGCGTTTTTGTACGTTTGGGTAGCGATTTTAAAAACAACTATTACGAATACGAGATTCCGCTCGTGATGTCGGATACTACTGGGTTACCAGCCAATAAGGTGCTTGATGAATACAAAAAAGAAGTGTGGCGCCCGGAAAATGAATTTGACTTCCCGCTCGATTTGTTGCGCAAGATCAAAATCAAACGCGACTCGCTGGGTTTTTCCAGAGTAGATGAATATGTGCAAAAAGTAGTTTCCGATGTTGATCCTACTTTAACTCGCAATGTAAAAGTAAGAGGTAACCCCAACCTTGGTTTGGCAAAAATCGCCATGATTGGGGTGCGCAACGTGAGGGGCGGCAATCAAGACTTGATCAACTCTATCGTTTGGGTAAACGAAATGCGCTTAACCGGTTTGGATGAACGCGGCGGGGTGGCTGCACTGGGTAGAATGGACATTCAGCTGGCCGATTTTGGTACGCTTACTGTTTCTGGTAACTACAGCTCCATTGGCTTTGGCGCAATTGACAAAAAAGTAGCCCAACGTAGTCGACAAGATGTAAGCGGGTACGATTTTGCTGCCAATTTGGAATTGGGTAAATTCTTGCCAAGCAAATTAAAACTTAGGGTGCCGTTTTATGCCCAATATTCGCGGATTATTAAATCCCCGGAATACGACCCTTATGACTTAGACATCAAGTTTAAGGAGAAAGTAAAAAATATCCAAGATCCCAATGCCCGCGATTCCGTCAAAACCAATGCCCAGGATGTAACCACCATCCGCACAATGACCTTCGCAAACGTACGCAAGGAGCGCTCGGGAAGTTCCAAACCAACGCCATTGGACATTTCTAACTTTGCCTTCAGTTACTCCGTAACCGAGCAAAGTAGACGCGACCCCATTATTGAATCCGACAACAATCGCCGAACGAATGGGGGGGTAAACTATGGTTTTTCTAATCCTACTAAATACATTGAACCTTTTAAAGGTCTGAAAAGTAAATGGTTGAAACCGATCTCTGATCTCAACATTAACTTAATCCCTAGCTCCATTACCTTTAGTACTTTGCTCGATCGAACTTTCCAGCAAACCCGTTATCGATTTACAGGTTTGGATGAACGTTTCAGTACTTTTTACAATAAACGTTTTACCTGGGATCGCAACTACAACGTACAATGGGACATCACCAAAAGCATCAAGATCAACTTCACGGCTAACAATTTTGCAGTCATTGATGAACCCAATGAATTTAAAGTAGCCAGTAATCCAGAGATCAAAGACGTTGCCAAGTACCGGAGGGATAGCATCTGGAGCAATATTAAGCGATTGGGACGTACCAAAAACTACAAACACGAGTTCACCGTCAATTACACTTTGCCTACCAAATCGATTCCTATATTGGAGTGGATCCAGGCACGAGGGCAATACCGCGGCAGCTATGCCTGGACGGCAGCAGCGCTCAATACCGATAGTTTGGGAAATACCATTCAGAACTCGCAAGGGATTCAGGGCAATGTTGACTTTAACTTCGATCAGATTTATACCAAAATTCCTTATTTGCGGCAAATTGATCTTGGTGCGCCTAGCAGTGCGCGCCCAACTGCTGCCGATAAAAAGAAAAAAACACCTCCCATCCCCGGTCAGGACGATCCGAATCAAAAACCAACCAAGAAGGAGAAAAGTAAAGATGATGAAGAGGCTCGTCTACCAAGCTTAGCGGAGCGTATTTTGATCCGGCCATTTTTGTTGCTTCGCAAAGCTCGTTTCAATTACACCGAGCAAAAAACAACGGTATTACCTGGCTACACCCCTACTTCTAGTATTTTGGGGATGGCCAATTTCAATTCGCCAGGTTGGGGTTTTGTATCGGGTCTTCAGCCCCGTATCGGTCAACTAAAAGAAAGCGAATACTACAGCGAGCGCGACTGGTTGTACCAATCTGCCGCAAAGGGATGGATTTCCAAAAGTGTTTTCCTCAACCGTGAGGTGCAACAAAACACCTCGCGAAATTATGATGGCCGAGTCACCATTGAACCCTTCAAGG
This sequence comes from Saprospiraceae bacterium, assembly GCA_040401995.1. GTDB lineage: Bacteria > Bacteroidota > Bacteroidia > Chitinophagales > Saprospiraceae > Haliscomenobacter. The sequence goes on from JBBANM010000008.1 coordinate 33,785, forward strand.
ATTTCCGCATCGATATTGATTTCAATCGAAATTATACCGAAAACCACAGCGAATACTTTAAAGATACAGTGCTCGATTACACCTCGAATTTTGTACACGCTGTACCCAAAAAATTTGGTCAGCTGAGCATGAGTTTTGGCGCGTTACCTACCCTTTTTCAGGGCAGCGGAACACAAGAAGTTGATGGCATCAAGGCAATATTTAGCCAATTTGAAAAAAACCGAGCCATCATTTCCCACCGTCTAGCGCAAGAAGTACGAACTGACACTGCATATTCCGAAGGGTATGGGCGCACCCAACAACAGGTTTTAGTGCCCGCCTTCTTGGCTGCTTATACCGGGAAAGATGCCAAAACATTCACCCTGGATATCTTTAAATTATTGCCCAAAGCAAACTGGCGACTTTCCTATAATGGTTTGGCAAAACTGCCTTTGTTTGCTGGCCTTTTTCAGAGTTTCACTCTTACACACGGGTACAAGTCAACTCTGACGGTCAACTCTTTTATCACCGGTTTGGACTTCCTCCGAACGCGCCCTGTTGGCGGTATCAACCCCCTCAACGGCAATTTCTATCCGCGTTTGGAAATTCCCGATATTACCATCAATGAGTCGTTCAATCCTTTGGTTGCCATCGCTGCCACTTTGAAAAGCGGGATGAACTTCAACTTTGAATACAAATCCTCGCGCATTTTGCAAATGAGCTTTGTCAGCAACCAGTTGGCAGAAACGCGTACCAAGGAAATCCTGATTGGCTATGGGCACAACATTCCTGATTTCAATTTCCCATTTGCCAAAGCCAAAAAAAGTAAAGCCAAAAAAGCACCAAAAAAACCTTTGCCATCCATATTGGGCGGAAACAATGGGCAAAATACCTCACAAGCACAACCGCACAACCTGCGTTTGCAGTTCAATTTCTCGCTGCGCGATGACGTAACTTTCAATCACCTTTTGGATCAAAACGTAATTGAACCTACGCGCGGGAACTTTGCTTTGAGCATTTCACCATCGGCAGAATACAAAGTGAATCAACGTTTGTCGCTCCGATTATTTACCGACTATCGCCGCAACCGACCGCGCACTTCAGCTGGTTTCCCGCGCACGGAAGTCAATGGTGGTTTGGTAGTAAGATTCCAGCTCAACTAACAACAATCTTCAACAGCAACAAAACGGAGGTAGTCAAGACTGGCTACCTCCGTTTTTTGTTGAGGAACGGGTGAATAATAAAGTATCATTTTAGCCGCAGCTATTTTACCGCCAATCGACTATCTTTTGAGGCGCAATGTGGGGCATTGTAACGAAAAAGATAGGAAGAGTGGCGGTGAAAGAGCAATGCAAAAGTGATACTTTATTCCTAACCGAGCAGACTGATAACGTACAGGTTAAATGTTAGTTAAAGTAAGGTATAGTGGCTAAAGAATTAACTAAATTTGTAACCGTTTCAGTCCTCGTTGTGTTGAAACAAGCAACAACTCTACATCACAACAGTTTTTTAAGATACTGCTAAATATGGATAAAAGAGCCATTTGGGCGATAATTGGGTTAATGACCGTTGCGGTAGTCGGCGTAGTTTGGTTGCAAATGGGACTTATCCGTACTGCCATGCAAGTTAACGAAGATCGTTTTGACAAAAACGTCTACAATGCCCTCAATGAAGTAGCCAAGCGGCTCGAGGAAGAAGAAAAGACCGAAGCGCTATCTTCTGTAAATGGCTATATGATCACTTACTTCCAAAAAGAAAGCTCCATATATGCTGCTGATTCTGCTGGTGCTAATGAGGATTTGGCCAAGCTATCCAAAGGGCAAATCCAGTTTTACAATGATTTGAAAACCCATACCATCAACACCATTTTAAATCAAGGTATTTGGGATCGCCCCGTTGAAGAGCGCATCAAACCACAGTATTTGGAGGCCATCCTCAAAGAAGAATTTGAAAACCGCGGAATCTATTCTGATGTGTTCAAATTTCAGTTCCACTATGGTATCTATTCCTTTTTTCACAAAAGCATGGTGATCGCTGATGGCCACTATGTGGTGTCTGCACCGCGCAATCAAGAAATTTTAGCGGTAAATACCGGGCGAAACCTCAATAATCCAGATTACAAGGTTAAAGTATTCACCAGCAACCAACCCTCCCCTGGCGAACTACGGGTGTTTTTCCCCAACCGCAACAACATCATTTGGAGCTCCTTGTGGATCAATTTTCTTTGGATTTTGGTTTTTGCGCTTATCATTCTGTCGTGTTTTGGCTATACACTGACCGTTATTTTTCGGCAAAAAAAGCTATCGGAAATGAAAACTGATTTCATCAACAACATGACCCACGAGTTCAAAACGCCCATTGCCACCATTTCCTTGGCCGCCGATTCGATTACTAGCCCCGTTATCCTGAGCAATTCCGACAAGGTCAAACGTTTTGCCAACATAATAAAACAGGAAAATAATCGTATGAATAGTCAGGTAGAAAAAGTGCTGCAAATGGCGCTGCTTGACAAACGCGATTTCTCCCTGAAACTGACTTCTATTGATTTGCACGATGTTATCGCCACCGCAGTGGAAAATATCAGTTTGCAAGTTGAAAAAAAGGAAGGTACTGTAAAAGCAGTACTCGATGCCAAAAATCCTGTGGTGGAGGGCGACCTTACTCACATTTCAAATATGATCAGCAATTTGTTGGACAATGCCAACAAGTATTCGCCGGACAAACCTGACATCACCGTTATCACGCGCAACGTCCCCAACGGTGTTGAAGTAACGGTGAAAGATAAAGGAATTGGCATGAGCAAAGAGGCTCGCAAACAAATTTTCGACAAGTTTTATCGCGTTTCTACAGGCAATTTACACGATGTGAAAGGGTTTGGGTTAGGTTTGAGTTATGTCAAAGCCATGATCATTGCCCATAAAGGTCAAGTAGATGTAAAAAGTGAACTCGGCAAAGGAAGCAGTTTCATGCTCACTTTCCCTTTTAATGTAGAATCGTAGCAATAGAAATAATGAAGGATGAGTAGCTTAAAGTGTGACGTTTTCGTTTTTTATCATTCATCTTATGGTACTCATGATATTTTTTTCACCTTGTAATCCCATAGCTACCCAACCATGAAATTCCATTCATTGTTTAGTAGCTGAAGATCGGACTGTAAAAATAGTGCAGATGGCTAACAACCGAATTTTACTCGTTGAAGATGATCAGAATTTTGGCGATGTGCTTCGCTCCTATTTGGAGATGCATGACTACGACGTCACCTTAGCCAAAGACGGTGCTGAGGGTTTGGAAAGCTATAAAAAAGGGCAATTTGATCTTTGTATTCTGGATGTCATGATGCCCAAAAAAGATGGTTTTACCCTGGCACGCGAAATTCGCGAAAAGGACAACGAGATTCCCTTGATCTTTTTGACCGCCAAAACCATGAAGGAAGATGTACTCCAAGGCTTCAAAATTGGAGCCGATGATTACATCTCTAAACCCTTTAACTCAGAAGAACTTTTGATGCGTATTCATGTTATTCTTAAACGTACGCATCAGAAGGTTGACGTCAAAGAAGAAATCAAAGATTTTAACATCGGAAAATATCACTTTAATTTTCCATTAAGAATTCTTACCTTTGACGTTGAAGGTGAAGAAGGGGAAAAATATAAACTGTCGCCAAAAGAAGCACAGTTGCTCCGTTTGTTTGCCGTCAATGTAAATGACGTTCTCCCGCGCTCCGAAGCGCTTACCAAAATTTGGGGAGAAGACAATTACTTTACCGCGCGTTCAATGGATGTTTTTGTAACCAAGTTGCGAAAATATTTGAAGCGCGATGACAACATCGAAATCGTGAACATTCACGGCAATGGTTTCCAATTGCTCGTGAAAGCCGAAGAAGAAGCATAAAAATAGTTTTTGGGATTATGATTACCGCTGGGTGGGTTCAAGAAACTTACCTGGCTTTTTTTTTGTACTTACTACCTCACAATAATTACTACCACACAACCTGCTGATGTACCACTTCCTCAAGCCCATTTTATTTCTACTCAGCCCTGAAAAAGCCCACCAGTTTACAGTAGCGCTCCTCGAAATTCCTGGCGTTGCTTGGGTATTGCGACAAATATACGCGCTGAAACACCCCGCTTTGGAACGGGAAGTAATGGGATTGAAGTTCCCTAACCCGGTTGGTCTTGCGGCCGGTTTTGATAAAAATGGCGAACACCTCCATGCCATGGCCGCACTCGGGTTTGGTTTTATTGAAGTAGGTACCGTCACCCCCCAACCACAAGATGGAAATCCCCTCCCCCGTTTGTTTCGCTTGCCGGCTGATGCGGCATTGATCAATCGGATGGGTTTTAACAACAAAGGCGTAACTACTTTGGTAGAACAATTGAAAAAACCGCGTCCAGCCGGTCTAATCGTGGGCGGCAACATCGGTAAAAACAAAATTACCCCCAATGAAACCGCGGTAGAAGACTATCTGATCTGCTTTGATCAACTGTTTCCCTACGTAGATTATTTCGTGGTCAATGTCAGCTCGCCCAATACGCCCAACTTGCGGGAATTGCAAGACAAAGCACCGCTTACCGCACTTCTCCAAAGTTTGCAAGACCGTAACCTTGCCCACCCACACCCGAAACCCATATTGCTCAAGATCGCTCCAGATCTTACCAACGAGCAACTCGATGATATCCTTGAAATTGTATTGCAAACTGGTATTAATGGCGTGATAGCTACCAATACAACAATCAGTCGGGAAGGATTAAATACCCCAGCAACCGAAGTAGAGCGCTTTGGCATGGGCGGGCTCAGCGGCACTCCTCTGCGCGAGCGCGCAACGGAGGTGATCGCTTACCTACGCGGGCGAGCGCATGCAGGCATGGTCATCATTGGTGTTGGCGGAATAAGCTCCCCAGAAGACGCTCTCGAAAAAATCACTGCTGGCGCTGATCTGATACAAATTTACAGTGGGTTGGTTTATGCTGGGCCTAGTTTGATCAAATCCATTAACCGTAGAATATTGTCTTAGAGATAGCTCGTTATTTAGATTTCTAACTGTTCTAGCAAAGCATCCAATTCATCAAAAGATTTTACTCCTACCCTTTCTTCATCGCCGCCGAATAGGTTGATGCCAGCAGGTTGTAAGTCTTCAAGTATACCACGAGCCGCTTCGGATGGAATGGCAATGCTTAATAGTACCGGGTAGCGCTGACAGCAGTCGCGCAACCAAGCTGGTGATAACTGGCTGGATTTTTCCAAGTTCTGCCAAGTCATCCCGCTCTTATCAAAATTGAATAAAAACAGCTGAACATGCGGCGCGAAGTCGTCAAGCAGGTGTTCGATGGTAGCAGGATCCGTTTGTGTCTCAATCACCAGCTCTTTGATGACAAAAAAACGGCCATTGAGCGCCATAACGGTATCCAATCCGGCATACATCCCAAGCTGCACACCATCCAATGCTACTATTTTGGCAATTTCTAAGATTTCTTGGCTTGATTCCAGATCAAATTCACCCACTATTTTAGGTCCATCCACCCATTCTTGGATTGCTTTTGCCTGAATAGGGGCAATAAAGGCAGCAGTTCCGGCGCTAAAGTTAAATCCCAACCATTCTACGTGCCAAGCCGCAAAATAACGGGCATCAGTAAGGTTGGCGATCGAACTGGCTTTTATTTTAGTTGTTGTCATACAAAGGTCTTGTTCGTTATACAAATGTAACAGACCTCTTGGAAAGACAGCGCTTGTCTTCAAAAAATAAGGTTTATTGCTGCAAACGCATCAATAAATAGGTTGAAAAATCCAACTAAACGTGGAGAAACCAAATTATCACGAACTCGTCTACGATGTAACGCGTCTGATTCCGCGCGGACGAGTCAGCACCTATGGCGCCATCGCCGATTTCCTAACGCTGGGTTCCGCGCGCATGGTGGGTTGGGCACTTTTTAACAACATGATTTCGGGCGACGTACCGGCGCACCGAGTGGTCAACAGCAAAGGCGAATTGAGTGGCCGAAACCATTTTCCTACGCCTACGTTTATGCAAGAAATGCTGGAGCAGGAAGGTGTTGCCATTGAAAACGACCGCGTAGCGGCATTTAAGACACTTTTTTGGCACCCTAGCGAAGCTTTGGACGAATAAGATAAGAGCATCACACGCTCTATCATCATTCGACATATTTATTCATGAAAAATCTATTAGATACATGAAAAACGTATTTTTCATTGGAATTTTTTTGGTACAGTTTTCAAGCAGCGTTTTCGGACAGTCATCGGCTCTAGGTATGTGGAAGAGCGTTGATGATAAAACCGGCGAAGCCAAATCCAACGTAGAGATCTACGAACGCAATGGCAAAGTATACGGTAAAATCGCTAAGATCCTGACCGACAAACCCGATGCCAAATGCACTGATTGCAAAGGTGAAAAACACAACCAACCAGTAATGGGTCTGGTAATCATCGAAGGACTCGTCAAAGAAGGCGGCGTTTGGAAAGATGGCACGATTTTAGATCCTGAAGATGGGAAGACCTATGGCTGTAGCATCTGGCTGGCCGAAGGGGATCCCAATCAGCTTAAAGTACGGGGCAAACACTGGACTGGATTATACCGTACTCAAACTTGGTATCGGGTAAAATAACCCGCTTTAAAGCACCAAAAAGAGCTGGAAAAATCCATTTGAAACACAGAAAAAAAATATTGTATTCATACACAAAAAATAATTCTGTTTTCATTTGGATTTTTCTAAAAAAGTATCAAGGAATTGCAATAATTTACAATCACTTAAAGTTCTATAGTCGCATTCTATCACAAAAAAAAGCTAAATGAAGCAAATCTTTACTCGCACTTCTCTCGTTAAGCACTTGTACAATGAAACCACCGCTACAGAAAGAGTAGCCATAGAAGAAGCGCTCCAAGAAGATTTTCTTCTGCGCGAAAAATATGAGGATCTACGTCGTGCTTATGAGCAGCTACCTCGGGTTCAGTTCAGCCCGAAACCAGCTACCCTGCAAAAGGTTTTGCAATACAGCAAACAAACCGCGCTGCAGCAACATTCTTGAACTTTTTTGACTCTACCTGATTTTTAAAGCTCCTGATGAGATTTGTTCATCAGGAGCTTTTGTGTTTATGTCAATTTTGAAAACTATGGTGAGCATTTGCAAATCGCTCCTATTTCTTTTAACTTAGCCCAACAATCATTTAAAATGAGTACTGCCGTACAACTTCCGTTGACCAACCTAGAACTCGCTGCTATCGGCGGAACGGAACTGGTACGCTTTCCGCTTAAGTTTGCCGAGTATTGGGAATTGTTGGCAAAAGCCGAATACCGAGTAGATTATTTTGACCATGAAGCGATTGCCATGAGTTATGAAAATGAAGCCCACAGTGAAATGGTAACTGAATTTTCGCACTTGCTAAAAGGGATTTTTCCGCGTAGCAATACTGATTTTAAAGTTCACAATTCTAATCGACCCATTTTCATCCAGGAATGCGATTCGGCAGTATTCAATCCGGATGGTTCGGTTGTTGCCCAGCCACCGCTATATTTTGAGTACCGCCCAGGCATGAGTGCGGAAACAACTCCTTACCTAGTTTTTGAAGTGCTGTCTAAATCAACCCGCCGATATGACTTGGGAGAAAAATTACCTTGCTACAAAAAAATTACCAGCCTGCAATACATCATCTATATTGATTTAGAGCAGCCTTCCATTGCTGTATTGGAGCGGCAAAGTACCCAAAGCTGGATTGAAGTTGCCTACACAAGTTTGGAGGATACTTTTGAAATCCATGGCAGTGTAATCCATTTGAAAGACATCTATCTGAATCTATTTGCTTAGATCATCTTTCATTGTATTTTTGTAAACAGTCAAAATCAATAATTATGACCAGGAGCATTGCTCAAGAGCAGGTTTTCCCTGAGAAATTATCCTGGGAAGACTTTCAGCAAGAATACCTTACAAGGGAAGACAATTTCAAGTACGAATGGGTCAACGGGAAAGTTGAAAAAAGCGCGCGCTCCATGGATCGAATGCAATTCTTTATTTTAAGAAATCTTACCAATTTCCTATATCGATTGAAGGCCATTAACCCAAGTATTGATGGGGAATTGATCGCCGAAGGGGATGTGTTTTTTGCGGGTAATCATCGCCGCCCAGATATAGCATATTTTACCGACGCACAAATTACCGCTGCTCGTTTCAATGAAGACTTGCATCCTGATTTCGTGATCGAAGTGATTTCTAAAAATGACCAATTGGAACGCATTGCTGAAAAAATGGAAAACTATCGCAAGGCAGAGGTTAAGGTGGTTTGGCATATTTTCCCAACCAGGAATGAAATACACATTTACCGTGGCAAACACATGGATGTATGCATCGGAGAAGATGAATGCTCTGCTGAGCCGGTTATTCCTGGCTTTGTCATCACAGTAAACGATATTTTTAAATAGGATTCGAAAGTATCTTAGGAACTGTTAAACAATAAGTACCACTTTGGCCTTGCTCTTTCGCCGCCACTCTTCCTATCTTTTTCGTTACAATGCCCAACATTGCGCCTTAAAAGATAGTCGATTGGCAGCAAAATAGCGGCAGCGAAAATGGCACTTTATTATTCACCCGTTCCTTAGCAATTCTATTGATATTTTTTATTTGTCTTTCAAGGTTTGCCCTTCTCTTTACAGTTGTAATCAAAAAAATCCTCCCCCCACAATTACCCAATCTTCCCCGCTTTTTTTTAACTTACCCAAGATCAGTCCCGGCAGCAAAACCAGAAAAGGAGTTATGCGCAAATACGTCCTACCCATCGCCGCAAGTTTGTTGTGCCTGTACGCCTGCGCGCCTGAGTTGCCGCCAACGGTAGCGCAAGCTTATCAACAATTGCCCACCGAACTGGATTACAACCAGCACGTAAAGCCCATCTTGTCCGACAAATGTTTTACTTGTCATGGACCAGATAAAGCCAAACGCAAAGCGGGTCTACGCCTTGATGTTGCCGAAGCGGCATACGCTGAATTGCCCGAAAACCCAGGCAAAGTAGCCATCGCCAAAGGCAATTTGCGCCGCAGCGAAGTGTTTCATCGTATTCTCTCCACCGATCCGGAGTACACCATGCCCAGTCCGCAATCGCATCTCACGCTCAGTGATCATGAGAAGGCGGTATTGATCAAATGGATCGAAGATGGCGCCATATACCAGCCACATTGGGCATTTGTTCCGCCTAAAAAACCAAATGTTCCATCAGTAAAACAAAAAAACTGGCCTCGCAACGCCATCGATCATTTTATCCTCCAAACGCTGGAGCAATCTGATTTATCCCCAGCGCCAGAAGCGCCAAAAGAGTTATTGTTGCGGCGATTATCACTAGATTTAACCGGACTCCCTCCTACCATCGCCGAAATGGATGCTTTTTTGAGCGATCGCTCGCCCAATGCCTATGAAAAACAAGTGGATCGCTTACTTCAATCGCCGCATTATGGCGAAAAAATGGCGGTAGATTGGCTGGATCTGGCGCGTTTTGCCGATTCGCATGGTTATACGGTGGATCGCCTGCGCGACATGTCGCCTTACCGAGATTGGGTGATCCAGGCCTTCAACGCCAATCAGCGGTATGATCAATTCATTCAATGGCAACTGGCTGGCGATTTGATCCCCAACCCGAAAAAAGAGATGATCATCGCTACGGCTTTTAACCGCAATCATCCGCAAAACATGGAGGGCGGCATTATTGAAGAGGAGTTTCAAACCGAATACGTCATCGATCGCACCAATACTTTTGGGCAGGCGTTTATGGGGGTTTCTTTGGGTTGCGCCAAATGTCACGATCACAAATACGACCCCATTACCCAGCAGAACTACTACGAAATCTATTCTTTTTTCAACAACGTGGCGGAAGCGGGTCAGATCTCTTGGAACGACGCCACGCCAACGCCTACCCTATTGCTGCCTACAGCCGAGCAAGCGGCCATCTTAAAATTCATCAACAAATCCATCGCCGAGCAAGAACAGAAAGTTGCTCAAGTGCGCGCCCAAGCGGATCCGGCTTTCCAACAATGGCTTCAAAGCGGCGCTTATCAAAAATTGAGCAAAGAAAAAATCCCGCAATTGGGGCTGCAAGCTCAATTCGTTTTTGATCAAAATAATTTAAAAAATACCGTAAATCCCCAACAAGCGGGGATCATGAAACGGGAAACAGGTATGACCGGCGATGTTCCAAAATATGTCGCAGCCAACGGCGGCAAAGCCCTGGAACTGGAAGGCGACGTGTATTTTGATCTGAATGAAGTGGGCGTTTTTCGCAAATCGCAGCCATTTAGCATTGGCATCCAAGTCAAGATCCCCAAAGAACTCAAAGAAGGGGTCATTTATCACAAAAGCAATGCCGAGCGCTTGTACAATTTCCGGGGTTATCATCTCTATCTGAAAAATGATCGATTGGAAGTTCACTTAACTCATACTGCCCCTTCTAATGCCATCACCAAAATCTGCACCACGCCCGTGCCACGTGATCGTTGGATCCAGCTTACCCTGACTTATGATGGTTCTGCCCAAGCGAAAGGGCTCAACCTTTACCTCGATGGGCAAGCACTGGTCATGAAAACCACTATGGATCAGCTGTACAAAGACATTATTTTCCATTCCAACCCCGAGCCGGGGCTGCAAATTGGCGCATGGTGGCGCGGATTGGGATTTAAAGGGGGCCAAGTAGACGATATTGTGGTGTACCAACGCGAGCTGACTCCTTTTGAAGCGGGTATTTTGGCACAAAAAAAATCTTGGGCCGACATAGTGAGTAAACCCGCAGGTGCTTTAAGTACTGAGAATCGACAAATACTGCAAAATTATTATCAACAAGCCGTTTCGCCTTCGTTACTGGCGGCCCAACAGATTTTGCAAGCCAAACGCGCTCAAGCGGCCGATTCTACCGAAAACATCGAAGAATTGATGGTGATGCAAGAAATGCGCGAACCCAAACGCAGTTTTTTGCTCAAAAGAGGCAATTATGATATGCCTGGTAAAGAGGTTTTCCCCAATACGCCCGAAGCTATTTTGCCTTTTCCTGAAAAATTGCCGAAAAACCGATTAGGATTGGCACAATGGCTGAGTTTGCCCAATCATCCGCTCACTGCACGGGTAGCCGTCAATCGTTTTTGGCAAAATTTCTTTGGCGTAGGTTTAGTAAAAACAGCCGAAGACTTTGGCAACCAAGGCGAGTTGCCCAGTCATCCCAAACTGTTGGATTGGCTAGCCGTGCGTTTTGTTGAATCCGGTTGGAACATCAAAGCACTGAACAAATTGATCGTGATGTCCACTGCGTACCGTCAGGATTCCCGCACCAGCAAGCAGTTGCGAGCCATCGACCCCGAAAATCGCTTATTGGCGCGCGGCCCTGCTCAACGGCTTTCGGCAGAGATGATCCGCGATAATGCCCTTTTTGCCAGCGGGTTATTGAATACAAAAATTGGCGGAAAAAGCGTAAAACCTTACCAGCCTCCGGGGCTATGGGAAATCAACAGCGCCACGTATGTACCGGATACCGGTCAAGCCGCTTACCGCCGCAGTTTGTATACCTTGATCAAGCGCTCGGTTCCTAATCCTACGATGGCTACTTTTGATGCCGGCGACCGCAGTTATTGCCTGGTGCGGCGACAAAAAACCAATACGCCGTTACAAGCCTTGGTCACGCTTAATGACCCTACTTTTATTGAAGCATCAAAGGTGTTGGGCGTTCAAATGTGTCAAAACAGCAACCAACGGCAAGCCATCATTGAGGCTTACCGCAAACTTACGGGTCGATCCCCGCAAACAGTTGAAGTCGATTTGCTACAACGGCTACAAAAACAGCAACTAGAAAAATTCCGCCAATCGCCAGCGAAAGCGCAAGGTTGGCTACAGGCAGGCTGGCATATTCCTGATACAGGTTTGGATGCCGCGCTTTTGGCTGCTAATGCCGTAGTTGCTAATACCATTTTGAATTCTGATGCTGCCCTCACCAAAAGATAAGACCCATGCCACACCAACACCGTCCTGATTTTCGCCTCCGTACCCCCGAATTTGACTCGCTGAACAAACAGTGGGATCGGCGCAATTTCTTGCTAAAAACCGCCATGGGTTTGGGCGCATTAGCTACTGGAACCTTGCTGGGTTCGCGCGTAGGTGCTGCACCCATGTCGGCCGACCTTTCGGCCGATTTTCAACAAGACATATTGAACGCTTTGCCTCATTTTGCCCCTAAGGCCAAACGAGTGGTGTATCTGTTTATGAGTGGCGGCCCTTCACAGCTGGAAACTTTTGACTACAAGCCCCATTTGGCGAGTATGATGGGCAAAAATCTACCAGATTCGGTGCGCAAAGGCCAACGATTAACAGGAATGAGTGCCAACCAAAGTGCACTGCCCATCGCGCCATCGTTGTACAAATTCAATCCGCACGGCCAGAATCAAACTTGGGTAAGTGAATTATTGCCGCATACGGCACAGGTAGTAGATGATTTGTGCATCGTTAAATCCGTTTTTTCGGAAGCCATTAACCACGATCCCGCGCTTACTTTTTTCCAAACCGGTAATCAGCTACCGGGTCGTCCTTCCATTGGTTCCTGGCTCAGTTATGGATTGGGAAGCGATAATCAAAATTTACCCACGTTTATCGTCTTGGTATCCAAAGATGCCCCTAGGGATCAACCCTTGTATGCCCGCTTGTGGGGCAATGGATTTTTACCTTCCGAGCACCAAGGCGTGCAATTCCGCTCGGGCAAAGACCCCGTTTTGTTCCTCAACAATCCCGATGGATACGATGGGCAAGATCGGAAGGAAATGCTCGACTACCTTAAGCAACTCAATCAATTGCAAAACGAAGCTTATGGCGATCCCGAAGTCAATGCGCGCATTGCCCAATACGAAATGGCTTACCGCATGCAAACTTCCGTACCAGAGATAATGGACATCTCGCAAGAAACTGACGAGGTATTTGATCTTTACGGCCCCGATAGCCGCGATCCGGGCACTTATGCGGCCAATTGTATTTTGGCGCGTAAATTATTGGAAAAAGATGTTAAGTTCGTACAGTTGTACCATCAAGGTTGGGATCACCACGGCGATCTGCCGGCGGGTATGAAACAACAATGCGAAAAAATTGACCAACCCACCGCGGCATTTATCGTAGATCTAAAAAGAAGGGGTCTGCTGGAGGATACGTTAGTCATTTGGGGAGGCGAATTTGGGCGCACTGTTTATTCACAGGGGATTTTAAAACCGGATAATTACGGTAGAGATCACCACCCGCGTTGTTTTACCATGTGGATGGCCGGAGCGGGTGTAAAAGCAGGGATTAGCTATGGCGAAACCGATGATTTCAGTTACAACATCATCAAAGACCCCGTACATGTACACGATTTCCAGGCTACGCTAATGCACCTGATGGGGATAGATCACGAACGCTTGATCTATAAGTTTCAGGGGCGGCGTTTTCGGCTTACCGATGTGCATGGCCAAGTGGTTAAGGGTATTTTGGCGTAAGTAAAAAGACACACTATAAATCAACTTTTTTAACTTCATCAGATCCGCTATGCATCCACGTAGAACCTTCATTCGCAATGCTGCTTTGACTTCGGCAGCGGCCTTGGTACAACCTACTCTGGGTTTTTCCATTTTGCATCCCGAACTGCAACCTGAAGACACCATCATCGGGCATGGCGGATTCACGTACAAAGTCGATAAAGGCTGGGCCAAAATCAGCGTCAACGCCAATCCTTTGCAAAATTGCCATGAAATGGTGCAAGACAGTAAAGGCCGCCTGATCATGCTGGGTGATAACATCCACAACAACATCTTGATTTTTGATAAATCGGGCAACCTGCTGGATTACTGGGGAACCGCCTTTCCTGGAGGCCATGGTCTTACCCTCTCCAAAGAAGGTAGCGAAGATTTTCTACTGATTGTTGATTGCGGTTGGTTCCAAGATCGCAACGGCAGCTGGAAAGGACAATCCGGACAAGTGCTTAAAACCGACCTAACTGGGCGCATCATCTTCACCATTGGTCACCCGCGTACCATTGGCATCTATAAAGACGACGAGCCTTTTAAACCTACCGAAACCGCTGTAGCGCCCAATGGTGATATCTACGTAGCCGATGGTTATGGCTCTGATTACATCATCCAGTACAACAGCAAAGGCCAGTACATTCGTCATTTTGGCGGCCACAACAACGCCAACAAAGACCACAACTTGTCCAATGCCCATGGCGTGGCTGTTGACCTACGCGATAAAAATAACCCAACGCTCATCTGCACCTCGCGCGAAGAAAACTGTTTCAAGGTGTTTTCATTGGATGGCAAATTCATCAAGCGCATTGACATGCCCGGACTTTACGTATGTCGGCCAGTAATGGACGATACCAATATCTACGCTGGCGTATGCTGGTCCAAAGATGCGGCGGGCAATCGCCAGGACAGCAGTGGTTTTGTCACCATCCTTGATGCCAACAACAAGGTAGTGTCCAATCCAGGCGGCAATGCTCCGGTGTATAAAAATGGCGCTTTGCAACCGGCTTTGGCATTGAGCAATCGGGTTTTCCATCATGGCCACGATGTTTGCATCGACAACGACAAAAACCTCTATGTTTGCCAATGGAACGCCAACCATACCGCACCCATCAAACTAACTCGGGTATAAATCATGCTAAACGAGTCCGTTGCTTTTATTGGGCGTTTGCATCCTTTATGGGTGCATTTGCCCATTGCATTTTTGCTGATGGCTTTAGTATTTGATTTACTGGCTTACCGCAGCGCTTATATCGCCTACCGATCTATTGTATCATTAACCCTGCTTTTAGGCTTTGGCGCTGCGATTATGTCTTGCGTCAGTGGTTATTTGCTGTCAGGAAGTGGCGATTATGCTCCGCAAAGCCTCCTTTTTCACCAATGGGGAGGCTTTGCGGTAGCTGGCTTAAGTGGTTTGTTGTGGGCAATTCGCAATTGGCTGTATCAAAAAAACCAGCGTTCGGGTGTGCAGTTGTACAGTGGGTTGTTGCTGGTTTTGGCGGTATTATTAGGGTATACCGGGCATCAAGGCGGCAGTCTTACGCATGGTGATGATTACCTTTCGTGGGTAGTAGAGAAAGCCCAGGAAGTTAAAAATCCAGATGCGGTAACACCAATTGAAGATGGTGTAGCCATTACCCAAGTCAATCCCAATCTTCCGCTAATGGTAGATCCAAAATACATTGCCGCCTTGCGTGCGCGGGGCTGTACTGTACGCCTGATGCTCAAACGGCCAGTGATGTTGGACGTGACCCTACCCAGTCAATCGGGCAAAAAAATGATTGATATCGTTCCAGCGCTACAAGCGGTAGCCGCCAACATTGTATTGCTAAACCTAGCTGATAACGGGCTAATTGAGCAAGACTTAACCTTTTTAAAACAATTGCCCAATTTGGAAAAACTGCGGTTGGAAAAAAATCCCATCGGCGATGGCATCGGCGGGTTGCTTTTGGAATTGGAGCATTTAAACGCTGTGAACTTAAACGAGACCAAAATTTCCAAAGCGACTTTAGATATTTTGCACCAAAACCCCGCCATCAAAAGAATTTATTGTTGGAAAACCGCTGCTGAATAAGCCCTATTCCATTGATAAGGTTTTGCACCTTGAGTGTTGGTTACCAAGAAAAATGCTTAACTTTCTCCCCGCCTTGCCCCAAAAACATTGGGGTCATTGCTCTGTTTTTCCGACACAAAATAAATTTTCATTTTAAAAGAAAAAAATTGTTGATTTTATTTTTTAAAATGAAACAAATAATTTATTTTTGTTTTGGAAATGAGCATAAATAAGTCAATAGATTATTTTAGCTCCATTGCTTTCATCAATATATTTCGCTGACGCGTTAAAATCAGCTACCATGTCACAGGATAAAGATGCAAAACTAAAAGCCCTTCAACTTACGGTCGATAAATTAGAGAAGACCTATGGCAAGGGTACCATTATGCGATTGGGCGATAAGCAAATCGCAAATGTTGAGGTAATTTCCACGGGCTCATTGGGCTTGGACATTGCTCTTGGAATCAACGGCCTTCCCAAAGGTAGGATCATTGAAATCTTTGGCCCAGAATCTTCTGGTAAAACAACATTGGCAATCCACGCCATTGCCGAAGCTCAAAAACAAGGCGGAATTGCGGCGATTGTGGATGCAGAACACGCTTTTGACCGGTTTTACGCCGAAAAACTGGGTGTAAACACCAATGATCTCCTCATTTCTCAACCCGATAACGGTGAGCAAGCGCTAGAAATCGTTGAAAACCTGATCCGTTCAGGCGCCATCGATATCATTGTGATTGACTCCGTAGCCGCATTGGTGCCGCGCAGTGAAATTGAAGGCGAGATGGGCGATTCGAAAATGGGTTTGCAAGCCCGTTTGATGTCTCAGGCCATGCGTAAATTGACGGCTACCATTGGTCGTACCAACTGCTGCTGTATCTTCATCAACCAATTGCGCGAAAAAATTGGGGTGATGTTTGGCAATCCAGAAACCACTACGGGTGGTAACGCTTTGAAATTCTACGCTTCGATTCGTTTGGACATTCGCAAATCCGGCGCAGCCATCAAAGACAAAGACGGTAACGTGGTGGGTAACCAAGTGAAGGTAAAAGTGGTGAAAAACAAAATGGCGCCACCTTTCCGCATCGCTTCCTTCGATATCGTATTTGGCGAAGGTATTTCCAAAACTGGCGAAATTGTTGATACTGGTGTTGATTATGACATCATTGGCAAAAGTGGCGCCTGGTATAGCTATAATGGTGCAAAAATTGCGCAAGGCCGCGAAGCTGCCAAGCAATTCTTGGCCGATAATCCAGAAATGGCGCACGAGTTGGAATTGAAAATCAAGGAAAAATTATTAGGTAATCCTGAGCAAATCAAGATAGCCGCCGTTGAGGTTGATGACGATATTCTTGATGATTAAGAGTGTGTTTGGATTTGTTATTCGCGCTACAAATGACCAAAATTCGCCCCAGCTTCGTTACGAAAATACTCATGTAGCGCTGCTATATTCCGGTTTTCGTGCCTCGCTGGTACAAATTTTGACTCACTACGCTTGCGAACTAAAAATCCAAATACCCTCTGAGATTTGATAACTAGTTGGCTTTTTTGCTGACTAAACATAAAAAGGGGTAAAATTCAGATCACTGAACTTTACCCCTTGCTTTTTACCTTTTTGAAAAGGGAAAATGCGATTTATTATTGCTTCATCACCAACTTACTCAAATTGTGTTGTACGTTTCTGATCATATAAGTACCGGCAGGCAGTTCAGACAAATCAATGCGATTGGTACCTTTTATATTGAGCAACTGACGACCAAAAGTATCGAATACCTGATAGTCGGCACTCAGGTTCGAAATCAACTCTCCTTGCACAGGGTTGGGATACAACTTCCAATCTACTGCAATCGCAACCGGCTCATTAATTGCAGTTACTTTATCCGTAGCAAAAATGGAAATCGTACCGCTGATTTCGTTGGCGGTAATCATCAAAGGTACATTTACTGGGCTTTGACTGGCAGGAATGAACAATATTTCCTCCACACCCAAGTCGCCAGTTAGTTTATTGGTTGCAGCAACAGCAAAATTGCGGTTATTGACATAGGTAACAAACTTAGGCTGAAGCGGGTTGTCGATATCATAAGCCATCACGCCGCCAATGCGTTCCAAACCAATCAAGGCATAACGCTTATTGTTGATCGTTGCAACGGTGATGCCTTCTGGCTCTGGCCCGCGGTTGTCACTCCGGGTATCAAAAGACGTGTTGCTGTCGTTGTTGCAGTTAAAATTGAGCGTAACCCGTGGATCTTTTGCTGTAAGCTGCTCAAAATCGTTACCGCTATCGTACACTAGGTTGCCATAATCATCAAAAATCGAGAATGAACGCCCGCCAAATGCAAACAACTGATCATAATCTCCATCACCATCTAAATCCCCTAAAGTATTGGTGACGCCTAATCGACCCAACTGTGAAGCCAATTTCAAACTATCCGCTTTTGGAAATGCGGTAGGGTCCAATTTTAGGGTTGAAACGCGCACTTCTTCAGCAAAAGCGGTATATGACCGTGTATCGCCCTCGTTAGCCGTAATGAAATAATTGCGTCCATTATGGGTAAAGTTGGCAATTTCATCCGGCTGGTACATCCCTAATGCTGGATAGTTTTTGATGCGAATGGCATTGTCTTGATCACTGGCATCCAGGGCATTGTTTTTTGCAAAAGATACAATTCCCAAAGAAATGGTATCCGTCAAGCCTGCTCCTGCGCGACCAAAGTCGTTGTCGTTGATTACTGCCATATCGCCATTGGGCAAAATAGTGATACCTTCGGTTTTATCCCCTGATTGATAGCCAATACTCGGCAAGTTGAGAATTTTGCGTTTGCTGATCGGGGTAATGTTGCGGGCAACGAGTTCGTCGGCAGTCAACATTTCGAGTGTTTTATCGGTTGCGCTGGTAGAAGTAGCTTTTGCCGATAAAGCCGCCAAAGTTGGGTTCGCCAACAAGTTGGTAGCACCCGTAAAATTGATCTCGTAGATGTATTTTTTGCCTTGTGGTTGTCCAGGGATGCTAGAATCTCGCTCTAGCACCAAGAATTTATTTTTACTTACATATACCGCATCGCCGATTTTATCAACCCGGCTCAAAGCTAAGCCAGGCTCGCGGTTGCGCTCCAACAAGTAGACATACTCGCTAACGGGTTCGCCCGTAGCCGCATTGATCCCCAAAACCCGCAACACATCTGAGGCATTTTGGGTGATGCTGCTGGGGTTAAACAAAGGCGACTGGATAAATCCGTAAATAATATTGGTTTCCGGGTCATAGGCAATTCCCTCAAAACCGCGGTTGGCCCAGCGCTTGCTGTAAACTGCCGGAAGTTTTTCATTTCCATAAGTTCCTGCCCCTAAATCGATAACACCAAGTGCTGAAGTACCTTTTGGTACATACCGGTCGATCATGGTACCATCCGCGCTGAATTTATAAAACGAAGGGCGGTTTTCATCACACATCCAGAAATTGCCGTCGCGATCGCGCAGAATTCCTTCAAAATCGCCGCCGAGCGGATCGTAAGGCAATTCATGGTAAGCAACTTTGGAAACGGTATCTCTCCAATCGGGAACGTTGTATTCTGTTTTTGGATCGGTATAAGTCACCGGTACTTCATCAAATCCAGGTACATTGGTACGACCCGTAATTGGAACGGATACCCCCTCAACTTTGCGAATCAACGGCGTTTGTGACAATGACATGCGACCTGAACGACGGTTCAAGGTAAGTTTTACGATGCGGGCTTGGTAATTAGGCAATTTGAATGGCCGCAAGTCAGTATCCGCAGGTACGTTGCCGGTACCGGTTACTCTGGCTTTAAGCACTACATCGTCATTAGGGCCGCGGTCAGGGATGGTATAAAAAGTATAAATGGAGTCATTGGATTCCTTGGGTTCAAAATACAAACCAGAAAAACCACCCAGTTTCACTACTGGTTGACCACCATTGTAAACAGGCTTGCCAAGTTCCGGCAAGGTGACTAAATTGCTAACAATATACTCTTTCAATGAAGGGGTTCCGCCGTTCAAATCT
Organism: Saprospiraceae bacterium; assembly: GCA_040401995.1. Taxonomy (GTDB): domain Bacteria; phylum Bacteroidota; class Bacteroidia; order Chitinophagales; family Saprospiraceae; genus Haliscomenobacter. The sequence continues at coordinate 53,346 of JBBANM010000008.1, forward strand.
TTGTAACCCAAGGGGAAAATATCGGCAATTTTATTGGTAGTCAAATCAATAACTGCCACTGCGTTGTTTTCTTGCAGCGTTACGTAAGCCCGTTTACTATCGGCGGTAACTGTGATGTATTCCGGTTCAACGTCTTTGGCTACCGTGGCGTTTGGTCCAAAAATACGAATCCCCTTGTTGCGTAAAGTGGCCGTTTTATCATTGAATCCTGAAAAAGAAATTGCGGTAACTGTACCTGCAGCCACATCAATTACACTCACCGATCCTTCTGGGTCGGTGGTATATGCTTGGTTGGGTTCGCCTTCATTGGCTACCAGGATTTTTTTGCCATCTGGCGTAAAGGTCAACATATCAGGAAGCGACCCCACTGTAAATGATTTTTGGAAATCGCCATTGACATTGAATAAAACGACTTTCCCTGGCTGGTTAATATCAGCAGCTTGTACAGCAACGGCAACAACGCCTTTAGAAACGGCAACACTTGTTGTAACGGCGCCATAAGGAGCCAACAACAGTGTGTCAATACTTACTGGGTTCAGCGGATTTTTAATGTCCAACACGCCAACGGTATTGGCTTGTGCGTTGGTAAAAAATACCCGACGGGAAGCAGGGTCATAGGCTGCGATTTGTGCTGCGCCTTGATTAAATTGCCCCGTGAAATAGGTAGAAAGGTATTGAAATTGTAATGGTTGTTGTGCAAAACTGGTTTGGAAGGACAATAAAACGAAAGCAACAACCCCGAAAATGGGTAAAAACTTTTTCATGCTCGATTTTTGTTTTTTGGATGAAGTGTGCTTAAACCTTAATTAGGATATTGAAGCCAGCACATTGTTCACAAAAGTACAGTTTCAATGTTAATCCTACATTAACAGCCCTCAATTAATTTATTTTTTCCTAATACGGGAATCTGTTCTCTTATTTCCTGGCTTGACCTCTTAAATCGATAACGATGAAACGGCTTCTTTTTTTTCGCAATTTATTCCCAATGGGGATTTCAACTATTATCCCAATACTCGTGCCAAGTATTGGTGTAGGTTTGATTTTTTTTGCCAAAAAAACGTTTTGGATGGCTTTAATGGCGTCCAATTTCTTACCCTTTGCGTCTCAAAAAACCGAAACACTCACTATTGCCGCGGCCGCCAACGTACAATTTGCCATGGAAGAGCTAAAAACCGTTTTTGAAAAACAAAAAAACCAGTCAGTATCATTGATCATCGGTTCTTCTGGAAAGCTGACGGCGCAGATTACCCAGGGAGCGCCTTATGATGTTTTTGTTTCTGCTGATGTGGATTACCCAAAAAATCTGATCGACGCTGGCAAAGCCCAAGCCCCTGTCCAAATCTATGCTTATGGCACTTTGGTGCTTTGGACGACCAAAAAAATAGACCTCAAATCGGGTTTGGAGGTATTAAAAAATGCTGCTATCGAAAAAATAGCCATCGCCAATCCTCGCAATGCGCCCTACGGCGAGGCAGCGATGCAAGTTTTAGAAAAAAAAGGGCTTCTTGCGGTAGTTAAACCCAAACTGATTTTAGGCGAAAGCATCGCTCAAACCAATCAATACATTCTAACTGGCGCCTGCGATATTGGTATTACAGCGCGTTCTTCCGTGATGGCAGCAACAACAAAAGAAAAAGGAAGCTGGGTGGCAGTTGATACCATTGGTTATCGACCCATTGCGCAAGGCGCGGTGGTTACCGAATATGGACTTAAGCATGCCCCTGATGCAGCAAAGCAATTTTTAGCTTTTCTAAAATCGAGCAAAGCAAAAGCCATCTTTAAACGAAATGGTTACAAGTAATGAACCTTAGAGCTTGTCCAGGATTCTGCTTCGAGCTACAAATGGCCAAAATCCATCCTAATTTCGTTACAAAAATGCTCATGTAGCGCTGCTACACTCCGCTTTTTGCGCCTCATTAGTGTGAATTTTAGCTCATTTTCGCCGTCAAACCAGAATCCTGAACAAGCTCTTAATAAATCGACATTTTCAACTTGATCTTTTGCCTTTCAGCTTCCTTATTTTTTCGTTACAATGCACCACATTGCGCCTCAAAAATAAGTCGCTGAAAGGCAAAATCTCGGCGTTAATTTCTGCCGATTTATTACGGCTCATTACTTATTTTAGCTAAATGAATTATCCACTATGAATACAGATTTTGGGCAAACGCTACTGCTGACCTTGCGTTTGGCCAGTTGTACTACGTTGCTGCTTTTTATCTTTGGCTTCCCGCTCGCCTACTGGCTGTCACATACCCGCAGTCGCTTGCGCATGTTGGTGGAAAGTTTGGTCAGTTTACCATTGGTTTTACCGCCAACGGTTATTGGATTTTACTTGCTTTTGGCCTTTAGTCCTGAGAATCTATTGGGGCGCTGGCTACATGATGTATGGGGTATTAAATTGGTATTTTCCTTTGCTGGTTTGGTGGTGGGTTCTTTGATTTATAGTCTGCCTTTTATGGTACAACCTTTACAAGCGGGATTAGAAGCTATGCCCCCTCAGTTGATTGAAGCATCATATTTGCTGGGAAAATCGCGATGGACCACCTTACACAAAGTGATTCTACCCAACATCCGTGCTTCGTTGTGGAGTGGCGCCATTCTTACTTTTGCCCATACCGTTGGCGAGTTTGGGGTGGTATTGATGATCGGCGGCAATATTCCGGGGCAGACCAGGGTTGCTTCCATCGCAATTTTTGAAGAGGTAGAATCCTTGAATTTTGGTCAGGCCCATCAATACGCGGCAACATTGATGGTCTTATCTTTTCTCATGCTGCTTGCTTTTTATTGGCTCAATCAACACCACCGACAATGGCGCATCCGCTGATTCAGGCTAATCTATCGCTTTCTTTAAGTGGAAATAAAAGCGTTTTTGACTTGTCGGTTGAATTGTCCATTGAACCTGGCGAACTACTCGTGATTACCGGTTCTTCTGGTAGCGGAAAAACGACTTTGTTGCGTATTCTAGCGGGTTTGGAAAAAAAAGCACTTGGGCAAATCCATTCCGGTACCCATGTTTGGCAAGATTCGGCTACAAAAACGTTCCTTCCGCCACAACAACGGCCCGTGGGGATGGTTTTTCAGCAATATGCCCTTTTCCCCAATATGACGGTGCGGGAAAACATCGCCTACGCCCTCCCCAAAGGAGCATCCCCAACCATCATCATGGAAATGTTGGAAATAAAAGAGTTGATCGAACTGGCTGATAATTATCCACATCAGTTATCGGGTGGTCAACAGCAACGGGTTGCACTGGCACGCGCACTCGTGCGAAAGCCCGCTCTACTCTTGCTCGACGAGCCCCTTTCCGCACTTGATCCGACCATGCGTGCTCGCCTACAAGATTTCATTCGCGAAACACATCAGCAACACCAATTGACTACCGTGCTGGTCACCCACAACGAAGATGAAATTCGTCAATTGGCCACCAGAGTCATTTGTTTGGAGCATGGAAAAATTAGCGCACAAGGATCACCTGATTCCATTTTCCCACAGAAAAAACACACGTTGAAAGGCATATGGCTGGGCGTAGAAGGGCAAGTAGCCAAAGTAAAAATAGGCGAAAATGAATTGCCGGTTTCTTTTAGGCATTCAGCCATCCCATTTCCCAACCCAGGAGATTGGGTTTGGGTAAGCTTTGGTTCAGAAGGCGCCGTTTTTCTAAAAAAAGAAGGACAATGAGCATTTTTATTTACCCATTGTCCTTTCCTTATTGTGCCCGTTCAAACAATCAAATCAATACGCTTTTGCAAAAAGCACCCGTCGATTAGAAGGTTTGCCAGTAAGAATACAAACGCCCGCTTCCTCTGGTGCATCCATCGGGATACAACGAATGGTTGCTTTGGTCAATTCTTTGATTTTGATTTCTGTTTCTGTTGTTCCATCCCAATGGGCCGCAATAAACCCAGGGGTTTCCCTATCGATGATTTCCTGGAATTCTTCCATGGTATCCACCCGATGCGTCAATCGAGTACGCAAATCCAATGCCTTTTGGAAAAGATCTTTTTGGATGGTTTCCAGCAATTCTTCGATGTATATTTCGATACCTTCCAGGTTCACCATGGTTTTTTCCTTGGTATCCCGGCGCGCTATTTCCAATTGGCCATTCGCCAAATCACGCATTCCTAGACCGATGCGTACTGGAACGCCCCGCAATTCCTGTTCAGCGAATTTGAAACCAGGTCTTTTTTGGGTATCCATATCATAGGTCGCTCTAATTCCCCGCACTTTAAGCGCTTTAAGCACTTTTTGAGCCACTTCGTCCAGCTCAGGCGAAGGTTTTGGGATAGGTACAATTACTACTTGAACAGGAGCAAGACGTGGAGGAACAATCAAACCGTCGTCATCAGAGTGGGTCATGATCAAACCGCCCATTAAGCGAGTAGAAACCCCCCAAGAAGTTGCCCAAACATGTTCTATTTGGTTATTTTCGTTGGAAAACGTTACATCAAAAGCTTTGGCGAAATTTTGTCCTAAAAAGTGGGACGTACCCGCTTGCAGTGCCTTTCCATCTTGCATCAACGCCTCAATACAGTAAGTCTCTTCAGCCCCGCCAAAACGCTCATTGGCCGTTTTTATCCCTTTGATTACAGGCATCGCCATGTATTCTTCGGCAAAAGTGGCGTAAACATCCAAAATTTTGAGGGTTTCCTCAATTGCTTCTTCTTTGGTGGCGTGAGCGGTATGTCCTTCCTGCCAAAGAAATTCGGTGGTACGCAAAAATAGACGCGTACGCATTTCCCAGCGAACCACATTGGCCCATTGGTTGATGAGTAAAGGAAGATCCCGGTAAGACTTAATCCAGTCTTTATAGGTATGCCAAATGATGGTCTCCGAAGTAGGCCGCACGATGAGTTCTTCCTCCAGTTTTGAAGTGGGGTCAACGATTACGCCGCTGCCATCCGGTGCGTTCATCAAGCGGTGGTGGGTAACCACCGCGCACTCTTTGGCAAAACCTTCCACGTGTTGCGCTTCTTTGCTCAAAAAACTTTTGGGAATAAACAAAGGAAAATAAGCATTGACGTGCCCGGTATCTTTAAACATGCGATCGAGCTGATCGCGAATGTTTTCCCAGATGGCAAAACCATAAGGCTTGATCACCATACAGCCGCGGACTGCGGAGTTTTCAGCCAAGTTTGCTTTTTTTACAATGTCGATGTACCAGTCAGAATAATTCTCGTCCCGCGCAGTAATTTCTTTTGCCATGATTCGGTTTATTCCGTAAATTTAGGAATGTATTTGGATTATTGAATCTTCGATTTGAATCTGAATGCACCTCAAAAAATGTGTAAAACATTGACCGTTAATTGAAAAGTGTCTCTTAACACTCATTTTAACACATTGAAGGTGCAAACCTTAACAAGTTTAACGCCTGATAAGAGACACTTTATCATTGTTTTAACATCTAATGAGGCACAAATGTAATAATTTCGTGGTTGTAGAAAGGAATGCACAGATCATTAAATTCCTGTAAAATCTAAGGATATGAAAAATTTCAAAATTTGGTTAATCTTTACTGTCCTGGTCGCAATTTTCGGCTCGCCTGCCTTTGGGCAATACGATGACGTTTATTATAATCCGAATCGGGACGCCGCTGTACAGCGTAATACTCGCCCTAATCCGCGTAGTAATACGAACAGCAACAACAACAATTACAGCAATAATTCGAATTACAGCACAAATTCGAACAACAGCTATAATTCAAACAACAACGGCTACAATTCGAACAACAACAGCAACTACAATTCGAATCAGTATGCCAACAACAACAGTTACGACTATTACTACACCTCCCGTTTGCGTCGTTTTTACCGTCCGTACTACGGCTTTGGCTTTTTTGACCCCGTCTATGTAGATTCTTACTATTACGATCCGTATTTGCAATCAGGTTTAACTGTATTGATTTACGACAATCCGACTTACTATTCCGGCTGGAATCGCTGGAACAACTATTCTCGCTACAACAACTATGGCTGGGGTGGTGGTTTCAACAACTATGGATTTGGCAACGGCTTCAACAACTATGGTTGGGGCGGCGGTTACAACAACTATGGCTGGGGCGGAGGCTTTAACCTTGGCTGGGGTGGTTTCAACAATTACGGTTATGGAGGCGGGCTAGGCTACTGCTACCCAACTTGGGGCAACGGTTTTGCCTACAGCAATTTCAACAACGTTTATTATAACAACAATAATTATTACAACAACAACGGTAGCGGCAATGGCGGCGTGGCTCGCGACAACAACAGTTACTACGGTCCTCGTCGTGGTGGTGCTGGCATTGGCCCCGATCCTGCGTTGACGCCGCGCCCAGCTCCAGGCTTTACGGATCAAGGCGGCCGCGCTGAAGTGCAAAGAGCACATGATCGCTTGCAAAACAGCGATCGTCAAGCGCTTACGCCAAATAACAATAACAACCTGCGCAATGGAATCGATGGTTCTGCTCCCGGTGTGATTCAACCGGGCATGCAGCCTGGCGGTCGTAACATGCAGCCACAACGCCAAATGTCGCCCACTACTGATCCAAGAAGCATTGGCAACGATGGCGTTGTTGGCAACCCGAATAACAACTATGATGGCGGACGTAGATTACCAGCGCCTACCAATACGTATGACCGTAGTAGCCAAAATAATGGCTTGAACGATGGCTACAACAATGGCCAGCAGCCCATCGATCGCGGACAGCCTTACAATTATGATCGTACGCGTCAGGCTAGTCCTTCGCCAATCGACAACGGTACGCCATCGCGTACGTACACCCAAGACCGTACTCCCAACAACCGCAGCAATAACGGCTCGGATTTCTTTAATGATCGTCCAAGAACGGTGACGCAAGACCGTTCTTACAACAACGATCGCAGCAACTATGGTAATAATAACGGCGGGAACAACGGCAATAACGGCAATAACAATTCTGGCGGCGGCGGATTTTTCAACGATCGTCCAAGATCTTATGCACCTGATCGCACCCCAAGCTACGACCGTTCATCTGGTTATGGCGGTAATAATAACGGCGGTAACAACGGTGGCGGGTTTAATAACTCTCCTAGAAGTTCAGGCGGCGGCGGGTTCGGCGGCGGTAATAATGGCGGTGGCGGTGGTTTTTCTGCTCCACGTGCTTCATCACCAGCACCTTCTTCTCCCTCTCCATCTAGTGGTGGACGTCGCCAATAATCTATAACGCGACAAGCGATACTCTACCAGGGATTATCAAATTCCTGGTAGGGCTTTTCATCTTCCAACTTCAAACGCGTTGATTCCCTTCCAAAAAATCAAAATATCTATCCATATGAAAAGCCATCATTTTGGCTGGGGTATTGGCGTTGTCGTCTTACTAGCCCTAACCTCGTTTTCAGTTGCTGCTCAAAACGTAGCAGACGCACTTCGTTATTCTTTGTACACCAATGGCGGTTCCGCTAGATATATTGGTGTTGGCTCATCGATGAGCGCTATTGGCGCCGACTTGTCGGTTGTCAATACCAATCCGGCAGGAATAGCTCTTTTCCGCAAATCAGAATATGCTTTTACGCCAGCGCTATCCATCAACGACGCCACTTCTCAACTGGTAAGTGGCCAAGGAAACGGCATCAATACCGATAACCGCACCGTTTTTAATCTACCTAACGCTGGGGTTGTGTTTACTTCCCGCCCAAGCGCGCGAGGCTGGAAAGCGATGAACTTTGCCCTTACCGCCAACCAACTGGCCAATTTCAACCAGCAATTTTACTTCCAGGGCTCTTCGATAGGTACTATTGCTCAGCATTTTAAGGAAGTGGCCAACAGCAGTGTAGGACTGAAAGATTTTGAGACCAAATTGGCAAGCGATGCTAGCTCCATCTACGATTTTCAAGGAGACGGTGTATATGATATCGACTATGATTTATCACCTAAGGCCTTATTGAGTCGCAGTCAAAGATCAGTGACCAAAGGATCGATGACAGAGTTGGGGCTCACCTTCGCTGGCAACTACAATGAGAAAGTAATGATTGGACTTACTGTGGGTATTCCATTTTTCTCCTTCAGTACTGATAAAACCTATATAGAGCAGGATGAGCAAAAAAACGGGGGTAATGTTCCCTATTTTAGCGACTTGAGTTATCGCGAAAAATTGACAACTACCGGATCGGGAATCAATGCTAAGCTTGGGGTTATTTTCCGGCCCAACCAAGTTTTTCGGCTAGGTGCTTCCATTCAAACCCCTACGGCTATGATGTTGTCCGATAGCTACTCGTCTACGCTGATTAACAATTATTACGAGGATGTAAAAGAGACGGGTAAATTCCTGGGGCAACAAGCTACTTCTACTGGTAATTTTGACTACAAGCTTAAAACACCTTGGCGGTATACCGGTAGCGCAGGTTTGGTTTTTGGAAAAAGCGGCTTTTTCTCTGCCGAGGTGGAGTACGTGGATTATAGCCACAACCATTTCCGGTACAACAACTTTCCAGATGACCAAAAAGCTGTAAATACTAACATTAGCGACCAACTTCAATCGGTGCTTAATGTGCGGTTGGGTACAGAAATCGCGGTGAATATTTTTCGATTCCGGGCAGGTATAGGGCTTACGCCTTCCCCTTTCTTAAACGACGATACGCGCCAATATACTTACAGTGGCGGTTTTGGTATTCGTCAAAATGCATGGTATCTCGATTTCGGTTATCGCCGTTCGCAAAATCAAGCACAGTATTACCCTTATTTGACGCAGCGTGCACCCATTCAAGAAGTGAAAAATTCATTCAAAAACAGTCATTTTCTGATGACATTGGGGTTGAAGTTTTAAACAACTGAAAGCATATTGTTAAACCCCTATCGTAAAAAGGGCAGTTAGAAATAAATCTAGCTGCCCTTTTTTAAATTGAAGAGTGTGTTTGGATTTTTTATTCGCGCTGCAAATGGCCAAAATTTACCCCAACTTCGTTGTGAAAATACTCATGTAGCGCTGACCTGTCCTCGACAAAGTCGGGATGTACCACGTTTTTCACGCCTCGTTGGTGCAAATTTTGACTCACTACGCCTGCGAACTAAAAATCCAAACACACTCTAAGGAATCGAACAAAAAGCGATTATCCCCTTTGGCCGTTCATTGACGCTAGGAATTCGTCGTTGCTTGTAGTTGAATTCATATGTTTGCGCAGGAATTCCATCGCTTCATCGGGTTTCATATCCGACAAATGATTGCGAAGGATGAACATGCGCTGCAAAGTATCTTTGTCCAAAAGCAAGTCGTCGCGACGTGTGCTTGATTTGGTAAGGTCGATGGCTGGATAAAGGCGTTTGTTGGCCAATCCACGATCAAGTTGTAGTTCCATGTTACCGGTACCCTTGAATTCCTCGAAGATAACGCCGTCCATTTTTGAACCCGTATCGATCAAGGCTGTTGCGAGGATCGTTAGTGACCCACCGCCTTCGATGTTACGTGCTGCACCAAAGAATTTTTTCGGCTTGTGCAAAGCGTTGGCTTCAACACCACCCGATAATACCTTGCCACTTGCTGGCGCAACTGTGTTATAAGCCCGTGCCAAACGGGTAATGGAATCCAACATGATGACGACATCATGGCCGCTTTCCACCAATCGCTTGGCTTTTTCCAAAACGATACCCGCTACGCGAACGTGGTTATCCGCTGGTTCATCAAACGTAGAGGCAACTACTTCAGCATTTACACTGCGTTTGAAATCCGTTACTTCTTCAGGTCGTTCGTCGATCAGTAAAACGATGATGTAGCACTCGGGGTTATTGCGGGCAATGGCGTTGGCCATGTCTTTCAGCAAAAAGGTTTTACCCGTTTTGGGTTGCGCCACGATCAATCCACGTTGTCCTTTACCAATAGGCGTAAACAAATCGATCATGCGGTTGCCCATATCTCGGCCGGTAGGAGAGCTCACCAATTTGAATTTCTCAGTAGGAAACAGGGGAGTCAGGTAATCAAAAGGCACCCGATCACGAATGTCTTGAGGATCGCGACCATTGATTTTGGATACCCGCAAAAGCGCGAAATATTTTTCCCCTTCTTTTGGCGGACGGATCGCGCCACGAACGGTATCACCCGTGCGTAAGCTAAACAATTTGATCTGCGATGGCGATACATAAATATCATCAGGAGAAGTCAAATAGTTGTAGTCAGCCGAACGAAGGAAACCATAACCATCAGGCATCATTTCGAGAATACCTTCTCCTTCGATGATACCATCCAGTTCTATATCAAATTTTTCTTCTTCGGGTTGTTGTTGGTAGGGTTCGTAGTACTCTTGCTGAGGCGGAGCAATAGGTTGTTGCTCGCGCGGTGGCTGTTCACGTGTTACACGACGCGGTGTTATAGGAACAGGAGGCTGTTCTTCTCGGTTACGCGGCGGCGGCGTTGGGGTAGAACGAAAAGATTCCAATTCTGATTTGGGGACACGACGGCGCAAACGACGGCGTTCTTCCAAGGCTTCCTGCTCGGCGAGGTCTTCTTCCGCAGTACTGCGAATGAAAGGAGTTTTCACTTTAAAATCGTCGCGTTGGGGCTCTTCTGGCTCAGGAGTGGGAAGATCTTCTTGAGAATCAGGAAGATACATCTCGTCATCATCGTCCTCGTCAGGTTCAGGACGGTACACGTCGTTTTGGAATTGTACTCGACTAGAAATGCTTGCAGGAATATCTTCATCCTGATCGGCATAAAAGACAGGGCGTTCAGCGCCGCTTTCAATTGCCTGATGATCAAGGATTTTGTAGATGAGTTCTTTTTTGTTTAGCTTTCTATAGCCTTGAATTCCCAACTGCTCGGCCACTTCTCTTAACTCAGGAACCAGCATGTCGTTCAATTGCAAAATATCGAACATAAATTAGGCTTAATTAAAGGAACAAATAATAAGGATGAAATGAAATAGAGTATTACTCAAGGGTAAAAAATAGTTGTTGTGGAAAATTAAGTTAGGAGGACCAAATGAAAAGCCGTTTTGCGGATACTATCCTCCACTTTCGCCTAAGAAATACTTTTTCCTCGAATGTTTTTAGTGGGAAAACCAGAGGAATTAAAGCAGGTAAAACTAACGCTGAAAAGTTGTTCAGATGCTTATGGTATCAACAGGCGTGCTTATGGGGTCAAAAATACACTTATTTTTAATTTCAAGTAAATATCTTTGTAAAAAAGAAAACGAATCCACCAGTAGAAAGTTTTATTTTGCGCCAGAAATATGCTAAATCAGCCCAAACAAATCTTTTCAACCCACAAGAAGCTTCTTTTATGTTACAGGTTAATTTTATCCGAACCCATCGCGACCAAGTAATTGAAGGCCTTAAGAAACGCAATTTTAAGGAAGATGGCTTGCAAATGATTGACGAGGTGCTTCGTCTTGATGAGGAACGTAAATCCCTCAAAACTACGCTTGACAACTCCAATGCAGAACGCAATCGACTTTCCGACGAAATCGGTGGCCTATTCAAACAAGGCAAAAAAGCGGAAGCGGATGAGCTCAAATCAAAGGTTGCGGCACTGAAGGATCATATGACCACCACCGAAGAGCAGCTTAAAGACGTTGAGCAGCAGTTAACGCAATTGCTCTACCTCATCCCCAATATTCCTCATGTATCGGTTCCTGCTGGTATTGGCGCTGACGACAATGAAGTGTATCGGGAATGGCCAAACGCTTTACCGGTGCTTCCTGAAGGCGCGCTCCCCCACTGGGAATTGGCGCAGCGCTACAAGGTATTTGATTTGGAGCTTGGCGTTAAATTAACGGGTAGCGGTTTTCCAGTATACCGCGGTCAAGGTGCTCGATTAGAACGGGCTTTGATCAACTTTTTTTTGGACGAGGCTTCCAAAGCCGGTTACGAAGAAGTGGTACCGCCATTACTCGTTAATGAAGATTCTGCCCGGGCAACCGGTCAGCTACCCGATAAAGAGGCGCAGATGTACTACGTGGAGCGCGATAATTTTTATCTTATCCCTACCGCTGAAGTCCCTTTGACCAATATTTATCGAGATGTTATTGTTGATACGAGCGAACTCCCCATTAAAATCACCGGTTATACGCCTTGTTTCCGACGTGAAGCAGGCTCGTATGGCGCGCATGTACGAGGCTTAAATCGGGTACACCAATTTGATAAAGTTGAGATCGTTCAAATCACCCATCCCGATAAATCTTACGAGGTGTTGCACCAAATGCTCAATCATGTGAGCAGCTTGCTGGATAAATTGGAGCTCCCCTATCGCATTTTGCTTTTGTGTGGTGGCGATACGGGTTTCAACTCCGCGCTCACTTACGACTTTGAAGTTTTTTCGGCTGCCCAACAACGGTGGTTGGAAGTGAGCTCGGTTTCAAATTTTGAAACATTCCAAACCAATCGCCTCAAACTTCGGTTTCGTGATGGGAAAGACATACAATTGGCGCATACATTGAATGGTAGTGCTTTGGCTTTAGCGCGGATTGTAGCGGCGTTGATGGAAAACAATCAAACTCCCGAGGGAATCGTTTTGCCTAAGGTATTGCACCCCTATACCGGCTTTACTACCATTGTATAGGTCAATATTTGGTAACAACATCGCTTTCAAGGCGCTATATTTTTTTATTTTTGCACCTAACCTCGCATTTTAGGCAGGTTATGATTAAAAAATTGTTCCAATGACACAGGAAGAAGTCAATCTTTATCTGGAAGAAGCGCAGGAAATGATGGAAAAGGCGCTCGACCACCTTCAAAAGGAGTTATCCAAAATTACCACCGGCAAGGCCTCTCCTGCGTTGGTAAACGGACTGCAAGTTTCTTACTACGGTACGCCGACTCCCATGGGTCAAATTGCCAACATTTCTACCTCTGATTCACGCACTATTGTAATCCAACCTTGGGAAAAGTCAAGTTTGGGACCAATTGAAAGGGCAATTTTTGAAGCCAATATCGGCATCACTCCGATGAACGACGGCGAAGTGGTTCGACTTTCAATTCCCCCTTTAACTGGGGAGCGCCGCAAGGAATTGGTAAAACGAGCCAAAGTTTTGTCGGAAGATAGCAAGGTGGGCGTTCGCGCTGCTCGTCGTGATGCCATGGAAGGCATTAAGAAGGCGGTGAAAGATGGTTTTTCCGAAGATCTTGGCAAACGCAGTGAAGAGGATGTCCAAGAGATGACCAACAAGTTTATCGCTAAAATTGATCAGGTTGTTGAACTCAAGGAAAAAGATATAATGACGGTTTAGCCGAAATTTTCATTTTTTCCAGTGCTCGCTCGCTGCTTTTTTAAGTTTGAAAGGTCGGTTTTGAAGTCAAAATCCCTGCAAATACAGGTTTTTGAAAAAAAAGCGCTACTTTTTTGTGGGATTATTGTCTAATTTCCAAAGAAGCTATACCTTTGCCAGACTTTTTTAAAAACGTATTTTTGAAGGAGCGTAAAAGATAGATGTAATGAAAAGAACGTTTCAACCTTCCCGTAGAAAGCGCGCAAACAAGCACGGATTTCGTTCACGCATGAGCAGCAAGAACGGTCGTAAAGTCCTTGCCCGTCGTCGCGCAAAAGGCCGCCATAAATTGACGGTTTCTGACGAGAAGCGCCTTAAGTAAGCGCCTCCTTATTTTCTTGATTTTCCGGATTTGAGCTTGCCATAAGCTGCAATTGCTGCCGGATGAATGATAAGAAATAATGTGGCGCGTTGGCGCTTGGCAGCATGGCGGTAAAAAACACAGAGGCCGATGGCAATGTCCATCGGCCTCTGTGTCTTTTTTTTTGCCAGAAAAATATAAGTTTAGCCTTGTAGTAAAGTAACTACCCGGCTTTATCCCCGCGCAGGATTCGGAATCGCTTGCGGGCCTCTACTGCAAAGGTGCTACCCGAATAGTCGATAAAGAGCTTTTCATACAGTTCCTTCGCTTTGGTTTTGTTGTTAAGCTGTTTTTCGTACAATTCTGCCAAAGCAAAGAGGGAATTATCAGCACGAATCTCCGTGGGGTATTTATCCAATATTTTTTGATACATCTCTGCGGCTTTCTCAAACTCCCGCTTTTTCATAAAAACCTTGCCTTTGGAATACAAAACATCGTCTTCCAATTCATTACCCGGGTATAATGTCAGCAGACTATCCAGTTTTTGAAAAGCCTCGTCAAATCGGTTTTGAAAAATCAGTAGATCAGCCTGGGCATAAAGATTGAGCGAAGCGCCCGTGGAGTCCATCCCTAAATTTTCGAGGATAAAGATCGATAAATCCAGTGCATCGTTGGAGATCAGCTTTGACGTGGAAGCCTTTAGAATGTCAAATTGGGATTGCGCCCACTGAAAATCTCCGGAGTAATACGACAGGCGGGCATTGCGAAAACGCGCTTCATTGCCCAGTAGATCGTCTTTAAATGCTTTATCTACCTGAGAATACAACAAGGTAGACTCCCAAATTTCACCCCGCATCAAGTAATAATCACCTAAGTTGAGTTTGGTTTGACCTTGAATATTAGCCGGTAGATTATTGATTTTCAACAAATCGGTAAGTAGTTCAATGGCTTTGGGCAAATTGTTGATGTAGTACGCTTCCAAATCCGCCAATTCCATGATGAGCGGTGCGATGCCCCGCGATTTGCCGAATTCGCTGATAAAATATTCGTATTGCTGTTCCAATACCTTTAGCTCCTCCTGGGTATAAGAATAACCTTCTACCAACTTGTTGCGGCGGCAGCGCAGCGATTCTTGTTTGGCGTCCAAAAAGAAAGGTGATTCCATGCCTTTTTGAGACACGATGTATTCATAGGCGTCGATGGCCACATCATAGTCTTTATCATTGGCAGCGATTTGCGCCAACTGATACACCCGCACCCCGTTTTCTTTGAGCTGTTTGTCGAGGGCTCTTACTTGGCGCAAGGCATTTTTATAATCTTTTTCTTGTAAAAACACCCATGCCAGTACGTCCACAAACTGAGGAGCATTGGCGTTGGCTTGTACCCGCTCATACAATTGATTGCGCAGTTCTTTGATGTCGTCTTGCGAAAGATAGCGTTGAAAAAAAGTCTTGATATTTTCGGCCCGGTCGGGTGAAGTTTCCAAACTATTTAAATACTGGGTTATCATTTTGGGGATATCCCCTTTGCGCCGGTAAAGATCGGCAAGTTGATAGGCAAAAAACTGGCTATCGTTGATGACGCGCGCACCTTTTTCAAAGGTTTCGATGGCCAGATCAAATTTATTTAAATTGGTAAAAGCGTTGGCCAGCTTAATGACCGCGTAGCGCTCTTTGGGCATCTGCTCAATGGCTTTGCGGAATTGCTTGAGCGCTTCGTCTTCTTTGTTCTCCTGCTCATACATGCGCCCGTAAGCAATGTAGAGCTTGACGTCGTTTGGTCGGCGACGAATAAGTTTGGTAAGAATTTTCTCGCAATCATCGTAGCGCTGCAGTTCCAGCAAACAATCGATGTAACGATCGAAATAATATTCATTCTCTACCTCTTGCGCGTAGAGTTTCTCAAACAAAACCACCGCTTTTTCAAATTCGCCATCCGCATAATATTGCTGGGCAAGTTTGGCATCTTGTGCTTTGAGGCTACCCACGAACAGCATACAACCGATCAAAATTAACCGCCACATAAGCATTTTTTTAAGAGGTAAAAAAAGGGGCAGCGCTCAATCGCACCGCTCCCTTTTTTGTTACTAAGAAATATGATTTTCATAGTCTGCCGCACTCAACAACTCATCCAGTTGTGCAGCATCACTTATCTCAATTTTAACAATCCAGCCGGCGCCGTATGGATCGCTATTGATCAAAGCCGGATCACCGCTTTTGTCATCCACTTGAGAGTTAAACTCTAAAACCTTACCCGTCAATGGAATAAACAACTCAGAGGTAGTTTTTACGGCCTCCACGGTACCAAAAATTTGATTTTTTTCGATGGTTTCGCCAACGGTTTCCACTTCTACGTATACGATATCCCCCAATTCACCCTGGGCAAAATCAGTAATACCAACATAAGCAACGTTACCGCCTTCTACGCGAATCCATTCATGGTCTTCGGTGTACTTTAGTCCTTCTGGAATATTCATTGTTCAATTTTTTTTGGTCAACAAGTCTATTTCTTATGTTCGGCTAGAAAACTCTTCACCCAGTCGGTAGTTACTGATTTGGGGCGTTCCAGCGGAAAACCCAAAGCACGCGACCAGCATTGGGCGGCCAATACGCCTAGCGCTCTGGATACGCCAAACAAAACGGTATAGTAACCATACTCTTTCAAGCCATAATGTACCAATAACGCACCAGAGTGTGCATCAACATTGGGCCAAGGGTTTTTAATTTTCCCAATACCACCCAAAATTTCCGGCACCACTTCGTAGATTTTCCAAACTACCTCTACGATGTCATCCTGAGGAATGTATTCTTTGGCGAATTCCATTTGAGCAATAAAGCGCGGATCAGGTCGGCGCAGTACCGCATGTCCGTAGCCGGGTACTACTTGGCCTTTGGCCAAAGTCTGATTAACATAAGCAGCAATCTGTTCTTTGGTAGGATTGCGGGTATCCAGCTCCTCCAGCATGTCGAAGATCCATTTGATCACTTCCTGATTGGCCAAACCGTGCAATGGACCAGCCAAGGCGTTCAAACCGCTGGCGAAAGACAAGTATGGATCGCTAAGCGTGGAACCCACCAAGTGGGTAGTATGAGCTGATGCGTTACCCCCTTCATGATCGGCATGAATGGTTAAATACAAACGCATCAACGCTTTAAAATCAGGATTGTCAAAACCCAGCATATGGGCATAATTACCTGACCAGTCTTCGGTAGTATCCGGCGCAATGTGTTGACCGCCAGCAAAAGTACGCCGATAAATATAAGCTGCAACCTTAGGCAAACGAGCAATTAAGGTCATGGCATCCTCGTAAGTCG
Organism: Saprospiraceae bacterium; assembly: GCA_040401995.1. Taxonomy (GTDB): domain Bacteria; phylum Bacteroidota; class Bacteroidia; order Chitinophagales; family Saprospiraceae; genus Haliscomenobacter. Next base: position 70,163 of record JBBANM010000008.1, read on the forward strand.
CATCCCAGTAATCATCTTTGCTCATGCCTTCATCATAGCGGCGAGCAAAAACACTGTCGGATTGCATGGCTACCACTGCAATGGAAAATTGTGACATGGCATGCGTTCCAACCGGCAAAGCATTTAGTGCGTCGTAAACGTGGGCGGGCACTTCCGAACGAAGACGCCACTGTTCAGATACCCAAGCAGCTTCAGCGGGGGTAGGGATATCGCCAGTCAACATAAACCAAAACAAAGCTTCTGGCAAGGGTTGTTTGCCATCTTTACCGCTGGGCAATTGAGCTTTCAGTTCTGGAATTGATTTGCCCCGAAAACGGATGCCTTCGATAGCATCGAGCTCAGAGGTTTCCCAAACCATCATCTTAATGTCGCGAGCGCCGCCATAAATTTGACTTAAGGTGACGTCGTCCACTACAGTTTCTCCGTGCTCTTTGAGTAAAGCACGAATCTCGGTCTTAAGGGCATTTGCTTTTTCAAAAAATTTCTGCTTCAGGGCATCCATTGGATGAAGAATTATTAGGAGTTATAAATGTTTGCTTTCGCGGGTAAATAATAGAACAAAATTATCACTTCAGGAAAACAAATTGCTTTTTTTGCCGCTGATTTATCCGATTTTGGAATTATCAGGTTTTTTGTCCAGCTTTGCCCAGTGATTCTTGGGATATAACGCCAACAAACGCTATTTGGATCTCCCTTTTGAGCCACTAGTCCATGTTTTTTCAACAAAAAACATGGGAAATTTTACTTGGTTTTACTTGAATGATTGCGACGGGAAGTTGCAGCGCAAAATAAGCAAAAAAATATGTTCATAATAGACAATGTGCTGGTAAGCGATGAACTGATTGAGGAACAATTCGTGTGCGACCTCAATGCTTGTAAAGGCGCGTGTTGTTGGGAGGGGGATTATGGCGCACCCCTGGATGAAAAAGAATTGCCCATCTTAAACAGCATTTACGAAGATGTCAAGCCTTTTTTAACTCCTGAAGGCATACAAGTCATTGAAAAACAAGGAAAATATGTTTACTATGACGACGCCGAGGAATTTGGAACGCCGCTGATTGAAGGCGGCCCTTGTGCGTACATGACCTACGATGCGCTCGGGATCGCCCAATGCGGGATCGAGCAAGCCCACCGAGCGGGCGCTACAGATTTTCAAAAACCAATCTCCTGCCATCTTTATCCTGTGAGAACAAGACGGGAAGAAGCTGGATTTGAAGTATTGAATTACGAACGGTGGGATATCTGTTCTGCGGCGTGTACGCTAGGTGCTAAAGCTCAGGTACCCGTTTACCAATTTGTAAAGCCAGCATTGATTCGGAAATATGGTGCCGATTTTTTTGACGTATTGGAAAAAATTGTCAGCGGAGAAGCAGAGGAGGAATAGATTTAGGAACCCAGAAAAATAACTTCCCGATTTTTTGCGTCAAACTTAGGTGACGAATTCCTGATTTGGAGTGACGAAAAAACGGATAAAAATCCAACATCAGCGACCACTTGGAGGGAAATAAAAAAGGCCGGTAATGAAACCGGCCCGAAAAAAACACCTAAAACCCTATTAACTAACCTAAAAATCTTGAAATCAAATCGTTAAATAGACGTTAACACCTTTCGTTTTCCAATCTTTCTCTTCATTCAACGTCTTCTTAGTAAACTCCTAACACCCAATTTAAGTTGCAAGAAAAGTATTAAAGCTGCTAAAATTGACAACCAGCTGACTTTCCTATCTTACGACAAATTTAAATTTTCGTTGCACAAGATCTGAAACGATGATCGCCTAAAAAATGTTCATCGAAATCGCAACAAGTTTGTTAAACGATATCTATTTGACGCGCTGCCTGAGGTAACGCTTCTTCTTTTTTAGGCAATGTTACCGTCAAGATGCCTTGGTCGTATTTTGCGCCAATCAAATCAGTGTTCACTACTTCTGGCAAGTGGAAGCTGCGACTGAAGGAAGTAAAAGCAAATTCTTTCAAGCGCAATTTTTCGCCTTCAACTTTTTCTTCGTTTTTAGTAGCCGTAATGGTCAACAGATCTTTGTCCACTGCTAATTTGAAAGCGTTTTTGTCCAAACCTGGCGCAACCAATTCAATACGAAAATCCTTATCGGTTTCTACGATGTTAACAGCTGGTTTGTAGCCTGAATCGCTGGCGCCAGTATGAATCAATTGCTGAATTACCCGATTGAAAGCAGCATCTACTGGATTGTTGAATACGCGTGGTTTTACTGATACAAGTGTCATAGCTATTGAGTTTTTTGAGTTAAACAGATTGCCTTACTTTAAGCAATTTGTGTTCCATCGTGCCAAAGCACAAAAAAAGTGTCAAAAGCAGCATTAGTGCATGTCGTTTTGACACACACCATTGATTCAAACTGTCATTTTGTCTTTTTTCAAATAAATAGATCGGAAAAAGCAAAACCTCTACGCGCCTTCGCCTACGAAAGCCAGTACATCATCCAGATACTCGCGGTGATTGGACAACCGGGGTACTTTGTGCTGACCGCCAAACTTGCCCCGAGCGCGCATCCAATTGTAGAAGGTACCTTTGGGTACTAAATGAATCTGAAGTGGCAACATCGCCAAATTCCGATACCGCTTGGCTTCGTAATCGGAATTGATTTTTTGTAAATTTTGATCCAGTAAGATCGAAAAAGCGGAAAGATCGGTTGGTTCTTTTTCAAATTCAATGATCCATTCATGCCCGCCGCGATTGGCGCCATCAAAATAAACAGGCGCTACCGTGTATTCACTCACCACCGCATGTAGGGTTTTGCAGGTTTCCGCAAGGGCTTTGTCGGCATTATCAACCATCATTTCTTCGCCAAAAGCATTGACAAACTGCTTGGTTCTCCCAGTTACTTTGATGCGATAGGGCTGGATGGAGGTAAATTGCACCGTATCGCCTAAGCAATAGCGCCAAAGACCGGAATTGGTGGTGATCACCATCGCGTAGTTTTTGCCCAATTCAACTTCCCATAGCGGAATCGCTTTGGGCGATGGTTTTTCCCACTCCGACATGGGGATAAACTCATAAAAGACGCCATTATTGAGGAGCAGGAGCAAACCTTCCTCGTTCAAGCGATCTTGGATGGCAAAAAAACCTTCCGAAGCATTGTAAATCTCTTGGTAATCCACCGTATCTGAAGGGAAAAATTCTTTGAACTGCTGTTTATAAGGCGTGAAACTAACGCCACCGTGGATGTAAACTTGAAAATCGGGCCAAATCTCCAACATGTTTTTTTTGCCGGTCAATTCCAACATGCGCCGCATCAACACCACCGTCCAAGTGGGGACGCCGCCAATCATCACCACCCGAGGCTCCTCAATGCCCGCACGCGCTAGTAGTTCCAGCTTTTTTTCCCAATCCGCCATCAGGGCAATATCAAAATCGGGTATAAAAAATGGCCGGGCAATCCAAGGCATGCGATCAATCATAATGGCCGATACATCGCCAATAGTGGTAGCTGGATAATCGGCAAAGGCGCTCATGCTGCCCCCCATCAACATACTTTTATCGGCAAACTGGCGGGCATTGGGACGCTGACAGTAGTAAAGCGTCATGGTATCCCATGTACCGCGAATGTGGCAGCGACTCAGGTTTTGCGAGGAAACGGGAATGAATTTACTTTTATCGTTGGTGGTACCCGAAGATTTGGAAAACCACTTGACTTGTCCGGGCCAAAGGATGTCTTTTTCCCCCTTCATCATTTGCTGAATGTAGGGTTTGAGTACATCGTATTCCGTGATAGGAATGGACTCGCTAAAATCCTGAATACTGTGAACGTCTTTAAAAAAGTGCTGTTTTCCCCATGCAGTGGCACGCCCCGCCCCTAGCAGTTCCCACCACAAGGCGGTTTGAATCTGCTGCGGCGCTTCCATATAGGCTTTGATGTAGCGATAACGGTAGCGGTAAAGCTGTCGAAAAAAGGAGTTGACCAAATGCTGCATAGTCCTAAATATAGGATCTTTTTTTTAAAAAACAGGCCTCAAAAGGGGAGTTTTGCCAACTTAAGCAGTGATTTTTCTCATTTAAGCCTATTTTTCAGCTAACAAACAAAATTATTTAACCTCAATCAATTACCATTTATACACGTCATTTAGTGATTCAATGCCAAATATTCTTTTTTTAGGTTGATAAAATCTCTTGTATTTTGCAGCACCGAGCGGGTTGGGATTACAAATTCCATATACCTATTTCTTCAACACCTATTTAAAGCAGTTGATACCATGTTTTTTAAAAAATCTATGCAAAAACGCTTCTTGCCTTGGTTGGCGATGTTGACCATTGTAGCGATTTCCTGTATGAAGTTGCCGCAAATTATGCGCATTCAAGAAAGTCCGGAACGGGCTTTTAAAAAGGCCAAAGAGGTGCGCGACAAAGCGGCGATCAAAATTACCGACGGCATGCAAATTGCGCTGTGGGCGTCCGATTCACTGGCGCCCGATCCGGTAGCGATGTCGATCGATGATCAGGGGCGTGTTTACCTAACCCGCACCAATCGCCAAAAAAATTCTGAATTTGACATTCGCGGACACGTGGATTGGATGACCGAATCAATCAGTTTTCAAACCGTGGAAGATCGTCGGGCGTTTTTGCGCAAAACTTTTGCTCCAGAAAACAGCAAAAAGAACGACTGGCTAAAAGACCTCAACAATGATGGATCACACGACTGGAAAGATTTAACCGTGGAGCGCGATGAAATTTGGCGTTTGGAAGACACCAACAACGACGGCATGGCCGATGTCTCCACCCGAATTTTGAACGATTTTTTTGAAGAGGTTTCTGATGTGGCTGGCGGTTTGCTGGTCAAGGCCAAAGAGGTTTTTGTGGGCATTGCGCCCGATCTTTGGCGGATCAAAGACACCAATGGCGACGGCATTTTGGATAAAAAAACTTCCATTAGTCACGGTTATCAGGTACACATTGGTTTTGGCGGGCATGGTATGTCGGGGATCGTGGAAGGACCAGACGGGAAATTGTACTGGAACATTGGTGATATCGGCGGCAGCATCACCTCGGTGGATGGTAAAAAATTCGAGAACCCCAACTCGGGTTTCATTGCCCGCGCCAATCCGGATGGTACTGATTTTGAAATATTTGCCACCGGCTTGCGCAATACACACGAATTTGCCTTTGACGAATACGGCAACCTGATCTCCTCCGACAACGACGGCGATTATCCGGGCGAAAGCGAGCGACTGGTGCACGTGGTGCAAGGTTCGGATGCGGGTTGGCGCTCGAATTGGCAGTACGGAAAATATACCGATCCCAAAAACAACAAATACAATGTGTGGATCGACGAAAAACTATTCAAACCTCGCTGGCAAGGGCAAGCTGCTTACATTGTTCCACCCATCATGAACTACCACAACGGCCCGACGGGGATGGTTTACAATCCAGGTACCGCCTTGGGATCTGATTGGAAAAACAAATTTTTCTTGGTGGAGTTTGTCGGCAGTCCTACCGGATCGCACATCTGGTCGTTTGGCCTGAAACCAAAAGGCGCTTCTTTTGAATTGGATGGTGAAAAAGATGTACTCAGCGGTATTTTGCCCACGGGCATTCAATTTGGTCCCGATGGCGCGCTTTATGTGGCCGACTGGATCAACGGCTGGGACACCAAAAACTATGGTCGGGTTTGGAAATTGGACGTGACCAAAGACAAAAACGACCTGGCCGCCGCACGCCAAGAAACCAAGCGCTTGATGCAGCTCGACTACGCTGCTCAAACCCCGGATATGCTTTATACCTTGCTTTTTTATGGGGATATGCGCATTCGGCAAAAAGCGCAGTTTGAATTGGTGAGTCGCGGCAAAAATGGTTTACCCAACTTAACCAAAGCCGCTATGCAAACCGAAAACCAGTTGGCACGCATTCACGGCATTTGGGGACTCGGGCAATTGGCGCGGGTTGATCAAAAAAATGCTGCCATTTTGTTGCCCTTGTTGAAGGATAAAGACTTGGAAATAGTAGTGCAGATGATTAAAGTACTCGGCGATGCGCATGTTACCAGCATTGGCAAGGATTTGATCCCTATGTTGGAAAGTCCTAACCCTAGGATAAAATTTTATGCCGCCGAAACCCTTGGTAAAATAGCGCAGCAAGATGCCGTAGAACCCTTGATCGCTATGCTCAAGACGAACAACGACGCAGACCTTTACTTGCGTCATGCGGCGGTGTTGGCCTTATCAAAAATTGGCAAAGTGGATCCCATTCTTGCCTTGGCCAACAATCCCAGCAAGGCGCTGCGCACGGCTGCTGTGTTGGTGTTGAGAAAATTGAAAAGCGAAAAAATTGCCATTTTCCTCACCGATGCCGATGAATACATTGTAACCGAAGTTGCCCGCGCCATCAACGATGATTTGTCGATTCCGGCGGCTTTACCGGCATTGGCTGCTACTTTGCAGGAAAAAAGATTTACCGGTGAGCCTTTGTTGCGTCGAGCCATCAACGCCGCACTGCGGGTAGGCGGCGACAAAGAATTGGATGTGTTGATCAATTTTGCCACCCGTACCGACATCAGTGATGTCATAAAAGCCGAGGCATTGGCTACCATTGGATTGTGGGCCAATCCTTCGGTATTGGATCGGGTTGACGGGCGGAATCGCGGAAAAATTGAGCGCTCGCCAGCAGTAGTGAAAGCAAAAATCCAACCGTTTATCGCCAATTTTTTAAAAGAAACCAATCCTGAGACAGTGATTGCCACCGCGGGTTTGTTGGCCAACCTAGACATCCCTGATTTCAACAATACCTTGGCAAAAATCTACGCCGAAAATACCAACAACAAGATCAGAATGGCCATGCTGCCCGCTTTGAACAAACTGAAATATGCGCAGATCGAATCGATCATTAAAAGCGGTATGGAAGACAAAGACGATAAGTTGCGGACGGTAGCCTTGGGCTTGTTGAATGATTCCAATGTATCGAAAGAAAGTTTGCCCGCGATTGTAAAGACGATTTTCAGCAAAGGAAGCATGCGCGAACAACAACAATTGCTTTTGGTGATGGGCAAATTGAACAGCAGCAAGACCCAAACGATTTTTGAAGACCTGCTCACGCAATTGCAAGATAAAAAGCTATCACCCAATCTGCGTTTGGAGCTTACCGAAGCCATCAACAACTCGGGCTCGGCGGCATTGAAAGCAAAAATGGCCGCCTTATCGCCTAATGCATCGGCACTGGGTGCCTATGTCGATGCGCTTTTTGGCGGGAATTATTTTGAGGGTAGAAACACCTTTAATTACAATTCCACGGCGCAATGTACCCGCTGTCATGCGGTGAACGGAGAAGGTGGAAATGTGGGGCCATCCTTGACGAAAATTGGCGCCACCCTGAGCCGGGAACAGATTTTGCAAGCCTTGATTGAACCTAGTGCTCGCCTGGCACCCGGGTACGGAACAGTATTGCTTAAATTGAAGGAAGGGCAAGAGGTGTTTGGTGTACTGGCCAAAGAAACGCCAGAAGCACTGACCATCAATACCTCTGATGCGGAGCCGCTGGTGGTGCCGGTATCGAGAATTGTGAGTCGGGAAAATACGCCATCGAGCATGCCGGTGATGGGTACGATTTTATCCAAACGCGAGATTCGCGATTTGGTGGAATACTTGGCACTGTTGAAGTAGAGGGGGATCAATTTGATTTCGAAAAAAAGGGGGAGCGGGGCAAAGATGTGGCCGCTCTCCCTTTTTTTATTTTTGGGGGGAGGTTAGGCTAACGAGATCTTTAACCAGCGCGTTTCAGCATTACCAAAATTGAAAGAAATAAAATGAAAAAGACTTTAACAATAATCTTCATTGCTGTTATAGTAGCAGCTGTAAGTTATTTTATTTACAAGGCATCTACATTTAATGTGTTTGATGTTGAAATAAGAAAGATTGCTGAAATTGAAATCCCCAACAAGTATAAAATAGGCGTATTTTATTTACCATCAAATGCAAGCAGTCAAAGCTATATCCAAATTAGGCGATTAGAAAATGGAGAAGTCTTACAGAATTATGAACGATACAACTTTGTCAATGACTACAAATTATTTAACGATACGCTAAGGCTGGTTCTAAGTGATACAAGTTTCGTAAAAAGAAAAACCGACACGTTATTTTTTAAAATACCTTGACGTTTGTGGAAGATACGATCTACGATCTGAAACCGATTCAAATCGTTTCCGAGCAAAATCGGCTGGAGCCTCATATTTTTAAAGGCTTCCAACTATTTTTTATTTTCTTAACCGTACACTAGTGACTGAATATCATAAATTTAACTGTGAGTATAAGTTTAGCAAATATTGTTACGCCTTTGATGACCGAACAATGATTGAATTCAAAACAAGAAGTGACATTTATCAGGTATCGTAGAAATTGTAGCAAAGACGCCTGATAACAAGTCACTGGATTTCGTAGTTGAGCATCATACCGCCATCCTCGTGTTCGAGGTTGTGGCAGTGGAAGACGAACTTGCCTTTGAGGTCGGGGAAACGGACGATAATGCGCACTTTTTCCCCGGGGAATGCCAGCACAGTATCTTTCCAACCTTTTTCCCAAGGTTCTATCACGCCACGCCCACCTTTGCGGGAAAGTACTTGAAACGACCCAGCGTGCAGGTGCATCGGGTGAGTTTCTGTTCCATTGGTGTTATCGAATTCCCAGATTTCGACCGTTCCGGCACGAACCACCTCGTCGCGGCGAGTGGCATCGAACGTCTTGCCATTGATTGTGTGCATCGTCATATTGCCCATGTCGTTGCCGTGTTGCATCATGTGGCCAATGTCGAACTTGCGCGTGGCAACCGACTGTGATTCGGGTATTTTTCCCAAAGACATCAGCGTGCCGGGCCTCGTAAATTTATCGGTTTCTTGCCGGGTGACTTTGAATTTCAGTATTTTAAAAGATTTTGTGCCTTGTGATGCTGTACCACCGAAGGCATTGCTTTGCAAGTACAATTCGGTACCAACGGCCAGGCTGCCGAAATTGACCAACACATCGGCGCGCTCCCCGGGTGAGAGCAAGACAGTCGAGATTTCCTGTGTGGCGTCAAGCAGCCCCCCGTCTGTGCCAATCAATTGAAATTTGGCCCCAGTTGAAAGTGCAAAATTGTAGATGCGGGCATTGGAACCGTTGAGTAGTCGAAAACGGTAGGTGCGCGTGGCTACTTCGAGCATCGCGCCAGCCGTGCCGTTGACCAACACCGTCTCACCAAACATCCCAATGCTGCGATCGTTGGTATTGGGTTCGTAAACCAACCCGCCGTCGAGCCGCTTGTCCTGAACCACCAGCGGCACATCAAACGCTCCGCTTGGCAAACCTAATGCTTCTTCTTCCGGTGAGGAAACCAGAAAAAAGCCAGCCAATCCTCGATAAGCCTGGCTGGCTGTCGCCATGTCGGGATGCGGGTGATACCAATAAGTGCCGGGGCGGTTCTTGATGGTGAACTGGTAAGCAAACTTGCCGCCCGGCTGGGTCAGGTCGCTTGGGTAGCCGTCTTGTTTCGCAGGCACTTCGAGGCCGTGCCAGTGGATGTTGGTAGCTTCAGAAAGGTTGTTGCTGAACGTCAGATTGAATTGAGCCCCCTGTTGCAGCCGGATAGTCGGCCCCAAAATAGCGGCCCCTCCGTAACCGAGTGCATTCACCCTGATGCCACTTCCGAGTATGGCTGTGCCAGATTTGGCGGCGAGTGTGGCGTTTGTGCCATCCAGCAGGGCTGGAATGGCAAGCGGATTGGAAAAAGTTTGCTCAGTGACATTACGAGCGTGGACTGTGCTGCCCATGTCCATATTCATGTGCCCATTGCAGGAAAGTAGCATGCCCGCGCACCAGGCAAATCCAAACGATATTTTTAAAAACATGTGGAGTTTCATCGTATCGAGTAAGTTAATTGTTAAAAAAAGTTGTCCTCTTTGCGGGCAGTTACTATGCTGAGGATGTACTCACTATTGTTGTCAAAGCTTCTGTTCATAAAGTCTAGTGGCTCAAGCATTAAATAGTGCACACCTCTCGATGGCTATTTTTTTGCTATGCGTCGTTGCTCATCAGTCACGTAGCTTTAGCTATGTTCCTTCTTCGCGCCTAGCCTAGCTAAAAAATAGCTCCTTTATAGGTATTTATTACTTAATGCCTGAGCCACTAGTTGGTTTGCGAATCGACGTTTGTTAAACTTTAAAATTTTAACAAAAATTGATTCGCAATAAATTGTAAATCAATTTATTAGACAAAAAAAACCCTTATTCTCATAAATTACATTTTACCCATATTGCTACATTCGGCAGCACATTTGCGACATGCTTCTGCACATTTTTTGCAATGCTCCATGTGTGAGTGCTTCTCACATTCCACTGCACAGGCGGTACAAATTTCTGCACAGAGTTTGCAGATTTGGTGTGCGAATTCACTGCCGCTGGCCATAGCTTGTACAGCCAACTGACAAATGGCCCCACAATCATGGTCTAATTTGATACACCGAGCCAACATTTTGAGGTCTTGTTCTTCCAAACAGGCACTTGCACAATGGTAACATTCTATTGCACAGGCTGAACAGGCGGCGATACAACTTTGAAATTTTTGATGACTCATCTTAATTTGGTTTTAATAGTAGAGAATATTCTCTCAACAAAGCTAAGCCCTTAACTGCTCAGAAGCCTTACACAATTTTAGCGAAAGGTTTCATTATTTACACATTTATTTACTATAGACTTAACGGCAGCACTTTTTGACAAATAGCTTTTTTAATACCCAGATTATCAATTTCATAGTATTTCTTAAAAATGCCAAAAAGCCATGGCCCAATGCAAGAATAAATTCAGTGTTCTTCATGGTATATCAAATTTCAAATTAAAAACACAAACGCGAACTCAGTAATAAATTCAAAGTTGTGCCAATTATTATAAAACATGATTTGCTTTTGCATTGCATTTTGTTGTGATCCATCCTGGCCATAAAACATTGCGTTGAACAAGCTATTGGCTTATAATTATTGTGTACATTCCCTATCACTTTACCATCGGCATCCACAATTTCACAAGTCTCAGAATTCGTATTATCCTTCACTTGTAATACCAACTGTCAGGTGGCGTCGTAGTAGGTCCGTCCATCTTTCCCGACTTGACCAAGCTTTTGCTGTTGGCGTCTTCCAGGATGCCCCCTTGCCGCAAGAAGGCAATTTCCTTGCCTTTTGCGTTCTTCACAATACGGTCTTTGGCAATTGAACCAATTTTGGTTCCTTCCATGTATATTTTTCCCTTGGGATCAATTATGATGTGTCCTTGTGGTCTGTAATCTGCTTAGCAAAAGGATTTGCCCAAAAAAAGCAGTAAACCTGCTAAGGAAAGGTTAAACCATTTTAGCTCAAAATTGTATCCTTCACACATTAGGCAAGCACTATCGGTAGCACTTTATTGATTCAAATACATCATCTTCACCTCATAAACTCCGCTTACCACAATTCTTTTACTTTCCTCCAGGCCTTTGAGGATTAGCGTGCGAGAACCATCGTTTTCTCCCGTCTGCACGTAAGTCAGTTCATACTGTTCTGGTGCCCGTTTATGAAAAATCGCTGTTTTGCCATTTATTTCGGTCAAAGCAGTATTCGGTACGGCAATTTCACGGCTGGATTGCTGGTTTACCGCTTTGATCGTCACAAATTCGCCAATTTTGAATGTGCCCTGAGGATTCACCATTTCAAAGAGTACGCGTTGGCTTTGATTGCCTGGATCGATTGTTTGTGCTTGAGCTATGATTCGAACTTCGGCAGTTTTTTGATCATTGGTGGAAGAAGTCACCAAAAATTTATTCCCCATTTGAACCATTGGTAAATCCTGGCTAAAGACTTGTGCCTCCACATATATTTTATCTAAATTTGTCACAGTAAACAGGGGTTGCCCAGCTACTACCTCCGAACCAGGAGTAAGCGTAAATGCGCCAATAATGCCAGAAATGGGGGCTTGCAGGCTTACCGTGCGCTGATTGGCAGAAATATTGGCGTTCAGTGCACTTTTCTCCAAGGTTTGTAACTCAACCCTGGCGGCATTAAAAGCAGCTTCTGCGGCTTGAACATCTCGCCCGGCAGCAATGTCTTCAATTTTTTTCAGGCGTTCATATTCACGTTTTGCTGCAGTAAATCTAGCTTTCGCAGATTCTATTTGCACGGCAAGACCTGCATTATTTGCAGCAATATTTACTTGATCAGGGGTACCTACATTTTGCTGTAAGACCACCAAAGTCTGCCCAGCGCGCACAGATTGACCTACCTGAACATTTATCCGAGTGATCCGGCCACTTTGCGGCACAACGACTGTACCCATACCCCCGGAAGATGGAATGACTGTGCCAAATACAGTAGCCGCAGATTGGTAATCGTCTTTTTCGATGGGCTGGGTTAAAATGTCAAATAGAAATTGTGTTTCCTTCGGAGCATAAACCGTCTTGCCATAACTATTGCTCCCCGTTCCCGGGCCATGATCCTCGTCACCATGAGCATAAACAGGGTTCCAGTTTGGGGTTGAAAGCCAGGCACTTGCCAACAAAAGCAAGAGGGTCAACACTCGACTACGCCTGCGGCTTACCACCCACATACCCAATCCGCCCAATACAATTCCACCAGCCAGCCAAAGCCAGTGATTGGAAGCCTGGCCTGCTGGAACAAGTGAGGAATCCATCCCTGTTATCAATTTTTTTCCTACCACAATCCCTTGTACTCCAATCAAATCTGCCCCATTGGGATGGTTGATTTGTACATTAATGGTATAGGTTTTGGAAGCCGAGAACGTAACATGTACCTCATATACACCCAATGAAAGAGCATTGACTTCAAATACCATTTTAGGGTCTTCCATTGCACTAAATTTCAACTCAGCCTTATCAATGGGGCGATTGGTCTTATAATCGGCAATGAAAAGGGTTAAATGCGCAGGTTGACCTGGTTTGAGTTCGGAATAGTAAAAGGTGAGTTCATACCGGTCCGACTGACCATAGGCGGTGAAATGGTCTTTGGCCATACCGGGATCAGTGGGGACTTCATCACCGTGTGCAAAAAGGAATTGTGGTGAAAGCACCAGCTGGAATACTAAACATAAAAAGATGAAAGAGCGAATTGCCAATTTCATAATCAAGAAATTTTTAAAATTGAAAATCATTACTTTGTGGCTTAGGAACGGGTGAATAATAAAGTGTCATTTTAGCCGCCGTTATTTTGCTGCCAATCGACTATCTTTTGAGGCGCAATGTGGGGCATTGTAACGAAAAAGATAGGAAGAGTGGCGGTGAAAGAGCAAGGCAAAAGTGATACTTTATTGTTTACACGTTCCTTAACCACTTCAATCAATTGCCTGCGTAGTACAACATTTTTATTCTGGCAGATTCAAACGTTTGTAGCTGCTGGACGTATTCCTTTGGGATTGAAAAAGCTTCATCAAGGGTACGCAGAAAGTCAACATAATTGACTTCTCCAGCTTCGCGTAATCTAATTGCGGTAGTGATCAGCAAACGACTGCGCTGCAAGGCCTCCTGCTCGTAGTACCGAATTTTCCCCAGCGCACTTATTGCTTCGGAGCTGATGTTGGCAAACCCCAACAAGGTGGATTGACTTTGTGCAGCAACACGACTCTGGGCAGCCTTGGCCTCACTTTCGGCTCTTTGCCGCCCCCCCTGATACTGCCCTGCCCAAAGAGGAATGCCTATAGAGGCTCGAAATCGATAACCCAGAGGGGTTCTCAGAGCACCCTGATTTAAGTACCCTAGGGAAAAATTGGGCAAGGCCTGACTTTTGGCAAGACTAAGCTGCTGCTCGGCTACCTGAACGGCTTGTTGTTCGTAGGCAATATTGGGGTTACTAACCAGTGCGGTGATCAGCTTCAGCCCCAGCGTATCTGCGACCAATGGTGTCAATACCCTAAGATCGTTCAATCCGCTAAATCCGATCAACTGTTTGCGTGTAGCTTCGGAATACCGCTCGGCTACTAACAGTTCCTGATGAACTTTGGCTGCTTCGTTTTCAACCAGTGTTTTTTGCAAAAAATTAATTTCTCCAGCAGAAAATTGCCGAGCGGCGGTGGCATCAATAAGCTGGTACAAGCTATCACGCGTTGTCCATTGTTTTACCTGATATTCACTCACTTGCGCATTCAAATACAATTGCCGTACAGTGTAACGCAAGTCATTTTCATTTACCTTCTGTCCGACTTGAGCAAGAGCGGTTTCGGCTTGAGCGACTTGCTTTTTTCGCATGTACACCGTCGGAAAATCAAAAGATTGAATAACCCCAATTGCATAAAATAGCCCAGAAGGACTTTCTATGTTAATCTGCGGGTTCGAAAGGTTTAGTGACTGCTTTTCAGCGTATTTTTTGGCTTGAGTGCTAAATCCAGCCGCTTGTGTAAGCGGATGATTTTTAAGCACAGCCTCAACCACCAACTCGACAGAAGTCTGTGCAGTAGCGGCTTGAGCAAACATGCTCAGGATGTATATTTTTACCCAAATTTTCATAAGAGCTTTTTGTCGATTTCCAGTTTTTCAGATTGTTTTTTTCCTTCAAAATACTCATCGAGTGCTTTTTTTCCCCATTGCCAAAATACAGTCGGCGTAACGATCAGATCCAGCAAGGTAGAAGAGAGCAAACCACCGAGAATCACCGTCGCAACCGGATAAAGAATCTCTTTACCAGCTGCTTGTGCATTGAGTGTCAGTGGAATCAAAGCTAAGGCTGCTACCAATGCGGTCATCAGCACAGGGACCATTCGTTCCAGGGAACCTCGGATGATCATTTTCTGGTCAAACTGCTCGCCTTCGTATTCAATTAGGTGGATGTAGTGTGAAATCATCATGATGCCGTTGCGTGAAGCAATACCTGTAAGTGTGATGAATCCAACCAGAGTAGCGACTGAAAAGGTACCGCCGGAAAGCCATACGGCGGCTACACTTCCCACCAGAGCAAGGGGTATGTTGAGCATAACTTGCAATACAATTCGCCAGGAGCGGAAATGAGCATACAAGACGAGAAAGATGCCCAATAAGACAAATATGCTCAAGATACCGATGAGACTTGATGCTTCTTTTTGAGCCTCAAACTGCCCGCCAAATTCCAGGAAATACCCTTGAGGTAACTTGATTTTTTCGCCTACTGCCTTTTGTATGGCTATAACGGTGCCGCCGAGGTCTCGGCCTTGAACATTACAAGAAACGATAATTCGTCGCTGCCCATTTTCATGACTAATGGTATTTATGCCTTTTTCATATTCAATCCGAGCAATACTTTCCAATGGAATGACTCCACCATTAACGGTATGGATCTGCGTTTTGCGAATGTGATCAAGGTTTTCGCGGTCTTCGGCAACTGCGCGCAAAACCAGGTCAAAGGTCTTTTGGCCATCCAAAATCTGGGAAACCACTCGACCACCATACAGCACTTCAAGGTCGCGAGCTACTTTACCCGTTTGAATTCCGTAGCGCTGGAGGGCAAGTCGATCGAGTCGAATGGTCAATTGTGGGACGAGTACCAGCCGTTCCACTTGAACGTCCACCGTACCCAAAGTGCCTTTAACAGCGGTTTGGACTTCTCCTGCCAAGGCGCGAAGCTCGGTGAGGTCTTCTCCAAAAATTTTAATGGCCACTTGAGCCCGAACGCCACTCAACAAATGGTCAAGTCGATGTGAAATGGGTTGGCCGATGCTGACCGACACACCAGCAAGGTTGGACAACTGCTTTCTGATGTCGGCAACTACTGCTGAACGCGGACGAGCATCCTGGTGCAGTTCAACTTCAATTTCAGAATTGCTAACTGGTTCTACGTGCTCATCTAATTCGGCACGGCCCGTTCGGCGTGCGGTATACTGTACATCGGGGATGCGCAAGATGAGTTTTTCGGCTACAGAGCCTATTTTATTACTTTCTTCGAGTGACGTACCTGATGGAGCATACAGGTTAATGGTAAAGCTACCTTCATTGAATGGAGGTAAAAATTCTGATCCAAAACGGGTCGCCATGAATACTGCTCCCATTACCAATACAAGCGCTCCAGCAATCACTACTCGGGGTTGAGCTAGTCCATAGTTGAGCAATTTCAAGTCCTGTTTTTTAAGCCCCCGGACCAACCAAGATTCATGCCCTGCATTGAGGTTTGATTGAGGCAAGAGATAACTGCAAAGTGCAGGTGTAAGAGTCAGCGAAACAAGGAGCGAGGCCAGGATTGAAGTGATATAAGCAATACCTAATGGTGCAAATATTCGACCCTCAATACCCTGTAATTGAAACAAAGGCAAAAATACCAGCACGACAATAATGGTGGCATAAACGATGGAATTGCGCACCTCACTACTGGCATCAAAAATAACCTGTAAAGCGTTTTTTGGTTTACCCTGTGCTTGGTTTTCTTGCAAGCGCCGGAATACATTTTCCACATCAACGATGGCATCATCAACCAACTCCCCGATGGCAATGGCCAGACCTCCAAGGGTCAGGGTATTGATGGAAATACCGAACCATTTAAAAACCAATGCCGTGATGACCAATGAAAGAGGAATAGCAGTCAAAGTGATGATTGTGGTTCGGAAATTCAACAAAAAAAGAAACAATACAATCACTACCAGAACAAACCCATCACGTAAGGCTTCCTCTACATTGGATATGGCATTTTCAATGAAGTTCTTTTGTTGAAAAACATGGGGATTCAGCAGTACATCGGATGGAAGGGAGCTTTGCAGCTCGGTGAGTGCTTTTTCAATGGCCTCGGTGAGTGCTACAGTATTTGCACCGGGCTGCTTTTCAATGGTCAAAATAACCGATGGTCGCGCATTAACAGAAGCGTCACCCCGCTTAATGGCTGCGCCAAATTGTACATCTGCTACCTGACCTAGCAAGACCGGATTGCCTTCACGGTTGACAACGACAGTTTTGCGCAAGTCTTCTAAATTGTTTGCTCTACCCAGCACCGAAATCAACACTTCCGAACCATAGCGATTGAAAAAACTACCCGTTGAATTTACATTAGCGTCACCCAAGGCAACACTGACGTCTTCAAGCGTTAGCTTGTACTGTTTGAGTTTTACGGACGAAACCAGGATTTGATACTGAAGCCGGTCTCCGCCCATGGGAATGACCTGGGCTACACCTTTAATGGCCAACACCCGGCGGCGAATTACGAAATCGGCCAAGGTGCGCAAGTCTGCAGCAGAACTTTTTATTTGGCCGGTGCTATCGGCTTTAGTGGACACCCCCAGAAGCATGATTTGTCCCATTACCGAAGAGATGGGCCCCATCACCGGAACAATACCTTTAGGCAAAGCAACCGTAGCCAGTTTTTCAGCTACCAACTGACGCGCGCGAAACACATCAACGTTCCAATCAAACTCGACGAATACCAAGCCAATACCCCGGGAAGCACTCGAACGAACGACTTCTACCCCTGGAGAACCGTTCAAAGCGATTTCGACGGGTAGTATTGCTTGTGCCTCCACTTCTTCAGGTGACATGCCCCCAGCTTCCAGAAACACGGTTACCCTTGGACGGTTTAGGTCAGGTAATACATCAACCGGGAGTTTAATGGCCGTCCAACTGCCCCACACGAGTAGCAAAGCAGCAGAAGCGACTACAAACAGTCGATTTTGTAACGAAAATAGAATGATTCGATTCAGCATTTGAAAAATATATAGCTACTTCAGGAATTAAAAAACGATTTAAACCCCCGAAGTAGCTTAAAAAATACTATTGTTTCTTTGATTCATCCATCGTACAGGACTTGGTCCCCCCTGCTTCACCAGTACGGTCGTACTGACAGCAGCCAGGAAGTTGACTATACGCTGCGTCGTTGGCTTTGTAGCCAGCATTATCGTATCCTGCCAATGCTACTGCTTTTTGGATAGCATCTGGGGAGGATTTTTTGTTTTTAAAGGTGATAGACAATTGATCGGTTTTTGGGTCCCAACTTGCCGTAGTTGCATTCGCTGACAGCGCCGCTGTTTCGATGGTTTTTTTACACATTCCACAGTTGCCCAAAACTTTAAACTGTGCACTTTTTACTTTGCTACTTGCTGTTGATTGAGCAAAAGCAACCTGTACAAACAAGGCGAAAAACAAGAAAAAAACAATCTTTTTCATAGCTATAAGATTTAGAGCTTGTTCAGGATTTTGGTTCGATAGTGAAAATGAGCTAAAATTCGCCCCAATGAGGCGCGAAAAGCGGAGTGTAGCAGCGCTACATGAGCATTTTCGCAACGAAATGGGGGTGGATTTTAGCCATTTGTAGCGCGAATCAGAATCCTGAACAAGCTCTTAATGGTTGGAATGTTCGTCTGCTTTGTGACCAGTATGATCGTCATGCATTGTCTCAGCTTTTACTTTCAGCACCAAATCAGCGGTATGCACTTTTCCATCGGTTTGGAATTGCAACCAACCACGATAAGTTCCCGGTTGGGCAAAAGTGGTATGAATATCCAACTTACCATTTTCTGCTGCAGGATGGGTATGAACGTAAGCCTTTGTACCTACTTCAACCAGCACCAGGTGCGCCTTTTCCCCAAGATAATTCTCGAAAGTAGAGGGATCTACAACTTTGCCCGCCAGCTTAATCGATACCGGGATATGCTGCTGGCTGCCGGCAACAAAACCAGTGCCATCATGTCCAGCTTCGAGGGTAACACTGTAGCCATCAATGGTGGTGGTCAATTTAGGTTGACTATAAACAACTGCTTTGGCGGGTGTGCCTGCTACGTTGATTTCTGTTTTATTGACCTGATTCAATCCACCAGTGGGTTTGAAGTCCGCAAAAGCATAGTACTTCCCACCCGCATCAAAACGGGTTTCGTTGTGTCCACGGCCGTTGGTAAAATTCTCCCCTTTGCCCAGCACTTTGATGTCGTAACTCCCTGAAGCAGAGAATTCCGGGTGAATATGGTCAAACGTAGACAGATCGTCGCTCACCAAAATGAGGTGCATTTTTTTCTCATGAACAAGGTCAAGTGGCACCGCAGCACTCTCGTTTCCTTTGATCTGAGGCGTAAATGACATCATGCCTGGCTTACCCGCTTCGAATTGCGCCGGATTACTTGAAAACGCAGTAATGTATACCGATTTATTGGCTTCTACTTCTGCCTTGGTAGGTTCAAGATCCATGTGGCATACCGGACAGGAGCCAGGTTCGTCATACGTTTTGCCATTTTCACAATTCATCGGACAGATGTATTTTACACCAGCTGCGGCGGTTTCAACAGCGGGTTTGGAAGCGTTGTTTTGGCAAGCCGAAAACAAGCCAATCGAAAGTACAAGCACCAGGCTTGCGGTTAACATGTTTTTCATTTGATTGTATTTAGAAATTGATAAAAGTCAAGTTATTTTCCGCACGACTTACTTCATCTTCAGCCATTCGGCAACGCGTTTCTTTAAAGCTGCAACAGCAGCGGTTTTGTTTTGCTTTTCTCCCAAAACGATTGCGCGCTGAGCCACTTGGGTGGCCATGCGGTAGTCTAGCAAATCGGCAAAGATCTTTTGTGCTAAATTGGGGATGGCAAAATTTTCAGGGTCCAGTTTTTCTGCAGCCAAGGCCCACTGCGCAGCTTGTTGCAGGTCTCTACGGGTTGCGTGATAATAATTGGCCGCTTGAAAAAGCAAATCCGCATTTTGTTCTTTGTTTTTGAGGAGCCGCTGCTGGATTTGTGTCATGATGGTATCGTCCGCTGGGGTACGCAAAGGAATTCTGATCAGCGTGTTTTCCCAGAGCAAATTCAATGAAGCCTCGCCATTGGTCTTGAAATCGTTGATTTCAATCGTGAAGGTTTCATTGAAGCGTTCGGTTACAATCGGCTTAATGTTGAAGCGATGAGCATCCTTTTTGGGATCATAGCCAAAAGAGCCATGCAAAGAAACATCGGTATTGAGTACAATTGTCCACTCATTTGATCGTGGAATGGTGAACAAGGAATACTTGCCAGGGTCCATTTTTTTGTCGCCAATAATTACCGCTGCTCCGAATTCCAGCGTAGTACATTCTCCGGCACCAGTCCGCCAGAGGCTATCATATGGCACTAGGGCGCCAAAGATTTTGCGCCCCCGCGTCAAAGGGCGCCCATAGGACACTTTGATTTCACCCTCTCCAAATTGTTGAGTAAAAGTAGCATCAGGGCTAGGCGTAGGAACCTTGAAGTCTATTTTCGTTGCTTGTTGCTGGGCAGACATTG
Source organism: Saprospiraceae bacterium (assembly GCA_040401995.1). Classification (GTDB taxonomy): domain Bacteria; phylum Bacteroidota; class Bacteroidia; order Chitinophagales; family Saprospiraceae; genus Haliscomenobacter. Next base: position 90,312 of record JBBANM010000008.1, read on the forward strand.
CCCAGGACAAAAACAACAACGCGTTGAATAGCAATAGCTTTTTCATGCTTGAGCATTAATTGCTTGGAAAATTGAGGCCAACATTAGACAGTTATGCTACTCCAAGCAGCGAAACGATCCAGTTTTTGCATATGAAAGTGACTAAGAAGCACAAATGGCTTCAGTATTTTGTCAGAACGACAAAAGTCAGAGGGAAAGAAAAGGCTAACAAAGGAAAGACTGTATAAACACCCGAATATCGGTCACCTGAGGCGGTGGTTTATACAGGTAAAAACGCAGTGTTTTTTGACTGATCGGTAAGGCATACAGCTCCGATGACAGTATTGGCAGGGGCTGAATGTTGAAAACTTGAAAATGGAAATCGGATAGTGCGATTTTTTGCACTGCTCCTTGAATATTGGATTTGACAAATTGTGATTTATCCTGGCAGCAGGGCTTTCTGTTGATTTGGGGTGCTTTGTTTAAATGGCAAGTTTTGGCTTTTTGCCAGGAGGATTGGTAGGTTTGTTTTTTTGCACAGCAGCCATGAGGTTTGACAAACACGCCGATGGTTCTACCTTTCATTTGGCACAAATGCTCAAATACAGTCAATCCTGTTGAGGACAACAGTATATTAAGTGCCAAAATGAGGTGCAAAACTTTAAGCATTTGATCAAAGTATTGATATCCGAAACTGTACAAACCAGAGTGCAATTTTAGCAATTTGGTTGGCTGATACAAATTAAGGCCATGCCTACGGGTAAATCCGAGGATAAAGATAATTCAAAATTAGGATAATAACCATTTTTTTTAAACCACAATAAATTAAGTTTTGGGTTGAAGGGTATTCCAAAGATTGGACAGTAAAAAGGCGAGTTGATAAATGATGAAAAATCAAATATTTTTTCAAAGTGAAGGGAAGCAAAAGCACCCCTCCAACAGTGAAACATTATTCTTTTTGTATATGTCAAAATAGCAAAATCGAGTAGCAAAAACAATCAAGTCAAAAAACAATTAAGAAATAAAGTAAAGTAAACGGGGTTGAACAAATATGCGAAGTATAAAAAATGATTGATGCGTCCAAGACTTAAAGGTTTTAAGCCACCGCAAAACCCGAATGCGCCCTTGATTCAGGATGCTGAAATCCCAGTACAATATCCGATTTCGCTACCCCTCTTTCAATCAATTCATCGGTCAACTTAGCCTCGCTATTATTTTGCTGAATCCATACTTTACCATCAATAATATCCAGGTGAAAAATGGCTTCGTGTACAAATTGAGTCCCCTCCCAGCCTACTGTAATCAATTGAAAATGGTTCCGTTGGGTATCGATGATCAGTTCATCCCGCAAAGTAGTAGGATAGGAGGGCGGAATCGCCGCGTATTCCTCCAATATTGTGATGAGGATATGTTGGTAGCTTTTTATTTTATCCATTTCAAAATGATTTCATCGTCTACTTCATAAACAAAAAAAGGAACATTCTTAATCTCCAATATATACCTCACGCGGTCAAATTTATAATATGAGAGATAAAGCATACAACTCTCCTAAACTTACCACAGAAATATAGTTCAGGGTTTGGCTAAGTAATTTGCTGTTTCCCCTTTCCTACTTCAACTCCGCTTTCAAAAACTGCCCCGTGTAACTCTTTTTCACCTTAGCCACCTCCTCAGGCGTACCAGAACAAAGCACCTGACCACCACGCTGACCGCCCTCCGGCCCCATGTCGATGATGAAATCGGCAACTTTGATGACATCCATGTTGTGTTCGATCACCAAAACGGTGTTGCCACGATCCACCAATTTGTACAGCACATCCAGCAAATGGCGGATGTCTTCAAAATGGAGTCCGGTAGTCGGCTCATCAAGGATATAGATGGTGCGCCCGGTATCGCGTTTTGACAACTCTTCGGCCAGTTTTACCCGCTGGGCTTCGCCGCCAGATAGTGTGGTGGCCTGCTGACCAAGGGTAATGTAGCCCAACCCTACTTCCTGCAAAGTGCTCAGCTTGCGAAAAATGTTGGGTATATTTTGAAAAAAGTCGGCTGCTTCGCTCACCGGCATATCCAGTACATCATTGATGGATTTGCCTTTGTACAAAACCTCCAGCGTTTCGCGGTTGTAGCGTTTCCCTTGGCAATTTTCGCAGTGCACGTACACATCGGGCAAAAAATTCATTTCAATGACCCGCATGCCTGATCCTTCACACACTTCACAACGGCCACCTTTCACGTTGAACGAAAAACGCCCCGGTTTATACCCCCGGATTTTTGCCTCCGGAAGGTCAGAAAATATTTTGCGGATATCGGTAAAAACGCCGGTATACGTAGCGGGATTCGACCTTGGCGTACGCCCAATGGCCGATTGATCGATCTCAATGACTTTATCCACATATTCCAAGCCTTTGATCTCTTGATAAGGCATCGGCGCTTTCAAACTATGGTAAAAATGTTGGCGCAAAATGGGATAAAGCGTCTCATTGATCAAAGTCGACTTTCCACTGCCTGATACACCAGTTACGCAGCAAAGCGTGCCCAAGGGAATGGAAATAGACACATCCTTAAGGTTGTTACCGGTGGCGCCTTTTAGTTCCAACGATTGCCCATTGCCCTTGCGCCTAATCTCCGGGAGCTCAATGCGGCGGCGATTGACCAAATAATCAGAGGTAATGGTATTGCCGTTTAAAAAAGTATGCGGTTCGCCCTCTCCTACCAATTGGCCGCCGTATTTTCCGGCGCCAGGCCCCAAGTCAATGAGGTAATCCGAAGCCATCATGATGTCTTTGTCGTGTTCCACCACCAATACGGTGTTGCCGATATCGGTTAATTGGCGGAGCGCTTCAATCAATTTTAGGTTGTCGCGTTGATGGAGGCCAATGCTGGGTTCGTCCAAAATGTAGGTGATACCGGTCAGTTGGGATCCGATTTGTGTTGCTAGCCGGATGCGTTGTGATTCCCCGCCCGAAAGGGTGCGCGAGGGACGATTAAGCGTGAGATACTCCAAGCCTACGTGCATCAAAAAGCCCAAACGCAGGCGAATTTCCTTGAGCACATCCCGAGCAATGGCTTGCTGGCGGGTGGATAGGTCTTTTTCAATGTCCTCAAACCAGATCTCCAATTCGCCAATATCCATTTGCGCCAGCTCGCCAATGTGTTTGCCATTCAATTTGTAGTGCAGCGATTCCTGGCGCAACCGGTAGCCTTTGCATTCCGGGCATTCCGCAACTGTCATGAATTCTTCAGCCCAATTGCGAATTTTTTCGGAAGTTGTTTCTTGATACCAGCGTTCCAACATTTTGATCAAGCCCTCATAAGCCAGGTTGTAGCTGGTATCGGCGCTGGCATCAAATTTTATATCCAGTTTTTCTCCTTTCCCGTACAAGATGGCCTCCATGGCAGCAGGCGGCAAGTCTTTAATGGGGGTAGAAAAACTAAAGCTGTATTTTTTGGCAAAAGCCCGCAGTTGTTTGAATGCTAGATTGTCGCGTACTTCCCCCAGCGGTGCAAAACCGCCATCGTTGATACTTTTGTCTTTATCAGGTAGCACCTTATCCAAATCTACTTGATTGATTACGCCCAAGCCGCTACAAGTAGGACAAGCGCCATAAGGAGAGTTGAAGGAAAAGGTATTGGGGGATGGTTCTTCGTAGGAAACACCCGTTTCGGGGTCCATCAAATGCTTGCTGTAGGTGGTGACTGTGTTAGTGTCAATTTCGAGCAGCATCGCTACGCCATTGCCTATTTTAAGCGCCAACTGGAGCGAGTCGTGTAATCGTTCTGGTTTATTGGTTTGAACGCTAATTCGATCGATGACCACTTCGATATCGTGAACTTTGTAGCGGTCAACTTGCATTTCAGGAACCAGATCCAGCACTTCTCCGTCTACCCGGATTTTGGTATACCCTTGTTTGCGAACTTGTTCAAAAAGTTCGCGGTAATGCCCTTTACGACCGCGCACCATCGGGGCGAGCAAGGAAACCTTTTTGCCATTGAAGGTCTTGAGGATCCTTTCTTGCATTTGTTCCTCGCTGTACTTCACCATCAGTTGACCGCTCACGTACGAATACGCGTCGGCAGCACGAGCGTACAGCAAACGCATAAAATCGTAGATCTCGGTGATGGTTCCAACCGTAGAGCGGGGATTTCGACCCGTTGTTTTTTGTTCAATGGAAATAACCGGGCTCAATCCGGTGATGCGCTCCACGTCGGGGCGTTCCATTTCGCCAATGAATTGCCGGGCGTACGCTGAGAATGTTTCCATATAGCGCCGCTGACCTTCAGCATAAATGGTATCAAAAGCCAGCGAAGATTTTCCGCTACCGCTGATTCCGGTAATGACCACCAATTTATTGCGGGGAATACGAATGTCAATGTCTTTCAGGTTGTGCTCCCGCGCGCCAATGACTTCGATGTATTCCTGAACATCAATATGTGTGTTGTTGTCTTCTGACATTGCTTACTTGGTCGGGTTATGCAAAAACATAGGTTTGTGGCGGTTTTTAGACCTTTACCTACACCCTATTTTTTGCCGCAAATAAAAACGCCAATTTACACTTTCTTCGGCAGGCAGAATAGTTTTAATTTGGCCGAAAATTGAAAAACATGGACATCAAAAAGATTTTCTTTGGGCTTTTGTTGGTTGCCGTAGTGGTTTTGGGCATTCGCCAGGCTTGGCCTACCTTGGAAACCATTTCCACCAATCTTTTTTCCACCTTCGGTACTATTATCGTAGTTGGATTATTAGGTTATGGTATTTACCGCATCATTCGGGAATAAATCACATCCCAGTTTGCAAAAGCTCTTTAACAATCAGTGCCAGTTTAGGTTCAGCCGCTTTGGCAACCGCGATAACATCGTCGACGGTAGTAGGGCGTATATCTTCAATGGGATAAGAGCGATTGGTAGCCACCGAAACAACCAATAAAGGCAAACCCATATGGCGAGCCACCAATACTTCCGGTATGGTTGACATACCGATGAGGTCGGCGCCAATGATGTGGGCAAAATTGTATTCAGCTGGCGTTTCCAAGTTGGGGCCTTGCAAGCCTAGGTACACGCCCTCATGCGCGCGGATGCCGTGTGCCTGCGCAATTGCGATGGCGCGCGCATTGAGCGCACGGTCGTAGGTGTGCAGCATATCGGGGAAACGCGGCCCTAGCCGTTCGTCGTTGGCGCCACGCAGCGGGTTTTCTGGCTGAAAATTGATATGGTCTTTGATGAACACCAAATCCCCGCCATAAATGTGTTGGCTTACACTGCCCGCAGCATTGCTGATCACTAAACGTTGGATGCCCAAAAATTTCAATATGCGGACGGGGAAAGTCACTTGTTGCATGGAATAACCCTCATAAAAATGAAAACGCCCTGCCATGACCACCACTTTTTGTCCGGCCAGATGACCAAAAACCAATTCGCCGGCATGACTTTGTACGGTAGACACTGGAAAATGGGGAATATCGCCATAAGGAATGACGCATACTTTTTCGATTTCCTCGGCTAAGCCGCTGAGCCCCGTTCCAAGAATAATACCATAATCTGGTTGAAAATCGGTCCGGGTTTTGATGAAAGCAAGCGCTTCCTGGATTTGATCATATAGCATATCGGCCATTTTTTTGCTTACAAAGAATGTAAAAGATTAGTAGCTCGCCTTCGGCGTGCAGCAAAACAAATTTCTAGCCACAAATTTCTCAAATTTTCACAAATTAGGACACAAACTGGCGTTTGTGCACCCGTCACGAACAGTGTTTGTGCTTTAATTTGTGCAATTTGTGGCTACATTTTTTTAACCACTCCATCGAAGATGCGGTGCTAAGGAACGGGTAAACAATAAAGTATCACTTTTGCCTTGCTCTTTCACTGCCATTCTTCCTATCTTTTTCGTTACAATGCCCCACATTGCGCTTCAAAAGATAGTCGATTGGCAGCAAAATAACGGCGGCTAAAATGACACTTTATTATTCACCCGTTCCTTAACTTATACCAAAGATTAAAATATTTTTGACCCAATTTTGCTTTAATTTTATGCATTGATTGTTTCTAAAACCGAAGAAATGAAAAAAAGGCTGTCCATTTTACTATTTAGTTTGAGCTTAGCAATAACCTGCTTTTCACAACCTTTTTCCAATGGGTTCAATTTTTATCTCCCTCCCTTTGATTCCCTGGCCAGTCCTTTTTTGCCTGAATTTCCGGCAAAAACAATCACTGCTGCAAATAGCATTCGCAGTTCCAGTGATGGCCAATTTCTAGCCGGAGCTAACCCCATTCGGTTTTGGGGCGTCAATATGGTGGCCGCAGGAGCGTTTGTTCCGCCTAGTTTGGCGCAGGGCGTTGCCGCACGTTTGCGCAAGTTTGGCGTCAACCTGATCCGTTTTCACCACCTCGACAATCCAGGTTGGTCGGCGAGTGCGGGTACTATTTTTGCCGATGGCGGCACTAGAAAATTGAACCCCGTTACCGTAGACCGCCTTGATTATTTGCTGGCGCAACTGAAACGCAACGGCATCTACGCTGATATGAATTTACATGTATCCCGTACGTACCAAAAAAGCGACGGGGTGATTTTTGCCGACTCCCTGGCTGATGATTTTGGTAAAATTCCCAGCATTTTTGATCCTTATTTGCAAAACCTGGAGAAAGAATACGCCCAGCAATTACTGGGGCATGTCAATCCGTATACTGGGCTACCGCTGGCCAAAGACCCCGTTTTGGGCATTGTTGAAATTCTCAATGAATCGAGTTTGTACGGCGCTTGGAAAGAAAACGGACTCAAACCAAACAAAAACGGCGGCAAGTTGATTCAACGGCATTCGCGGATGCTGGACAGTTTGTGGGTCAATTTTTTGCGCAATAAGTACCAAACGGATGCAGCCCTGGCCGCAGCCTGGAATCAAGGTGCGGTAGCCGCAGGCGCCAGCAATCAAGTGCGCGATAGTGGGTTTGAATTGGGTACACCAAGCAATAATTGGCAGATCGAGCTACACGAAACGGCGGCCGCAACGCTAAACGTTGATCGCAGTGTCAAATTCCAAGGCGCCAGCAGCGCCCGCGTGGACGTGACCAAGGTAACCGGCACCGACTGGCACCTACAATTCAAACAAGTAGGCTTTACGATAAAAAAGGATTCGGTGTACGGGTTGATTTTTTCGGCCCGTTCGGATGTAGTGCGCAAACTGAATGTCACCTTGATGCGCGACAATAATCCTTACACTTGGTATACCGGTTTTACGGTGAATCTTACTACACAGTGGCAAACTTTTCGCCTCACTTTTAAAGCCCCTGAAGACAACAACGGAGCTGGCAGAATCTCTTTTTCGTTTGACAACCAGGTGGGGAAATTCTGGTTTGACGACATCAGTTTTGGGAAACCCGAAAAAAATGGCCTGAGCGCCCAAGAATCGCTGAGCAATCGGCAAGTAAAACGCGTGGATTTTTCGGAGCGCCTTTTTTACACCGAACAACGGGGTAATGACTTGGCCGCTTTTTATATCGAAACCCAACAAAAGTATTTTGATGAAATGCGGCGTTTTTTGCGCGAGCAAATAGGCGTTACCGCGCCGATTACCGGCACCAATGCCCTAGTGGGCGCCGCTGATATTTTGGCGCAAAAAAACATGGACTTCATCGATGACCACAGCTATTGGGATCATCCGCAGTTTCCGGGTGTCGCTTGGGATATCAACAATTGGTTAATCAACAATGAATCGTCTTTAGGATATGGTATGCCTGAATTAAGTTCGGTCATGCATGGACTACAACCAGCAGATCGCCCGTTTACCATCAGCGAATTTAATCATGCTTTTCCTAATCGCTACCGTACGGAAATGGTGCCCAGCATGGCTGCCTATGCCGCTTTTCATGGCGTAGATGGCATTATGTTTTTTGATTACAATGGCGATTTTGATTGGTTTACGGATAAGGTGGGCGGTTATTTCAGCATTCACCGAGATAATTCGGTGATGAGTCTTTTCCCTTCTTGCGCCTACGCCTATCGACAAGGGTTGTTAGCTCCTGCTCAAAGTACTTATTTGGTCGATTTTTCGCCAGAATATGTTTTCAGCATGCAAAAAAATGACAACCAGGGGCGCTGGGGAAAATTTGCTCCCTACGATCTTCAACTGGGTATGACCAACGATGTCAAAGTACGCAGCTACCAAGCCGCACAAGCGGGCGGAATGGATAAGCTCCCTCCGGTTAGTGCTTCGCCTTATGTTACCGATAATCAACAAACCACTTTATCAACCAACAATCGCTTATTGATCAGTAATGCGCCAGCTTTTGTGGCCATTACCGGCTATGTTGACAATGTGATTAATACCAAAGCAGGTCCGCTTACGCTGGTGGGAGCTGATGGCTTTGCCGCCATCACTTGGGTGAGCACCAAAGGAGATCCGCTCATTGCAACCAAGCGCTCGTTGCTTACCCTTTCTACTAAATTGCAAAATTTTGGGATGGCTTGGCAAAGCAACAAAACATTGAACAGCAACTTTGGTAGCGCGCCTACCTACATGGCGCCTTTGCAAGCCTTAGTGCGTTTGGAGTTACCGAGTATGGATTCCATTCGATTGTACCCGCTAAGTACAACTGGGCAGGCGAGTGATTATACTACTTTGAAACCCATTGGCAAAGGTATTTTTGAATTAGCCATTGATTTGCAGTCGGCCAAGACCCTTTGGTATGGAATAGAAGCGTTTGGAAAAACGGTGGACGTAAAAGAAGCGCCAAAGGCTGAAGCTTTTCAATTGCAACATTTTCCTAACCCTGCGCATGATCAGCTGACCGTCCAATATCAGTTATCTAACCCTGGAAAAGTACGCTTATCGGCATTTGATTTATCTGGCCGACAACTGGCGGTATGGTTTGAGGGGTGGCAACAGAGCGGCAAACAAGCTTTGTCGGTGTCGGTAAAAGAGCTTCCGCAAGGCGCGTATTTTTACCGCCTGGAAGCCGAAGAAACGGTTGCTGTTGGGAAGTTTATTGTGGAATAGGTGTAAGAGGCGGTTTTTAATTACTGCCTTTCACAAGTATCAACTCGGGATTTTCAATGGAGGCAATTTCTTTTTGTGACAGCGCCAATCCATCAATGATGCTATATTTGGTTGGTCGATCGAGCATAAAAGTGATAAGTCCCAAACCGGCTAGCCCCAGAAAAAGTATGGAATGGGTAAGAAGGTAAGTCATTATTGAAATCAAGATAGGGCCTTCAGCTAAGGCATATTTGATGACCGACGCGGAGCGAAAAGTTTTCAATTTAACATCCAAATCATCAGACTCTTTTAAGCTGTTCAACTTATTTTTGAACAATAACCTTCCCGCAATAAATCCAATCAAAAGCAGGGTGGGAATCAAAAACTGCAAGGTAGTTTCGGAGACCGGAAGCGATTGAATGGCTGGTTCATCGGTTTGAATCAAAAAAATAGACACCAGCCCAAAAAGCAATTGCCCTATTCCCAATGCCGCATGGATAAGGGTCAGCGCCGAAAGATACTGTGGGAAGGTTTGGTCAACCGAACGATAAGAGTTAGGTGTTTGGCTCATGATTTGTTATTTTTTGACAGATTAATTCAAGTTAATTAAAATTCAAAAACATGCTAGACCAATTCATCGCACAACCATTTTTGCATTACCGGGAAATCGCTGGCAGTAGTTAGTCCCATGGCAATCAAATTGGGCAAGCCGATAAAATTTCCATTTTCAAAATTTGTAATGAGCCAGTTGGCGTCTCCCCGATACCCCTCGGCATTAAAAACCACTTCTTCCGGTAACCCAATGGCTTTTATTGCAGCGTAACTCCACAGAATCAGGGTTGTTTCTTCTTGTTGGGTGGTGATTTCGGGGTTCTGCTCCAGTTCGCCACTCAAATATTGTCGCTCACTTGGAATTGTGAGCGCTAAACGACTGGCCTCAAATAGCAAATCGGCAGGTTGACGCAATTTGGCGCGGTCCACCACCAAAATACCTTTTTCGGCCATCACGCCCGGTAAAAATGTAAACCCTGCTATTGGACGCTCGTCTACCTCAATTCCGATGCGCGATAAAAAACTGTAGATGGAAGAAATGTGCTGGGTACTAAATCGGTAAGCATCCATAATTTAACCTTGACTGCGGTATGGGCTACCAAAAACTTGATAGTACCCTATTCGGATCAAGATGATCATGGCAAAAAAGATCAACACCACGTACTCAAACCTTAAGTTGATAAAGGCGATGACATGGGTGCGGTCGATGATCCACATTAAACCTAAAACAGCGGTAATCAATACCATCAAACCCGATAGTTTTTCAAACCCCGGCACATAGCGCAGATCAACATCCTTGCGAATGATGCCCAAGGTAATGAGCATTGATACCATCGGTAAAACTTGGGAAAAAATATCCAAATCCATGATGCTCTGGCGTTCAAACAAAAACACGTAGATGTTAAGTGTTAGCACAAAAAGTCCAGGCACCGCTGATAAGTAGATGATAGCGGCGTAAAGATAATTCCAAGGCGGTTGTTGTCTTTGATCGCGCGGAATGAGCCCCATTAGGATCGCCACCAAAGGCAATGCGGCGAAATAGACTACCACCGATTGGGGGTTATTGCCAAAGTATACAAAAAATTCTCGTAAGGTCATAGGCTAAGATGCTTTTGAAACGAAGATCGTGCTACTGAGCATTTTTAGCGTAAACCTTCCAGGTCTTCGAGACCTGGAAGGTTTGGCAACAGCTCAGTATAAAATTTCCCGTAGTATAAGAGCTTGTTCCGGATTCTGCTTCGAGCTGCAAATGGCCAAAATTCACCCCAATTTCGTTACAAAAATGCTCATGTAGCGCTGCTACACTCCGCTTTTTGCGCCTCATTGATGTAAATTTTAGCTCATTTTCGCCATCGAACCAGAATCCGGAACAAGCTCTGAACGAAGATATACTTTTGGGGTGGTTTTCAACAAAACTTTAAGATAATAGCTGCGTACAAATATTCTTTGTTGCACTTTTTTCGATACAACTGAATTGAAATCAAGCGCTGTCTTAAAATAATCCTAAATCCAAAATAATTACCACCAGGAATAGGTTTAGGGTTGCACTAAACCTTCACTTTAAAACCAAAAGCTATGTTTAGAGTCTCCCTTTTTCAACCCTCTTTTCTACGTATTTTAGTACTTGCTGCAATTGCAATAACTACTTACCGCTGTTCGGTTATCCGCGATTTGACAACTGATCGGCCCAAAACATACAAACCTACGGAATCTCCGGTGCCCACTACCGAAGCCACGCGCAAAGAAATGGCCTTGCGGAATGAGGTGGTTGATTATGCCGAGCAATTTATCGGACTTCCTTATCTACCCGCTGGTAAAGAACCCAAAACTGGATTTGATTGCTCCGGATTTACCTCTTTTGTAATGAGCAAATACAATGTAAAGTTGTCGGCCAGTGCGCATGACCAAGCCATCCAGGGGGCGCTAAAACCCATCGAAAGTGTAAAACCTGGAGATTTGGTTTTTTACCGTCGCAGCCCTGGCGCTCCAATTTTCCACGTTTCATTGGTAGTGTCCAATGATGGCAAAAGTATCAAAGTTGTACATAGCACCACATCGCGCGGTGTAATCATGGAAGACATTCTAGCCAGCAAATACTGGAAACCCTATATCGACTCGGCTAGAGATGTCATCAATAAAGGACGATAAACCACACTCTTAGTTGCCGTCCAGTAGATTTCCGATGGTGCCTAAAATGCTACCTTCATCTTTGCTGCCTTTGCCGTAATGTTTTGAAGCTTGCAAAACACGATCTGCCAATCTGCTGAACGGCAACGATTGAATCCAAACGGAGCCTGGCCCTTCCAAACGGGCATAAAACAAGCCTTCGCCGCCAAAAATGGCGTTGCGAATGCCTTTTACCATCTCAATATCGTAATCTACATCCCGGGTAAAGGCGACCAAGCAGCCGGTATCAATTTTGAGTACTTCGCCAATTTCCAGTTTTTTCTCCATGATGGTACCACCAGCATGCAAAAAAGCCATTCCATCGCCTTCCAATTTTTGCATGATAAAACCTTCACCGCCAAAAAAGCCGCGACCCAGTTTGCGAGAAAATTCAATCCCTACGCTTACGCCTTTTGCAGCGCAGAGAAACGCATCTTTTTGACAAATAAGCTTGCCTTCAAATTTGGTAAGATCAACAGGAATAATTTTGCCAGGATAAGGAGCAGCAAATGACACTTTCAGTTTGCCTTCACCGCCATGAACAAAGGCCGTCATGAACAAACTTTCGCCGGTAAGCAAGCGCTTGCCCGCAGAGAGCACTTTGCCCCAAATGCCGCTGTTGTTGTCTTGCAGGCTGCCGTCGCCAAAAATCGTTTTCATCTCAATGCCTTCATCCATCATCATGAAGCTACCGGATTCGGCGATAACAGTTTCCATTGGATCCAATTCAATTTCAACAAATTGCATCTCTTCGCCATGGATTTCATAGTCAATTTCGTGTGCAGTCATAGCAATACAAGGATTGGGTTGGTTAAGTGATATCCAATAAAACTGCCACAAAGCAGCTAATTGTGTGCAACGTTATATTATTTACCTATTTGAATGCAAAAATCTCCGACCATTAAGCTTTCAAAAACGACAGAAGCCTCACTAACGCGCCATTCTTTTCACTTGTTCCAATGCCGTAGTCAATTGTGGATTTCCTGGCGTCGCTTGCAAACCATACTTGATCAGCTTCATTGCCTGGTCGAAATTCTGTTTTTCTTGTGCCAAATATTGAAATCCGGCTCGATAACAAAAATCGGCAAAAGCAGCGGGGTTGTTGTTGTGGGTAGCAATCCAAGGCAAAAACCGATTCATGTTGGCTGATTCTGGCAAATAATGGATGATATCAAAATAAGTCTGCAACAAAGGAGACAACTGCTGATCCAACACAAATCGCTCGCCAGCCAATCCCGCTTTGAAATCTTGGGCATTGCTGTAGCTGGGAATGATCCGCAGCGCTTTATCCACCATTGGTGCGATGGTATTGAGTAAAGTCAATTTCTCTTGCGGCGTTTGTGCGGCCGCATAATCGCGGTTAAAAATCGCTACGCCCATAAAAAGATTGGCGCGGGCACTATTGGGTGAATATTTATAAGCAGCCTGATTGAGGTGATATTCATCTTGCCAATCGGGTAGTCGCATTTCTGTTTTTAAAAAATAACCGCCAAGCAGTACGACTAGAATTCCACCGCCAAGTGCATACCTATTTTCGGGTATTTTTTGCATTTTTTCGGGCAACCAACGCATCAGTAACCAAGCAATGGCGAGGCTCAAACTCAAAGAAGGTAGAAAAACAAAACGTTCATTCAAGGTAGTCCCCACGTTGAAAAAAAGGTTGGACACCATAGATAAGGTGATCAAGAAAAACAAAACGCAATAGGCTGCAACGCTTTTGCTTCGCCAGCCAATTACTGCAACAACTGCCAATCCACCGTAAGCCAACAACGACAATATCACCCGCCAATCGCCCCAACTTACAACCGGAATTTGAAAAGGATAGTAATCATGAGTCAGCGGGTGCGGGAACAACAACAAGCGCAAGTACCAACCTAAAGCCAAAACAATGCTCGCATATTTTTTGGCCCAAGAAAGCCCCACATAAGGATCGTTCAATAAATTGGCAACGGTTTCACCGCCGCTGAGCAAATGCCCAACTGCCCAATAGCGCATGAGCAAGTATATGGCTGCCGCTGCCAGCAAAACACCTAGGTTTTGCAACAGTACGCGTATTTCTTTTTTGGCAAAAAAATAAAGCGTCAAAGGGATGACTGCTACAAAGGTCAAGGCATTCTCTTTGGCCAGCAAGCCTAAAAAGAGCCATATTCCCGCTTGTAGATTCCAGCGCCATTTTTTTTGTTGCATGTATTCCCAACTGGCATACAAAGCTCCGATTGAAAATAAAGCCGCCAAAATTTCGTCGCGCCCTTTAATGTTGGCTACCGCTTCGGAATGGATGGGATGCAATAGGTATAACAGCGCCGTCAAAAAAGCGGTCCCCATGGCCCACTGCCCACTTGATGCCAAAGGTATGATTTTGTGCAATGTATGGTAAATCAACCATCCCAACAAGGCATAGAGCAGCACATTAATAAAGTGGCCAAGTACAGGGTTTTGACCAGCGATCCCTTGCTCCATCGCAAACGTAATCAGCGATAAGGGCCGATATCGCCCGCCGATGAGGATATCTTTCTGCTCGTTGAAAAAACCAGCAAACGACTCGGTGCTGAGGATTTTGTAAATGCCGCCAAAACCCATTTTCACAAATGAATTTTGGGTAAAAACTATTTTATCGTCCAGCACATAGCCATACCGTACTGATGGTAAGTACAAAAAAAAGGCCACTAAAAACAAAATAATGCCCGCACTTGCCCCGCTGTTTTTTGCACCTAACTTGGGTATCTGTTTATTTTGAGCAACCGCTGGAACTTTAGGCTTTGCTGCTGGAGTTGAAGGTCTAATTGGCGCTTTTTTCTTCTTGGACATATTAGTACTTGCTAAGTTGATAATACGATAGAGCAATTCTAGTCATTTTTTATAAAATTTGACAGCTTAAATCGTCCTTGCTGGCCATCAATTTTTGAAAAAAAATTATTTTCTGAAACCAAGAATAAAAGACCTCTGCCAAAAAACCTATTTTTGCAGCCGCAATGCGCTAAAACTGAGTTTTTATGATCAACATTACTTTTCCCGACGGCAAGATTCGCCAGTATGAAAGCGGAACTACAGCACTTGAAATTGCTCGTTCCATCAGCGAAGGTTTGGCTCAAAAAGTCCTTTCTGCAAAAGTCAATGGCGAAGTTTGGGACGCTACCCGGCCGATCACAACGGATTCAACGCTCAATCTTTTGACTTGGGACGATAAAGATGGAAAGTCTACCCTTTGGCATTCTTCTGCCCACTTGATGGCCGAAGCGTTGGAGGCGGTTTTCCCAGGCATTAAGTTTGGTACGGGTCCGGCTACGGAAGCGGGTTTTTACTATGATGTTGATCCCAATGGCCGCACCATCTCCATCGACGATTTACCGAAAGTAGAGGAAAAGATGTTGGAATTGGCGCGGCAGAAAAACGCTTATGTTCGAAAAGACATTTCCAGAGCTGAAGCATTGGCTTTTTTCCAGGAAAAAGGCGATGAATACAAGATCGAATTGATCGAAAAAAGAGGGGATGACGAGGCTTTGACACTCTATCAACAGGGTAACTTCATCGATCTTTGTCGCGGACCACACATTCCGGATACCAGTTTTATTAAAGCGGTGAAGTTGACGAATGTCGCTGGCGCTTACTGGCAGGGCGACGACAGCCGTCAGCAGTTGACCCGTATTTATGGCGTTGCTTTTCCCAAGCAAAAAGACTTGCAAGAGTACTTGGTGCAATTGGAAGAAGCGCGCAAACGCGATCACCGCAAAATTGGTCAGGATCTGGATCTGTTTATGTTTTCTGAAAAAGTAGGATCAGGTTTGCCCATCTGGTTGCCTAAGGGAAATGCTTTGCGCGACCGCCTGATGAATTTCTTGAAAACAGAGCAAGAAAAACGCGGTTACAAATTGGTAACCACCCCACATATTGCCCGCAAGGAGCTTTACATTACTTCGGGTCACTACGAAAAATACGGTAAAGACAGCTTTAGTCCGATCAAAACACCCCGCGAAGGTGAGGAATTTATGTTGAAGCCGATGAACTGTCCACATCACTGTGAAATTTTTGCGCACCGCCCTCACTCTTACCGCGATTTGCCTTTGCGTATTGCCGAGTTTGGAACGGTGTATCGCTATGAGCAGACCGGTGAATTGCATGGGCTCTCGCGGGTGCGCGGGTTCACTCAAGACGATGCACACATTTTCTGTACCCCGGATCAGGTGAAGGAAGAATTCATCAATGTATTGGAATTGACCCGTACCGTGTTGTACAAAATGGGATTCAAAGAGTTTACCGCGCAGATTTCTTTGCGCGACCCCAACAACCCCACCAAGTACATCGGTAGCGACGAAAACTGGCGCAAAGCCGAGTCGGCAATCATTGAGGCGACTCAGGAGGTTGGTCTGAGCACCACTATGGAGTTGGGCGAAGCAGCATTTTATGGCCCCAAACTCGACTTTATGGTTCGTGACGCCATCGGTCGTTCTTGGCAATTGGGTACCATCCAGGTTGATTACAACCTTCCTGAACGTTTTGAACTAGAATACATTGGCGCTGACAATAAAACCCACCGCCCGGTGATGATTCACCGTGCGCCGTTTGGTTCTATGGAGCGCTTTATCAGTATTTTGATTGAAAACACTGCAGGTAAATTCCCATTGTGGCTGATGCCTGAGCAATATGCTTTGTTGCCCATCAGCGAAAAGTTTGTGGATTTCTGCAAGCAAGTTCAAGATGATCTAGCAACCCATGATATCCGCGGCTTTATTGATGATCGCAATGAAACTATTGGCCGTAAGATTCGTGATACGGAGTTGAAGAAAATTCCTTACATGTTGATTGTAGGGGAGAAAGAAATGGAAGCTGGCGGCGTTGCGGTGCGGCGGCAAGGAGAAGGTGATCAAGGTACTATGCTATTGGCCGACTTCGTAACTTATTTCAAGGCTGAGCTAAACAAAGAAGACTAAGGCTGATTTTCCTGATCAAGAAAGAGATTGGATCAAGCATTTCAAGCCTTCCATTTCGGCCCTGATCAAGAATATTTTTTTTATTCATACAACTAAACCCAAATGAAAATTGTCTGATTTAAAGTATTATTGTCGGATCTATGTTAAAAAAGCATTAATCTGGGGGTGAAATTTGTTTGTCTAGAAAAGATGGCTTATTTTTAAAAATGTTAATTTTGCGCGATAAAACAATATTGGATGAAGCAAATTTTACTTTTTTTTACCCTAGTTCTTTTCATTATCCCAAAAGCAGAAAGTCAAACCAGTTCGCGCGCTTCATGGTTAAGTGATCCTGACGCCGATCGAGTTGCTGTTGATTTGGAAGTGTTTCCAAACCCTGCTACAACACACATTAGCCTTACCGACGCACAAAGTGTGCAGCGGATTGTCATTTACAATTTAGTTGGCCGTCAAATGCGGATGTTTGAAGACGTCTCTACAGACCGGAGGTACTACGTAGGGGACCTGCCAAGAGGAATGTATTTGATTCAGTTGCTTGGCGAAAAGAACAAAATCCTCACTACAAAGAGGATCAGTAAGCAGTAAACGAGTTTTACTGAAAAAAAGAAAGCCCTTGTCTGGAATATCTGGACAAGGGTTTTTTATTTTATCCGTTCCAATCCAGCTTTTGCCCCTTGGTGGAGGCTATTGCGGTAATCTTCGGGTTTTAATTGCAAACAGCGTTGGAAATATTTTTTGGATGCCTCTTTTTGACAGAGTTCTTCATAAATTAACCCCAACTGCAGCGCGGCGTTACAAGCAAAATAATGCGGATCAAGCGCACCTTTTTCCAACGTTATTTGATAGTATTTTATCGCTGAATCGTATTGTTTAAGCCCATGCTGAATGCGCCCCAATCGGTAATTGTATTCCAAACGCAAACCCGGGGTTTTGAAATCGTTTTCCGGTTTAGCCAATAGCAATTCGTTGGCTTTCTGGAGATAGCCGCCGTCAAACAAAAGTCGGGCTTTCAGCAAAAACAAATCGGGCAATACCCCCTGATTCGCTTCATCTTCGGCGTTTTTATCGGGACCAATGGTGGTTTTGCCTTTCTGTTTACACAACTCCAGGTTGCGTCGATACCCTTCCGCATCTCCGCGAATTAAAGATGCCCAAGCCAATTTTTGGTATGCTTCTTTGATGTAGTTTTGGCCTTTGAATTGATTCAGGAAGGTTTGGAAATAAGGAGCGGCATCGCCATCCAATCGCCGCAATTTGCTCACCCCCAGCATAAAATCCATATAAGCAAACGGTAGTAACCCAGCCATTTTAGGTCGAGCAGTCAATAAACGGATGGCTTCTTCATTTTTTCCGCTGCGCATGGCAACATTGGCTTTCACAAAACAATGCAGCAAGTTTTTTTGAGGTTCGAAATTGCTTTTTTCCAGCGCCATCCAAGCTGCTTCTGGGTCATTTTCCAAATGCAGCAACAAAAAAACATAGAACAGCACGGCTTCCTGAGCAAAAATGAAATCGTTTTGCTGGGAGAAGCGCAGCACTTTTTCAATTTCCCCTCGCCCCTGCGCAATTGACCCATTGAGCCCCCCGAGCAAACGTACTCCCCATTTAAAATTATCGGGAATCACCCCAACGATGGCGTGCAACAGCCCCAGATCCTTGTAGTTGGGCATAAACCCTGGGAATAATTCCTGATTGCGTTTAAGCATTTTGTGAGCCTTACTGGCTTCATTAAAAGCCGACCAGTAATCGCCAAATCGGATCCGCAACATCGCCCATTGCAAGCGCATGTCGGCCTGTGCAAAAAGAAAATAGGGCGACTTTGGGCTTCCTTCCTGAATTTTTGCCAAACGCCGATCTAAATTTTTTCGCTGCGCTTCATAATCTGTAGTATTTTCGGTGATGTAGAGTCGTAAAAATTCCTGATAATTTTCGAGGTGAAAAACGGCTAGGTTGTTGGGTTCGGTGATTTTGATTTTGGTAAGCAGTAAAGTTGCATCATCAAGCTGCAGACTCATGGTTTTATCATAAGCCTGTCGGGTAAGTCCAGCGTAATTAAAATATTTTTGTGCAAAAAGCGGGTAAATTCCCAGGCAAAAAACCAACCCTGCCAACAGCTTCACTTTCAACGTATTCATGGAGATTTTTTCTCATTTTCTTCAAAAACTAAGCCGCGTTAGCCTGTCATGTCACTTTTAAGTAACCCGACAAATGCTAACGCGGCTTTATTTAGAGCGCTCAACCAATCCTATGGTGATTGATCAAACGAGGTTATACGCTGAACGATGGCGATGATTAATCCTGACTGCCAATTTCTACCCGTTCGCCATCCAGGATTTGATCATCCACTAGGATACGACCGCAGTGTTCGCAGGCAATGATTTTTTTGCGCATGGCAATTTCCAGCTGAATCTGCGGTGGAATTTTATTGAAACAACCGCCGCAAGAATCCCGTTTTACGGTTACTACCGCCAAACCGTTGCGGTAAGAGGTACGGATTTTATCGTACGCTTTGATCAAGCGCTCTTCAATGTGCACCCGAGCCGCATCAGAATGGGAACGTAGTTCACGTTCTTCAGAGTCGGTTTTAGAAATGATGTCGTCCAATTCTAATTGCTTGGTAGATAAATCTTTCCGTTTTTTATCAATTTTTTCATTGATACCAGCCAAAGATTCCTCTAATTTTGCAATTTCCAAACGCGTAGCTTTGATGCGCTTTTCCGCCAACTGGATGTCCAATTGCTGGATTTCCAATTCCTTGGTTAGTGCTTCGAATTCGCGATTGTTTTTTACATTGTCCAATTGAACTTTGTAACGAGCGATCAGACTTTCCGCTTCCTTGATTTGTGCAAAATGTTTGTTCAGCGCCGTTTGCTGTTCTTCGATGCTGGCCTGGTTGCGGTGGAGACGGGTTTCAAGCCCTACAATCTCATCCTCCAAGTCGCTCACTTCAATCGGCAACTCTCCTTTCAATATCTGTATCTCGTCGATTTTAGAATCGATGAGTTGAAGCTCGAAAAGGGTTTTTAGCTTTTCTCCAACACTGAGTTCGGCGATAGTTGTAGACATAATGGAACAGATTTATGATGCGAAAAACATGAATTTAAAAATAAAAAACCGGATTGGTGTTTACTTTTGTGCAATAGGCCGCAAAGTTACTAAATTTTTGTGAAATAATCTCTTGCAATAATTGCACGGTAAATTGTTCACTTTCATAATGGCCAATATCAGCGATGGTTAAATGCCCATCGGCATCAAAAAACTCATGGTACTTATAATCGGCAGTGACAAAAAAATCAGCGCCTTGCTGAATGGCCTGCGGCAACAAAAAACCGCCAGCCCCACCACAAACGGCTATTTTGCGTACTTCTTTTTCTAGTAATGCCGTATGGCGAACAACGTTGACCTGCATGGCGCTTTTGAGGTGACTCAAAAACTGCTCGCCGCTAATCGCTGCGGGAAGCTCGCCGATTATACCGGCGCCAATGCCTGCACTGGCCGTTTCCAAGGGCCAAACTTGCCATTGCGCACTAGGCGCTTCTTTTTGCACCAAGGCCAATATTTCTCGCTCCAAAGCGCTGGCAAAAATTGCTTCAAGCTTACCAGGAACAACTTGAACATGCTCCGGGTTCAATTTTTGCAAAATCGGCGCTAATATTTCTGGCTGAGGCAGGTACACCTCCAAGCGTTTGAGCACCCGTTTGGGCGCCAGGATACGAGTATGAATCAATCCGAGTTGCTCGGCAATTTTGGTATTCACCCCCTGGACATACATATTGTCGAGGTTGGTGTGGATGGCGAATATCGCGATATCGTTTTTGATCGCCTTCAAAATGACCCTTTCCACGTAGTTGCGACCGGTAATCCGCTTCAATCCTTTAAACACAATCGGATGGTGTGCCACTACTAAATTGCAATTCATAGCCAGAGCATCGTCAAGAACCGCCTCGGTGGAGTCCAAACACACCATGACCCCGTGAACTGCCACCGTTGGATCTCCTACTATCAACCCCGCATTGTCATAATCTTCCTGGTACCCCGCTGGGGCAATGGTTTCTAAGTGCTGGATTAAATCGCGAATGGTTGTTATCATCGATATTAAAAGCTGGCATTTCGTATTTTATTTTCAATGGCCGTAGTAGAATACCCGGGAATGAAAGGCAAAGTGGTGACCCGCCCGCCGTGTTCTTCCACTACATCCGCGCCAACGATGGCTTCGGGCGTATAATCACCGCCTTTAACCAGTACATCGGGGAGCAACAATTGGATCAATTCGAACGGCGTATCCTGCTCAAAAACCACCACCGCATCTACAAAGGCCAAGGCCGCTAGATTGGTTTGCCGCGTCATTTCGTCGTTGATGGGGCGATGCGGGCCTTTCAATCGACATACTGATCCCGCCGAATTAAGACCAATGACCAATTTAGTGCCTAAATCGCGTGCTTCGGCTAGGTAATGCAAATGTCCGTAATGCAAAATATCAAAACAGCCGTTGGTAAAAACGACTTCTTCACCTTGGTATTTCCAGTTGTGTACCGTTTTAGCGGCCACTTCCCAAGTCATTATTTTTTGCTGTAATTGCTCAAGAAAGCTCATGTTCTAGTGCGGGTGATTGGGGTTGATAATTCCGATTTACCACGGGTAACAACAACAAAGAAATTAAGCCAATCAATACGTTTCCGCCCAATTGAATGGAAAAAAACGAAATATTGGCCCATGAAAAACCATCATCTCCATTGACACCGTACATCGACAGGGCAGTTTGCGCTAAGAAATGGTAAGTTCCCATCCCGCCGGGTGAAGGGATTACGATGCCCCAGCCGCCTGCAACAAATACCACTAATGCGGTAACCATAGACAAACCAGCGGTAGGACCAAAAGACTGAAAACACAATACCGTCATCATATAGTACAGGGTCCAAATCAAAATGCTGTGAAAAACAAACAACCAGGGGCGATCCAATTGACGAACAGTTTGAATGCCCTGCCAAAATCCTTTAGCCAGATTGAGAATTTTTTGGATCAAAGCGCTTTGAATCAAGCGATGACGATAAAACCAAACTGCGATTCCAATGACCAAAAAAACCGGGATAGAATAAACTGTAAGTCGCTGAAGCATCGCGATTTTATCGGCTACTGACACGTTTTTTTCTACAAACCCCCAAATGGTATTGTACTGGAGGAAAATGGTCAAGGCCGTTACAAACAAAATCGAGAATACATCAACCAGGCGGTCTACCACCACGGTACCCATGACTTTTTCTACTGGTATTTTTTCATACTGCGCCAAAGACCCAGCGCGAAGTACCTCGCCCAAACGCGGCAAACCTAAGTTCGCAAAATAACCGATCATGATGCAAAAAAAAGAGTTCAGGAGTTTGGGTTGATGGTATCCCAGGGGCTTGATCAGCATGTTCCAGCGAATGGCGCGGCTCACGTTGCTCATGACAAAAGCCAGGAGCATCAACAAAATCCACCAATAATTGACCAATCCGAAATCGGTCCACACTTTTTGCAATAAGCTGCATTGATCGGCGGGAATGCCTTTGATGCCGCAATCTTCCTGGAATGCCGCATTTTGATGGTTGTACAACAATACGAGGATGACCACGCCTACTCCCAAAAAGAGGAGAAATTTCAGAAAATTGTACAAAGCTTTTTTCAAAATCGCTATCTTTTGTAAGGTATATTCAAGTGCTGATGTAACCAACCGATTTAGACCAAGCGATTGTCCTCATTGGGGAAGACTACCTTTGGTTTGAACGTTTTTGCTTCTTCCAGATCCATCCAGGCATAGGCAATGATAATAAGGATGTCTCCCACTTGCACCTTGCGCGCGGCCGCACCATTGAGGCAGATCATCCCGGTACCTCGTTCGCCGGGGATAACGTAAGTCTCAAAGCGCTCGCCGTTGTTGTTGTTAACGATTTGCACTTTTTCTCCTTCGATAAGTCCGGAGGCATCGATCAAATCTTGATCAATGGTGATGCTACCAATGTAGTTGAGATCGGCTTGGGTGACCTTTACCCGATGAATCTTTGACTTAAATCTTTGAATTAGCATACGAGTACAAAAATATGCATTTAGGTTGGTAAATACGCGGCTTTGTTAGAGTGTGTTTGGATTTTTAGTTCGCAAGCGAAAATGAGTCAAAATTTGCACC
>JBBANM010000009.1:0-109537 GCA_040401995.1 Saprospiraceae bacterium
CCACCAAATTTTATTTCGAAAAATTATTCTCTGCAAACCTACGAAAGTTTAGGTCAGCGGTTTCGAGCCAAAAAAGTAGGCAAATTTTTGGCAGACGAGTCCCGATTTTTCGGGACGATGCAGGGCATCGGCTGAAAAAAGAGGCGAAGAATGGCTAAAATTTGACCTTTTTTGGCCGAAATGTGAGCGACCTAAACTTTTACAAAAACCTATTTTGATGAGAGGTAAACACAAAGATCGCATCTATGCTTGGCTGTTGCTGCTGCTCTTTTCGGGCGCAATAGCCAGTTCAGTATGGCATGATGTGCATCTTTGGAAAAGTTATCCCCAGGTTTTAACCTCAACTCAAAATTCTCGGCCAACTACCGAGTTTAGCGTTTTACATTTTCAGGCACATCATTGTATATTATGCGATTTTCATGCGGTTGCTTATGATATCCCCAATGATATTCAGGCGGATTTAGGTAGATCGCTTGCCGAAATCAATACTTTAACTTCGAGACCTCCTCTTTTTCTCGCTACCCAACAGCTTGGTTTACTTCCGGCGCGCGCTCCGCCATTTTTGGTGTAACCTCTCTTTTGCTATCAATGCTCGTGAAGTAAGATGGCAATTCCCAATTGTCCATTATTTATAGGTCAATCGGCTTGGCCTATTCCATTACGTCAAAAAAAATCAAGATGAAGCCATCCATCATCTCAACTATATTGTTTTTTACCCTCGCGGTAACTGACCTTTTTGCGCAAAAAGAAAATTCGTTAGCAGGTAAAGTCGAGGATAAAGACACTAAAGTCGCTATTGCCTTTGCCTACATCTACATTCCAGATTTGCATGTTGCGGTATTATCCGACACAAATGGCCATTACCAGATTAATAAGATACCGGCGGCTACCTACCAGGTGCAAGTTTCCTATTTGGGATATAAAAACCGTTCGATGACGGTAAGCATCAATGGCGCCACGGTGATCGACATTGAATTGGATAATAGCAAAACCGAGTTGTCGGAGGTAGTGGTAACCGGTAATTCCAAGGCGACAGAAATCAGAAAAACGCCTTTGCCCATCACCACCATCAGCCGCGAATATTTGGTATCCAATTTATCCACCAACGCGATCGACGCGATTGCCAAAGTACCTGGCGTGAGCGCGGTCACTACGGGGCCTAATGTTTCCAAACCCTACATCCGTGGCTTGGGTTTCAACCGCATCCTTACCCTTTTTGACGGAATCCGCCAAGAAGGCCAGCAATGGGGCGATGAACATGGCATTGAAATGGACAAATACCTGGTGGATCGCGTTGAAGTGATCAAAGGTCCTGCCAGCTTGATGTACGGCTCAGATGCCTTGGCCGGCGTAATCAACTTGATCCCCAATCAACCCAGTCAGATCAATAACCTTTCTGGGGCTTTTACTTCAGAATATCAAACCAATAATGGTATGATTGGCGGCTCCTTGTTTTTAGCGGGCAACAAAAACGGTTTAGAATGGGGTGGCCGGGTTTCCAAAAGAAAAGCTGCCGATTTTTCCAATCGGATAGATGGCCGCGTGTACAATACCGGTTTTGATGAAACCTCGGTGAATGGATTTATTGGCATGCACAAAAAGTGGGGATTTTCGGATCTCAATTTGACGCTCTATGACAACCTCCAAGAAATACCCGATGGGAGCCGTGATTCCTTATCGCGCAAATTTACCCAGCAAATTACCGAGGAAGATACACTTAGACCTATTGTCAGCAATCGAGATTTAAAATCCTACAACATCAGTGTTCTACACCAAAGAGTGCAGCATTATCGGGCGTTTCTTAAAAACATGTTCTTTTTTGGCGACAGTCGCTTGAGTGTGAATTTAGGTTTTCAGCGCAGTGTACGCCGCGAATATGGCCACCCGGCAGCGCCTTATCAAAAAACACCCAGCCTGTTTTTACAATTGAACACCTTGAACTACGACCTTAAATATTTTTTGCCGGAATACAAAAAATGGGCGGTAGCGCTAGGTGTCAACGGTATGTACCAAACTAATGATGTCACCAAAGGAACCGAGTTTGTGATTCCTTCTTTCAAACAGTTTGACTTGGGTGGTTTTGTTTCGCTAAAAAAAGATTTTGGCCGATTGGATCTTGCTGGCGGTCTTCGTTATGACTATCGGCATTTTTCCAATGATGCGTTGTACCTAAAACCCGATCCTATTTCTGGTTTTGACCAGCCTGTTACCGGCCCAGCAGCCAATGGTGTTGACGAATCTTTTAAGGCTTATGTTACTTCCTACAATGGCTTATCGGCCAGTTTTGGATTGGCGTATTTGCTCAACAAAAACTGGACGCTAAAGGTCAATGTTTCCCGCGGTTATCGAGCTCCCAATATTTCCGAGATAAATGCGAACGGCGTTCACCCGGGAACTGGTTTTTTCCAAATTGGAAACGAAAACTTCAAACCTGAATTCAGCTTGCAAGAAGATTTGGGCATCGCCTACACTTCAAGATCGGTAAATGCGGGGGCAAGTTTTTTTGTCAATCAAGTGAGTAATTATATTTTCAATTCCAAATTACTAACTGCGCAGGGCACTGATTCGCTGAGTACCAGCGGTAGCATCGATTACCCAACTTATAAGTTTCAGCAAGGTAGCGTGTTGTTATATGGGATGGAGGCAAATTTGGATTTTCACCTCATCAAGCCGCTGCATTTTGAAAATACCTTATCCCTGATTTATGGCGATAACCTTAGTTTTAAAGGGGCAGAAAGAAATGAATCCAACCGCTATGTGCCGTTCATGCCACCCTTGCGCTACAGTGGGGAATTGCGGTATGATTTAGCGCCCAATAGCAAGGTTTTGACCAATAGTTTTGTCAAAATACAATTGAGCTATACGGCTACCCAAAACCGCGTATATACCAATGAGGATACCGAAACCCCTACTTCAGGCTTCACCTTGGTCAATATTGGCGCCGGGGCAGGATTCAAAAACAAAAAAGGGGTGACTCGCCTCAATATCTACCTCTTCGCCAACAACGTATTTGATGTCGCTTACCAAGATCACCAGAGCAGATTGAAATACTTTGAACAATACAGCGCATCGCCCAATGGGCGAATGGGGATTTACAATATGGGCCGGAATATCGCCTTTAAATTGGTGGCGCCTTTTTAGAGCTTGTTCAGGATTCTGGTTCGATGGCGAAAATGAGCTAGAATTTACACCAATGAGGCGCAAAAAGCGGAGTGTAGCAGCGCTACATGAGCATTTTTGTAACGAAAATGGTGTGAATTCTAGCCATTTGCAGCTTGAAGCGGAATCCTGAACAAGCTCTTAATCAAATTATACCACTGAATTTACCGTGGCCTGTTTTTGGGAAACCATGGTAAATTCAGTGGTTGCGGTTAAGGTTTTTTCGTTTTGGTCGGTAGCCACAATTTCAAGTACATAGCTTCCCTGTGGTAAGTCATGCGGTAATTCTCCTTGCCAAAGATGCGATGTTCGGCGCGGCATCATCCATTCGGGATAATGATCGCGGTTGTTGTCCAAAAACGCAGCTACGTAAGGATCGTCGGCCATAATCGGGGTAAGCGGGTGCAATGGGCCGTTGTTGAGGCGGTAAAAAACCGGTGCAGTAGGGCGGAGATAAAATAAGTTGACCAAAATGATCTGATCTTGAAAATGGGCTAAATCCACCTGGCCTTGCGGGCTGCGGATGGCCATTGCGGGCGCGTTGGGCGCCCCCGCAGCGTGAAATTCATAGCGGAAGGAGACGCCGGAAAAATGGAACACAAAAAACCCATTGGGCGCCCCATCCATGGCCATGCGAATAGGCAGACCATCTTCCATAATTGGGCCTCTCCACCAAGCGCCGCAAGCTGCCCCCGCCACCATGGAATGAAAGTCGCTTTTACCATGCCAACCGCCATCGCGTAAGTCGACATGCTCGATGCAATGGGTATGACCAGCAACCGCAAAAAGGAGATTCCGATTTTCTACCAATTCAAAGAAGCGCTCGCGATTGGTAATGTTGCGGTAGGTATTGTGCGCTGCAGTTGCCGAAAAAATGGGGATATGCGATAAAAAAAACAGCAAACGACCTGCTGGGGTATGAGCTAGGTCGTTGCGCAACCAGAGTAAAACATTGGGGTCAAGAAAACCTTCGGTATTACCTTTTTCATCCAATTCGGAGTCCCAGCCATCGTAGCCAATGTCGTCGAGTACCAGGAAATGCACCTGACCGTAATCAAACGAGAAGTAAGTAGGGCCAAAATTGCTTTGGTAGGTTTCGCGGGCATAAAAAGGCTGCGGACTGCGGAGGTCGATGTCGTGATTGCCCATCACTGGGTAATAGGGTAAACCTACCGATTGCAACGCCGAACGAACTGCCGGGTGTACCTCCAAATGATCCCAGGCCAAATCGCCAAGCGGGACAAAAAAATCAGCGTTTTTATTTTTCAAGTCTTCAACCACTAATCGCTGGAAATAATCCACTTCTCGATCGCCAAAGGGTTGTACATCGCCCATCATGATGGCGGTAAATTCCGATTGGGGCGTAGTTTTTATCAATGAAAAATAAAGGTATTCCGGAAGCGGACCAGTGGATTGCACGCCCGGATATTCCAAATTCAATTCACGCGGTGATCCCGTTGGGCGGTGGAGGTAGTAAAATTGCGGTTGGTTCCATTCGTTCAAAGGCAGGGTATAACCATCCGGTTTGGTGATGCAAATGGAACAATCACCAAAAACAGGTAGCTCAAAGTAGCCATGCTGATCGGTAAGCACCACTTCGCGTTGATTGGTGACCAGTACGCCAGGGATGCCTTTTCTTTCCGGGGTGTACTGTTGATCTTGGTGATCTACTTCAAAAACATAGCCTTTGGCAATCCGCTCTACCTGCATTTACAACTTATTTAGACTGTCCCATTACTTAAGTGCAAAAGTGCAGGTATTTTGGCAAAAAGTCATTAAGCGTGGGTTAAGTTTAACCCTATTGGAAAAATTCCACTGCATTTGGAACTACCCCCGATTGAAAACTACGCAACAATTGACCTTTGGTGGTGTATTCTTCCACCAGGCCGCGTTGGAGGAAATCTTTGGCGTCGCATACCCACAAGTGACCATCGCGGAAGTTTACGCCAAAACCATAAAAATTGCGTCCTTGACTGTTGACCACGGGTTTTGGTGTGAAATTGGTTGCGGTTATCGGTAACCCATAAATACTGGAATCAAGGTAATACAACGTATCTCGCGAGGGGTTGAACTTTAAATGTGGATACAATCTTTGATTGATATTGCCGGTAAAAACAAAGGATTTCAGTACCTGACGGTTGCTGGGGTTGAATTGATAAATGCCGGGCTGGACTTTATTAAAGCCGTCACCGCCGCAATATACCCAGACCATCCCTTGTTTATCCAACCCAATAGATGCCGGGCCATAGCCAAGTCTAATGCTGTCTTGTAAACGATCAGTTTGGGTATTGATCAAATAAATCCAATTACTTTCGCGGCTGGTTACCCAAAGCCCTTCAGGAGTTAGCGCCATTTCTTCAGTCCATCCAGGTAAGTGAATAAACCCGGTAATGGCTTGTTGCTTGGTATCGACAATATGCACGCCATTCGCATAAAGATCGCTGACGTAAGCTTTGGTGGATTTTGCTCCCGAAAAAACCATGTATCGGGGCGATTTTAGCCCTTTAATGACGCCCACGGATTTAAAAGTGCCATCCTTGATAATTTCAATGCGGTTGGAATTGTTGATGATCAAGTAAAGGAGATTGCCACCATCTTCCGCCACTCCTTTTTGAAATTGCGCACTTTGTAGAATATCGCCTAAGAATTGGCTGTTTACCTCTAAAAAGGGATTAACAAAGATTTGATTCGTACCTAAATCGTATAAATAAATATTGGCATTCCCATAAGTAAAGGTGCCTTCATTGAGGATTAAAGCACTATTGGTAACTTCATAAGCGCCACTTGCGGGGGATGTGCTTTCTTTTTTACAAGACCATAGTAAACTGCTAAGCAGCAAGAAGGTAAAAAAATGGCGGATGAATGGCTGGATTGGGTTCATTTTTACCGTTTTTGGATGAGTAGCGGCAATATTACCGATTGATTGACTTGTACAAAATACAGCCCATTTTCCAAATCTTCCAGTGTTATGGCGGTAGGCAAGGTCAATTGCCCGTTTTGCCAACGTATTTTTCCTAAAACATCAACAACCTGAATGGAAGAGACTATCAAACCATTACTGTTGCTGTTTTCCAAATGTAAGAGCTCTTGCGCAGGGTTGGGATACATTTTTAAACCCGAAACACTTAAATCATTTAAACCCGTTACTAGCTGTTGGTGTATAACCCCCACGGCATCCAAATCAAATCCGCCACTGGGAAAAAGAGTGGGCCAAGGGTCATTGATTTTATTTCCCAGCGCATCGCGGGTTCCGAATTTGGGATCCATACACCCCACCACGTCGATTATCCGGACATGAGTAATTTTTTCAAGATCTAAGCCTGGCGTACCGCGTAGCTCCTCCAAGTCAAATGGCGTTCCAAATCCAAAAGGATATTTACCGGCCAGGTTGTTGATTTTGGTTGGTTCCATCAAGCCAAAAGGGGCTACTTGCTGGCTGGTGTCAGTCAAAGAATTTGCTGGAAAACGGAAAAAATTGCGTCCATCCGAACTCACTTCTACAAATGCCAACTCCAGAAAATACTTACCGTTGGCCGCGAAACCATTTTCAAACACCGCAAAATCAGCTCCTGCTCCGTTGCGGATAGGGCGCTCAAAGGTAAGAGTTGCTTTCCCTCCGTCGCCTAAGCTCACCGTAGCATTGAGTTTGGCCGGGCCCAGGGCCGCCGCGCTGTTGCCAGCACTGGCGTACCCTGAATCAGGCTGGGAAATGTCTTTTAACCCTCTGGAAACTTCACAACTGCTGGCCCAAGCAATGAACAACGTGCTTTCGGCTGGAATAGCGGTAGTGCCATTTTGACCTGGACCTGAAGCATATTGTGCCTCAAGCAAACTGGAAAACAAAACCAATAAAACAGCGCAGTTTATTGTTAACGAGTTTTTTGCACTCAGCTGGCCAATTGTGAAGTTCAAGCTCATTTTGAATCGGTTTTGATGATCTTTTTGGTTGTGGTTTTATCGCCGTTGTACCATTGAAGCCAATAAACGCCATTGGGTAAGTGGTTAAAGTTTTGGGTAGCTGTTGGGGTATTCGCTTTTTCCACCCAAACTGTTTTTCCATTACTATCCATAAGCTTCCAAACTCCAAAGTGATTCCCTTGATCTGCCCAGCGAATGTTTAAAGTTTCAGAAAATGGATTGGGGTATACCTCAAGCCCTTGTTGATCAACAACATCACTGGTTGCTACTAGGTCTTTGCTGACTGCCACATCATCAATGGCAAAAAACAGAGGGGTATTGATGCCAAAAGTGCCGACATCGCTGGAAGCTAGCGTGAAATATAAGCTATCGGGCGACTGTAGCGAACGCAGATCTACTTTTGTCCAATCCTTAATTATGTAGTCTTTTTTATTGTCAGTAAATCGAAAGTCAGCCAAGTAGAAGTTTACACTGTCTATGGTAAGCTTTCCTTTTTTGTAGCCTTTGATAGTAAGGCGAAAAAAATCTGGATCATTGCCTTTAGCGCCGCCAAACTTCTTGGCAAACTGGTCGCCATTTTTCATGCTGAAGTAGGCGTAGGTTGTGTTGGTGATGTACAATTCGTTGAATAGGTCTGTCTTACGGAAAGTAGTTGCTTTGATCACCGATTCTTGTTGTCCAACCGCATAGTTTTTGCTGCCATTGGCGCCTTTGCCAGGGCGAGCGCTGTACAAGTTTTCATAATTGCCGCTCAGTGAATCGGTTTTACTAGAGATTGCCCAACCGCCCGACCAGTAGCTCACATAGCCAAGGGTGTATTGATTGGGAAAAAAAGCTTGGGGTACGGCAAAACCGCCCGCCAAATCACTCCCGCTCATTACCCCATTTGTAGGTACTTTGAATTCTTCAAAAGTTACTGTTTGGGAGAAAGATGGCAAGTTGGCGCCCAACAAGAAGAAGCAAAATAAGGCTAAATAAAGATGTTTGAAGTTCGGCATGATTAATGGATTAAGCGTTTATAAATGGTTGATTTAGAATTCAAATTTCAGGTTGAGCATCAATGATCGCCCCGGCATGGGTCGGCTGACTACCGATTGGTAAGCGGTATTCCACACGTTGTGTACATTGATACTAACCTGCGTACCCCAATCTTTTGGTTTGGCTTTTTTTTGCCAGCTGATAAAAAAATCGCCTAAAGTATAGGCAGGAAGGGTGGCGGAATGATCGGGTAGGGTAGCCACGCTGCCTACAAAATTCTGGACGTACCAGCTCGCCCAAACTCCTCGTTGTACCCTCGCCTGGAGCAATCCTTTTTGTTGGGGTACATAGATCAACTGCTGGCCTACGCTGGCATCATTGACTTGATTGCTTTCCATCACGGTGGAGCGCAGGTAGTCGTAACTGGCGTTTACCCCCCAGTGCCATTTGCCCTGGCGGCGTTGAAAACCGATTTTGGTTTCGATGCCTCGACTCCATACCTTTTGCACATTGACGGGCGACCAATACGCCGCTCCCGGCAACCACAAAATCCAATCTTGAATCACGCGATTAAAACCGGTAATGCCCAATTGCCAGCCTGATTGTTCATTTTTTTTCTCCCAATTCCAACCCAATTCCGAACTCCAACCTTGCTCAGGGCGCAAAAGAGGATTGCCGCCCGGAACCCAGTGCAAATCATTGAGCGTCGGAATCCGGTAATTGCGATTGAGCGAGGCATGGAGTTGCAGCAAACCCATCTGGCCTTGAATGCGCAAACCTGGCAACAAGGGCAAGCGCCGACCATCCACCCACTCCTGCCGCAATTGCAACAACGAGCGCCATTTTTTTTGAAAAATAGATGGTTCGAATTGGGCAAAAAAAGCATTGCGTTGCTGCTGGATCTGACCTTCGTAATTGCTGGCCATGGCCCAAACGCCGGTATGGTGAAAACCCAGCTGAGCATGTCCCCATTTGTAAGCTGCGGTTTCAAAAATAGCTTCGCCAATGGCCGTCCAGGCCTTACTTTTGGAATCCAGTTGCACCAGACTGTCTTGGTAATCGAGTTGCTCGCGGAAGAGCGCCCCCCGTAGGTTCAATTTTCCCCAATTTCCGTAGTGTTTGGCATCAATCATGGTGCGGAAAGCGGCGTCATATTGCTGCGCCTGACTGATTTGTTGAGAACTGATGGGCGGAATTTCGCGGTGGGTGTTTTGATACCAGCTGTGCCAGGAAAGGCTGTTGTTGCGAGTTTGCCAATAATTTTCCCAGAGCATGCTGTTCATCAGCAGCTTACTGTGCGGTAGACGTTTTTTTTCACCAAAAAAATCGCGGAAGGGGTAGTTGTTCTGCGCACCGTTACTCAAACCTCTAAGCGCCGAAGTCCAGTGCCGGTTGCGGTATTGCAATTTTCCTTGGGCGTAGCGATTGTTGAAACTGCCTAAACCAGTTTGTAAGCGGGCTTGCCAGCCAGACTGAGCAATAACGGAGTTGCTGTTGTTGAGCTGAATCGCCCCGCCAATGGCACCACTGCCCCAGAGTACGCTGCTAGAACCCAAATCTACCCTTACTTCGTCCATCAAGGAAATGGGCAAAAGGGAGAGATCGGTTTGCCCCAGCATGGGGTTTTGAACGTTGAAACCATTCCACAATACAATCGATTGGGAAGCGCTACCGCCGCGAAACGAGGAAGTTGCCAAACGACCAGCGCCGTAGTTTTTGATAAAGGCTTGCGAGGCATTGAACAACCAATCGCCAATATTGGCTGATGCAAAGACTTGAGCTTGCAACGAATCCAGTTTTTCCACTTTCAATCCCCAATCCTGAAATTGTAGCCTAGATGCGGAAACCTGAACGCTGGGCAAACTCCAAATGGAATCCCGCCCCAATTGAGCATACAACCCAATAGGCAAAGAGCAAACCAACAAAATAAGCCATCGAAAAAGCGCCATGACGAGGTGTTACCTGCTGGGCGAAAAGAAGAGCAGTGTTGAGGATCGCGAGGTACATTAGCACCCCATCGCAAACGCATTTCCCAAGCCAATTTTTGAATTGACCGGCATCAGGAAAGCGCCAGCAATCCCAAATGAAAACTGATGAACAGCTTACAAATGGAGTTGCATTTTAACCTTAACCTACCCGCTTTTAGCCCGAAAGCAGTAGTGATATTTGAGCTTGGCAGGTCTTCTGACTCGTCCTCGTTTCGGTCGGTCTTCCCATCCTGATTGATTGCGGACAGTGACCAAAAGGCGACCAAAACACTTAGAGCTTGTTCAGATTTTGGATCTGAGGCGAAGGAGCGCAAATTTTATTTCAGGCGAGGCAAAATTTGCAGCCGTATGTGGGCAATACGGCGAAAATTTTAACGAAGCATAAAATAAAATTTGCCTCATGGAGCCCAGAATCCAAAACATGAATAAGCTCTTAAGGACTTACAGCTGCGGGTACAGTCCCTGATTTGCACAGGGTTCCCTATTAATTTCCTGGTGGAAAACCAAAGTCACTGCAAATATACAAAAGCTAGGCATTAAAACACGCTAAAAGCAACGAATCGATTTTTGCATGGCTTGTAAAGATTTGACAAACAAAAATTTATCCCGTTTTAAAACATGGGGCTGTAATTTACCGTATGTCAGATTTATGTCTGGTTTTGTCCGGGTTTTTAATTCATTCATCGAAAAACGCTATCTTAGTTTTGATTTTAAACTAAGTATTGGTATATTTGAATCATTGAAGGTTAGTTTAAAATCAAAACTAAGTAAATGACGCCACAAGAACTCATCGAGCGCATCGCAAAAGCCAATTACTTGGGAGAAGTTTTGGATTTAGCAAATTGGAAAAAACATTACGCTGAAATAGCTAAAAAGCTTCATCCGGATGTATGTGCTTTGACGGGGGCTGCTGCTGCTTTTGCCCAACTCAATGTCCTGAAAGAAAATTGGGAAAAAGGCTACCAACTGAGCGACGATGCAGGCGCAGTACGTGCCCACGACAAAATCGTAACTTTTGTGGGCGACCCTCAGTTGTTGCTGCAATCGTATCGAAATTTTGGCTACCTCAAAAGCATCAATAATTCAGCGGCTAAACATTTTAAATTGTTTTTGCCAGCATCCATGGTGCTAGACGGAGAAGCTTTGGTGGTAAACTTGAGCGAGCGGGCGGTTCCCTTGAGCGGCTTGACATTACCCCAAGGTCACGCCAATTGGATCCTCTCGCGGTTACTCGAATTCAGTGCTTGGCTGGCTCAGGAAGGCTGGACGCACTGCGGTATCAACCCCGAAAGTGTCTTTATAGTGCCAGAAACCCACGGCATTGTACTGACTTCTTTTTACCACCTCACGCCGCGCGAAGGAAAAGTAAAAACGATCTCCGCTAAATACAAGCAATGGTATCCAGATGCCCTTTTTGTAGAAAAAACGGCGACCCCGCTGATTGATACTGAACTGTGCAAACGAACCATAGCGTTGCTTTTGGGCGATCCCTCTGGACTGGGGGTGAAGCTAAAAAAGACGCACCTTACCGCATTCATCGACTTTTTATTGACCCCGCATACCGATGCTTTTGTATGCTACGACCAGTACCGATTGCTTTTAGAGCAGCATTTTCCAAAGAAATTTTTACCCCTTAATCTATAATCCTTAAAAATCAACAACTATGGGCTACACTTCATGGTCAAGCGATGCTTATTCGCACTTAAAAAACACCTACACCGGCAAATCAGCGGATGAAATTTTTAGCAGCGGCATGCACCCAACGATGAATCCGCATGGGCTGGTTTTTCGAGAAAGCCGCGATTCTGACGCGCACCCCAACTCCATTGCCATTTCCGTCTTTTTGGACGTAACGGGCTCCATGGGAGAAATTCCTGAAATGCTCATCCGCCACAAACTTGGTTCCTTGATGGATACTTTTCTGGCACACGGCGTGGAAGATCCGCAAGTGATGTTTTCGGCCATTGGCGATCATTACACCGACCGCGCCCCTTTGCAAGTAGGGCAGTTTGAATCCGGAACCGATGAATTGAATGCTTGCCTGGCCAACGTCTACATTGAAGGCGGCGGTGGCGGACAAAACATGGAATCTTACCTGCTAGCTTGGCTGATAGCAGGCCGACACACCAGCATTGATTGTTTTGAAAAAAGAGGGCATAAAGGTTTCTTGTTCACCATTGGCGATGAAAAAAACTGGGATTCTGTAGCGGCAGATACGCTCAAAGCCTTGATGGGCTACGCGCAAACGGATCCTATTACCGATGTTCAGGTGTTGGCACAAGCCCAGCGCATGTACCACGTTTTTCACATCCACATCAATGAAACGGGTTACAAAGACAACCCGGAAGTAATTGGCTACTGGAAAAAACTGTTGGGTGAACGCGCCCTTATCCTCGACAACCACATGGCGGTTGCGGAATTGATCGCTTCTACGGTGGCCGTTATCAATGGCGCCAGTTTGGATAAAGTAGCCGCGGAATTTGACGCTGCTACGGCCAATTCGGTCAAAAACGCCTTGATGAAAGTCAATACTGATGTGTCGAAAGACGGTGGCAATAGCGGAGTAGTTCGCTTGTAATTTCTTCCTAAGATCCAGCAGGTGAATTCAATTCCTGCTGGATCTTTTACCCCTCCCAAAACATGAAAACACAAATTGTCGTGGGCTTAGGTTATGGTGATGAAGGCAAAGGATTAACTACCGATTACCTTTGTCGACAAGCTAAAAAACCTTTAGTTATTCGTTTTTCTGGCGGTCATCAAGCCGGGCATACGGTAGTTGATGTTGTGGGGCGCCGGCATGTATTTTCCAGTCTTGGCGCGGGTAGCCTTGCCGGCGCACCTACGTATTGGAGTCGCTATTGTGCGTTCGCGCCCGAAAACTTTCTGAACGAGTACAAGGCGCTGGAAAAATTGCTGGAGCACCCTCCAACCATCTACGTCGATGCCTTGGCGCAAGTTACCACCCCTTATGATGTTTTCCACAACCGTGCTTCCGAAAAAATGAATGCGCACGGGAGTTGCGGGATGGGATTTGGCGCCACCATGGAACGGAACGAAACGACCCCATATCGGCTATATGTACAAGATCTTTTTTACCCTCAGGTGTTGGAGCAAAAATTGCTAGCCATTGGCGAATATTATCGTCGAAAAGTGCACAATCCATTGTTAATGATGGATTTAGAGGCGCCATTGCAAGCGTTTAAAAACGCAGTGACCCAACTATTGCCGCTGATTGAAGTAGTAGAAGAGGTTGTTTTTTTCGAAAAAAAGATCGAACAATTGGGGTTTGATGCCCTTGTTTTTGAAGGGAGTCAAGGCATTTTGCTGGATCGCGATTTTGGTTTTTTTCCCAACGTAACTCGCGCGTACACCACCACGCGCAATGCGATGGAGTTAATCAAAAACAATCATTTACCCACCCCCGAAGTGTTTTACATCAGTCGGGTTTATCAAACGAGGCATGGAATCGGGTTTTTATCGAATGAAGATAAAGCGGTAAATTATACCCCAAACCCCTTGGAAACCAACGTCTTCAACGAATGGCAAGGCAAATTTCGGGTAGCGCCACTGGATTTGGATCTACTCAATTACGCGCTGGCTGCCGATCGAAATTTTTCGGGTACTGCCCCCAAAAATCTAGTTTTTACCTGTTTAGATCAGCTAACGGGCAATATACACGCCAGTTTGAATGGAACGATGCGGCAATTTTTAACGCCAGCAGAGTTATTGGCTCATCTCAATGTGACCGTCCAAAGATTGTATGTGTCGAATAGCGATCACGCTGCTGAGATTCGTTTGGCTTCTTTGTAAATGGGGAATTTAAAAAGTACAACTTTTTACTCCATCCCGTAATCCTTGCAGTTCATTTGTCTGCTCCAATCCAATATCGACCAAATCCCATTGCTTCACGCAACGAAGGATAAAAACCAGCGTTACTCAAACAGCATTGACAATACACCATACTTTCTTTGAAAAACTATTTGCAGGGATGAAACAATTATTACCATTGAAAACCTGGCTGCTGGTTGTAGCTGGGATATGTTTTTTTTGTATTGCCACCTGGGCGCAAGAAACCGATGAAGTAGGCTGCAAAGACTTAGAATCTTTGCGTGTTGCGGAATCGCGGCGCGCACGGGCCTTAGCTTCTTTCCGTTCGGTAACCTACATCAGCAATTACGATTTGAAGTACCATCGCATGGAATGGGAAATAGATCCTTCAAAATATTACATTAAGGGGATGGTCACCTCCTTTTTCGTGCCCTTGGATCAAAATTTTCAAAAAATACAGTTCAATCTGTCAAAGCAATTGACAGTGTCCAAAGTCGTTTACCGCGGGCAATCAATCAATTTTGTACAGACCTCTGGTGATTTGTTAGAAATCACTTTCCCGGCAGCTTTAGCTAAGGGAAAGATCGACTCCCTCTCGGTCACTTATGAAGGCAAACCTTACGACTCAGGGTTTGGCTCTTTTGTCCAAACTACCCACCAAGGAACTCCCGTGATCTGGACCTTATCTGAGCCTTATGGCGCACAAGATTGGTGGCCCTGCAAACAAACCCTGACGGATAAAATTGATTCCATCGACGTATATCTTCGTACTTCAAGTGCATACCGTGGTACCAGCAATGGGGTTTTGCTAGATGAAAAAACGGATGGGGCGAATAAAATCTACCATTGGCGGCATCGGTATCCTATTGCAACCTACTTGGTGGCCTTGGCAGTGACCAATTATTCAGTGTATTCTGAATATGCGCGCGTGCCGGGGGCAGATAGCATTTTGGTATTGAACTACATTTACCCTGAATCTTTGTCTTCAGCGAAAGCGGGCACTCCTTCGGCCGTAAAAAGCTTAGAATTATTCAGCAGGCTTTTTGGCTTGTATCCATTTGCCAAAGAAAAATATGGTCATGCCCAATTTGGCTGGGGAGGCGGCATGGAGCACCAAACGATGAGCTACGTGGTGAGTTTTTCTCATTCCTTGTTGTCGCATGAACTGGCGCACCAGTGGTTTGGGGATAAAGTGACTTGCGGCAGTTGGAGCGACATTTGGTTGAATGAAGGATTCGCTACCTTTTGTGAAGGTTTGACCTATCAATATGGCCTAGGAAGCAACACCTGGAAAAACTGGGTGACCAGTAAATTGGGACAAGTGGTTTCAGCGCCGGGTGGTTCGGTGTATTGTCGGGATACTAGCTCAGTTGATGCTATTTTTGATTCCCGATTGAGCTATTCCAAAGGTGGATTGGTACTGAACATGCTAAAATGGAAATTGGGTGATGCTGCTTTTTTCAAAGGCATTCAAAATTACTTGAAAGACCCCACGGTCACCTATGGATTTGCGCTCACCGCTGCCCTACAACGCAACCTAGAAAACGCCAGCGGTCAAAAACTGGATGTGTTTTTTAAAAACTGGGTTTACGGAGAAGGTTATCCCACCTATAAAGTGGAATGGAGCGTAGCCAGCGGCAACAAACCCGGCTTGGTGAAATTATCACAAACGACTTCAAGTGCTACAGTCAATTTTTTCCCTATGCCTGTGCCCATCAAGTTTTCTGGACAAGGCAAGGATACCCTAGTGGTTTTGGATCACTTGTTTTCTGGTCAGCAG
This sequence comes from Saprospiraceae bacterium, assembly GCA_040401995.1. Classification (GTDB taxonomy): domain Bacteria; phylum Bacteroidota; class Bacteroidia; order Chitinophagales; family Saprospiraceae; genus Haliscomenobacter. The sequence continues at coordinate 15,652 of JBBANM010000009.1, forward strand.
TTTGTATTGCCTAAACTTTCCTTTGTACCCTCGCTAGTTACTTTTGACCCTGATTTGCAGCTGATTTCGGCAAAAAACACGGTTACTCAAAACAATACCCTAACTGCTACCGAAGATATCCAGTTGCAGCAAGTAAAAATTTACCCCAACCCAACTGCGGATGTTTTGCAAATCGAATTACCGGAATCGGTTCAAGCTACTGGCCCGGCGCGTATTTTCAACATCCAAGGACAAGAGTTGAAACAGCTAGCTGATCGACAAGCGATGTCATTGGCTGGTTTACCTAGCGGTATCTACCTGTTTCAATTGCCTACCAATCACGGATTGTTGCGCCGTTTGGTAATGAAGGAATAAAAAATAGGTTTGGTGAAAGGATTTTTTCTTAAATTTCACCTAAGGAACGGGTGAATAATAAGTGCTTGCTTTAGCTGCCGCTATTTTGCCGCCAATCAACTATCTTTTGAGGCGCAATGTGGGGCATTTGGTACTTCCCACGGGATGACCAGGTGATTTTTGTCTCTTTCTTTTTTCGTCCTGCCGCGTTGCAAATGCTCGTCGTAGCTTTGGCTACGCCTGTGCTTTGCGCCTCGCAGGTCAAAAAAATAAATTCGCCAAAATTTCACCTTTCCACCCCTTGAGAAGTATAACGAAAAAGATAGGAAGAGTGGCGGTGAAATAGCAAGGCAAAAGTGAGCACTTATTGTTTAACCGTTCCTAAGCATTGAGGCCATCGATGGTTTGGCCTCTATGCCCTTCACCAAAACCAAAAAAAATCATGCAACAGTTGAATCGCCGCGAGTGGATCCGGCTATTGGGCTTGGCTTCTGCCGCTACCACGATTGGATCACTGCCCGCTAAGGCAGCCATTGAAAGCATTCCGTATCCTTTTCGCCCGTTATTGGATGGGAAAATTGCTCGGCTGAGCGCCAATGAAAACCCTTACGGCCCTTCGGCAAAAATGCGCGATGCCATCATCAAAAGCTTTGATGTAGCTTGCCGTTATCCGTTTTCACAAGAAGATGAATTGGCCACCATCTTAGCCGCCAAAGAAGGGGTAAAACCAGAAAATATTGTATTGACTGCGGGTTCTACTGAAGGGCTAAAAGCCGCAGGGCTTACTTTTGGGCTCCACGGCGGTGAAATCATCTCGGCCAACCCTACTTTCTTGGCACTGATGGATTATGCGGCAAATTTTGGCGCCTACAATCAACAAGTTTCGCTGGATGCCAATCTTACCCACGATTTGGATGCGATGGAAAAACGCATCACCTCCAATACTCGGCTGATCTTTGTCTGCAATCCCAATAACCCAACCGGTACTTTATTGCCAGCTGAAAAACTCCGCAGTTTTTGTAAATCGGTTGCCGGTCGGGCGATGATTTTTTGTGATGAAGCCTATTTTGACTACATCACTATCCCCAATTATCCGAGTATGACGGAGTTGGTAAAAGAAGGCTACAACGTAATTGTTTCGCGTACTTTTTCCAAAGTTTATGGCATGGCTGGCGTTCGGATTGGTTATTTGGTAGCTCGGGCTGATATCGCAGAGCGCTTGCGCGATAACACCATGGCCAATATCAGCATGTTGGGGCTTCATGCGGCAAAAGCAGCGCTAGAAGACCAAGAATTTTACCGTTTCTCCATCAAGAAGACTGAGGAGGCCAAAAAGAACATCTACAAACTTTTGGATGAACTAGGCTTGACATATATCCCTTCTCATGGCAATTTCATTTTCTTCAAAACCGGTCGCGACATCAAAGCCGTGCAGAGCAGCATGGCGGCTCTTAATGTGCAAGTAGGTCGTCCGTTCCCGCCATTTTATCAGTGGTGCCGAATTAGTATGGGTACGCCGGAGGAAATGGATATGTTTGCCCAGGGATTGCGCAAAGTTATGAAGGCTTAAGAGCTTGTTCAGGTTTCTGCTTCGAGCTACAAATGGCCAAAATTCACCCCAATTTCGTTACAAAAATGCTCATGTAGCGCTGCTACACTCCGCTTTTTGTGCCTCATTGGTGCGAATTTTAGCTCATTTTCGCTATCGAACCAGAATCATGAACAAGCTCTAATGCCAATGCTTTAACTTATTACTTGACTTGATTCACCGATGAAAATCAAACTGCACATGTTTTCTTTTGCTTATTTATGGTTGCTGATCGGATTGCTGTCTGGTTGCAAAGAGCAGCATTTTGATATTTTGATCCAAAACGGAACCATCATTGACGGCATGGGGAAACCGCGCTACACCGCAGATATTGGAATCGTTAACGGAAAAATTGTAGAAATCGGCAATTTTTTCAATGCTACAGCGCCACAAATTATTGATGCCAAAGGCTTGGTGGTTGCTCCGGGGTTCATTGATGTGCACACGCACATCGAAGGCAACCTCCAAGAGCATCCGCTTGCCGAAAATTTCCTTTATGATGGGGTTACTTCGGTCATTACTGGCAATTGCGGTGGGTCGGCTAAGTATTTGGATTCTTTTTTCATCGATCTAAAAAAGATTGGAGTTTCCTTGAATGTCGGTACGCTTTATGGGCACAACACCGTTCGGAATGCGGTTATGGGCAACGTCAATCGAGCGCCAAAGCCTAAAGAGTTGGAGAAAATGCGCCAACTCACCGCTAAAGCCATGAAAGATGGCGCCGTTGGGCTTTCTACTGGCCTCATTTACATACCGGGTGTTTTTGCAAAAACTGACGAAATTGTAGCCTTAGCCAAAGTAGTTAAGGAATATGGCGGGGTCTATACTTCCCATATCCGCAACGAAGATTATCGGGTGTTTGACGCGATTGATGAAGCGGTTACCATTGGCCGTGAATCAGGGGCTCCGGTAGAAATCTCACACCTGAAAATCACCGGAAAATCATCTTGGGGTAAAAGTGCGCAGATCATTGAAAAACTCAATGCTTATCGGGCGCAAGGGATTGATGTGATGGCTGATCAATATCCTTATACAGCCAGTAGCACCATTTTGGATACGCAATTGCCCGATTGGGCAAAAGGCGGGGGAAAAGATTCGTTGCGGATCCGACTAAAAAACAAGGTAACCCGCGACACCATCATTCGCGAAATGAAAAAAATGCTTGCCGCTACCGGTTTTGACGAGTATACCTGGGCGGTAGTGTCGGGTTGCCCCTGGAATCCAAGTTTAAATGGCAAAAACATTCCAGAGGTGACCAAAGTATTGGGTTATCCCGCCGATGTAGACGGCCAGATCGCTACAATTTTGGACATTACTACGCGGAAGCAGACCACTTACATGATCTATCACAAGATGAATGAGATAGATATTCGGCAGATCATGGCTTATCCTTATTGTATGGTGGCTTCTGATGCGGGCGTTGCTGTATTTGGCAGCGGATTGCCGCATCCTCGTGCTTATGGAACGAATACGCGGGTACTAGGCGATTATGTGCGCAACCAGCACGTGATAACTTTGGAAGACGCCGTCCGCAAAATGACTCAATTACCCGCAACCCGTTTTGGGTTAAAAGGTCGCGGTGAACTCGGACCAGGAATGGCTGCCGATATCGTTATTTTCGATCCGGCTACAGTAGGTGATAAGGCTACTTTTGACAAGCCGCATGCTTATCCCACGGGGATTAAGCGGGTAATTGTCAATGGCGTAACCGTGATCAACAATGGGAAGCATACCGGAAAACGTCCGGGGCAAATGTTGAAACACGAAGTAGAGACGTCCTTAAAAAAATAGGGGCAGGGCAAGGTTTAATGTTCAATTTCGCTTTGGCGAAGCTGTCGTTTTTCTATTAACTTTGTATTGTATCTGTACCGATTCATCCGTTCCTTACGATATGTCAACATGCCATAGACTTACCGGAATTTGAAGGAATTCAACGCAATTGAGTGCTTTCAAATTTCGGTAAACCCAATAAACCCAGCTGTATGAGAAGTATCTACCATCCCATTTTTTGCCTTTTTTTCTTATTGCTTGCAATGGCTCCGTTCGTCGCTCAGGCGCAAGATACTCCGTTGGCGGTGGAGTATTGTCGGCAAGGCGAGCAGGCGTTATTGGAAAAAAAATTCACCAAAGCCATCCGCAACTACAAAATGGCGTTGGAAATTCAGCCAGAACTAAGAGCTGCGCAACGCGGGATGGGTTTATGCTACGAACTGCAGGGGGATTTTGACAAAGCTTTGAAAGCGTACTTAGAAATAGTTGAGAAAGATCCCAAGTTTTCCCGCGCGCTGTATTTTCAAATCGGCGATTTATACTACAAAAAGGGCCAAAAACAAAGGGCTATCACCTATTTTACTCAATTTCAGCGCTTGCAATTGCTCGATGATATTTCCTTCACCGTCAATGGTGAAAAAGAAGTGCAAATGGAGCAAGGTTATTTGGAACGCCTACCCATTGTCATTCAAGCCTGTCAGGCAGCGATGGATACCAGCATCATCCTCAAAGATGCCAAAGTCACCAACCTTGGTAATACCATCAACAACAAAGCCGATGAGTATTTTCCTTTTCTTTCCAATGATCAAAGTGTGTTGTATTATACCCGTCGACGCGGAATTGGTACCGATGAAGACCTTTACCATGCCCGAAAAATAAATGGCTGGTGGCAGTCGGGCAACCCCGTAGGCAATGTGCTCAACACCAAACTCGATGAAGGGATGAGCACCTTGGTACGCGATGGCCGGCGAATGATCTTTACGGCATGTAAACGAGAAAATGTAAGCGGGACCTGTGACTTATGGGAAGCCATTTTGGTGAACAATGAGATCACCGAAGTACACCCTTTGGAAGGCAACCCCAACTCCGACAAATGGGAATCCCAAGCCTCGATCAGTTGTGATGGTTCCACCTTGTATTTTGCCAGCAACCGAACCGGCGGGCAAGGCGGCACCGACATTTGGTACAGCAAAAAGATGCCCAATGGGAAATGGAGCGAGCCTAAAAACATGGGCCCGGTAATCAATACCAAGGAAGATGAAGAATCGCCCTACATCACCAATGATGGTAAAACCTTATTTTTTGCCTCATTTGGTCACCTAAGTTTGGGTGAAGAAGATATTTTCATGAGCAATCTTCAGTCGGATGGAGATTGGAGTCAGCCTGCTAACTTAGGCCCACAAATCAATTCCCCTTTCCGGGAACTGTGTTTTTTCCTAACTGCGGATGGTCGTACTGGTTATTTTGCCTCAGATCGGCCAGAAGGGGAGGGTGGAATGGACATTTACCGCGCCGAATTCCAAGAAGAGTTGAATTCGACCCAAATGACCTTTGTCGAGGCTTATGTGATCGATTCACTGACCGAGAAGCCATTGAAAACGGTGGTGGAATTGGAAGGCCGGGATCCAGTTGCTTCCGATGCTCAAGGCCGTTTTTTCCTTTGCCTACCAGCCAATTCCCATTTGAATACCAAAATTGGGATCATCAATTATCGGCCTTTCCAAAAAGGATTTCTGATACCCGTTTGGGAAAACAAGCAATTTTACCGCTTAGAGTTACGGGTAGCCCCAATTATAGTCCCCAAGCCGCCCAAGCCAGTAGTAGAAGAACAAGAACCTGATTCTAACCGTACTGCTAGTAAAATACGCAAGATGGAGCGCTATTTTCATACCATCTTATTCAAATTTGATAGCGACGAAGAGGAAATGAATGAAATGGATGAATTGGATGTGTTCATCAAAGATTTGGCGGGTAAAGACATTCAAAGGGTAGAAATCAATGGTTATGCCGACGAGATCGGTGAAGACCGCTATAATCTGGAACTTTCTGAAAAACGCGCTAAGAAAATTGCTTTTTATTTGGTGCAAAAAGGCTATTTAGTGAGTCGAATCGCCATGAAAGGCAATGGAGAAGTACGGGATGCTAAGCAAAAAGCGCTCAATCGGAAGGTAGAATTGAAGATCGTGACCCTTGAATAGTCAAAAAAGCTAAAAGGGGCAAAAAAAAAGCCTGGCATTTTAAACCAGGCCTTAAAAATAACAGCGTTCTAACCTTATCTTTAGTTGATAACTATCTGATTTTAAGATGCTTTGAGCTTTTAAATACACCCTTCCCCAGGGGGAGTGGGGAAGGGCGCTTGCAACAGCATCTATGATTCGGATTCCTTTTTCTTTTGATTGAGAACCCTTAATCACTTCTTATAGTACAAATCTAGTCCTAAAAACAGAGGCCGCCAACCACAAATATTGATTAAAATTGGAAACGTTTTACTAGGTTTGTATGGGTATTCTAGGGGATTGCTTTTTTAAATTATTAAAAATGAATGAATTAAAGTAATTAATTTATATTTTTTTATATTTGTTTTTGATTTTTTCTTGTATTGTAATTTTTAAGTATGAATAAAAGTCGCTTATTAGATACCATCAAAAGTTTTTCGCCACAAGAATTCAAGCGATTTGCTGAGTATTTGGCTAGCGATTATTTTGTCAAACACCAAGATACGAAACGATTAGGACTTTACATTTTAGATCTGGCTCCTGATTTTGCAGAAGACAACTTGGAGAAAGGAATCATTAAGGAGCTTGTTTTTGAAAATAGCAAGCTCGATGATAAGAAGCTCTTCTATGTGACGAACCTTTTGCAAGAGCACGTGGAACGTTTTTTGGCCCAGCAAGCTTACGAGCAGGAGAACGAGCTCATGGAATCTTTGCTTTTAAAGGAGCTTTCCCGTCGTGGTTTGTATCAATTGATGAAAAGCCGACACGAAAAATTTATCAAATCGGCGTTAACTCAGCCGATGAAGGTTGAGATGCCTTTGTATAAATTTTGGAAAGAAAGAGCGGCACTTGACGGTAAAGCAACGCAAACTTCATTCCGCGATCTTAAAGGCTTGGAGGAGGTGTCCTTGGCGCTAGACGAGTTTTTTATCCTTTCGAAGTTGGAGATCTCACTTGAAATGTACAACTTCAGTAGCATGGGGCAAAAGGAATTTAGTCCCTGGTTGCTGAATGAAGTACTTGCTCACATCGAAAGGCAGCCTAAAAACCCAACTTTGGTCGATTTATTCTATAACATGGTTTCGCTGTTCAAAAACCCCGACGACGAAGTTTTTCAAAAGTTTCTAACGCAATTGCATAAAGAAGAAAATAAGGTGGCTATCAATCATCTCAAGTCGCTATATTCCTTAGCCATCAATTACTGTATTGCTCAAAGTAGAACGCATTCTAGGCATTATTTGGATTATGCCTTGGAATTGTATAGCCGGGGGATCGACAACGATTACTTGCTCGAAGATGGCTATCTACAACACCGCAATTTCAACAACATCGTTCGCATTGCACTGATCAATGGCCAGATTGTTTGGGTTAAAGATTTTATTGAAAATTTCCAGCAAAAAATTCGCAAAGAATGGCGAGAGGAAGCTGTCAACATCGCTTTAGCCGAGGTCTATTTTCATGAAAAAAACTATGATGAGACCATTATCCATCTTAATCGACTAAATTTCAAAGAAATGGGGTATTTCCTCAATTCGCGGATCATTTTATTGAAAACCTTTTATGAGATGGACTCGATTGACCCTATGCTGTACTTTTTAGCATCCTTTATGATGTATTTGCGTCGGAACAAACAAATCCCCAGGGTCACGCGTGAATCGAACCTCAATTTTGCAATCCTTCTTAATTCCATAGTCAACAAACTTCCCAGTCAAGCTAAAGGGTTGATGCAAAAAATCGAAAAAACCAACCCCGTTTCGGAGCGCGTATGGTTACAACAAAAGTGGAAAGAGAAAATGGAGAAGCAAGAATAAGAGCTCGTTCAGGATTCTGGTTCGATGGCATAGTGAGCTAAAATTTACACCAATGAGGCGCAAAAAGCATGGTGCAGTTCCGATCATATCGGAAAGAGTGTATCCCGACTCATACTACTGGACATTTTTAATTTTGGGGCTGCTTAAACCTTCCAGGTCTCGAAGACCTGGAAGGTTTAAGCAGCAATCCAGGCGAAAATGTCCAGTAGTATGATCCCGACTTTGTCGGAAAACTGGTCAGCGCTACATGAGCATTTTTGTAACGAAAGTGGTGTGAATTTTGGCCATTTGCAGCTCGAAGCGAAATCCAGAACAAGCTTTAAGCCTAAGCAAGCCAATGGTAGGCCAAATAGCTAGCAACGTAAGCCAAACCAGTCATAAAGATAAACTGAATTAAAGGCCATTTCCAAGATTTGGTTTCTCGGGCAACTACCGCGATGGTACTCATACATTGCATGGCAAAAACATAAAATAGAAGTAAAGAAACGGAAGTCGCTACCGTATATATTTTTTTACCAGTTTCCGGATCTACTTCTTTGGCCATTTGCTGGCGGATGGAGAATTCATCTTCTTGATTGCCAATGCTATAAATGGTTGCCATTGTCCCGACAAATACCTCCCGAGCAGCAAAAGAAGTTATCAATGCAATCCCGATTTTCCAATCAAAGCCTAGTGGTTTAATGACGGGCTCGATGATTTGTCCCAACTGACCCGCATACGAGGCGGCCAAACGCTTTGAAGATTTTAAATTTTCGTAGGCTTTGATATCCAAGTGTTGCTCCTGGGCAATTCGAGTTGCTTCAGCTTCGGCTTTTTGCATATTTTTGGATCCGCCAAAAGAAGATAATACCCACAAAACCAGAGAAATAATCATGATGGTTTTTCCGGCCTCAGCGGTAAAAGTTTTTACTTTTTCCCAAACCGTTAGCCATACATTGCGCATGACCGGGGTACGGTATTCGGGCAGTTCCAACATGAGGAAACTGCTTTCATTGGTTTTAAGAATTAAGCGAAACACCAAAGCTGCCAACAAAGCAGCAGTGATCCCCAATACATAAAGCCCCATAAAGGCTAACGCTTGCAAGTTGAAAATCCCCCAAATGGTGGTAGGCGGAATGGCAAAACCAATCAAAACGGTATAAACCGGAATACGTGCCGAACAACTGATGAATGGCGTCACCATGATGGTAATCAAGCGCTCTTTCCAGTTGCTGATGGTTCGGGTGCTCATGATGGCGGGTATCGCGCAAGCACCGCCAGCAATAAGTGCCACAATACTTCGGCCATTTAAACCAAAAAACTGCATGATCCGGTCGAACATGAAAGCTGCCCGCGCCATGTAGCCAATTTCTTCTAGGATGGAAATGAGGAAAAATAATATCGCGATCTGCGGGATAAAGACCAAAATACCACCTAAACCAGCAAGGATACCATCGGTGAGTAAAGAGGTGATCCAATGATGTGGCAAATTGTTTTTGAGCCAATTCCCGGTATCGCCAAAGATAGCTTCGATAAGATCCATCGGGAATTTGGCCCAAGCAAAAATGGCCTGAAAAATGAGCATCATTAAGCCAAAAAAGATGACTGGCCCAGCGAAGCGATTGGTGAGCAAATTATCTAGGCGGTCGGTGAAGGAAGAAGCATTACTTTGGCCCTTGATTTTTGCTTGGTACACCAGTGGGGTGAAAAAATCATACCGCTGCATGGTTTCTCGAACCTGGAGCGGAAAATCTTTGAAATCGGTATCGGTAACTAGCTTGGCGATTAATTCTTTCTGTTTGCTGTTTAAAAAGGGTAACCAGTGGGCATGATGACCCAATAATACCAATTGATAAGGCGTATAATAGGGGAAATGTTCTTGAATCTGTGTCGCAAATCGGGTTTCTTCCTGTGATAAGCGGTAAAAAGTAGAATCGGTTTTAACAGTACCTTCAAGGGTGGCTCTAGATAGATCCTCTAAGGCGATTCTAAGGTCATCGATGCCATGACCGCTGCGTCCGCTTAATAATAAAGTCTTGGCGCCCAGTTTGCGAGAAAGTTTCGTCAGGTCATATTGTATACCCTCCTGTTCGGCCAAATCAGCCATATTCAACACCAATAAAATGGGGATACTCAGGTCTTTAACTTGGGAAAAAAGCAACAAATGCTTCTCCAGTTTGGTCACATCGGCGATGTAGACGATCGCATCAGGATAATTATTATCAGCAGGATTGATGAACGTTTGAACGACTAAGCGCTCGTCTTTAGAGGTAGGATATAAGCTGTAAGTACCAGGAAAATCAATGATTTCAATAGTTTGGCCATTGCTCAGTTCAACTAAGCCAGATTTGCGATCTACAGTTACGCCAGGAAAATTCCCTACCTTTTGCTGTAATCCAGTTAGTTGATTAAAGATTGAAGTTTTGCCGGCATTCGGATTGCCAATCAATGCAACCTTCAATTGTTTTTTTTCCTGCTGCACATTACCTCCTAGTAGCTGACATTAACGCAAAACGATGCTTGTAGCCTCTTCTTTTCTTAATGCAATAAGCAGGTTGTCGGCTTTTACGTAACAACCCCCTCCAAATGGAGCAAAACGAATCAATTCCACCCGGCTTCCTGGCAAAATGCCCATCGACATGAGTTTACAGGCCATTTGCGTGTTAGTAAAGTGAGATACAAATCCCCCTTTTCCGGCGTTTAAGTACACCAATTGCTTTGCTGTATTGCTGGTTGCGACCACGAATTCGTTATTTTGATTTAATCTAATTAATAACACCATGCAAATTTAGATTGTTTTTTGACTTTGCATAGTAACAAAAATCATCTCCGCCAAAATTACCTAAGGAAGATCAAAATAGATACCTAATCTTAGGTATTCGATTGTCCGTGTTGCAGATATGACACAGACAGATTGGGCTTATTATTTAAATCTGGTATGAGGAATGTACCTGTCAGAATGATCGCGACATAATGTTCTTGAATGAAAAGTATGAAAATAGGCAGGAATGCTCGTTTTGATTATGAATGGGCAACTCATCTTATTCGAAAAAAATGTTGTTTTGTGATTTAGAGCGTTAGTGAAAGCTCCGAGAATCAAATAATGTAGTGTGCCTATCACTTTTAAATAGCTTTAAGCTGCGATTAAAAATACTTAATCAGGGCTGTGCTACCTAAAATGGGTGGTTTAAATGATTTAAAAGTATGAACTCCGGCATAATAAGAGAGACTTGGCCTTAAAAACCATGTTTTTTTAAAATAGGTTTCATTTCTAGTTTACTAATGCACTTTGACCTGCTTTGCCTCTGTGGTAAGCAGGTTTTTTAATGCCCTTTTGTAAAATAGAAAATAATATGTTGCCACATTCACATGAGAAAGGGAGCGCAAACCTCTAAGGCGCGCTCCCTTTCATCCCCAAAAGGGTCAATGAACCCTTGGCGTTATTTAGGCTGTTTTAGCGCTAGAAACGGCGAGGGAATAAATCACCAAACCAAAGCCGATCTTGTTCACAGCATCTCCAATGTTGTAGATGATGTCCATCGCGCTTAATGGCAACATGCTGGACAATAAACCGCCTTCAATGGCCATGTAGCCGATTGGGTAAATGGCCCAACCTACCAAAATAAACCAGCCCAAAATTCTTACTGCGGTATTCAATGCAGGATCGTTGGAACCAGCGGCTAATTTTTTCACCGAGCCAAACCATACTTCATAGAAGATAGCGGCATAACCAAGCGTAGAAATAGCGCCCCATAGTGCCGACTGATCCCGGAATATGGTCTCTCCCAAATAACCGGTTACCAACATCCATACTGAGTAAATAATCATGCGCCATAGCAACCCTTGGGTTGCTCCAAAGGCCTTCAAAATCAAATAGAACTCAACGCACATCAACGGAACAGTCAAGATCCAGTCAATATAACGGAATTCGGTTGGCGACTGCTGGAACTCAGCCCAGAAGTTACGCATGTAAAAATAATGTACAGCGGCAATGCCTGTGATCAAACCAGAAACCAGCAAGGAATTTTTCCATTTGCCTTCTACCAGCCCGATCTGTACAAAGAAAAATACCGTCGAAGCCAACATGGCCATCGATCCGATAAAGAAAGTAAAACCTACGTAGTCGCCAGGTTTCAACTGAGCTAAAAACAGTGTTTGAAAGTTTACTAATGCATCCATGATCAAAAGGTGTTAAATATTAATAAAAAAATTATTCCGTATCCAAAATCCGAACAAATTCTATATTGCGCCCTGTGGTTGCTGGGCATATAAGAGCTCTATCAAAATCATATGTGGTAAAGTAACCAGCGATATGCCGAGAAACAACAAACCAATATGGGCGCCGACTGACAGGGATTCCTGAGCTCCCCATACGGCAAGCATACTGAATATCGCAAGTAAGGTGTAGGGCATAACCTGACGGAGGTATTGCTGCCACTTGTATGCCGGGTTCTTAGTTTGAAAAAATGCAACTTGCTCAAGGATTGAACTTAAAGAATGCCATCCCGCGAAATAAAGTCCAAACCCGACTAACAATGGCGTACAGTAAAAAAGTAAGCTTAGTACGATAAGGTTGGTCACCTCAGCACGTAGTTCTTGTTTGGAAATCAATTTTTTAAAATACAGTAAAGCCATTGCCAATAAAAGAATTGTTCCAAGGGTAGCCGGTAACGCCACGATCCAAGAGGAGGGCGTAATGGGATAAGTTGTTTTTAAAATAGCTTCCAAGATGGGCCGACTCTCCGTGTAATGCCACAATACCGGCGCGGCAATAACATAGCTTCCCCAAAATAGGTAAAGCATGGTTCGCGCAATTTTATTGAAGTGAATGGCATTCCAATTGGATTGACCAAAATGATAAGCAGATAACACCAAAAACATTCCCAATCCAACAACCGGACTCCACCGCCAAATGAAAGCATACACCGCCATCATACCCAAATAACTGCCGTAAAACCGAATCATTTCTTTGCGGTTGTTATCCCGGAAGTTGAGATTTCTAAAAATCAGATGATCTGTAGCACCATGTGGTATGCCCAAAAACAAGAGAGGTAAGGCAAGGGTTAGTCCGTATTGCTGAAGCAACTGTGGAAACAGCCAACCCAATACAACGAAGGCTAAACTAATTATCCGCAACAATTGATATAAAGTAGGGTATCTGTTAGCCATGGTCAATATATTTTTGCGGGTAATGAAGTAATCTCCTTTTCCCAAGGCAAACCCAAAAATCGCTCAAAAATAGCTAGTAAAAAAGGTTGGATCGGCAGGCTAGCCAATAAAGGCAGCTCTTGATAAATGTGGCTTTGCTCGTCCAGAAAGCGCAAGATGGAAGCAAATTGGTTTTTTCTAAACAAGCGACTAAAGATCCCTTGAGCCTCATGCCCGTGATGGTAAAGGATGTGCAACAACAGATCGTCGTAAAAACGAAACCGCTTAGCTTGGGGCAAACGGGGATCAATAAGCTCTCCGTTCTTTATTTGGCGTGCCAACTGTAATGTTTGTTGTTGAATGCGCTGGAAAGCATAACCAGAAGAAGGCTTTACTGCACCCCCAGTAGTTCCAATGGGAACGACCCGTTGGCCAGCAGAGAAAGCAATACTGGTATTCGTCATTGGGATGACCCCAAATTCTTGTTCCTCAATCTGGTAATCCGTAATGCCCAATACTTGATGTAAATATGTTTTCAAAGCATCCTCATATGCTAACTGAGAAAGCATCGCTTTGGAAAAAACGGTATATTCTACTAGTGCAAGATGTTGATTAACTGGCAATACATAGGCAAAACGGGTTTGTCCATGCTGAGGAACGCGGAAATCCATTAACACAGCTTTGGAGGGGTCAAACTGCGGCGTTTTGGTGTGTACCCACCAGCCCATGAAATGCTGTAGTAAGGATTTATCCTCTTTTTGGGTTGCTATTCGTAATTGGGTACTATTAAACAAATAGCGAGCAAAAAATCGCTGCCCATTAGTTTCAACATAGGCTTTTTCGCCTATTTCGCCAAAATCGGTAATCTCAGCGGTAATAAAATGAATTTTGGGATTACTCGCCAGAATTTGACGAATATGATGGTAAAAATCAGCAGAACGCAACAATTGATAGCGATAATTACCAATTGATTGATGTTTTTTGCCGGTAAAGTCGGCAAACGAAAGTTCACCCCAAGCGTATTGGGCAAGGTGGTCAAAAGGTGTTGCTTTCTCCGACCAGGAACACCACGTACGATCATTAGTCGTTTTGTGTTCCCGATCTATGATAAGCATTGTACCAGTGCAACCTAACGTATGCATATGATACGCTAGGCTCAACCCAGCACAGCCTCCACCGGCAATGATGTGGTCAAAATCCTTAATCATTCTTTCGTTTACTAATGCACTTGAAAAAACGTTTCCAACAAACATCCAAATAAAATAACTAAGCTTATGCCAAGTAAAGCACTAAGCTTAAGTTTTTGTTACTGGATGTTCAGTGGGAATGTTTATAAACTTACGACAAAATAAATGAAAAAATGTTTAAAAAGAGACAAAATTTTATCTTGGCTTACCAACTATTTGCCTTATCACCTATCAATTCTGGTTCAGCAACGAGTTCAGATAGCATTTTTGATGCTTTGAAACGACGCCCAAACTTTTCTTGCAATACCCGGCAACGATCTAAAAAAGCTTCCAACCCGTAATCGTTGATGTATTGAATAACTCCGCCTTTGAAAGATGGAAATCCCCAGCCATATATACTACCCAAGTTTGCTGCAGGTACAGATTGGATGACGCCTTCTTGCATACACCAGATGGCTTCCAGTACTTGGGCAAAAAGAAACCGATCGGTCAATTCCTGATAATCATACTCGGTTGGAACAAGCGGGTAATGTTCTTTTAATTCCGACCACAATACTCTAGAACCATTTTCGAGATATTCGTAGAACCCTGCTTTTTTATTTCTTCCTGGGCGATGGAGCTCTTCGGTCATTTTGAGAAGTACGCCGACTGCCGGGTGTTGCACATATTTGCTGCCATAGTGCGCCGCGGCCTGATTTTCATAGTCTAAAACCATATTCAAGCCCAAATCATCGGCCAAAGCAAGTGCCCCCTTGGGCATCCCAGCCTGTTTTCCTAAGTTTTCAATTAAAGCAGGCGGATACCCCTCCAGCAACATGGTGATGCCTTCCAGTATATAGGTATTTTGTACCCGAGCGGCGTAAAAACCCCATACGTCTTTCACCACAATGGGCGTTTTTTGAATGGCTTTTACAAAGTCAAAAGCACGGGCAATGGTCTCTTCGGATGTTTTTTCGCCTTTTACAATTTCTACCAAAGGCACTTCATCGGCTGGATGGAAAAAATGCAGCCCCACGTAGTTCTCCGGTCGGGTGGAAGCTTCTGCCAATTTGGTGATTGGAATCGACAAGGTGTTGGTAGCAAAAATGGAATACTCATCCATATACCCTTCCGATTCTTTGGTCACTTTCTGTTTAAGCATGGCATTTTCGAAAACCGCCTCAATCACCAAATCACAGGTTTCAAATTCATGGGCTACATCGGTAGTTTTGATGCGCTGAAGGATATGATCGGCATGTTTGGGTTGTATTTCCCCGATTTGAATCAAAGTATTTAGTTTGCTGCGTACATAATCCCGTGCTCGTTCTGCGATTAGTTTAGAAACATCCTTCAGAACTACCTCCAATCCATTTTGTAAACAAGCAAAAGCAATCCCGGAACCCATCAAACCGGCGCCAATGATGCCGATTTTTTGCGGTCGGAATTTGCCGTAGCCTTTGGGGCGGTTTTTGCCAAACTTGATGTAATTGGCGTCAAACCAAAAGGCTTTGATCATGTTTTTGCACTCGCTGCTGCATACTAATTCGGTATAGTAGCGGCTTTCAATACGTTCGGCAGTATCAAAATCCACTTTGGAGCCTTCAGAAAGTACATTGAGGATGGCTTGTGGCGCCGGGAAGTTGTTGTGGGTTTTGCTGGCCAGCGTGGCCGCCATTTCGCGGATGCGCTGGCCCATTTTGAGATCTTTGGCCGAGCCGCCAGGGATTTTGCAGTTGGGGCGATCCCAGGGACGCCGACTCTCCTTGTTTTGCAACAACCAATCTTTGGCTTGTTCCAACATCGCTTTGTGGCTAGGCGCCAGATCGTCGATAATGCCGGCGCGCAAGGCTTCACGGGGGGTATAACGATGACCGCTGGTGAGAATGGGGAATGCTTTTTCAATCCCCAATAACCACATCAAACGAATGATGCCGCCGCCGCCAGGGATTAAACCAATTTCTACTTCAGGCAGACCCAAACCGATCTTTGGATCATCCACGGCGATGCGGTGATGACACGCCAACGCTACTTCAAAACCTGCACCAATTGCACTACCGCTTAGGGCAGCGACAACTGCTACGCCAGGTTTCTCCAAATCGCGCAAAAAACGCTTCATGCGCTCAGCAATTGTGAAAATTTCATTGGGGTCATTGGCCTGATACAAATAATCCAGATCGCCGCCCGAAAGGAAAGTCTTTTTTTCGGAAGTAAGGATTACTCCTTTGAGAATTCCGCGTTTTTTTTCTTGTTTGAGGTGTTCAATAACCGGTACAAAGGCTTCCCAAATCTCATGATTGATGATGTTGGTAGCCCTGCCGCTCATGTCCAAGGTAAGGGTGACGATGTTGTGGATGTCCTTTTTGTAATGGATCATGGTAGTTCTTTTGTACTGCCTTTATAGTACAGGTTATGTTCTTTCAATGATGGTAGCAACGCCCATACCTCCGCCTACACAAAAAGTAACGAGCCCAGTACTGAGATTGCGGCGTTCCATTTCGTTTAATAAAATACCCAACTGCATGGCGCCGCTAGCACCGAGCGGGTGACCCAATGAAATAGCGCCGCCATTGACGTTCAAAATATCATCAGACACATCAAGCTGGCGTTGAAATTGGAGAACGACAGCGGCAAAGGCTTCGTTGCATTCCCAAAGCTGGATGTCTTTTTTATCCATTTTAGCCAGCGCCAACGCTTTTTTAGCCGCAGGTCCCGCACCAGTTAACATGATGGTATGCTCTACGCTGACGGTAGCTGCGGCTATAATCCGCGCTCGGGATTTAAGTCCCAAGGCTTTGCCTTTTTGTTTGCTACCTACCAGTAATAAGGCAGCCCCATCTACAATGCCTGAAGAGTTGCCTGCGGTATGGATGTGGTTGATTTTTTCAACCATGGGATATTTGTGGAGCGTCATCTCATCAAAACCGGTTTCACCCAATTTGGCAAAAGCAGGGGGTAGCGCTTCTAGTGCTTCCAGCGTAGTATCGGGGCGCAAATGCTCGTCGCGATCCAAGAGCAGCATATGATTGCGGTCGAAAATAGGAATAAGCGAGGAGTGAGCGTGGCCATTTTCACTTAATGACGCCGCCGCCGCTCTTTGGTGCGACTGCAGCGCATAGCGATCCACTTCTTCGCGGCTGATGTTTTCGATGGTGGCAATAAGGTCGGCTGAGATGCCCTGTGGTACGTAATCATTGGCACTGATGATCTCGGGGTCAAAAATGAGCGGACCGCCGTCGCTGCCCAAAGGAATACGACTTAGACTTTCAAGTCCCCCGGCAATGCACAGTTCGCCCCATCCAGAGCGGATCTTTGCTGCCGCCATATTGACGGCTTCCAAACCCGAAGCACAATACCGATTGAGGGTCATCCCCGAAACGTGATGGGGCCAGCGGGCATGTATCAAAGCTGCTTTGGCAATGTTAAAACCTTGATCATCAATGGTGTTGACGCAACCAATAACCACATCGTCCACTTCTTGGGTGGGAAGTTGGTTGCGGTTCTTGATTTCCTGCAACAGGGTCGTCAACAAATCAATGGGTTTTACCTCGTACAAGGCCCCATTGCTTTTACCCCGCCCTCGTGGAGTGCGGATGGCATCAAAAATATAGGCTTCCGTCATCGGTATGGTATCTTCAGTAGTGCCCGGATCAGGCAATACAAAAGTAACAAAACTTAGACTTCCTTTTTGTTTGGTTTAGTCCAATAAAATCTTTGGTCAGTAGATTATCCTAGCAAAGCCAGCAAGGGCTGCTTATCTTTATGCCTGGAGATCTGGGAGTATGTTCCACATCATTTTAACTCACATAACTATGGCTACGAAAATGAAAACGACAGGATTTGCCCGTTTTATAATGGTGATGTTGGTGGTTGGTCCTTTGGCTTATCTGGCGGCTACCTATTACAATGGCGAAGACGGCATCGGCCAAATCAAAAATTTCTTGGGGCTTGACAAAAAAGTAACGGTTGTAAGTGACTCCGAAAACGATGAAGAAACCGCAGATGCGCCTACTACAATGCCCAAAGGCAATGTAAGCGATCAGGTAGAGATATTGGAATCTGAAAACCGCGACTTGCGTACCACGCTCAGGGCTAAAGAATTGGAAGTTAGAGAACTGCGTCGGCAAATTGAGCTGTTGAAAAAAGCGCAATAGGCAGACCTGTTGAAAAAAAAAGTAACTATCCAGCCGCCCTTAAGATTCCCGAAGGGAATGTATGTTGATAGTATCTAGTAATCAGTATTTTCCCAATCCCGAAGGGATTATATGTTTATCCTGGGCAAAGAAACATATAATCCCTTCGGGATTGGGGAGAAAGACCTTATACCGTGCTATAAATATGCATTCCCTTCGGGAATAAAATAGCTCCTGGATAGTTACAAAAAAAAGCCAGTCGACCCCGAAAGTGCGACTGGCTTTTTTTTGAATAATTTTTTAAAGGCTATAAATCCCCTTAAACGGCAAAGCTTTCCCCACACCCGCAAGTACGTGCAGCATTAGGGTTGTTAAAATAAAAACCTTTACCTTCTAAACCGCCTGAAAATTCAAGGACGGTATTGCAGAGGTATAAAAAACTTTTCAGGTCAGTAACTACCCTAACGCCATTGTCTTCAAAGACCTGGTCATTGGGTTTGTTCTCGTTATCAAAATCCAATTGATACGTCAAACCAGAACAGCCGCCGCTGGTTACCGAAACCCGGACAAAGAAATCATCGCCGATTTTTTCTTTGTCAAAGATTTCATCAATCTTTTCTTTAGCACTATCCGCTACAAAAAGCATGGTCAAATCTGTTTGGTTAAAAAAGGAAAAGCTACCCCCTAACTACTTCGTAACAATTAGTGGTGCGCTTTTTCAGCTTGGGCAACCAGTATACCATTTTTTTGCTGGTAATCGGCAATAGCGCCGCGAATGGCGTCCTCGGCCAATACCGAGCAGTGAATTTTTACCGGAGGAAGCGCTAGCTCTTCTACGATGTCCATGTTATCGATGGTCAAAGCCTCATCAATGGATTTGCCTTTCAACCACTCGGTAGCCAAAGAAGAAGAAGCAATTGCCGAACCACAACCGAAAGTTTTGAACTTTGCGTCGATGATGGTTTGGGTAGTTGGATCTACTTCAATTTGTAGTCGCATTACGTCGCCACACTCAGGCGCGCCTACCAAACCAGTGCCAACATTGGTGCTGCTCTTATCCAAAGTACCTACGTTGCGTGGATTTTGGAAGTGATCTAGAACTTTATCTGAATAAGCCATGATGGTTGTTTTTATTTTGTTTTGAAAAAAAATCAGTGCTCCGACCATTCGATGGCATTCAAATCGATGCCCTCTTTGTACATTTCCCAGATTGGACTCAAATCACGCATGTGGTTAACACCGGCGCCTACCTTCTCCAATACATAATCGATATCAGTATCATTGGTGAAACGCCCTAAACTGAAGCGCAGTGATGAATGCGCCAAATCATCTCCTAAACCCAAGGCAACCAGTACATAAGAAGGCTCCAAAGAAGCCGAAGTACAAGCTGAACCTGAGGAAAGGGCGATATTTTGGTTGAACGTCATCATCAAACCTTCGCCTTCCACGTGTTTGAAAGAGATATTGGTTACATGGGGCATCCGGTGTTCGCGGCTACCGTTTACATATACTTCTTCCAAGCTATTTTTGAAACCTGCTTCCAAACGGTCGCGCAATTTGCTCAAACGCTCAGTATCCTGTGCCATTTCTGCTTTGGCGATTTCAGCAGCTTTGCCGAAACCTACAATACCCGGTACGTTCAAAGTACCAGAGCGCATGCCGCGTTCGTGTCCGCCACCGTCCATTTGAGCGGTAACTTTTACTCGTGGAGATTTGCGACTTACATACAAAGCGCCTACTCCTTTAGGGCCATACATCTTATGAGAGGTAAAAGCCATCAAGTGTACGCCAATTTTTTTCGGATCAACTGGAATTTTGCCCACTACCTGCGTAGCATCGCTCATGAACAAAACACCGTGTTTTGCACAAATTTTTCCAATTTCTTCCATCGGTTGGATAACACCTGTTTCATTATTGGCCCACATCACCGAAATTAGAATGGTGGTAGGTTTAATGGCTGCTTCCAATTCCGCCAAGTCGATCAAACCTTCACTGTTCACTTTTAGATAAGTTACTTCAGCGCCTTCTTTTTCGAGTTTTTTGCAAGTATCCAACACCGCTTTGTGTTCAGTAGTAACCGTAATGATGTGGTTACCTTTAGCGTGGTACATTTCAAAAACACCTTTGATGGCCAAGTTGTCGCTTTCAGTAGCACCCGAAGTAAAAATGACCTCCTTCGAATCTACATTGATCAAATTGGCGATCTGCTCGCGAGCATAATCAACAGCTTCTTCTGCTTCCCAGCCAAACGGGTGGTTGCGACTTGCCGCGTTGCCAGGCATTTGGTAAAAATAGGGCAACATAGCTTCCACCACCCTTGGGTCGGTAGGAGTTGTGGCATTGTTGTCCAGATATACACGTCTAGTATCCATCGTCATGGCTAATGTTTATTTAGATTGAGTCTAAGCTTAATTTGCACTGCAAATATAACCATTCACTTCAGAAATAGTTTATGTCTGTTTGGATTTTTAAATTCATGCTTCAGCTTAGAGTGTGCTTGGATTTTTTATTCGCGCTACAAATGGCCAAAATTCACCCCAACTTCGTTGTGAAAATACTCATGTAGCGCTGACCTGTCCCCGATGAATCGGGGCTACACTCTTTCCGATAAAATCGGAACTGTACCACGTTTTTCACGCCTCGTTGGTGCAAATTTAGACTCACTACGCCTGCGAACTAAAAATCCAAGCACACTCTTAACTATTGGTACACTCTGAAAATGACATTCCTCACCTTTTACTTGAATGGATTTCGCTATTTTTAGGCCAAATAAAATGGACGATGCCAGATTTCTTGTTCTCCGATTTCCCTGCCCTTAGCAAAACCGAATGGATGGCTTTGCTAGAAAAAGACCTTAAAGGCAAGCCTCTCAGTGATTTAAGTTGGCAATTGGGTCATGATTTAACCATCGACGCTTTTTATCATCCCGATGATCAAATTCCAGCTCGCGCTCCAATAGCCCATAATCGACCAGCTAACTCATGGGAAATTGGCGAATTGTATACCGTAGATGATGTGGCGGCCACCAACGCACAAATTTTGGAAGGGCTGAATGGCGGTGTGCAAGGCATTGGGCTGAAATTGAACCGACCATTGAGCAGTGAGGAGTGGTCGATTTTATTAGAAGGGGTGAAATTAGATCTGATCTCTACCAATTTAGGTGAAAACTATCCCGAGAAATCGCCTTTGCGTCTGTTACACCAGTTTTTGGAATTGGCACAAAAAAATGGTTTTGACCCTCAGCAACTCCGCGGTTCGCTGAATTTTGACCCCTTTTTGGATTGGGCAACCCCGCCTTTAGCTGAATTAAAAGAAGCTCTAGAGTTGGTTAAAACTACCTTGCCCCATTTCCGGGTTTTGCGCTTAAACGGCAGGTACTACCATGCTGATGTGGAACATACTGGGCGAGAGTTGGCCATGATCTTGGCCAAAGGCAGCGAATATTTTACCAGATTAGGCGATTTTGGATTTAGCGCCGATGAAGTTAGTCGGAGTTTGCAGATTTCCATTTCCATTGGTAAAAGCTATTTTGTGGAAATCGCCAAATTGCGCGCCTTGCGTATTTTGTGGAACAACGTATTGCAGGCTTATGGCGCAACCCTAGCTCCTACCGAAATTGTCGTTTCCTTTACCCGGGATTCCCAAGACGAAAACATTCACACCAATATGATTCGTGCCGCTACGCAGACCATGTCGGCGGTAATTGGCGGAGCGGACCGCATCTATGTGTTGCCGGCCAATGCGGCTTCGGGTGCGCCCTCGGATGCGTTTACGCGCCGGATCGCGCGCAATGTGCAACACCTCCTACAATTAGAAAGCTATTTTGACAAAGTGATTGACCCGGCAGCAGGCAGCTACTATATTGAAAAAATGACGGAATTACTGGCACAAAACGCCTGGTCGCAGTTTCAGCGAATGGAAAAAGAAGGAGATTTTAAATATTAGCAGGCGGGTTAGAGCTTGTTCAGAATTCTGGTTCGATAGCGAAAATGAGCTAAAACCCGCACCAATGAGGCGCGAAAAGCGTTGAAAAGTTCCGATTATATCGGAAAGAGTGTATCCCGATTTCATCGGGACAGGTCAGCGCTACATGAGCATTTTCGCAACGAAATTGGGGTGGATTTTAACCATTTGTAGCTCGAATCAGAATCCTGAACAAGTTCTTAAAGCGCTCTTTTGCTGGTCAGTGCCCAAATACCCAGAATTGGACCAAGAGCCAATATCATATATAGGTATTGCGACTCGATCAAGGTGGAAAAAAAATTGGCGGTTTGGATGCTAATGATGGTGATAGAAAAACCGATACAATTGACGATGGTGAGCAAAGTTCCTTTTGATTCATCGGGGGCATTTTGGGCTATCAAAGTGGAAAATAATGGCGAATCGCCCACCACTACCATACCCCAAAAGAACAAAAAGCTCAAAAACACCACATACGAGTTTTGCATTAGAAAAAATGGCGACAGCAGACAACACAGGCAAGATGCCGTCAATAATAGGGTTGCCACCCGTTTTGCCCCAAAATATTGGGAAAGAATCCCGCAAGTTACACAGGCAATCCCCCCAGAAGCAATTACCAAAAATGAGAGGAAAGAGACATTGATGTCAATAAACCCCGTTTTGTTTTTATACATCGTGAGGATAACCGGTATAAAAGCCCAAAAGGAATACAGCTCCCACATGTGCCCGAAATAGCCAAAAGCAGCAGATCGAAAATGTACTTTTTTAAAACCGCTCAAAAAAGCAGTTAAGTCTAGCCTTTGACTCTTTTTTCGAAACGGACCATCTGGAACAAACAGGAACAGCAAAACGCCGCCCAGTACCGAAAGGAGGGAGATGGAGTAAATAACATATTTCCAAGGCAGGGCCTGGGTAATGCTTTTCAAAAAATGGGGAAAAGCCGTGCCCAGTACCAAAGCGCCAACCAGAAAACCCAAGGATCTACCTAGTCCTTTTTGAAAATAATCAGCAGCGATCTTCATTCCTACCGGATAGATTCCCGCCAAAAAGAAACCCGTAAAAAAACGAAAAGCGAGCAAAGGGACAAATGAGATGCCTTCAATGGTGATTCCAAGATTGGAGAGCGCTGCTACGATGGCACAACAAAAAAAGACCAAGGAAGGCGAAAAGCGATCAGCAATTGTAAAAAGGGCAAAAACAAAAGTACCAGAGATAAATCCAAATTGTACCGCACTAGTGAGATTGGCGATAAAACTTGAATCGAGATCAATATTTTTAATCAGATCGGGAATGACGGCATTGCCCGCAAACCACAGGGAAGTGCAAAGAAACTGTGCCACCACAATAATGGTCAGGATGAAAATAGATGGTTTCAGGTTTTCCATGGATTTTAGGTTCAGCTTAAAAATGCGCTTTTTTCTTTAATCGCAATCATTTTTTGGGGGATTATGCTTTTTATATAGAGCT
Organism: Saprospiraceae bacterium; assembly: GCA_040401995.1. Classification (GTDB taxonomy): domain Bacteria; phylum Bacteroidota; class Bacteroidia; order Chitinophagales; family Saprospiraceae; genus Haliscomenobacter. Next base: position 39,220 of record JBBANM010000009.1, read on the forward strand.
TGGGTCAAGTTCGTCTTTCTTGATTTTGGCGTATTGCTCGCTATAAGTCGAAAAAAAACAGACTTATAGCGAGCAATAGAGTTGTATTGCTCGCTATAAGTCCTAAAAAAACAGACTTATAGCGAGCAATAAGCCTGTTTTGATCAGGATAAGTCCGAATCTTAATGAATGCAACACCTAAGGCTAATTATCGCAGATATGACATCCTCTTATGGATCAACGGTATCGGTATTTTAGTTATCTGTATTTTGGCCATCAAAAAATTGAGAATGCTGGCTGCGAAATGACGGGGATTAATGTTGTTGGGTAATCAAACTGATGGCATATTGAAGTAACGCATCATCATCGCCAACATTTGGTGCAACAGGGTAATCTGGAAAAACCCCACGACCGCTCAGCGGCATCGCTTCATCCAACATAAACTGCTTGGTGGGTATTTGAACTTGAATACCGGTATTTTTTAGTGTATGATTTTTAATGTAACCTGCCAAAACTTTACTACTTCCGCCTGTTTCTTCGCCAATGAATTTGGCGCGCTGGTTTCTCTTTAGACAAGCCGCCACTATCCCAGAATTGGAAAAACTGCCGCCGTTAATGAGCACAAAAATAGCGCCTGAAAAAGCTAGATCCTTAGGTTGATGAATACCCAAAGCTTGACCCTTGGATTGCCGCAGCGAGTGGTCGCTTTTGGAAGGGTCAATGGTATAATAGGTATCAAGCACGGTAAATGGTTTGTTCATCAAATAAGACAAAATGTATGCCCCGTAAAGCAGTTCACCACCTTGGTTGTCGCGCAAATCTAAAATAAGATTCCCCGTTTTTTTAAGCGATAAAGCCTTGAAATAATCATCCATTGCTTTATAGAAATCCTGCTGGTATTCTTGTTGCAGTACCGCTTTGTGAAAATCTTTGATGGTTAAAATGGCGTATTGGTTATCGGTTGCAAATTTGAGCGTAAGCCCTTCGTTGGCCTTTTTTTGCGGTACTCGGTTGGGGTATTTTAATTGACGAAGAAAACTAATGCTGTCTTTGCTGAGGCAGGGAAGGATGGCCGTTTGTTCAACGATGTTGTTTTTGTATTGCACGTTTACTTGATTGGGATGACCAAAAATATAACTGTAATATTCCCGGAAATAGTGGTTCAAGATCCAAGCGGGGTAGCTGAGGTTGTTGCCATCCCGAACTTGGCGGTCGAGTAGTTGCTTAATGATTTCTTCGGCTTTCACGTTATTGATGCTCAATATTTCTGCGCCTTCGGGGATAGGAGCGTTTTTAGTAAAAATCATATCGATCCATAGCCGATTGTTTTCCAGGACGAGCTGAAAAGGCAAGAATTTACTGTTTTTATTGTGCAAAGTCGTGGTGATGGAGCTGGGCAAAATGATGGTGTGCCCATCCTTGATGATGGAGCTAATACTGGTGACATGAGCATAGAATTCCAAATCGGTCATGGGTTTGATGATTCCCCTTGCCAAGCTATCAAAAACTTGGTCGACAATAGATTTGGGGTTGTAAAGGTACAAATTGGGGTGTTTTGCTTCCAAGTTCGATTTAAGATCGGCGAGATCGGCTTTGAGCTGGGCTATAGAAAAAATTGGATCGATGACCTGGTTGCTTTGACTAGAAAGGGGGCTTAATGAGCTGTAAAAAAGCAAAAGAATAGGCAGTATGGGTTTCATTGGCGTTCGGTGTTGGTAAAATGGACTAAGAAGCCCATTGAATTTACCTAAAACGCAAGAGGGTAGTATTTCTTTCAAATTTGAAATTTAATCTTTCTCCAACGCCGCATAATTATTGATCCACATGTTCCCAGAAGGGCTTTGGAATTTTTTGATCAAATTGACTTGGTGCAAATCTTCGAGTATCTCTTTCGACGTTGTTTCCGGTTCATTGCGCAAAAACGCAAACTCTTTGGACGTAAAGGTTTGAAATGATTCAAAAAGGTATTTTGGTGTAGTATCGTAGTTGGATTTTTCAATGCCTGGCGCCAGCTGATTGAGAATTTCCTCAAAACTTTCGTACGGCTGATAACCAAACAAAATCAGCTGAACCCTTTGTTTATTGAAAAAAAAGAGCGTAGGGAGTACTTTGATGTTCAACTCATCGGCCAGGGCAAGGTCTTTTCTAAACATGTCTTGCGCTGGTCCTTCCAAATCCCGCAACAACCTGGCCGCATCCAAACCCACGTCAAAAGCTGCCCGGTGCAAAAACTCTTTTTGGATGATGTTTTTTTTCTCTAAAAACACCATTTCGCGGATTCTACGCAAAAACAATACCGCTTTACCGGTATCCTGTAATTGCGCAGCTTTAAAGGCGATGGAAGGGGGATAGGAAGAGGGTATTGGATCCTCCAGCCAAATGTTTTTGTTGACTGGCATCTCATAAAATGAACAAACCTCTTCCCAGTGCGCGGCCACATCGCTGGGTTTCTGAATCCCGTTGCGGTTAAAATTATCCCAGGAAGGCAGCAAACCGCCCATTTTATATTCAATGTTTACATGATCAGCATATTCGAGTTGTAGTTTTCTCAGTTGCGGCTGAATGGTCCAACAAGTAGAGCAAATCGGATCGGTAAAATAAATAATGCTGATCTCTTTTTCGGCCGCCGATTTTTTGATGGGGTTGGTTTGCTTCGTAATCAATGGAATTACCAATTCATCATCGTCTATGCTTAGAGGACTGAGGAAATCTTTTTTTACATCGCGACCCAATTGAATCTGTTTCGCAATATGCTGAGCGCGCAGGTGGTAGAATTTCTCAAAAGCAGTGGTGTAATTTTTTTCGCCGCTCAAACAATGGAATAAAGTATGCGCATCAACCAAGGCATTGGTGGTGCCGGCGCTGGTGAAGGGCAGCGCTAAATGAGCTGCATCCCCAATCAAGACCACATTTTGGGAATGAAAAGCAGGAAGCAAATCAAAATCGCGGGTATGCCAGATGTAGGAAGCCTTAAAATCATCGGTGTGTAAAACCTGCTGGACGATGGGAGGGAATTCCTTTAGCAGCGTTCTACAAAATTCACCAATTTCCGCTGGCGTGGATTGATCCGCCAAATCCATAATCCGCACATCGTATTGAATGTACCATACCAACTCAGTTGAGGAAGTAGGAATCATCCCAAAAGAAATACCTTTTGACTTGTGCTGAAATTTGGTAAACCGGTGTATGTATTTGTTGTTGATGTCTTCATCTTTCAAAAGTCCCAGAATTTCTTTTACCTCGATAGGAGAGTAGGCGGTTTTTCCAAAAATACTTTCACGCACTTGCGAATTCCCGCCATCAGCGCCAATAAACAAATCGCCATATTCGACGTAGCCATTTTTGAAAACAGCGGCTACTGCTTTTTCATTTTCATACAAAAAATGAGAAAATTCCCTTCCATGCCGGATTAGCCGTTGGGGAATGAGTTGGTATAAATATTCAATGATGTCTTTTCTTTTGATGCACTGCCAAGGATCTAGTTTTTGAAACTTGATCTCCTCGTCGTTTGGTCGTTTCAAACTAAAGGTATCGATCACTTTGCCGGGGATTATGTATTCCGACATACCTTCCGAAAGTTCCTTTAAAATAGACAAACCTTCAGTATGCATCAGAAATGCATTGCCTCTTACCGGAATCGAATTTGACCGTTCATTCACAACAACCGGTGTGCCTTTGCGATGGAGCAATATCCCCATGGTTAAACCTGCTATACCTCCGCCAATTATTACTGCTTTCATAATTCATATATTAATATTTATTCTTAATAGTGCTTCTGTTAATATTTTTTCTGAAGTGGCAAAACTGAGTCGAATGTACCCTTCCGCTCCCTCGCCAAACCACTGTTTTAGACCAGGAACGACCGCCACTTTTGCTTTTTCCATTAAAATTTGGTGGATCTCGGCACTGCTTTTTCCGGTGCCCTTTATGTTAGCAAAGGCTACATAACAGCCTTGCGGAGCATTACAAGAAAATCCTTCGATGCTGTTGAGCTGGCTTACGCACAGATCGCGCATGGCCTGTAGATGTTGGATGAATTGCGCGAGCCAATCTTGGCATTCGTTGAGCGCAGTAGTAGCGGCAAGTTGCCCAAGTACATTGCTGCCATGCACCGTAGATTGATGCAAGGAAGTTTGAAAAATTTTATGGTAAAGATCAGGATCGGTAACCAGGATAGCGCCAATGCGTAGCCCCGCCAGCCCGTACGACTTACTAAAGCCGGTAATTGTAATGGTGCGTTTTTTTATTGTCTCATTTAAAGAAGCGATGCTGGTAAAGCGGTGGGGCGTAAATACAATGTCGCTCCAGATCTCGTCGGAGAGGATCAGTAGATTGTATTTTTCAGCAACCGCTGCCAATTTTAGGAGCTCTTGGGCAGTAAACACCTTTCCCGTTGGGTTCAAGGGGTTGCAAAGACAAATCATTTTCGTCTTTGGCGTAATCAGTTTTTCCAGTTCCCAAAAATCAACGTTTTTCTGACCCGCAGGTATTGCGAAAGGCACCGCCGTAGCATGAACCGCTTCAATTGAATAGCGAAAAAGGAAATCAACAGGATCAAAAATAATGGCTTCGTCGCCAGGATTTAAAAAAGACTGACAAGTGAGAAAAATACCAAAAGCGGCGCTGTCAACGGGAAGTATATACTCCGGGTGGTAATCAGCTTGTTTGACCGCTTGATAATGATTGGCCAATGCTTCGCGGAAAGTGGATAAACCCTCGGCGGGGCCATAAGAAAAATAGCCCTCTTTGGCAAAACGTGCGATGGCCTCGCGGATAGGATCCGCACAAGGGAAGTCGGGATCAGCCGCCGTTAAGGGGATGATGCCTTCGGGCACGGCGGCCCAACGTAGATTGTATGCCCTCTGCTTGAGCAGTGGCAGGTTTACAGCGTCCGAATGAAACATGCGTTCTAGCGATTGAATCCATGCGCTGTTTGACTACCTACCACATAATAATCCCCTAATTCGGCAGATGGTATTTCCTTGCCAAATAGCAGATTAAAACGATATATGGATGTAGATAGCCAAACAGAACTCAATGCACAAATTTAGAAAAAAAGTATTAGAAGGTTGAAATTGGGGGAGGAATATTCTCGGTATACCCCAAATCGGTAAGTCTTTAATGCTTTTGCGTGCTACACTTAATGAAAACTTTCCGACATGCAAAATAAGAGCTTGTTCAAATTTCTGATTCTGGGCTCAATGAGGCAAATTTTATTTCATGCTGCGTTACAATTTTTGCCGTATTGCCCACATACTGCTGCAAATTTTGCCTTGCCTGAAATGAAATTTGCTCTCCTTCGCCTCTGATCCAAAATCCGAACAAGCGCTTAAACCGACCCATCGATCAGATGAAAATCATAGTTGCCCAAACCTACCGTTTTGTTCAAGCTGTTAATAACCTTGCTAATATTTTCGGTTGGCCCCGCAAAAAGCGTAGGGCGATTATTCAAACCAAATACAACGTCAATATAGGGGACTTCTTCTACGGGAGGTAACAAATATTCGCAAATGCTGAAGTCCTTGTGCGGGCTAATACCCAAGTCTTCGGCATAATCAATCCCGCCGTAGATGATGTTGAAGGCCAAATCAGGGACGATTTCAATAAGGGGATTACCAGAACGTATACCGGAAATCATGTCTTCGATCTCGAAGTCCGGTAAATCCATCCGAAAAAAAACATCTTTGAGTCCTCGACAATACAAATCAACAAGGTAAACGCCCGCGACCTTTTTTTTACTTTTTTTGCTGCGGATCACAACTATATTGGCCATGCCATTTTGATACCAGTCTTCATTGATATAGCATGCTTCTAGATTCAGGCTCCTGCCAAATTTAATAATGTAGTTGCTAGGGCTGAGCACCTGAACTGGGCTGTTGCTGACCTTCTTCTTTTTTTTGCTCATTGATAAAATTTTAGCAGATACTAAAATAGGTTAAAAGCCCTGATTTACAAAACTCCTCCAACCTTATTTTGAAGCCTTAATTTTTCTATCTGGCAAATATCTCTCATCTCAAGCTAATTCCTCCGCAACCCAGCCTTCAATATTTTTGCTTTTACTCGAAAAATTGACGCCCACGCCTACTACCGGTTTACCTACATTCCAATAAGCCTGATAGTAGCGTTTTTGTTTGATCTGTTCCAGGGCAGCTTGGGCACTTTGATCCAGTTTATATTCTAGGATGTAAATGTGGGTATCGGTTTCCACGAGGCTGTCGATGCGCCCGTCGCTGGTACATACCTCGCTATGAATGCGTATGCCCAAGTACGAAAAGAGCAAGTGAATAGCCGCATGAAAGAACTTTTCGGGGTAATGCTCATGTAAAAAGTAGGGCAGTTTTTTGAATACCTCTTGCAAAATCTGGATTACCCGTTCCAGGTCATTGGCGCGAAAGGCATTGCGGATTTTGATGATCAACGCTGCCGATAGCTCCGCATCCACGCCTACAAAACCCTCGATGAGCACTTCGAGCATGGAGTCGCGTACCTCCTTGTTGGGATAATCCAAGCTAACCAAGCCATCTTCGTCCTTGCTTTGGATGGTTAGGTAGCCGGTTTGAAAAAGCAGGGCGACGGGTTTGATTTGATCCAGTTCGAAACTTTCAAAACCTGAAAGGCTGGTGGCTGGAAAATGTAAATCAAAAACCCCTTCAGCTTTGAGGATATTTACTAAAAAAGAGGGCGTGCCGGTAGCAAACCAGAAATTTTGAAACTCTTTTTGTTCAAAAAACAAGTTGCTCGATACTGGATTGTATACGCGAGCTGCATCGGAATGAAAGCGATACCCATTGTACCACACCTGCATTCGCTCCAGCAGTTCGGTTTTGGACAGTTTCAATTTTTCTGCAGCCAATTCAATTTCCTCCACAAAATTGCTTTCCAATTCTTCTTGGGTATAGCCCAACATGGTGGCGTATTGGGCGTCCATCGTCAGGTCGCGCAGGTTATTGAGGCCGGAAAAGATGCCCACTTTGGAAAATTTGCTGACGCCCGTCAAAAACACCAACTCAATGTAAGCATCCAGATCTTTGAGCACGGTGTAAAACTCCCGCAAGAGATCTCTATTTTTAACGGCTTTGGCCAGGTCTTTACCAAGGTAGTTGATAATGGGGGCATCGTATTCGTCGACCAACACGACTACCTTTCCTTGCTTAGACAGGCTTTCGAGTAGTTCTTTGAACAAGGGACCAATACCCACTTTCTTGAGTTGAATATCCTTCTTTTCAGCTTGAGTATGCAGTTCCTGTTCCAGTGCAGCTGCTAAACCCAAACTTTCGTACCCTATCGAAGTAAAAGATATTCTCAGGACAGGATGTTTTTTCGCCCAATCCCACTTGTCTTCAATCCACAAACCTTTAAACAATTCCTTGCTCCCCAAAAACAACTCCTGTAGCGTGGCAATGGTAATCGACTTCCCAAAACGCCGTGGGCGAGATAGGAAGAAGTACTTGCCGCTCGTAACCATCTGGTGGATGTAGCGCGTTTTATCAATGTATTTATAGTCGTCCTCAATGATGGAGCGGAAATCCTGCAAGCCAATGGGGAGTCTTTTGCGTGCCATGTTAAACCATGTTTAGATGCGAAGATAGCCAAAAACAGCTATCCCTGCAACTTCTGCTGCATCTCCAAATCCACAAACATCGCGTTCCGTAAGTTACATTCGTTCAGGTCTAAATGATGGACTAACTTTCTCTTACTCGATTATCAAAACCCAAGACAATAGAATTTTCCAGGAATCGCAATACGGCTCTCATCCACATTTTTTTTAATCTACTTGTTAACATCCTCAGCAAATGCTATTTTGTTGGCCTGTTTTGTATTTCTCAGGGATTAGGAGTTGTTTTCACAACCTGATGCAGTAACCAATGAACTGAGAAAACGTAAATGCAGCTTAGGGCAAAAGCCAAAAGTTGCTATTGTTCATTAATTGTCATCCATTAAAATTGGCCATGAACACCAAACCCACCTTCAAACAAATTCTTCAATACCGTTTTGAAAAAACCCTGTCTTCAGGTACCATCGCCATTATTGGCTGGTTGGGGCTCCTTTCTTTAGTCATCATCCTGATCGCAGGCATTGTCATTAGTTTACTAGGCTTGAAACAAACCGAAGGCGACACACTGGGCTTCTGGGAAGCTACTTGGCAGAGTATGATGCACGCTTTAGATGCCGGAACCTTAGGTGGAGACTCCAGTTGGGGCATCCGCTTGGTGATGTTTTTGGTAACCCTCGGCGGGATTTTTGTCCTTAGTACCTTGATCGGGGTACTAACTTCCGGTTTTGGAGCCATGATCGACGATCTGCGCAAAGGCCGTACCCAAGTTTTGGAAAAAGATTATACCCTCATTTTGGGATGGTCGTCCAAAATTTTTGACATCCTTTCGGAGCTCATTATCGCTAAGGAAAGTGAAAAAAATGCTAAAATCGTTATCCTAGCGCCAAAGGATAAGGTGGAAATGGAGGACGAGATCCGCGCCAATATTCCCGATACTAAGAAAGTGGATATCGTTTGCCGTACGGGTAGCCCTTTGGATTTAACTGATTTGACAGTCGTCAATCCTGATAATGCCAAATCTATCATTGTATTGGCGCCAGAAGGCGAACCCACGCCTGATAACCATATCCTTAAATCGGTATTGGCGATTACCAACAACCCACATCGGAAAGCTTCTAAATACCATATCGTTGCAGAAATTGAAGATGAAGGAAATCTAGAAGCAGCACAATTGGTTGGCGGGGATGAAGCCGCCTATGTTTTGGCCAGCGATTTACTGGCGCGGGTAGGCGCTCAAACCTGTCGGCAATCGGGTCTTAGTGCTGTATATACTGAGTTATTGAATTTCGGAGGCTGTGAAATTTACTTCAAAGAAGTTAAAGAGCTGGTTGGGAAAACCTTCAAAGAAGCATTGTTCTTATTTGAAGATACCACTTTGATTGGATTTAAAACCCAAGCAGGCGAAATTAAGGTCAATCCAGAAGCAGATATCCTCATTGGCGCAGGCGATCAAATCATTTGTATTGCCGAAGACGATAGCACCATTAAAACGATTAGCAAACCTTCTACCACCGTCAATGAATCCATCATTGTTAGTGGAAAATCATCAACGGAGTTGCAGGTGGAGCGCACCCTAATCATCGGTTGGAATATCAAAGGCGCCAAGATCATCCGCGAATTGGAAAGTTATGTGGCGCTTGGTTCTGAAGTGGTAGTGCTCACTGAAAAAGAAGTTGCCGAACAAGATGTTGAACGACTTTTGCCAAGCATCGTAAAGCAAAAAGTGGAAATCATCCAAGCGGTGACGACTAAGAAAGTGAATTTAGAGGCTGTTAAACCTGAAAGTTTTGACCACATCATCTTGTTGTCGTACATGGATGAACCCGTTCAAGAAGCAGATTCCAAAACTTTGATTTGCTTGTTGCACTTACGCAATTTTGCGGAGCAAGCGGGTAAAGATTTCAGCATCGTGAGTGAAATGCGTGATATCCGCAACCGCCGACTCGCTGAGGTAAGTAAAACGGACGACTTTATCATTGGCGACAATTTGATCAGTTTGGTGCTTTCGCAACTTTCCGAGAACGCCGATCTGAAGCACGTTTTTGATACCCTATTCAGTGCCAATGGTTCAGAAATCTATCTTAAACCCATCAATCAATACGTTCAATTGGGACAGGAAATCGATATGGGTACTCTGATTGAAAGTGCTGTGGCCAAACGTGAGATTCCTATCGGATACCGCATTCAACAGTACTCGAATGATTTTGATAAGGCATATGGCGTGATCATCAATCCTAAAAAATCGGATCGCTTTGCTTTTAGTGCGGAAGATAAACTGATTGTAATTGCTGAGGATTAAGCATTTTTTGGACAAGCACATGGATAGATAAAAAATATTAGTCACAACTCTTTATCTCACATGAGATGACTAGGTAAGTTTGGTCTGTATTTTTCGCCCTGTCGCGAAGCCAGTTCTCCCTCGGAGCATCGGCTTCGCCTATTCTTTGTTTTTGATGGAGTAATAATGAAACTGCAAAAAAATCAACTTTGACTCCCTGTGAACTAAAAGTTTATAGATTTGTTAATACGTAATGTCGTAGTTTTAATATTTCCAAACTATTTTTATTACATTTACTTTTTAGCCTTCAACTATAGTCCCGCTGCTCATATAACTCCTTTACCCCTCAAACAGTGCCTTTTAAACTCATACCTTCGTTATAATTTACAAAAAGATTGCCAATTTTTTTAGATCAAATGGGCATTGATACCCAGCTGATCTAATTAACTGATTTGACTTTCATCCAATTATTCATTAAACTCATTTGATTATGAAACGTAAGCAACTTACACTATTGTTCTTTATTTTTTTTGCAAGTGTTGTATTTATGTATGGTCAAAAAACGATCACTGGTAAGGTGACGGATGCGAATTCTAAAGAACCGCTTATCGGGGCTACTATACAGGTTAAAGGAACAACTACCGGCGCAGTGACCGATATTAATGGCACTTACTCCTTGATTGTTCAGCAAAATGCAACCATCTTAGTTTTTGGTTTTGTTGGATATGACAATAAGCAAATACAGATTGGTGAGGGTACAACTATTGATATTGAGCTAACAGCAGGAACGGCATTAGAAAATGTAGTGGTGCTAGGTTCTCGTGCTCCTTCGCGTACCAGCACCCAATCTGCTGTTCCTATTGATGTAATTACAGCTAAAGAGTTCAAAGTGTTTGGGCAAACAGACGTTGGCCAAATCTTAAATGCCATTGCACCTTCTTTCAACTCCAACCGACAAACCGTAGCGGATGGTACCGACCACGTTGATCCGGCATCACTTCGGGGTCTTGGGCCTGACCAGGTATTGGTATTGGTAAATGGCAAACGGAGGCATACTTCGGCATTGCTCAATATTAATGGCACTGTTGGTCGGGGATCCGTTGGTACGGATATGAACGTAATCCCGGTTGCGGCCATTGAACGCATTGAAGTGCTACGCGACGGAGCCGCCGCGCAGTATGGGTCGGATGCTATTGCTGGGGTAATCAACGTAGTTCTGAAAAAGCAATATGACGGATTAGCTGTTTCACTAACCACCGGAGCTAATTTTACCAATTTAAAGTACAATGCTCCCAACATCAATGGAGGTACGAACAGTTATAACCAAAGCATAACAGATGGTCAAGTTGTTCAACTGGATGTCTTGAAAGGCTTTCGCTTAGGTAAGCAAGGTTCACTTACCGTATCTGCCCAGTACAATGATCGCGGAAAAACAAATCGAAGCGGGATTGATAATATTCCCACCACTTATTTAGGTAACAATGGAGGTTTTCCTACAACCCCAAGTGGTCAAGACCCAACTACTTTTCGAAAAAATTTGATTGCTGCAGATGCTGGCTTGGAAAAAACAAACAACTACGATCGGCACAACATGGTTTTTGGGAACTCGACAGCAAGAAATTATGGGTTGTTTCTGAATGGTGGAATCCCAACAGGAAAATCATCTGAATTTTACTTTTCAGGTGGTATTACTTATCGAAATGGTAAAGGTTTTGGCAACTACCGTGTGCCGGTTGCTCGCAACCAACAACCACTGAAAGGTGACGGATCTTTGTTGTATCAGAGTGGTTTTTTACCTGGCATTGAATCAGACATCAACGACCTTTCTGGGATCTTAGGGTATAAAACGGTGATCAATAAATGGAATCTGGACTTGAGTAATACTTTTGGATCAAATACATTCCAATTTACTGTTTTCAATTCTGGTAATGCTTCGTTGCCCAATAGTGATAGCCAACCAACCACATTTAATGCTGGTAAATTGAAATTTGATCAAAACACAACGAACCTTGACATAGCCAGATTTATTGGTAAGGCTGGTTTCGTGGAAAATCTGAACGTGGCGTTTGGGTCAGAATTTCGGAGAGATCATTATCAAATTGTTGCCGGAGAAGTCAACTCTTACTTTGGTGATGGCCGAACGGTACCTACCGCTCCCTTAACCGTTGGTGGACCAGCACAAGGAACAACGGTGGCTGCCCCTGGTTCTCAGGTGTTCCCAGGGAATCAACCTACTGATCAAATCAATAAATCGAGAACCAACCTTGGTTTTTATACGGATCTTGAAGGTGAAGTTTTTAAACGCCTACAATTGGGCGTTGCTGGGCGTTTTGAAAACTACAGTGATTTTGGTTCTAATTGGAGTGGCAAAGTGACTGGCCGATTAAAAATCACCGAAAATATTGCCTTACGTGGATCAGCTAGTACCGGATTTCGAGCACCTTCATTGCATCAACGGTATTTCCAAAATACTAGTACACAGTTTGTAAGTGGCTTGCCTTCAAATACATTGACGGTGAACAATGAGAATCCTATTGCGCGTGAAAAAATTGGCGTTGATGCGCTAAGGCCAGAAACCTCAGTTAGTTTTGCGGGTGGAATTACGGCTAAAGTGAATAAAATTTTGACATTGACCATTGATGCCTACCGTATTGAAATTAAGGATCGGGTTGTTTACTCTGGCGCTTTTTCACGCACTTTACTCGGTTTTGCACCTACGGAATTTTTGGGAATAAACAACGTCAACTTTTTTGCCAATGCTGCCAATACCAGAACCACCGGTATTGATATAGTAGCGCACAGTCGGATTCCAATTGGCAAATCAAGCCTCAATATTACGATTGGCGCCAACTTTAATAAAAACCAAGTTACCGAAATTAACAGCACTCCTTTGATCAATGATCCAGCCAAAAATGATCCTAGCAAGACACCAGATGATTGGTTCAAAAACCGATTGTTTGACCGTCAGCAACGTTCCAGAATTGAAGTATGGCAGCCCAAAAGTAAAATTAACTTTAGCGTGACCTACACAATTGGTAAATTTGACTTCGCTGTTCGCTCGGTATTGTTTGGTCAAGTACAATATGTACACAACCTAGATACAGAAGCCAAAAAAGCCGACGGAACATACTGGAATGCACAGTTTGCTCGCGATGCTAACGGTAAAGCGTTTATCGAACAGACTTTTGCACCAGTTTTGATCACCGATCTAGTACTGGGTTTCCGACCTACTAAGTCTTTCAATGTATCTATAGGAGCCAACAATATTTTTGATGTTTACCCTCAACAGATTTATATTGATCCACGGAATGCCTATGGTAGTGTCGATTATTCAGCAGGTAGAGATGCTTCTAACCGCGGCAGATTGTTATTTCAGCCCAATCAAGGAGGTTATAACGGTCGATTTGCGTTTTTACGCTTAATTTATAGCATACTATAATAAAAAAAACTAGCTGCGACGAATGAACCAATTTCTTGATTGGTTTCATTCGTCGCTTTCTTAGAGATGGTTAATTTGTATTTCTAATACCCTTCCTCTTCCAATCTTCCTGCCATTTTTTTGACGATTTTGAAATGCTGAAAAAACTCTTTGGCAATTACCCGTAGAATGGTAAACACTGGAATCGCCAAAATCATACCACCCACGCCGCCAATATTCGCGCCCATTAAAGTCGCTAGGAAAATTTCTAAAGGATGCGCCATTACGCTCGTAGAGAAAATATAAGGTTGTAGAAAAAAGTTATCCAATTGCTGCATCACCGAAAAAGCTACAACAACTTTGATCAGCATTGGCAATAATTCGGTATAAAAGTCCAAATCCAAATTGGAGGCGATGGTGATGAAAATCGCAAATGCGGCGCCAAGCAATGGCCCCAGGTAAGGGATGACATTGGTTAACGCGCCAAATAACGCGATCAATAACGCGCTTTTTATGCCTAGGATCGACAGTACGATGGTCATGAATATGGTAATGACCGTCATCTGAACCACGATACCGCCAAAATAACGGGTGAGTAAGGTGGTGACGTGGCGGATTGTTGCGCGGGTAGGTTCTTCATATTCTTTTGGCGCTAGATCTAACACAAAATTGATGAACAAACGGCGCTCTTGCAAAAAGAAAAATGCAATAAAAAGCGTCGAAACGGTATTGACGATCACCATTCCAATAGCGCCAATGAAGGAGGCAATAATAGCACCGACTTTATTGGGCTCAAACCACCCCGCTAAGCCTTTGCGCACCAATTCTTCTAAGGAATTTTCCGGCAGTTTTACCCCATAAGTAATTAACCAGTGATTAAAACGGGCATAGGGTTCTTCCAACGCTTTGGCAATTGCACGGTAATCGACATGCGCCAAATTGTTGGCTTGGGTTAAAATGGTAGGCACGAAAATCAAAAACAATAAACCAGCAACTAGAAAAAAGGAAAGCAAAGTAAGGGCGGCACATAAGCTTGCACCTAATCGGCGTTTGCCGATTTTTATGCGCCGATACAGATGCATCAACGGCTGACCAATCAGCGAAAGCACCCACGCCGCCATTACATAGGCTACGATCGAGCTAAAAAAATAAACAAATAAGCCAATGAATAAGGCAGAAGCGCCAAAAATAAGGTATCGATTCCAATTGGTTGTTTCCATGATCAGTTTAATTGGGTGTGATGGGCTAAAAATAACCAAATGACCGGTTTATTCGCGCTGGTCATTACTTAAAAAGTCAATGTTTCGTTTCAATCCTTGGTATTTGGTGCGTTTTACTGCCGATTGTTGGAATACTTTTTGAAAAACCTCCTCGGTTAATTCCTCCCAATTTTCTCGGCTCATGTTTAGGAGCGCCTCGGATGGTTCAAATGCCGGTTCATGGTGCGGTTTTGAAAAACGATTCCAAGGGCATACATCTTGACACACATCGCAGCCAAACATCCAATTGTCCATTTTGCCGGCAAATTCATTGGGTATAGCCGATCGCAATTCAATGGTCAAGTAAGAGATACATTTGCTGGCGTCAAGCAGGTAACCTTGTGGGGAAATCGCCTCAGTAGGACAGGCGTCGATACAGCGCCGACAGGTACCGCAATAATCTTTCATGGGGCCGTCGGGTTCCAATGCTAGATCTAGAATGAGTTCGGCCAAAAAAAAATTAGAACCCGCTTTGGGGTGGATCAAAAGGGTGTTTTTGCCCACCCAACCAGTACCTGCTCTTTTTGCCCAATCGCGCTCCAACACCGGCGCAGAATCTACAAAACAGCGGCCATTGACTTCCCCGATTTTTTCTTGCAAAAAAGCCAGTAAAGTCTTCAGCTTTTCTTTGATAACGTGGTGGTAGTCTTTGCTGTAGGCGTAGGTCGAGATCTTGGGCGCCAGCGGGTCTTTTTGTTTCAGTGGCGTAGCGTAATTATACAATAAACTGACAACTGATTTAGCCCCAGGAACCAATAGGGTAGGGTCTACTCGTTTGTCAAAATGACCTTCCAGGTATTGCATTTCGCCATGTAAACCTTGCTGCAACCATTGCTCCAAACGCCGTGCCTCTTCCTCCATAAACTCCGCCTTGGCAATGCCCACAAAATCAAAACCCAAGCGTTGGGCTTCTTGTTTGAGAAGCAGCGTATGTTGAGCGGTTGGGTTCATCGCATCAGCTTATTATCATTACTAATACTACTGTACATTTTCCTTGTGATCGCTTGTCAAACCTTCCAGGTCTCCAAGACCTGGAAGGTTTAGGTTCCCCCAGAGAGTTTATAATGTACACTACTCCACAATTTGCAATTTGGCAAACTTGAGCATGATGCGGCGTTCCGGACTGTCAATGTCTTGAAAAAGGATGGTGGCAATGCGGTTGTCTTTGCTGCCATCGATGGCCAGTACTTTTCCTTCGCCAAATTTCATGTGCAGTACCCGCATCCCTTTTTGAATACTTTCACTAGGGCTTTGTTTGAAAGAGGCGGGATCTACCTTCAGGGGTGCATTTTGTGCAGTGGTTCGGCGTTCAAAGTTACCCGTGATGGTTTTACTGGGCTTTTCTTCTTTCACCGTATCCCAGTTGCCGCGCAATGCTGCGGTACTTTCCATATGTTCGCGGGGAATCTCTTCCAGAAAGGGGCTCATTTCATTGTAGTGCATCTGACCAAATTTATACCGACTAGCGGCAAAAGTCAGCGTCAGCAACTGTTCAGCACGGGTGATGGCCACGTAAAAAAGTCGGCGCTCTTCATCCAGGCCGTCCAACGTATCCATCGACATGAAAGATGGGAAAAGTTTGTCTTCCAAGCCGACGACAAAAACCGACTTGAATTCCAATCCTTTGGCCGAGTGAACCGACATCAGCGTGATGTAATCGCCTTCTTTTTCTTTGTCGTCAAAATCGGTGAGCAAAGCAATGTTTTGCAAATAGCTGGTCAGCGATTTATCGATTACGGTCTCTACGTTTTCGGCAACATCTTCATCCACAAACGATTTGATCCCGTCCAACAAGGCATTGATGTTGTCCAAACGACCGATGCCCTCCACCGTTCTATCGGCTTTAAGGGTGTCGATAAGTCCGGAAGATTTGGCGATAAAAAATGCTGCTTCATAAGCGTTGCTATTGGTGGCTACCGCTGCAAATTCTTCAATTTTGGACTTAAATTCTTGCAGGCCTTTTTGCGTGCGTGCCCCCGAGTCGGCATTGAGCAAGCAATCCCACATCGGCAATCCTTCGGTACCGGCAAACTGGCTGATTTTGTCGACGGTGGTATCGCCAATTCCGCGTTTGGGATAGTTGACAACGCGTCTTAGGGCTTCTTCATCGCGTTGATTGATGGCCAAACGAAGGTAGGCGATGAGGTCCTTCACCTCTTTTCGTTGGTAGAAAGATTGACCGCCATATACCCGATACAGCAAATTGTAGCGCCGCAGGTATTCTTCAAAAACCCGGGATTGCGAGTTGGTACGGTAAAGAATGGCGATATCGCTGTTGTGCAGGTGGTAACGACTTTTTTGCTCAATAATGGTATCGGCTACGCGGTTTCCTTCTTCACTATCGGTCATGGCTTTAATGACCTTGATCTTATGCCCTTCGCCTTTATCCGACCAGATTTTTTTCTGAATCTGCCGGCGGTTATGGGTAATTACCTCATTGGCGGCTTGTACAATATGATCCGTTGAGCGGTAATTTTGCTCCAATTTGAACACCTTAATGCCATACGGTTTGAAATCCGTTTCAAAATCAAGGATGTTTTGAATCGTTGCACCCCGGAAAGCATAGATACTCTGGGCATCGTCGCCTACCACGCAAATGTTGCGCGGACTACCCTCAAAGTTGACCAATTTGCGGATAATGGCATACTGTAGGTGGTTGGTATCTTGAAACTCGTCGACCAGGATATAGCGAAACTTTTGGCGGTATTTTTCCAATACGCCATCCGGATTGCGCTGCAGCAATTCAAAAAGCCGGTACAACAGGTCGTCGAAATCCATGGCGCCTGCCATTTTGCAACGCTCGGTGTATTTTTTGTAAATGGTAGCAATTTGAGGTTGACGGGAAAGCCGATCCTCTTCCATCAATAATGGATCTTCCGCATAACGGATCGGGGTGATCAAATTGCTTTTAGCCGATGAAATGCGCGATCGGATGTTGTTGGCAACATAGATGGTTTTATCAAGGTTGAGCTCCTT
This sequence comes from Saprospiraceae bacterium, assembly GCA_040401995.1. Taxonomy (GTDB): domain Bacteria; phylum Bacteroidota; class Bacteroidia; order Chitinophagales; family Saprospiraceae; genus Haliscomenobacter. The sequence continues at coordinate 56,685 of JBBANM010000009.1, forward strand.
GATTATCGCTGAAATGACGTTTTTGGAGTCTTCGGAATCGTAGATGGTAAAATTGGAAGGGTAGCCTATTTTCTCGGCCTCAATGCGTAAAATTCGTGCAAAAATGGAGTGAAAAGTACCCGACCATACCCGATTACCACCATCACCAATGACTTTGCTGATCCTTTCACCCATTTCGCGGGCAGCCTTATTGGTAAAAGTCAGAGATAATATTTCCCAAGGCGGTACCCCTTTCTCAATCAAATGGGCGATGCGATAGGTAAGCACCCGGGTTTTTCCCGAACCAGGTCCGGCTACTACCAAAACAGGACCGTCGGTATTGGTAACCGCGTCTCGTTGAACGGGATTGAGCTCGTCAAGATAGGAGGGAAGGATATTTGTAGTCATTGCAAAGATTCTTTAGATAAAAAAGAGACAAATTTATTCCGCGCTTTGTTCCTGCTCCAAGGCTTCCCAGTACTCCACTGCCCGACGGGTATGCGGAATACAAATGGAACCGCCTACCAAATTGGCGATGGTAAACACTTCAAAAACCTGTTCTTTGCTGATGCCGAGTTCAAAACAAGTACCCAAGTGATAACGAATACAATCGTCGCAGCGCAACACCATCGAAGCCACCAATCCCAAGAGCTCTTTGGTTTTTTTATCCAAAGCACCATCCTGATAGGCCGTGTTATCTAAGCTAAAAAAACGTTTTAGCGTTTTATCACTCTGTGCCAAGATCTTTTCGTTCATTTCGGCACGATAATTGTTGAATTCTTTTACGATGGACATAAGCGACTTAAATTGAGATTTTGCATGAAAAGCAAAAATAACCTTTTGTTTAGGAATGGGTGAATAATAAAGTGTCCTTTTAGCCGCCGCTATTTTGCAGCCAATCGACTATCTTTTGAGGCGCAATGTGGGGCATTGCAACGAAAAAGATAGGAAGAGTGGCTGTAAAAGAGCAAGGATAAAGGTGTACTTTATTGTTTAACCATTCCTTAGGTCGAAGGTAGGTTGGTACAAATAAAAAAAGACAGGAAGGTACAGTACAAAAAAAAGCGGGGCGCCTTCCGACGCCCCACGAAAATCCTCGTTAAGAAACCCTTCACAAAATAATCTTTACTGGAGCTTGAGTTTTATATGGTAAAAATAAGTTTTTTGTTGTTGAGATTATAATTCATTTTGATGGAACCACCTCAGTGGTTAATCCATCAGCATGAGGCCAATTGAGTTAAGATCTTGAACTGGAGTTTCGCTTTTTTGCGGAGTTACTGTGGTCATTGGAGATTGTAATGGCTTTGGCTCAAGGAAAATACGTTGAGTTTGATGCCTTACATTATTACCGCATGAGTCGGTAATCGTCCATTCCCGAAAGATTGCTTGCTGCTCGGGAACTAAAACATCTTTCCAAGAAACCACTAATTTCTTTGTGGATTGTTGGAATGTAACCACATCATCAACAGTGGAGGGGTTGCCATCGATATCATAAGTAGGGAAACCTGTATTGCTGGGTTGTGTGCTGAGCGGTTGTCTACAGTCTTTTGGGAAACGGATATCGGTAATGCTCGGATTCGCAGCATAAATATATTCAGTAAAAGCCGTTTCCGTTGCGGTGGAATTGCGCCATTGTCTTACCAAAACCTCGTCGGCTTCGGTGACAAAAGAGAAATGCTCGATTACAAATGTTTCGTTGGAAGTTGGATCAAGCTGAAAAGATAGGACACTACCAGCTTGAATAAAAGCGCCAACTGTAGTGGTATTGAGCGCAAGGTTTTTGTTGCCAACAAGTACAGTTAGACCTTGGGGAGAATAGGAGCCCCCTTGCCTACGCCAGTTGAAGGAAACATAACCACTTGCAGGCATTACCACATTAAAGCGGGAAACCTGATGATTAGCTACCTCAAGTAACGCATTATCGGCCTTTTGAACCAATAACTTGCAATTGGGAGCTCCGGTGACATCTACCCCACCGTCACCAAATATTTTTGCGGTTTGCCAACGCTGTGGATCAAAATATCCTGTAAAACCTAGTTGTTTACAGTTTAGAACATAATAAGCGTCAAAGTTTTTATAATTCTTGGTCTTGTCAACAATCGAAGCAGGAATGCTCGCTGGATAAGACCTCAAATCTGAATTTTTTGTACCCATTACGGACAAAAAAGACGAACGCGTATCAGGTTGAATGCTATATGAGAGTTGCAGAAAAACATTATCTATACTGGAAACTGATGATTTTACATCGGTTTGATGTGCCACCTGTCCAAGTAAGACGCTGTTTATTAGGGATAGAAATAATAAAACGACAATTGAATATCGATTAAGGTATTTGTGTAGCATGGGATTATGTTTAATCATGAACGCCAAATTAACTAACCTAGATATGAAAATATCTAATCCAAAGTTAAAATAGGTTGCAAAAACTGATTAAACAATATGCTATGGCAAGACAACGGGCTAAATAGGTACAATGAAGTACCAGTGTGTTTTTCAAGTTCATGGGATGTATCGGTTTTCGGAAAAATAATATCCTCAATTGGATATTTTTTAAATATAGTACAAATATAGGGGTAAACGCATTGCAATCCATACCCTATTGAGGGTAATTTTTGAATTTTTTTTTTCATAATGCTTTTTTAGCTCATAAAGAGCCTGTTTTAATTGCTGATCCAAGTTCAGGTGCACTTTTTTTTCTGGCAAAAAAACTCTATCAGAACGATTTGACAACAAAACACAATTTTGACGGTTAAATGGGCAAAAGTCACCAATGAAAATTCGCAAAAAAGAGTGGACGCAAATCTTACCGCAATCATTAGAAACGGTTTGGGATTTTTTTGCTCAACCGGATAACCTCAGTAAGCTTACCCCTTCTGAAGTTGGGTTCGAGATGCTTTCGAATCTTAATGGGCAAGTTGTTTTTCCAGGAATGATCATCGAACATCGGGTTCGACCCATTCTAGGGATCCCTCTTTATTGGGTGACAGAAATCAAATATGTGGTTCCCCATCAGTATTTTATCGATGAACAAAGGTTTGGGCCTTACGCTTTTTGGCAACATCAACATCATTTTGAACAAACTTCTGCAGGCGTATTGATGACGGATCGGCTGTACTATAAGGTGCCTTTTGGCATTTTGGGCTCCATTGCGGATGCCGTCTTTGTAGCGGCTACCATTGATCAGATATTTGCTTATCGCCAAAAAGCCTTGATCGAATATTTTCAAAAGTAAATGCTTGTCCTAATAGAATTGGTGATATTTTTTATATTTTCCCTTGGCTTTACCGAATGTATTCCAATCACTAGAAGAACTTGATGATGTCTAAATTTTACTTTTTACTGTGTTGTTGTTTGAGCAGTCTTGTACTGTGGGGTCAATCGACCGCTAAAAAAATGTTGCTCAATGATGATATTGCCCAATGGCGCAACATCGAAAAACCCAAAATATCCAACGACGGTCGTTGGGTACTCCATGTGGAAAGACCAACGGAGGGCGATCATGAGTTGAAAATCTATGATGCCCAAGCAGGCAAAACTTACACGGTTGCTCGTGGCGAGCAAGCCGCTTTCTCTGCCGATAGTCGTTTTGCGGCGTTCATCATCAAACCGCAACGCGATTCTATTCTTAAGTTGCGGCGGAAAAAAACCAAAAAGGAAGATCTCACCAAAGACAGCTTAGGTATTTATGATCTGGAACGGATGCAGCTGACCAAAATTCCTGCTGTAAAATCCTTCCGCTTGCCCGAAAAGTGGAATAATTGGCTGGTTTATCACCTTGAGCCGGCTAAAGTCTCGCCAAAAGACACAGCAGCTGCTAAACTCAAGAAAGAAAACGAAGACAATGGCAGCAAGCTGGGTTTGTACAATCTGCAAACCCGGAAAACCCAAAACATTGGCTATGTTAAAAGCTATACGGTAGCAGAAGAAGCCGCACGCATTGCCTGGCATACCGCAGGCGACGGCAAAACCCAAACACCAGGTGTTTATATTTTTGATGGCGGCACCGGGAAAACGCAAGCCATTTGGTCGAAAAAAGGCCTCGTAAAACAACTGGCATTGGACAAACCCGGCAATCAAGCTGCTTTTGTTTTTACCGCCGATTCTACCAAAGCGCCGGTCAAGGCCTATGCTTTATGTTATTGGAAAAATGGGCAAAGCATTGCGCAAACTCCAGTTGAAACGAGTTCTAGTTTTTTACCCAAACAATGGTTGGTCAGCGAAAACGCCGCCCTGTCATTTGCCAAAGACGGTTCGAAACTGTTTTTTGGCATCGCACCTTATCCGGTGCTACAAGATACTTCCTTACTTGAAGATGAAATTGTAAGCGTAGAAGTATGGGCTACCCAAGACAAACAAATTTTCCCTCAGCAAAAGGTCAGATTGGAGCAGGAAAAAAAACGTGCTTATGATTGTGTTTACCATACTACTACCGGGAAATTGGTTCAGTTGGGGAATATGGATGTTCCTGAGATTCGCTATGGCAATGAAGGCAACGCCTCTTTTGCGTTGGGTTATACCGATGCGCCATATGCGATCGCAGCAACTTGGCTGGGCGGAAGCCATAAGGATCTTTACTTAGTGGATGTCACAACGGGCAAAAAAGAAAAAATAGCGACCAATATTGGCGATACACCAGCTTGGTCGCCGCTGGCGAAATACATCTATTGGTATGCCGATCAGGATTCAGCTTGGTATGCTTATCGTTTGGCCAAGAAGGATGTTGTTAAATTGACCAACAACAAAAAGACCAAATTCTACGACGAGCTGAATGACTCGCCCGATTATCCAAATTCCTACGGCATTGCCGGTTGGACCACAGAGGATGATTTTGTCATGGTCTACGATCGGTACGATATTTGGTTGATTGACCCCACGCAACAATTAGCAGCGACCAATCTTACCAAGAGCAGGGGTGAAAAAACTACGATGCGCTATATCAAAACTGATCCGGAGGAGCGCTCCATCGAAGAGGTTAAGCCTTTGTTGATACATTTTACCAAAGAAGACAATCTCAATGAAGGTTATTTGTGGTATGAAATCCACACGGGGCACAAAAGAATCGTTCAGGAAGGGCCTTATGCATATGCGACAAATGTGTTAAAAGCCAAAAACGCCGAACGCTGGGTATTTACCCGCGAAGATTTTCAGACTTTCCCCGATTTGCAGTATAGTACCGATTTGGTAAAAATGACGCCCATCAGTCAAGCCAACCCACAGCAAGCCAATTACCGTTGGGGAAGCAATGAATTGGTAGAATGGGTAGCTGCCGACGGCCAAAAACTGCGCGGCATTTTGATAAAACCCGAAGGTTTTGATCCTCAAAAACAATACCCGATGGTGGTGTATTTTTATGAGCGGATGTCACAAGAACTTCATACTTATTATTCACCCACCTGGAACCGTTCGATGATTAGTTTTCCTGCTTTTGCTAGTCGGGGCTATCTGATCTTTATTCCTGATATCCCTTACCGCATTGGTTTTCCGGGCGAGAGCGCGCGTAATTCCATCGTTTCCGGGGTTACCAGTCTCATCAGCAAGGGATTTGTGGATAAAAGCAACATTGGTTTACAAGGACACAGCTGGGGCGGTTATCAGATTGCCTATTTGGTTACGCAAACCAATCTTTTCAAATGTGCTGAATCTGGCGCGCCGGTAGTGAATATGGTTTCGGCCTATGGCGGAATTCGCTGGGAAACGGGGATTAGTCGACAGTTTCAATATGAGCATACGCAAAGTAGAATTGGCGGCACGCTGTGGGAAAAACCATTGCGCTACATCGAGAACTCTCCGATTTTTTTCGCTGATAAAATTGAAACGCCACTGCTGATTATGCACAACGATAAAGATGGCGCCGTGCCTTGGTATCAGGGCATTGAGTTCTACATGGCTTTACGGCGCTTAGGCAAACCCGCTTGGTTGCTCAATTACAATGAGGAAGGACATGGTTTGACGCAAATGCGCAACCGCAAAGATTTCCAATTGCGGATGGGGCAGTTTTTTGACCACTACCTTAAAGGTGCACCTAAACCCAAATGGATGGAAAATGGCGTTCCGGCGATCGAGAAAGGGATTCGACAAGGGTATGAATTGACGGAGAAGTAAGGGGATTTTATAATATTACGTGGGTTTGGGTTTATGTAAATCTAAAGTTCAATTTTAGATTTACATAAAATGCAGCCTTCCCAAAATAAAAAAGCAGCGGCGCTTGCGAGCACCGCTGCTTTTTAATTTTTTTGCGTTTAACCCTTAAAACCGGATACCTGCGCTTACTGAAAACACATTATTCCGACCCTGAGCAGCAGCGAAATAGTTGTTCAACCCGAGTTCGTAGTTTAGATCTACCGTCAAGAAAAGCACATCGAGACTTAAGCCAGCGTTTGCGCCCCAGGTAAACTGATTCAAGCTGCTTTTATTAAATGCGATGCCATTTTTTTCTTGCACGCCGAGAATCATCGTTGGCGTTACCCCGCCGCGCAGTACGAGGTTCAGCAAAGCGTTTTTGCGGTTCAAACGGATACCTAAATCCAAAGGCGCTTTGATGGCTTGAATAGTCGTTTCATCTTGGAAACGAAGACTTGGATCTTTGCTGATATTGGTAATCAAACGAGCAGTATAGTTGTTGAACTGAATTCCAGGATATAGAAAAACAGGACCACGGCTACCAATGCGGAAGTCCAAACCGGCGTTCCAACCCACGTGTGCTTCGGCACGAAAATCATTTAGATTGGCACCAACACCTGAGAAGTTTACCCCTACTTTTGGGATGACTTTAATTTGTGCCTGAGCAGTAAAAGCTAAAATATTTAGTAACAGGACGAAAAAAATTCTTGATGTTTTCATGATTATTAGTTGTTCCTTGTGGTGAATGATTCAAAATACCCCTGCTTAACGCCATTGTTTTTGTGCATTGAGATAAATGAGTTATACAAAAACATTTTTTTAATATTGCCTTTGGGTTTCGTTAACGTTTGAGGTACTCTCAGGGCTTGATTAAAGACCTTGGCGAACATTTAACCATCAAACCTGGAAACTATCCTTATCTTTGCCGGGTTGAATCTTGCTAAAAAATCATGATAAGGGCGCCAGTAAGGCGCAACCTGTGCGAAATGAGAAATGCAACTGAACAAAAACCAGGGGAAATCCGCCTAGGTTTGGTACAATGGATGGTACAACCATATGCGTCGGTGGATGCGCTGCTGGCTCGATTGGAGCAGCAAGTAGCCTCTTTTGCCAATTACGGCGCTGATTTTGTGCTGTATCCAGAGTATTTTTCTTTGCCTTTACTGGGGCTGTTTGCTCACCATGAAGAGCTCGAACAAATCAAATTATTGGCAGGAATGGCTGGCACTTTTGAAAAAGCTTTTTCACGCTTCGCCACAACTTACCAAATCAATATCGTTGCCGGGAGTATACCTGTACTAACACCCGATGGAGGGCTGCAAAACATTACTTATCTCTGTCACCGCGACGGTAGCGTTGATCAATATGCCAAACTCCATTTAACTCCCTACGAAAAAGAGCATTGGAAAATGATTCCAGGCGATAAGCTGGGAGTTTTTGAGACCGATCGCGGCATTATTGGCATCCAAACTTGTTACGATGTTGAGTTCCCCGAGCTTAGTCGCTTGTATGCCGAAAAAGGGGTGAAAATGCTTTTTGTCCCCTCTAGCACCGATTCACAGGAAGGTTTTTATCGGGTTCGTCATTGCGCACAAGCCAGGGCAATTGAGAATGAGTGTTATGTTGCCATGGCGGTATGTGTAGGCTACTTGCCTGAAATCAGCGCCATTGAGTTCCAGTATGGCGAATCTTCCATCTTTACGCCTTCGGATTACGCTTTTCCATTGGGAGCCGTAAAATCTACTTTACCGGCCAATGTAGAATCGATCATTGTATCGGATGTCAATCTGACTTTGCTGTACGATCTGCATCAGCAAGGAAGCGTACGTAATCTCTTGGATCGACGCACTGATCTCTACCAATTAGGCACTTCCGAACCTTCTCCCCAAACCATCGCAAACGGCAAAGCCCATGCAGATCTTCAGCATTTCGGGCCGCGAAGTTGAGCCTTATTTACCAGCATTGGCGCAACTGCGCATTCGGGTTTTTCGCGAGTTCCCTTATTTGTACGAAGGGACGATGGCGGCTGAAGAACAATACTTGCTATCCTACAGCAATAGCCCGGATAGCGTGTTGGTAATTGCTCAGGATGGGGAATCTATTGTCGGTGTGTCAACTGCGCTCCCCTTAACCGATCATGAAGAAAGCGTTCACCTTTCTTTTTTAGAAAACGGCTATGATTTAGCGGAGGTGTTTTACTACGGCGAATCAGTTTTATTGCCTGAATACCGCAAGCAAGGTATCGGTGTTGCTTTTTTTCAAGAACGCGAAAGCTTCGCAAGGCAGTTGCGGCGATTTAAATGGGCGGCATTTTGCGGGGTGGTTCGCCCCAAAGATCATCCGTTAAGACCTGCAGATTACGAACCTTTGGATGAATTTTGGAAAAAAAGAGGTTTCCAATCTACTGATATGTATGCACAAATGGAATGGCAGGATGTAGAGGAGCAACAACCGACATCGAAGTCACTCCGTTTTTGGCTCAAAGCATTGTAAAAGAGAAGTATGAAAAATATTGTAAACCTTTTTTGGTGTTTAACGCTATTGTTAGTTCTAATTGGCAGTGCTGCTAGCAGCCAAGTGCCCATTACCTATCCAACCCAATTGGAGGCAATAAAAGCAGATAAGGAACTAACTACTTTTTTGATGCTATCGGATGCAGCAGGAGGATTGTCAGCTTTTGCAGGTGGGAAAAAACCTGCAACGTTGATTGCACCAACGGATCAAGCCTACAATACCAAAGGTGTGGAAAACATGATAGCAATGCTCAACCCCCAAAACATGGAATTGTCGATCAGTAGTATCAAGGAACAAATAGTGGAAGGCGCCTTTAGCCCCGAAGATTTGGCCAAAAAAACGAGTTTGAAGAACTTGAACGGTAAAGAAATAGCGGTAAGCAAAGCTTACAACGTTTGGTCATTCAACGAAGCCAAAGTGATCCGGGTGATTCGCACCAAGGAAGGATATCTTTATGTAGTGAATAAGGCGTTTTGAACGAAACTACACTGAATTAGCCAACAATCAATTCTATCTTAAACCCTTCTGTATATTCGGCCGTTAAACTTCCGCCAATATTTTTTGCCCGCATGGCCATATTGGTCAATCCCAAGCCATCGGATGAAGATTTTCCAATTGGTGACCCATTGTCGTGAATCAGTAAATTCAATTGAGTTTTATCCTGTCTAAAAACGATCTTAACCAGAGAAGCATCCGAATGTTTCAGCGTGTTGGTGATGGCTTCTTTAAAAATTAAGTAGATATTTTGGCGTTTTTCGGGGTCGATGAACTTCTTGCCCTCAATGCCAATTACCTCAAATTGATGCGCGATATTTTTTACGCCTAAATTTTTTTCCGCAAAAGCGCGCATGCGGTCTATCAAATTTTCGTATTTATCCTTGCGGGAATCGATGACCCAAACGGTATCGCGCATTCGTTCCATGGCGTCGCGACTCATGGCACTCAGTTCATTGAGCGCAGTTTTTTGGTCAGTTGGAGCAGTATAGGCCATCACTTGCGATTGCATGGCCAAACCAGATAAAATAGATCCCACGTCATCGTGCAAATCACTTGAAATTTTGGTGCGGATGGCTTCTAGTACTTTTACTTTCTGAATTCCTTGAGCGGTACGGTATTGGATAAAAGCAAAAACGGCTGCTGAAAAAAGTATGGCATAACCTAAATAAGCCCACCAAGTTTTCCACCAGGGCGGTCGGATGGAGAATGGATAGGTTAGGGTTTTGCTCCAATAGCCATCGCTGTTCATGGCTCTGACTTTGAAGGTGTATTTTCCAGGGGGTAAATTGCCATAAGGAACTTCGGTCAAAGTGCTTAATCCGCTCCAATTGGCATCAATCCCTTCCAGCTGATATTGGTAACGCATCTTTTGGGGCGATTTTGTAGTAATGCCGATGTAGTGGAAGCTTAGAAAATTATTGTTATAGGCTAGGCTCAATTGCGCGGGAACCGCTTTCCAAGGTAATAAACCTGTAAAATGGACTTGACCAACATGGACGCCGTTGCTCAATGAAAAAGTAGTGTCCGGTTTTTCAGCCAAAAGTGCCCAAGGGATTGGCTCGTTGAAGAGACTAATGTTGCTAAGTTCAATATGGGGTGTTTCCTTATCCAGTTGGTCACCATCATGATGATATACGCTGAGTCGATCACTGGCGCCCACCCAGATGTTTTGCGAGCTATCTAGACTGATTGCCCCCAAATAACAGGAAACGCCCAAGAAGCCATCTTCATAGGCATAGTTTTTGAACAATAGCGGGGACTGGTTTCCTGAAACGGCAGGCGCTGCAAATGACGTTTTTTCCAATTGCAGTAAACCAGCCTGAGACAATTTACTCAATCCGCCGCGGGTACCCATCCAAATGTTGTCTAGTGCGTCGAGGGTTAAGCTCAATATATTGTTGTTGATCAAACCTTCTTTTTCGCCAAAACGCGTGAATTGCCTTTGCTGGGGATCCAATTTCACCAATCCTTCGCCGATGGTACTAATCCAGAGTTGCCCCTTTTTATCCACCGCCAAGCCAGATATTTCATCGCTAAAGAAGCCTTCTTTAGTGGTGAAATGGGTAAAAGAGGTTCGCTTGGGATCGATTTTTGTAAGTCCTCCCCCTTTGGTACCGATCCAAATATTACCTTGCGGATCTTCGGTAATGCTTTTGATATCGTTGTGACTTAGCCCTTGCTGGGTGGTGTAATTGATCAAAAAATGACCAGTTGGATCCAAATAGGAAACACCGTTGTTCCAACTACCAAACCAAAGACCTCCTTGTCGATTTTGATAGATGCAGCGGATGTCGTTGCCGCAAAGCCCAGATTCGGTGGTATAAGTAATGAACCTTTTTCCATCAAATTTGGAGACGCCGCCACCCCAAGTACCACACCATAAGTTTCCTTGTCGGTCTTCCAAAAGACTAAAAATACTGTTGTTTTCCAGGTCATGCCCTAATCCCTCTGCTTTACCATAACTCCGGAAGGCGTTTTTGGCTGGATCCAATTGCAATAAGCCACCGCCGCGGGTTCCAAACCATAAATTTCCTTTATTATCCTGTTGTATGTTAAAAATGATATCGCTACTTAAACCTTCCGCTATGGTGTAATGAGAAAATACATTCCCGGCGTATTTGATTACGCCTCCGCCTAATGAGCTGCACCAGATAGCGCCAGTACGGTCTTCAAGGAGATCCGAAAAAAAAAGGTTGTTTAGCCCTTGTTGATCGGTATACTGCGTCAGGGTTTCCAAGGTAGGATTGAGCCGCAAAAGACCGATGCCATCTGACGCAAACCAGACGTTGCGGTTTCTATCTTGTAGAATAGCAGTAATGATGAAATCACGGTTGAGCTGATAGTGGGCAAAATTGACGCCATCAAAAGTAGAGGCCATGCCACTCACCGATCCCAGCCAAAGTAAACCCGAACGATCTTCGTGAATGGCGTAAATGGGATTGAATTTAAGCCCATTTTTGTCGCTATAATGATAAAATGCTTTGCCATCAAACTTAGTCAAACCGCCAGATGAGCCAAACCAAAGATTACCCTTTTGGTCTTCTAGCGCGCAAATTACGTCGTTGTTGAGCAAGCCTTGTTTTTCAGTAAAATGCATAAAACGCTTACCATCATACTGGAATAAACCTTCGGAGGTGGCGAACCAAATGTTTTCAGCGCGGTCTTGGATGATTTTAATAACAGGTTGATCAGAAAAACCTTCGGCGGCGTAATAACTGGTGAAGGCTTTTCCGTCATACTTGGTCATGCCTCCAGTCCAAAAGCCAAACCAGATATTTCCTTGTTTGTCTTGAAAAATGCTAGCGATATTGTTGCCGCCCAATCCCGTTTTATCGGTGTAAGTCACGAATTGCTTGCCATCATAGCGACTTACGCCGCCACCATCCGTTCCAATCCAAATACATCCCAATCGATCTTGTAGCAAACAAGTGGCTTGAATGTGTTTCAAACCCTGCAGTACACTAAAGGCACTGAAATTATCGGGGTTGTGGTCGGTGATATGGGCATCTTTAGCCACACTGATTTCAGGAATTCCCATGGGTATTGGGTGATGAATGGGAACCGTAATGGTTGGTAAGGCGAAATCATTTTGCCCTGGAACACTTTTTAGCGGAGCGCTTGCTTTGACAACGATAGGAGGGGGGAGTGTTTTAATATTGGTATTGGCGGGGGTAATTTGTGGCTGCGAAATTGGACCTGCAAAACCCGACCCCAGCGCAATAGTTTGAGGCGTTTGAATGCTATCATGGGAAAGGATACGTCCTTTGGCGGGAATTTTTTCAAATGAAAACCCCGGTAAATTTTCGGTAGAACGAGCTGGTTGACAACCCAATAACAACAAGCAAAATAAGCTGAAAAAACTCAAAATTTGTGCACACCAATAAAGGCGAGCGGTGGATCGGTTTTGGGTATTCATTGGTTAGAAGGCTTTGAGCAACAAGTCTATGGATTGTCTGCTCAATATACCAAATATTCGGTTTTGCCCCTTTATTTGATGTGGCCTTTCATATATTGTGTAATGGCTTCGGTTTTATTGTTGACTTGTAGCACTTTGTAGAGCTTTTTTACATGGGTGCGTACCGTTTCGATAGAAATGAATAACTCGTTGGAAATGACGCCATAGCTTTTCCCATCCACCAGTTTTTCCAAGATCTCTTTTTGTCGATCAGAAAGAATGGTCGCTTTGCTCACCCTGCCACCCATTAAATGGTTGACGATCTCGCGGGCAACCGATGGCGACATGTAAGAACCTCCATTGGCTACAATACGCAGAGCATCTACAATTTCTTCTAGGCTGGCTTTTTTTGAAATGTAAGAACAAGCACCCGAACACAATGCTTTAAGGATCACATCTTCCTCCTCATAAGTAGTGAGCATGATGATGTCTTGCTGGGGCATTTTTTCCAAAATTAAAGGAATTGCTTCCAGTCCAGAAAGTCCTGGTAAGCCAATGTCCAGCAATAAAATATCAGATTGTAGGGTAGGATTGATGGTTAAAGCATGCAAAAAAGATTCTACCGAACCGTATACCATACTCAATTCAAATTCCTCATGGAATCCGATGAATTTGGATACATTATCGCGTACCACCTTGTTGTCTTCAATAATACTGATTCGAGTCTTTTTCATGATGTAAGTATTGCTGTAAAGTTAAGTCCTTTTACCATAAATAAAACTCACCCGCCCGGGTGAATTCAGCTAGCTATTTCTCCTTTTTTTTACCTACTAGGGTGATTGTTCGGCGATCTCATTTCTACCAATTTTGTGTCATTCGAAGCGTAGTATAATTCATCATTTTTCCACCAAAACCAATATACAAATGACACATCCATTCGTGTTTTTTTCGACAACAGCGACTTTAAAATCAACAAAACAGCGTATCGTAAATTTTAATGGTTTACTGCCTAAATTGCTGCTTTTTTGCAGCCTATTTTTCATCCTTCAACCCGTAAAGGCACAAGAGACTTCTGAATTCCAAAACTTCTGGAAAAAAAGCTACATCCAGGCCGATGGGGCAAGTGCCTCCTTAGGAACGCAAGGAGAAAAAGCAGTATGGACCGTTGAGCAGATTCCCAACAGCAGTGATGTACGCATCAAAAATGTAAAGAGTAACGGTTATTTACATGCCCAAACGGATGCCCGTTTTCCGGCAGTTGGTACAATAGAACCAGGTTGGTTGAGTGCCATGTGGGTGCTTGAGCCGGTTGCTGGAACTGAATTGGTGCGCATTCGTAACAAATGGCGGGGTACTTATTTGCATAACGAATCAGGCGGACTTGAGCTAGGAAATATTCAACCGGGCTGGCTAAGCGCGCAATGGCAACGCAATCGCGCATCATCTGTCGCCAGTACCGCTCCAAGTACAACGAATGGCTGGGTGGCTTTTTTGAACAGCGCCGCCTATGTGGCCAGATATACCCTAACCTATACCATGAATGGCCAGTCGCAATCCTTCGAAACGGGCAATGTTACCGTGGGCATGACCAGAAGGTTTGACATACCAGCCAGCGCAACCAATGTCAAGGCAAAAGGGGAGTTTATGACGGGCTTGGCTTGGGCGCCTTGGAAACCGATATTTGAACAAAACTTCAACAGTGCCCCCAATAAATGTTTCCGCTCCATGGGTACTACGTTCAGTCCTAATTGGGACAACAACTGCCAATAAATAGCATTAAAGTCTCTGGATTTTTTATCGAATGTAAAATGCCCCTATAGCCGCGTTATTGGGGCATTTGCTATTTCTTTGGATACATTTGTGAATCAATATCGCTGTTTCTATTCCTGCACAACGCTACTCATTTATTTTCCTTTCATTCAAAACAGTTAACAAAAAAATGAGTTGGAAGCATGTAGGCTATCGATGCTATTTTGTATGTTTAGGAAAAGTTCAGCCCGGAAGACCCCCTATAGATGGAAAACGCTAAAATTCTGATTGTTGAAGACGAAATCATCATTGCTGCCGACATCTCCATGATGCTCGGTAACCTAGGCTATGATGTCACTGGCATCATACCCCGTGGGGAAGATGCCCTAAAAAGCATTGAAGGCACCCGTCCCGATTTGATTCTGATGGATGTATCCTTGAAGGGTTCAATGGATGGAGTAGAAACTGCCCTTTTGATTCAAGAAAAATATCAAATACCGCTTATTTTCCTTACCGCGAATGCCGACGACAATACCTTTGCCCGCGCCAAAGCGGCTCAACCTTACGCTTTTATCTCCAAACCTTTTCGGCAATCTGATTTAAATAGAACCATCGAACTGACCTTGCAAAAAGTGGCCGAGGAGAGAGATCAAATCCTTAGCGCCCCATTGCCAGATCCAGCACTAACCGAAGAAAGCATCCTTGCCGACCGCATCTTTGTGCGCTACAAAGACCGGATGGTAAAAGTTTTATTAGAAGAAATCCTCTTTGCTGAAGCAGAACGAAGTTACTGCAAAATCCATACTGCCACGGGGGAATACCTCATGACCTTACCCCTGGGCGCCTTTGAGGAAAAACTGAAATCCAGCGATTTCATGCGCATTCACCGTTCGCATATTATCAATGTCACCAAAATAGATGCGGTCATTGACAACTACAATTACGTGAGCATTGGTAAACATACCCTACCGGTGAGCCGAGGTTTCCAAGAAGCGCTGGCGTTACGTTTGAAAGTAATTTAAATCCATTCGGAGGAAGAAATAGTCCATTGGGAAAGCCCAATTGCCCATTCGGACATTAGCACTAGCCAACCCGCTTTTTTCCCTACATCTTTGTTTCAGACAAGGAGCTAATCTCTTCATGCTCAAATTCAATGTTGATCTTTTAAAGTTCAATACCAGGAATACAAAGACCCGGGTATTCAAATTTTTATTGGCAACGCTAAATTTAACAATTTGATTACATGATTAATCAAACACACTATTAGTGCCTTGTCAAGCTATTTGGGTAGTCTGTTTATCCAAAGGGAAGTATAACTTAAGAAACATTATTTAATAACGTTCAACCTTTAAACCAATGTCAACAGCAACAGCAACCACCCCGACATTGCAAATCAGCAATGTCAAAGCTGCGGATCCAGGCGTGTCGTTTATTTTGCACGACTTTGGGGAGTTCCATGAAACCCTTACGCTTAAGGTTACCATGACCGGAAATGAAGCAGGACATTCGGTCGAATATGTTAGCATCGTGTCTATCAAACAACCCATATACGACGAAGATCTTCATTTTGAAGTGCCATTTGGCGATGTGAAATACAACAGTCAATCTAATTTGGACTACAAATTGGAATTGTTTTCTCCTTGGGATTGTGATCTTGAGCATAATAAACCATTCCAAATAATTAAAGGTAGCGTATTGAACCAACAAGGGCATAAAAAATGTGCAGCAATTGAAGGCGACTATGACCTTATTGTTGCTCCGGTCAGTGGAGATTTATATTGCATTAAAAAAAGAAACACCGAAAGTGGTAAAGTGGAAATAACTGTCAGGAAACAGTTGGCAGAAGATGGGCGTTATGGAAATTTCCAAAATGCTTCGGTATTTAAAACACCGCTACCTGCTATTTCTTATGACATGTATTATAAATTTCTGATTGCCCAAAATGGAGATCTATTCCTGATTCATAAAAAAACCGGGAAAAAAGAATATACCATGCAAATGCTCAGTGCTAAGAATAGCTATCAACGGATAGACTGGGAAGGACCACTTGAACTTCCGGTAACGGATGCAGATGTCGATTGGGAATTCAATATTACCTTAACTGTCCCGATGCTGCGCACCTTAATTGCCTATCAAAAAATAAGCGCTGCAGGTGAACCGCAACAAATTTACAAAGGGATCTATGGCTTACCGCCTAATAGCAATAAGTACCCCTTTTTATTGCTTGGCGAGTTGTCGTAAGTGATGCAAAATCAGCACCAAAGCGAAAGAATTGCCTCATTGGTTTGAAATAGGTGGATCGATAAACATTGCGAATTATCGTAACTATCCAGTAGTCCTTAAGATTCCCGAAGGGAATGTATGTTTATAGCAGATAGCACAAGTATTGTCCAAATCCCGAAGGGATTATATGTTTATATGCCAAGGATAAACATGTAATCCCTTCGGGATTTGGAAAAAAGGTCTTAGACCGTGCTATAAATATAAATTCCCTTTGGGAATAAAACAGGGCCTAGATAGTTACGAATTATCGATCTATCATTCCCCTTCATTTCATTCGGAGGGAAATCCTGACCATTGGGATAACCAAACCTACCATTGGGAAGAACTTGCTTGCCTCCTCCCTTTTTCTGGCCCATCTTTGAATCATCATTAACACAAAAATCAACCTAATATGAAAACTTCACTGTCTTTAATCGCTTGTTTTTGCGCTGTTAATCTTCCAGCTCAGGTTCGTTTACTATCAGGAATCGATTCTAGTGTAGAAGCTCGGGTTTCATCAACCTTGCAAATGATAGATCAATCACACTTTTGGATCAATGCGCTATTGATTGCGGCTGGGCTGGGTTGGGGCGTTTTTTTGTGCTCCGTGGTAATCAAATCCCTCAACTTGAATAAGGGGGCTTCTCAGTCAAATTAAACAGATAGAATTGACTAAAAAACAATTCGGTAATGATGGCCATTTGCAGCCTTGTGTGGTTATAATTTATTGTTAAACAGATTTTTAGTCCTTGTTTGACTACCCCTAATAAGATATAATACTCATTAACACATAAAACCTAGTCACCATGAAATCAATACTTCAAATCGGTGTGTTCGCAGTCCTAGTCATTGCGGCATTTACCCCTGCGCTCCAAGCACAAACGCAACCTCAGCAAAAAGATTTGGTGGCTGAAAGCCCTTCTACTGATGCCGATATTAAAGTAGTAATCGACTATTTCAATGCCCTTTTAGTAGGTAATTTGGCGACAGTAAAAAGCTTGATGGCTGAGAACTACATGTCATATGGACCAAATACTGCCGACTCTAGTAATGCCAAAGAAGAATTGCTTGCTTGGGCTGAAAACTACAAAATCCAAACGAATCGCAAAATCGAGTTTATCTCGCTGTATTTTAAAGAGGAACCTGGGGATTTTTTAGCTAACTGGGTGAATTTATCAGGCATTTATTCATGTGACATCGACGGTGTAAACATAGCTATTCCACTGCAAATTACTTCCCTAGTTGAAAACGGAAAGATTACAAAACAGTTGATCAACTTTGACAACTTAGAGCTTGTTCAGGATTCTGGTTCGATGGCGAAAATGAGCAAAAATTCGCCCTAGTGAGGCGCAAAAAGCGTTGAAAATCCCGACAAAGTCGGGAGAGTGTATCCCGACTTTGTCGGGGCAGGTCAGCGCTACATGAGCATTTTTGTAACGAAATTAGAGTGGATTTTTGCCATTTGTAGCTCGAAGCAGAAACCGGAACAAGCTCTTAAGCAATTACAACCAGCCAGGGTTCGCTTCGAACCCTCCTAAGAGATAAATAAGTGTTTTTTGATGTAGGTTTTAAGCGGTATGCAGGTTGGCTTGATCCATTCAAGTCCAATCTGTGTAACGCTTCCTCAAGGTTCTTGAACGAATAACATTTTGCTACATAATCGACGAAACTAACTAGTACAATAAATAATTGAACACGAATCGTACCCTTTTGATTTTTACACTCATTCAAACATCTAGAACATGAAACCTCAATTTATACTCTTTTTCTTTTTAGTAATATGTTTACAACTCTATTCCCCACATGTGGCACAAGCTCAAGTCACGGGAAAACTAATAGACAAGACTGGTTTACCGATATCGGATGCCTCCGTTATACTCCACAATGCCAAAGACTCTGCCGCAGTAAATCTTGTCACATCGCAGTTGGATGGTACCTATATCATTCCTGCTGCCCTTGGAACGTATTATTGTACGATTAGCATGTTGGGATATGCTTCAAAAAACACCCCAATTTTTGCCGTATTAGACCTAAATTCCTCGATTAATCTCGGCACTTTCACCCTGACGAACGATGCCGATTTAGCGGCTTTTGACCTAGTAGGTGAAAAATTGTTGTACGAACAGCAAATAGACCGGATGGTATTCAATGTTGAAAAAATCATAACTGGCGCCGGCGCCACAGCCTTAGATCTACTTCAACGCTCGCCAGGCGTAATGGTCAATCGCCAGAGCAACTCCATCAGCATGGCCGGAAAAGATGGCGTGTTGTTGATGATCAATGGCAAAATGAACCGCATGCCCAAAGAGGCGGTGGTACAAATGTTGGCTGGAATGCCATCTAGCAATATCAAAAAAATAGAACTCATAACCACCCCGCCGGCAAATTTTGACGCCGAAGGTAATGCTGGGTTTATCAATATTGTAATCAAAAAAACCACCGATATGGGGCTCAATGGATCGTATACTTTAGGTGGCGGTTTTGGTCGGGGTAATTTGTTTTCGGGCGCTACTAATTTCAATTACCGTGCCAAGAACTTCAATGTATATGGTGATTATTCTTATAGTCGTAGAGATCAAGAAAACACAGCCAATTTTATTCAGGAAGTGCTGGCAAATGGGCAAAAAATCAGTACCATTAATCACGCGGTGCGTTTTCCTAATGTACAGCGCAACCACAGTGCGCGACTAGGAATTGATTGGGAGGTAGGAAAAAAAACGGTATTGGGCGCTTTGATCACGGGTTATGACAATAGATACAGTCAGGTGGGAAAAACGAACGCTTCGTTTTATCGGAATGGCGTACTGGACACCTTGCTAAACATGAAAGTCAATGAATACAACAGCTGGAAAAATCTTGCTGGCAACCTCAATCTGACCCATAATTTTCGCGAGGGCGAGTCCCTATCATTGGATGCCGATTACTTGCATTATTACAATGATCAACCGGTTAATTATAACTTGGGTTACTCAGATGGCGCAAACCGTTTTTTGTACAACAATGAAACCTTTAGCGGTAAGCAAACAAAGATAAATGTTGCCGTGAGTAGCTTAAGTTATTCCAAGCAGTTGTCTAAAAACATCAAGATGGATCTGGGTTTGAAAGGAACGTTATCGAATTTTGACAACAACGTAACCGTGGCCAAAATTGACAACGGCAACTATATCTACGACCCCAGTTTTACCGCAAAATACCGCCTAGTAGAAAGTATTGGAGCTGCTTTTACCTCATTTGACGTAAAAGTGAATGACAAAACGAATCTCAAAGTGGGGCTGCGTTACGAATATACCAATTCGAATTTGGGTTCTCAGGAGCAACCGAATATAGTTGATCGCCATTATGGTCGATTTTTTCCGAGCTTCTTTTTGTCGCGCACCATCAACGAAAATCAATCGGCGAATTTTTCCTACGTTCGGCGGATTACGCGACCCACTTTCAACGACCTAGCGCCCTTTGTTTTTTTCGTTGACCCCTTTACGTTTTTATCGGGAAATGCTGCCTTACAGCCGGCATTCTCCAATAATTTAAAAGTTGATTACCGCATCAAATCCACCCTGTTGTCATTGCAGTACAGCAAGGAAGACAGCACAATTTCCAATTTTCAGCCCATGGTGATCGAAGGCACTAAAAAAGTTATTTATGCCGCCCAAAACATGAAAAACCGTCAAACGGTAGCTTTCACCCTCGCCTTCCCCGTTCAAGTTACGAAATGGTGGAAAATGCAAAACAACCTGGTAGGAACCTGGCAAGAAGTGAATGCCTATTTTGGGAAGCAACTTATCCAAGTACATACCAAAAACCTGCAATTGGTTTGGATCAATAGCTTCACCTTACCCAAGGATTTTTCTGCGGAAGTGCTAGCCACTTACCAAACCAAGGCGCTCTCTGGAGCCCAAATTACTTTACCCGTCAATATGGTAAACATTGGCATCCAAAAGAAGCTTAAAAACAATCAAGGCACCTTGCGTTTTGGTATCGATGATGTATTCAATTCGCTTTTGTTTCGATTCAATAACCAGCTCCCAAATGATGCGCTAACGAGTAAAATTGTGCTGGATTTTAGTCAGCGCACCTTTAAACTCACCTATAACCGCAATTTTGGTAGCCAAACGGTGAAAAGCAACCGAGCAAGAACCCTAGGGTCAGAAGATGAACGCCAAAGGGTAAATAATTAAGGAATGCAGAAATCGAAAAAGTATACTAAAACAAGGGGTGGCGCGGGTTGAAATCGCCCGGGTTATCCCTTGTTTTTATAAGTGCGGATTCAACGCTAAACCTTGAAAAACCGCTTAGTATGTTTTATATTTGTAGCATTAGGAATTAAGAGTGTGTTTGGATTTCTACTTCGCGCTGCAAATGGCCAAAATTAACCCCAACTTCATTGCGAAAATACTCATGTAGCGCTGCTATACTCCGTTTTTCGCGCTTCGTTGGTGCAAATTTTGACTCATTTTCGCTTGCGAACTAAAAACCCAAACACACTCTAAAAAAGCAAGCTATGACAGCAGTAACCGGTCAATTTGAAGGCGTCGTCGCACTCGCTTTCCCCGATGAAGGGATGAGCGATGAGCAGTTTTTTGCTTTTTGCCAACTGAACCGGGATGTCAAAATAGAGCGCAACGCCCAAGGAGAAATCGTAATCATGTCGCCAACTGGATCAGAAACTGGAAATTGGAATTCATTATTCAATGGAGCATTGTTTGTATGGAACAACCAATTCAAACTTGGAAAAACCTTTGATTCTTCAGCCGGATTCATGTTGCCAAACGGTGCCATTTATGGGCCAGATGCAGCATGGATTCCCACAGAAAAGTGGAATCAATTAACCCCCGCAGAAAAAAAGAAATTCGCGCCCATCGTACCCGATTTCATCATGGAATTACGTTCGCCTAACGATCGCTTGGAATCCATTCAAGAAAAAATCGCTGAATTCATGGAAAGCGGCTGTTTATTGGCCTGGTTGATTGATCCAGAGGCGCAGCAAACCACGGTTTATCGGGCGGATAGCAGTGAAACCACCGTGCCTTTTACTCAAATACTAAGTGGCGAATCGGTGCTGCCGGGATTTAGTGTGCAATTGGGAGAACTGTTTGAATAGAACCTTTAGCTCTTTTTAGCATAAGCCAGAATATCTTTTACCGCTTATACCCTGCATGGCATTGGAGTCATAATTTTACCCTTCCTATTTTTTTTTCAAAAAACACTTACCTTTAAGTTGATCAATACAATATAAGCTTGAGTTCAATGCGCATTACCGAGTGGCTGACACCTGCAAACCCTTGTCGACAATATGAAAACAATGAGCAATTGTTTCAAGCTCTGAAAAGTTTGAACAACTCGGCAATACGCTGTGTGCAAAATAAGGCGATGCCCTCGGCGCAGCAATTGGTACAGCAATACAAACTGGCGCCAGAAAGTGTCGATGAATTGCTCAACCAAAGTTCGCTCATTTTTTTGCGAAAAATAGAGGACGGCTCGTACCAGTTTCAAGGTCATGCCCCCTCTAGTTACCTCGTGGAAATCATGAAGCGGGTGGCACTTTCGATGACCCGAAAACGCCAAACAGCCTATGAATCGATCGAAGACCACTACGACTTGCATGACCCCGATATCGAAGCCAGCAACCGGCAACGAGAATCCGTCGAACTGGTGCGGCAATTTTTGGGGCAAATGGGCGAACCTTGTGAATCGGTCATCCGACTGCACCACATCGAAGGGTATCCTGATGAAGAGGTGGTGCGCCAAGGCTGGACCCGCTATACTACTACCGATTCGCTGAAGATAAAACGCAGCGATTGTATGAAAAAACTAATCCAAATAGCGCGAGAATGGAGAAATACGAACAATATTTGAGTGACAACGCTGATGACGCCGAACGCCGTGCCGCCGAACAAGTCCTGGAGGGCTTGGCGGGCTTGAGGCTGGAAGCCAAGCTGCGCGAAGTAGCGGCCGAACAGGCTGCACAGCACCGACGAACGTTTTGGAACAGACTGTTCTTCACCCTGGCTGCGCTGGCTTTTTTGGTCGTCGTGGCCTATTGGTTTTTTAGTAGGAATGTGGCCACTCCAAGTGTGCCCCCAAGCGTAAAGCAATTACCAACTCAGCCTTCGCCTATCGAAAATCAAACACCTTCCCAAAATAAACCAGAAAAACCTCGGGAAAGGCCTCCCATTGCGCAACTTAAACCGAAGAAACAAGTTCCGCCGGTGCCGCCTACACCCATTTTTCCCACTTATGCACTACAAGATGAAGTTATTCCAGTGCCACTTCATTCAGCTCCCGACTTGGTTGCCATGCGTGGTCAGAGCGAGGGGAATATTGCCCTTAAAGCCTTGCTCGATCAATTGTGGTATGTGGATTATCCGCCATTCGGGTTGAAAATCAACGCCACTTATCGCAGTGCCGATCAATTGCTACGACAACGCGATTTTAGTGCGGCCTACCTGGCCTTGGAAGAGATCGAACATGTACAAATTGACTCTTTAAGCCGTAGAATAGCACGCGAGAATCAAAAGCTGCTGGAAAAAGACCCTACCGCAAGCCCGGTGGCAGCTATGCCCATGGCGAACGATACTCTTTTGTACCTCAAGGCATATTGTCTGCTCGAAATGGGTGAAGGTCAAGAGGCCATGTTTTATTTCTCTCGAATGCGTTTTCCTGATCCCGCCTGGATACCTCAGCTGACCTGGTACCGAGCCTTGGTTTTGTTGCAGGCCGACAAGCGAAAAGAAGCGCTCGTCCTATTCAAACAAATAGCCGAAGAGCAGGGACACCCTTACCGCAGGCAAGCTCGAAAAGCGCAGAAGTTGATGCAATAATTTACCGTTAATCAATTTTGCTATGAGAAATTACTTATTGTTGGCTTTGTGCCTGATCACAGGTTTGTTGAGTGCGCAAACGGTAGATTCGGTGGCGCTGCGGCGGGTGGACAGCCTAATTCAGGTTTCTCGCGAGTTTTCCAACAAGCGCAACTATGACCAGGCACTTGAAACTAACACCCTTGCTGAAAAACTAGCGCTGGAAAAGTTAGGGCAGGAGTCAGCAACCTACGGCATTTGTTGTTTTAACCACGGTAGAATATTGTTTCTCAAAAGAGATTATCCAGGTGCTGAAAAATGGTATCTGGAATCCAAAGCCATCCGGGAAAAAGTGCTGGGCAGGGAACATCCTGATTATGCTGAAAGCCTGCATAACCTGGCGATCCTGTTCGAGAGCATGGGCCAATACGAAAAAGCCGAACCGCTTTACCTTGAATCCAAAGCCATCCGTGAAAAAGTGCTGGGTCAGGAACATCCCGATTATGCCTCAAGCCTGAACAGCATGGCGATTTTTTACCGGAAAACGGGTAAATATGAAAAAGCCGAACCTCTCGGTCTTGAATCCATAGCCATCCGGAAAAAAGTTCTAGGCAAGGAACATCCCGATTATGCCGCAAGCCTGAACAACCTGGCGATTCTATACTGGGCCAAGGGTCAATATGAGAAAGCCGAGCCACTTTACCTCGAATCCAAAGCCATCCGTGAAAAAGTCCTGGGCCGGGAACATCCCGATTATGCCGGAAGTCTGCAAAACCTAGGGATTCTGTTCGAGGACATGGGCCAATATGAGAAAGCTGAACCGCTTTACCTTGAAGCTAAAGCCATTCGGGAGAAAATCCTGGGCCGGGAACATCCCTCTTATGCCTCAAACCTGAACAGCCTCGCGATTCTGTACAAAGAAATGGGGCAATACGAGAAAGCCGAACCGCTTTACCTCGAATCCAAAGCCATCCGGGAAAAAGCCCTGGGCCGGGAGCATCCCGATTATGCCCAAAGCCTTAGCAACCTGGCAGTTCTGTACTGGGACATGGGCCAATACGAAAAAGCCGAACTGCTTTACCTCGAATCCATAGCCATTCGTGGAAAAGCCCTGGGCCGGGAACATCCCGATTATGCTGGCAGCCTGAATAACCTGGCGATTCTATACAAAAAATTGGGTCAATACAAAAAAGCCGAACCGCTTTACCTTGAATCCAAAGCAATCCGTGAAAAAGTCTTGAGCCGTGAAAATCCCGATTATGCTACAAGCCTGGAAGGCCTGGCGATTCTGTATGATGAGATGGGCCAATACGAAAAAGCCGAACCCCTCTACCTTGAATGCAAGGCCATCCGTGAAAAAAAATTAGGCCGGGAACATCCCGTATATGCCGCAAGCTTGATCAACCTGGCGGGACTGTACCAGGACATGGGGCAATATGAAAAAGCCGAACCGCTTTACCTTGAATCCAAAGACATTCGTGAAAAAGCACTAGGTAAGGAGCATCCCGATTATGCTGCAAGCCTGCAAAGCCTGGCGGGGCTGTATCGGGGCATAGGCCAATATGGAAAAGCAGAACCCCTCTTACTTGAACTGTCCAAGGTTAATACGCACCTTATTGAACAAGCTTTAAACCACCTTTCCGAAAATGAATTGAACAATTACCTGGACAAGTTTTCTGACTGTCAGAACCAGACCCTTTCGTTCACCCAAATAGCAGATAGTAAAAAAATGATGCCGGTCTGCTACAACAACAGCCTCTTCTACAAAGGTTTTCTGCTCCAGTCCGTAGGCCGGATCAAACGCCTCTCCCTTTCCAACCCAGCAGCAACCGAAAATTTCAACCTGCTAAAATCATACGAACGCCGCCTCGCCGACCAGTATGCCGAACCAATCGCCGACCGCGATAGTACAAGCATAGCCGACCTGGAAGCCAAAGCCAATGACCTTGAAAAAGAACTCGCCCGAACGGTGGCTGGTTTTGACCAAGCCTTGCAGCAGGTTAAATGGCAGGAAGTTCAAACGGCTTTGAAACCCAACGAAGCAGCTATCGAATTTGTCAGCTACCGTTTTTATCTAAAAAAACAAACTGACAGCACGATGTATGCCGCTCTCGTCCTATTACCAAGTAAAGACGCCCCAAAATTCATCTCCCTTTTTGAAGAAAAACAACTCGCAACCCTCCTCAAAACGGAGGGCAGCCCCCAGCCCACTTTTTACAACGAACTCTACTCCGCTGGCAAAACGGGCAGCCAACTCTATGATTTAATCTGGAAACCCATCGCCGCCGCCTTGCCGCAAGGAGCGACTGTGTATTGCTCGCCCTCGGGCCTGCTGCACCGCCTCAATCTGGGCGCTATTCCCACTCCCGACGGCAAAATATTGACCGAAAAAAACCGCCTGACCATGCTGGGCAGTACCCGACAGTTGGTTATCCCATCGGTGTCTGCTACCCAGCAAAGTGCCACCGCCCAACTCTACGGCGGCATCCAATACGATGCCACACCCACCATGGCCGCCAATACGCCTGCCAAACCCGAAGACCTGGCTGCCCGGCGTGGCCCCAGTATCACCCAAAACGACTCTACCTTGCGTGGCGAAAACTGGGGGTACCTGCGTTGGACTGAAGTGGAAATTAGTGCCGCCGCCAATGTGATGAAAAGTAAAGGTATCTTACCCACCCTTAAAAAAGGCGCCGAAGCTACCGAAGAATCCTTCAAAGCCCTGGGGCAAGGTAGCGCCTCACCGCGCATCCTACACGTAGCCACCCACGGTTTTTTCTTTCCCGATCCAAAAGAATTGAAGCCTGGTGAAGGGCAAGCCATTGGCGAAAAAACCTTCAAAGTTTCTGAAAATCCCATGATCCGCTCCGGCCTGATGCTGGCAGGCGGCAATCATGCCTGGAAAACGGGTAAACCCCTAAGCCCTGGTCTGGAAGACGGCATCCTAACCGCCTACGAAATTAGCCAGATGAACCTCGCCAATACCGAACTCGTAGTACTCTCCGCCTGCGAAACGGGTCTCGGCGACCTCGTAGGCAACGAAGGCGTTTACGGCCTGCAGCGCGCCTTCAAAATAGCAGGCGCCCGCTACCTCATCATGTCGCTGTGGCAGGTACCCGATTTTCAGACCCAGGTGTTTATGACGGCTTTTTATAAGCACTGGTTGGAGGGAAAAATGACGGTTCCCGCAGCGTTTCGCGCTACGCAGACGGAACTGCGCGGTAAGTACAGCGGCGAGGCGTTCAAGTGGGCGGGCTTTGTGTTGGTGGAGTGAGTTGCGAATACTTAAGGTTACGTTTACTAAACCTCGAAGGTTTAGTAAACGTAACCTTAAGTATTCGTAATCTTAAAACGCAATCTAGTAAAGGTAGTCTATCCCTTCCAGCTCCATATTTTTGTCTAATTTGAACGCTTCATGGTATTGAAAAAAACTAGCGATATCCTTGCCATACCACGAGAGAGGAGTAATTCGGTTAACTGAAGAGGGTGAATTCAAGTTTTTGTATGTAGCCCATGAAGAATATTTCCACGCACTGTAGTCTTCCACAAACCGATGATGAATCGGATTGTGGTGGATGTAGGCCAACAAATAGCACAAACGGTGTTCAGTTGTCACAGAAATGCGTTTGAAACGCTTTTGAAAAAGTGTACCATGTCGCTCCTGTTGTTTGTTAACGGCCAAAGCATAGGAACTGCACAACCGCTTGATCTGATCCTCCAAATATTCAGAGTAGACAATTTTACCAGCTAAAAAAGCCTCGCTTTTCACAGTGCATTGGCGATTGAGGTGAGATTGTAGGGCCTCAATCTCCATAGATTTTACCTGTGCTAAAAAATGAAAATGATTGGGCATTAGACAGTAGGCATACACGTCTAAATAAGGCAGGTATTCTTTCCATTTTTCTATGAAATAGGAATAATTACCTTCCTGAAAAAAAAGATTGTCATTTCCAACGGATCGGTTGTAGATATGGTACGTCACGCCTTCTTCCAATTTCTCCCAATAGTTGACGGCCATGGTGTGTGATTTTTTAGGTTTAATTAAGGATTACTGGACTAAAAATGAGTTTAACGTTTACTAAACCTCGAAGGTTTAGTAAACGTTAAACTCATTTTTAGCAAAAAAAGCACCCCCTTCCCAGCCAAAAAATATTTTTTTCAAAAAAATCTACCTTTCCCACTTACTTCTCTCCCGCACGCTGCAATTAAGTATTAAACACTACCACCATGAGAAACATCCTAATTGCAACAACCCTTTTCCTGAGTACACCAGCAATGCTTTCTGCTCAAGCGCTGGCCTCATTTAATGATGTACAGCAGACTAAACTAGAGATCTCAAGTTCCTTTCGTTTGCTTGAACAAAACATCCTTCTCGCATTATGTGCTGGAGTTTGTTTGCTGGGTATCCTTTGGTTTTTTTATGTACTCAAGGCAACTTCCCAGTCAAACCGGACACTGCAAAACCACAGCAACCACTTCATGATGATCTTATTGCTAATCATTGGAATCGGTTCAGCTTCCATTACAAAAACACCTAAAACTAGCTATTCGGAAAGCCAAACAAGCCATTGGGAGGATACCAATAGGTAGTAAGGCGGCTTTACTATTCTTTTGTAGCAGGCATTCAATCGAATTTGTAACCTCATTAATTCATGCAAACCATGAAACGAAGCACAGTTATCAAAAAAGCTCAAATATTGGTCACAGCCATTTATACTATGGTAATCATTGGCCTTACCCCATTGTGTGTCCAGGCACAAACCTCATTGGCGAATGTGGAACAAGCACGAATGGAAATATCCAATACCACCCGTTTGATCGAACAAAAGATCCTTCTTTCATTGACTGCTGGCGTTGTATTATTGGGTATCATGCTGGTTTGTTATTTATTCAATGAAAACAACCAATCAAAAAGCTCACAACAAGTAAAGCGCAATCACTTTCTAACGCTCATTTTACTGGTTATAAGTGTAGGTATGTTTTGTTCTAGTTGTGGCGCAACACAGCAATTAGGTACAACACAAGTGTACTCTGTGCAAGAAATGGAACAACGTAGGTGCCCATACCACCCCGCCAATCAAAAGCCAGCTGAAGCCGTCTACAGCTATCGTACTATTGGATATCCCACGCATACTACTTCCTATTGTAAATTTTGCGGAAAAAGATTGTTGAATACTCAAGAGTAAACAAACTCTATACCTAAAATCACAAAACATGTCAGAAACAACGCAAGCGGGGCCCGTTGCTGAAAATCAACGCATTACCACTATCGACCTTCTCCGCGGATTTGCTCTTTTGGGTATTCTGCTGATGAACATTCCTGGTTTTTCTATGGCCGATTATTCTTTTGAAGCCTTCAAAAACGACCCTGGGACTTTCAATTTTTGGCTTTATCAATTCATCGGAGTCTTCTTTGAAGGCAAGATGCGCGCCATGTTCGGTATGGTGTTTGGGGCGGGTGTACTGCTGTTTATTGCCAACAAAGACATGAAAGGTGCTTCGGTTCACGCCCTCTACTATCGCCGTATGTTTTGGCTCCTAATCTTCGGTCTGATTCACGCCCACCTCATTTTGTGGATCGGCGAGATTCTTTACCTCTACGCCGTTTGTGGCATGATCCTGTACCTGTTCCGCAATGTGGCCGCCAAATACTTGGTGTGGGCGGTGCCCCTTGTTGCCATCGCAAGTTTTGTAGCCGGAACCATTCAATACCAAAACATCCGGGCAAAACGCATCGCCTATGTAGCAGCAACTACCGCCCAAAGCCAAAACCAAACGCTCACGGCAGCCCAAACCAAGGCATTGACGGAATGGCGGGAAGTAGAAAAAACGATGATCCCCAACCGGGAAGATGCCAAAGAAAATACCCGTAAAATGAAATCGGATTATGCCACTGTGGCAGCCTACCTGCGCCCACTAGCCTGGGAAGGTCAAACCAAGTACTTACCATTTGAAGTATGGGATTCGCTGGCTTTGATGCTCTTGGGATTGGCGCTCTTTAAATGGGGTTTCCTTACCGGCGCTTGGTCAACAAAACACTACTGGACAGTGCTGAAAATCGGTTACGGGCTGGGGCTACCGCTGGTGATGTACAGCAGTTATTATGCCTTTCGTCACTTCACAACCATCGAAGCCAACCTCGCCCGCATGGAGCAAGTACCGATCAATTGGGTTGGGTTGATTTATCCTTTCCAGCGCATCTTCTTGGTAATGGCACATGCCGCGGCTTTGATTTTGCTCTCAAAATCCGGTTTTGCCCAGGGCTTGTGCAACCGTTTGGCCGCGGTGGGGCGCATGGCTTTGAGCAATTACATCTCGCATTCGCTTATATGCACCTTATTCTTCTTTGGTTATGGCTTGAACTACTATGCGGAGCTGGATTTTTACCAAATCTATCTCGTAGTGCTGGTTATCTGGGCTATTCAATTGATCATCAGCCCCATCTGGTTAAAGTACTTTTTGTTTGGTCCGCTGGAGTGGCTGTGGCGGAGCCTGACCTATTGGAAATTGCAGCCCATGCGGAGGTAGACTGGGGTTGCTGACCTCGTGTCCGAGGCGCATACGATGGTAGATTAATCCCAACCAATTATCGGTGTAGCTTCGAGCAACACCGATAATAACCTCGCAGAACATTCACTTTCAAGATAAAAAAACAATTCAAAGATGAGCTATCTAGCGGTGTCAGAACCACAAACCAATTATTTGGGGAAAAAAAACGCGACGGAATCGCCTGTTGCGCAGCAAGACCGAATCACGGCCATGGATATCATTAGAGGCATTTCCCTCTTTGGCATATTATTGATGAACATCCTCCATTTTGGCCTGTACAAAGCCTATTTCGACCCCACCAACAGTGGCGGCGCCACAGGCTGGAATCTTACGGCCTGGTGGATGAATACGCTGTTTTTTGAAGGCACTATGCGCGGCATGTTTTCCATGTTGTTTGGAGCAGGCATTCTATTGTTTACAGGCCGTTCGTCCGAAAACCAGCAAAGTAGCGCTGTTACGGATCTTTTTTTCCGCCGCTTGTGGTGGATGCTGATTTTTGGTATCATTCATTGTTATCTGCTGCTCTGGGAAGGCGATGTATTGTATTGCTACGCGCTGGTGGGTATGTTTGCTTTCAGCTTCAGGCACCTGGCACCTAAACAGCTGATTACAGGAACTGTTGTGATCCTGCTCCTGGCCACTGCATGGAACCTCAAAGATTATTTTCAGGTAAAAAACACTTATGAGGCCTCCGTTGCGGCAAGTTTAAAGCAAGAAAAAGGACAAACCTTAACGAAAAAAGAAACAGCAGCCATTGAAAAATGGACGACGAAAGTCAAAGAAGCGAAGGCCAGCCCCAAGGACTTGAAAAAAGAAATGGCCGCAAGGAGCAAGGATTATTGGAGCATTGTGATGCACAAAGCCCCGGATAATATGGCAGCAGAAACCTTTTTTGTGTACCGATACAATTTTCTGGATACCCTCGCCATGATGCTATGGGGAATGGCCTTTTTCAAAATGGGCATTCTTAGCGCGCTTAAATCAAGGCGATTCTATTTGCTGATGGCTTTAATCGGTTATGGCGCCGGCATTCCCGTCAATTATTATGAGGGTTGGTTAACCGTATCTCAGAACTTCTCTGTTCTATCCATTTATCAATCCTGGTTGACCTACGATTTAGGTAGGGTAGCCACCACTTGTGGGCATGTGGCGCTCATCATGCTCTTTATCAAATCGGGTATTTTACCCTTTTTACGAAAAGCCTTGGCCGCTGTCGGGCAAATGGCTTTTACCAACTACGTCTCCCATTCGATTATCTGCAATTTCATTTTCTTAGGTTATGGCTTTTCGATGTACGGAAAATTGCAGCGGTATGAGTTGTATTACATCGTTTTCGCTATTTGGATTTTTCAATTGATTATCAGTCCAATTTGGTTAAAGTATTTCCGATTTGGCCCGCTGGAGTGGCTGTGGCGGAGCCTGACCTATTGGAAATTGCAGCCAATGAAGCGCTAAAAGCGCCCTCAGAATTTTGTCTAATCGCTAATTGAAAAACTATAAAAATCAATTTATGACCGCGCAACCAATGTTAAAACCTACTGCTACCACCGAGCGTATTTCCTCGATGGACATTATCAGAGGGGTCTCTCTGTTGGGGATTTTATTGATGAATATTACGGGTATGGGCTTATTTAAAGCTTATGGCGACCCAACTAATGCCGGCGGTGCAACCGGTTTAAATTTGACGGTTTGGTGGATAACTAATCTATTTTTTGAAGGCACGATGCGTGGAATGTTTTCCATGTTGTTTGGCGCTGGTATTCTATTATTCATCGGTAGTAAATCTAAAAATACCCAAGGTTCACTGGTGACCGATTTGTACTTCCGCAGATTGCTTTGGATGTTGCTTTTTGGCGTGATTCATTGTTATTTGTTGCTTTGGTCTGGTGAAATATTGTACGCTTATTCCATCGTGGGGATGTTTGCTTTTAGTTTTCGACACTTGAATCCAAAACGCTTGATTATTGCGGCGACTATTCTTTTTGCTATTTCTGCTACCTTCAATGTGTATGATGATTATCAATTGCACAAAACAGCAGCAACGGCAGCGGCAGCAAAAATCAAAAAAAGCAATGGTCAAACATTGACCAAACTGGAAACCAAAGCCATTGAAAAATGGGATGAAAAAGTAAAAGAAGACAAGCCCTCGCCTCAACGGATGCAAGAAGAAATCAAGGAAAGAACAAAGGGGTATTTCAGTAACGTCATGTACCGTGCGCCCCTCAATCAACTCATTGAATCCTTGTATTTGTATCGTTATGATATTTGGGACATCTTGGCGATGATGCTTTTGGGGATGGCTTTTTTGAAAAATGGCATTTTGAAAGCCGCCAAATCCAATCGCTATTATTTAACCCTGGCTTTGATAGGCTATGCCATTGGAATTACCACCAATTATTTTGAAACCAGCTATATCCAGGCGCATCATTTTGATATTCTCGCCTTTTCTCGTACCTCTCTTACGTATGATATAGGCCGAGTTGCCACTACTTGCGGGCATATTGCGCTTATTATGTTATTTGTAAAATCGGGTTGGTTGCCTTTTTTGCAAAAATCGCTCGCAGCGGTGGGTCAAATGGCCTTTACCAATTACATCATGCACACCATCATCACGGATTTCATTTTCTTAGGATTTGGCTTTGCCCTATTCGGCAAATTGCAGCGGTATGAATTGTATTATATCGTTTTTAGTATTTGGATTTTTCAATTGATTGTCAGTCCAATTTGGTTAAAGTATTTCCGATTTGGTCCGCTTGAATGGCTTTGGCGGAGTTTGACCTATTGGAAAATGCAGCCAATGAAGCGGTAGTCCTATTTCGCACGGAGATGATCAGGTTATTTTTTCAATCAACAAAGGATTAAAATGCATAGTGTAATCGCACCGATTCAAAACAAAGACCGTGAAGTTTTCATGGACGTACTCCGAGGGTTTGCCATTTTTGGCATCCTTATCGCCAACCTGACGGCGGGCGGCTTGGGCTGGGGACCGAATAAAGTTGAAGTCAGCCCGTTTTTGCTCCCTGAATTGGACAAGCAACTCGACTTCTGGTACACCATTTTTATTGATGGGAAATTCTATTCCATTTTCAGTTTATTGTTTGGTTGGGGCATTGCGCTACAAATACAAAGGGGAATCAACAAAGGAGGCGATTCGATACCAATTATCAGACGGCGCCTGATGTTTATGTTGCTGCTCGGATTTGTGCATATCCTGATCTGGACGGGAGATATTGTCCTGTTTTATGCCATGCTGGGGTTCTTGTTGCTGCCATTTAGGCGGTTTTCGGATAAGACGCTCTTAATCACGGGCGCCGTGCTGATCCTTATGCCGATTGTTTTGTACGCTGCCAAATTGCAATGGCCTGTCTTGAATGTGCCTGCCGAGATCTTGAACACAATAGGCACAAGTGTGATCCAAAAAATAACCGGACAAAGCAACACTGCCGATTTTGGGTCTTTGTGGGCTTCAACAAACTGGTGGGACATTTTAAAAGCAAATATCGGAGGTATATTTCAACGCTTCTCGTACTTGTTTTTTGTCAGCCGCATCCCAAAAGTATTCGGTATGTTCTTGATTGGCTTTGTATTGGGGCGTTCCAATTTTTACAAAAATATCACTCAAAACAGAAAAGTGGTCTATTGGATCATTGGTTTAGGGGTGCTGATTGGCTTGCCTGCTAACTATTTTTTGGCCTACTATACCCAGTATTTTGGAGCTGATTATTATGCCTTAAAGCGGAACGGCCTTTATCAAACCATTGCTTATGCGCTGGGAGTTGCGCCTTTCGCCTTGGCATATGTCGGTACTTTTATGCTGTGCTTTCAAACCAGTTTTGGAAAAAAATGGATGTCCGTCATTGCGCCGGTTGGCAAAATGGCCTTTAGTAATTACATGACTCACTCGCTGGTTTGCCAATTTGTTTTTCTGGCCGCTGGCCTGAATTATGGAGGGCTGGTGGGGACTGCTGGTTTGACCCTTTTTGGCATTGGTCTTTTCTCCTGTCAAATCTTGATCAGTACCTTATGGCTTCGCTACTTTAATTATGGCCCGCTGGAGTGGCTGTGGCGGAGTTTGACCTATTGGAAATTGCAGCCGATGTGGAGAAAAGCTTCAGTTCCTAATATTGTTTCGACCGCGTCCTAAGTTCGCTAAACGCCGATTTAAATCTTTCACTTACAACACCAAAATTCTTACCATGCGATTAAATAATTTTTTCTCATTTCTAGCAATGAGTATTGCCTTATCCATTTTAACAGTCGCTTGTAATGCACCGACAAATGATGCCGCTACAAAAGCCGCCGAAACGGAAGTTGCTCAACCCGACATGGTGAAAATCAAAGCCGAAATCAAAGCCATTGAAGATGCTTGGGCCGCTGCTTCCAATGCAAAAGATGTCGCCACGATTGTAGGCTTTTATGCCGACGATGCGATCAGCATGAACGACGACCTACCGATGCTCGTGGGTAAAGCCGCCATCCAAAAAGGGGTGGAAACGGAGATGGCAAGACGCAAGGAAAACGCCAAGACCGTTTTTGAAACCTTGGACTTGTACGGCGACGAAAGCCGCGTGACGGAAGTCGGAAAAACTACCCAAACTGATAGCACCGGAAAGGTGATCTATACAGGCAAATACATGGCTGTCTGGGAAAAACGCAATGGCAAATGGCTAACCGTCCGGGACATCAGCAACGACGATGCTAAGTAGAAATAGGTATTTTTTAATCAAAAAGGCAAGTTTCAAAATGAAAAATAACAGCTCATTCTCAGTTATGGTAATCACTTTTGCCTTAGCTTTTTTCACTTTTGCCTGCAATAATGCACCGACGGATGCTAACGCTACCGTTACCCCACAAGGTATCCAAACGGGTGGCGTAAAAGTCATACCCATCACCACCCCCAAAGGCACTTTTAATGTGTGGACAAAGAAAATAGGCGATGGTAAAATAAAGGTTTTGCTCTTGCATGGCGGGCCAGGTTTTACCCACGACTATTTTGAATGCTTTGAAAGCTTTCTACCCAAAGAGGGCATTGAATTTTACTATTACGATCAATTGGGTGTTGGCAATTCTGATATCCCAGCCGATACCTCACTTTGGAATCTTCCTCGCTATGTAGAAGAAGTAGAACAAGTAAGAAAAGGATTGGGACTTGAAGATTTCTATTTGTTGGGGCATTCATGGGGTAGTATGTTGGCTATGGAATATTTACAACAATACCAAAGCCATGTAAAAGCGGCCGTATTATCTAATATGACTGCGGGCATAAAAAGTTATGTAACTTATAGCAATCAATTAAAAAATAAAATTCTTTCAAAAAAAGAATTGGCAGTTTTTGATTCATTGGACCAACGTAAACTTTATGACTCCCCTGAATACCAAAACTTATTGATGAGTAAACTTTATACACAGGTGGCCTGCCGCATGCCCGTTGAAAATTGGCCGGAACCATTGATGAGAGCATTCAAGAAAGCAAATCATGAGATATACATACACATGCAAGGTGTGGACGAGTTTCATGTGACCGGCAATTTTAAAGATTGGGAAATGTGGGACAGATTGCCCAATATCAAAGTTCCAACCCTGGTGCTTGGTGGCAGGTATGATGAAATGAACCCAAAGGATATGGTGAAAGAAGGGCAACTGATTCCGAACAGCAGAACTTATTTGTGTCCCAACGGAAGCCACATGAGCATGTATGACGACCAACAAAATTACTTCACAAACCTGATTGCATTTTTGAAGGATGTGGACAACAACAAATTCACACCAGACAAAAAACAATAAAATGGCCCTAGATTTTTTCACTAAACAAAACACTGTCATGTTTAAAATCAATTTTTTAGCCACATTGAGCATTTGTGCCCTTTTGTTTGCCGCCTGCCAGCAAACCCCTGAACCCCAAGCGGCTACAGCAGAAGAATTGTCGCAAATGAACCGAGACTTTGTGAAAGCCCTTAATGCAAAAGATGCCGTTGCAGCCGCCAACTGCTACACCGAGGACGCGACAATTCTTCCTCCCAACGAAGCTCCCGTGAAAGGACGCGCCAATATTCAAAAGTATTGGGAAGGCGCCATTGCCGCAGGTGCTTTTGACGCTGAGGTAGCCACCACCGAAACCGGCAGCAACGGCGACCTGGGTTACGAAATCGGGCGTTTGCAGATGAAGATAAAAATGCCCGATGGAACAATTGCAGTTGAAAGGGGTAAATACACAGAATTACTCAAACGCGGCGCCGATGGCAAGTGGTTATCTACGCACGGTATGTGGAATACCGATACGTTGGCTTTGAAATAAGGCGGTCAATCCTCAAACACGTCTGTCACATTTACCTCCAGGTTTGGAATAATTGGCGTAGTAGCGATGTCGCCTTCTACTTTGGGTTGGCGACTGATATAAATGCCTTGCTCGTCGAGAGTCCAAATCTGGATGGTTTTTTCGATGGGCGATACGACCCAGTATTCGAGGACGCCAGCTTCCTGATAGAGTTCAAATTTATCCTTCATCTCGGTGCGGCTGTTGCCTGGTGAGAGAATTTCGATGATAAGGTCGGGTGCGCCATTGCAGCCACGAGTATCCAATTTGGAAGGGTCGCAGATGACACATAAATCGGGCTGAACCACCGTGATGACTTCTTTGTCCTCACGGGTGCGCAAGAGGCGAACATCAAAAGGAGCAATGTAGACTTTGCAAGAGTTTTTCCATAATGCGTTCGCGAAAAGTCGGGTGAGTCCAGTGACAATGCCCTGATGCTTGCGATTCGGCGCAGACACCTGGCGGATTTTACCGCGCAACAATTCTACACGTTCTTCGAACTGCCAAAGCAGGTAGTCTGCATAGGTGTACGTACCATTAGGATCCAACTGATCAAGCGAAGTAATTGGCATGGCAACAAAGTTGATGTTACAACTACAAAGTTAGGCATTTTTTGATTGATAAATACTGTTGAACATGAATAAGCACAGGCAGTTTGCCAACCCAATCACCATCTTTTTCCTTACGTTGCCTTATGGCATTAGTTCCGGCTTTGTATCTGTAACCTTGCCCTTCATATTGGTGCAGCATGGATTTTCGGTTGCAGCGGCTGCTGCGATTACCGCTGTTGGGTTGTCGTCCAATTTATGGCGCTTCGCATGGGCTCCCTTAACCGACCTGACGCTCAGTTTGCACAAATGGTACATCATTGGCATTGCGATGTGTACCATCAGCTTGTTTTCCTTGGTCTTTGTGCCACTCGCTGTTGCCTATTCGAGGATTTTGATGAGTGTGGTCTTTGTTTCCCAAGTTGCTGCCACCTTTGTTTTTGCACCGGTTGGAGGGTTCATGGCCAAGGCCATTGAAAAAGGTAAAAAAGGACGAGCGGCAGGTTATGCTCAAGCAGGCAATATGGGTGGGGTGGGCTTTGGCGGCGGTGCGGGCATTTGGCTGGCCAGTAATCTGTCTTTTGAGGCATCGTGTACAATTGTTTCTGTAGTCATGTTGTTGTGCGCTTGTGCTTTGTATTTCGTACCCCGCCTACAGTCAGATAAAACCCAATCTTTGTTACAAGGCTTTCAATCCACAGCTTTGGGCGTCAAAGATCTGCTACGTTCACGAGTAGGCATTTTCACTGCTTTGATGGTGATGACGCCAATCGGCGCCGGGGCGGCTGGGTACATGTGGTCTTCAGTTGCTGATGATTGGCGTGTACCGACCGACACCGTAGCTTTGGTTACGGGCGTTTTGAGCGGATTGGTAAGCACAATTGGCTGCATTATCGGGGGTTGGGTTGCCGATAAACAGGGGCGATGGTGGGGGTACTTTGGGGCAGGATCGCTCATGGCACTTGTGACCTTGATCATGAGCTTAGCTCCATTTTCTCCTTTCAGTTATGTAAGTGGAGTATTGTGCTATGCCTTGTTGATGGGTGTTGCCAATGCCGCTTTTTGTGCCGCGCTCCTTCGTGCCATTGGTACACATCTCGCTGCAACAAAATATGCATTGTTGTCTTCCTTGGGCAATCTTGGCGCGGTTTATATGACTGTTTTTAATGGCTGGCTTTATGATACATACAACATAAGGGCCATGCTTTTGGGCGAAACCCTGATGGGCATTGCCTTTGTAGTGGTCTTTCTTTTTGCTTTGTTCTGGTTTAAAGTAGTGGACAAACCTGTTGTTGATCATTCTTTGATAACAAGCGTATAACCTTTTTTCTTTTCCATTTTTCAATCAAAAAAGATGCAAGAAAAAGCAAATCAAGCAATAGCTTTCAATACCAAAGCCACCATTGTGGCCATGGGCATCCTCTTTATCCTAAAACAAATTTCCAACATGAAAAAAACATGCTTAATCCTCACTTTTTGCCTTTTAGCAACGCTTGCTTTTTCTCAAGGAAAAGTGGAAAAAGGAAGCATCGTCATCGGCAAAACAGACAGCGTCCAATCTACTATTTTGGGCGAAAACAGAAAGATTTGGGTGCATGTGCCTGATGGTGGTGCCAGCCAAAAATATCCCGTCGTGTATGTATTGGACGGCGATGGACATTTTTCATCTGTTGTCGGTATGATTCAACAATTGAGTATCATCAATGGCAATACGATGTGCCCCAAAATGATCGTGGTAGGTATTCCCAACACCGACCGAACTAGAGACTTGACACCGACGCATATTGATGCCGACCCAGCTATGATGATGGACAGTGCCTTCGCTAAAACATCGGGGGGCGGTGAAAATTTTATTGCTTTTATGGAAAAGGAATTGATGCCCTACATCGAAGCAAAATACCCTACAGTACCTTATAAAATGCTCATTGGGCATTCATTTGGTGGCTTGGCGGTCATGCAAACTTTTACGCACCACAATCATTTGTTCAACTCCTACATCTGCATAGACCCAAGTATGTGGTGGGATAAGCAAAAACTCTTGAAACAAGCGCAAAAGGTTTTAGCCGAAAAGAAGTTTGAAGGAAAATCCTTGTATCTCGGCATTGCCAATACGATGGAAGATGGCATGGACATAAATAAGGTGCAAAAGGATACGTCGGCAGCAACAAAACATATTCGTTCCATCTTGGCATTGCAAGTCGCTTTTGAAAAAAATAAGCAAAATGGCTTAAAATATCGGGGTAAATACTACGCCGATGATACGCACGGTTCCGCACCCCTCATTGCCGAATACGATGCATTGCGCTTCTTCTTCGATTTTTTTCCTTTAAAATTAGGTATGAAGGATTTCACAGATTCAACAGGTGCTTTGGCTATTAAATTTCAGAATCATTATGCCAATCTATCCAAAAAAATGGGCTATACCATGAAGCCGGATGAAATGGAAATCAATTACATGGGCTATGATTTTTTGGGTAGAAAAATATATAAAACAGCCGAAAGTTTTTTCAAACTCAATGTGCAGAATTACCCCGAAAGTTTCAATGTCTATGACTCCTATGCCGATTATTTAATCGCCACAGGCGATAAGGCCAATGCGATTATTCAATTGAAAAAAGCCTTGGCTATTCAGGAAAATGAAGGATCGAGGAAAAAGTTGACGGATTTGGAAGAGGCTAAAAAATAAAAAAACAAAGTTCATCAGTATTTTATCTGATACAAGTCTCCAGATTTTAATTCATCAATACAAGCTAACATGCAACGCAGGAAATTCATATCAATAATAAGCATCTGCACGTTTGCAGTATTTATACTTGGATTTCAACTAGAACCAGACTTCTTTGATATTCCAAAAACCTGGGATCTGGCTGAAATAAAGCAATTTCTACTTCCCACGGCAGACTCGACAATTACGGTAACGCCCATCTCGGAAAGCTACTATTACAGTCTTCCTGAAATGAAGGTTTATAAAAGTTATCCCATACGCTTAACCGGCCTAGAGGAAAACCGCAAATATATCGACTCCCTCATGGCGCTCAATCCGGTTGACCATTTTCAAAACGAACCACGAACGGAGGAAGACTTGGTGCGACTGGGCGAAGAAGTATTCAATGCGCCAATTGGTTTGTTTGACTATTCAGAGGAGTTCTTCAAAGAATTAAACGAATCAATTAAATCTGCTGAAATACCAGTTTCCAAAAATACCTTCCCTTATTACACCTATGTGGTAGATGAAAAATCAAAAGTCAAGGTTGGAGTCTTTTCATGTGCGATGTGCCATACACGTGTGATGCCTGACGGCTCAACGATCAAGGGGGCACAAGGCACATTCCCGATGGATCGTAGAGATGGAGTTGCTGGTGAAATCTTTTTAAAATCCTTAACCAAGGATAAGCTCGCAGGGTTTGACGAGGGAATGCGAACAGGTCGAATAGCCTTGCATAAAGCGCCCTGGATTAGCCATTCTTCGCAAATGGAACTTGATACCATCAGTGCCGCGAGAATTATTGCTTATTTAAAAGCAATTCCACCGGGCGTAATGCTTAGGCATGGGTCTAATTTTAACCAACCAACTAATATTCCTGATTTAATTGGTATTAAGGACAGAAAATACCTTGACTATACTGGGCTGATGATGCACCGCAATATAGGTGATATAATGCGTTATGCCGCTTTTAATCAAGGCTTTGATTTCCTAAATAGCTACGGTGGTTTTATTCCCGGGGGTATTGACTTTAAAACGCTACCTAAGCCTGGTGAAGAAGGGCTTCAGCGGTATTCAGAAATGCAATTATTTGCTCTTGGGAAATATTTGTACTCCTTGAAACCGCCCCAAAACCCCAATTCATTTCCGGCTGAAATGGTGAAAAAAGGCGAGCTGGTCTTTAAAAGGGAAGGATGTGTAACGTGCCATACTCCGCCACTTTACACCAACAACAAATTAACTCCTGTGGATGGCTTTAAGCCTCCCGCCAGCCACTATAAAGCTTATGACATCTTTGACATATCTGTGGAAACCAACCCTGAATTGGCATTGTACACCAGACGTGGCACCGGCTATTACAAAGTCCCCTCTTTGTTAGGCGTTTGGTACCGGGGGCCATTTGGGCATAGCGGTAACGTGGCTACTCTGGAAGATTGGCTCGACAAACGAAGACTTCATGAGGATTATGTTCCTACTGGATTTAAACCGGCCTTTGCAAAAACGATGGCCGTAAAGGGACATGAATTTGGATTGGAAATATCCAAAGAAGAAAAAGCAGCATTAATCTCATTCCTTAAAACACTTTGAGCAATGAAAACAAAATTCATGATTGGATTGGGAATGCTTTTTGCCCTTTCAACGAACTGGGTTTTTGGTCAAGATTCCTGGAAAATTGATTCCACCCAAATTGTTTTTCATATTTCAAATGCAGGTTTTGATGTTGAAGGGACTATTTCAGGTACAAGCGGCAACCTTAAATTCTCAAAAAACAAATTAGATAAAAGCTTTTTTGCTACTGAAGCAAAAGCAGGAACCATTCAAACTGGAATAAAGCTTCGAGACAAGCATATAAAAAAGCAAGACTATTTTGACGTTGAGCGATACCCAAGCATCAAAATAGAAAGCAAAAAAATAACGAAATCAAAAGACGGTTTTGAGTCGGTTTGTGCCATTACCATTAAGGAGCAAACCAAGGATATTGTAATTCCATTTACGGTCATTCAAACCAGTAAAAAAGCAGAATTCAAGGGTTCGTGTTCCTTAAATCGCTTGGACTTTGGGTTGGGTGAAAAAAGCCTGGTTTTATCAGAGACCGTTAAAATTGATTTTTGGATAAGTGCGAGTCTGGTCACGAATTGATGTCTATTAGAGCCTATGAAAATTTATGATTTGAGTGAATATGAGATGAGTTTTGGTGGCAGGCGAAGCTCATTTTGAGGGGTGTACCTGGCGGGTACGGGCCGAAAAATAGCTGAAGCATGCTGCCAAATATCGCTCATATTCGCCATTATCATAATTTTTTATAGGCTCTCAAAGCACCCTCTCCCTATTTTCTTTATTCTTAAATAAAAAAGGATGCAAGAAAAAGCAAATCAAGCAATAGCCTTCAATACCAAAGCCACCATTGTGGCCATGGGAATACTCTTTATCCTCTTACAAATAGGCTTTCACCCAACCTATTTGCAGTATTTTCCAAAGTTTGAACAATTTAACTGGGTGCATCATACGCATGGAGCTATAATGGTTTCTTGGATGTTTATGCTGGTTATACAACCTTATCTGATTCATAAAAGGAAATATCCTGTTCACAGACTTATCGGTAAAATTTCCTATATAACAGCACCACTAATGCTCATTTCCATGTTTTTAGTAACAAGACTAAATTATCTTACTACGGTTGGTAAAATAGACTTTAAAGATGTGGCTCATATTCAATCATTAAACTTTATAGAACCACTAAGTTTTTTTATTTTTTATTTGCTTGCTGTCATCAATAAAAATGATGTTTATCAACACAAGCGATACATGATAAGCACTTCGTTTCCTATGATAATGGCTATTTTTAGCAGAATTTTGCATAATAGCTTTGGAATAACGATTGAGCCGTATGAGTATTTTATACCATTATACTTTTGTTCTTTAATATCAATAATACTTCTGGTTAATGATATTTTAAAGAAGAACAACCCAATTCCTTCTACTATTATAACTGCTGTTATTCTTTTGAACACACTTATATTTCATGTTCGCTATACAGAAATGTGGCAGACTATCGTGCGGCTTGTGGGAGATACTATTTTCTGATTTGTACCACCTCTCTATTTTCTCTAATTTTTTAACAAAAAAGCAAAATTTTAAAATGAAAAAAACAACTCTATTTCTCGCTTTTTGCCTTTTGGCAAACCTTGCTTTCGCACAACAAAAACCTGCGCCAGCCTTGTCTCCCCACAAACAAGCCGTCTTGAAATCCGTCGAAGCCCATGAAAAAGACCTCGTCCGCCTCAGCGACCAGGTTTGGGCTTTCGCCGAAACAGCGCTCCGGGAACACCAATCCGCCAAGGTGCTTGCCGACTACGCGGAGACGCAGGGTTTCTGGGTGGAGCGGGGCGTGGCTGGAATGCCCACCGCTTTTATTGCCAGCTACGGCAGCGGCAAGCCCATCATCGGCATTCTCGGCGAATACGACGCCTTACCGGGGCTTTCACAAAAGGCGGCCCCTCAAAAAGAACCCTTGCAGGAGGGCGCTGGTGGTCACGGCTGCGGGCACAACATGTTCGGCCCAGGGAGCCTCGGCGCCGCCATTGCCATCAAAGAATTGATGCAAGGTGGAAAACTAAAAGGCACCATTCGCTTCTACGGCACACCCGCCGAAGAAGCCATCGGCGGAAAAACGTACATGGCACGGGAAGGCTTGTTCAACGACCTCGACGCCTGCCTCGACTGGCATCCGGACGACAAGACAGAGGCTTATGCGCAAAGTTCGCAGGCGATGGTCAGTTACAATATCGAGTTTCGGGGCAAGGCAGCCCACGCAGCCTACGACCCCTGGAACGGGCGCAGCGCCCTCGACGCCGTCGAACTTTGCCTGCACGGGTTGAACCAGCTGCGAGAGCACGTCAAGCCGAGCGTCCGCATCCATTATGTCATCAAGAACGGCGGCGATGTAGCCAACGTCGTGCCTGATTTTGCAAAAATCAACCTTTGGGTCAGGGACAGCGATCGCAAAGGGATCGAAGAAATCTGGCCCCGTGTGGAGCAAATCGTCGAAGGCGCAGCGATGATGGCGGGCGTGGAGTCGAAACTCACGCTTGAATCCGGCAATTGGGAATTGCTCGTCAACCGGACAGGCGCCGAAGCCTTGCAAAAAAACCTGGAATTGCTCGGCGAAATCAACTACACGCCTGAGGAAATGGAGTTTGCCAAAAAAATCCAGGCGGCCACCAGCGTCGAACAAATCGGGCTTGACGGCAAAATCAAACCCCTGCGGGAAACGATGAAAGACCCCGAAGGGGGCTCGTCCGACGTAGCGG
The DNA here is from genome assembly GCA_040401995.1 of Saprospiraceae bacterium. GTDB lineage: Bacteria > Bacteroidota > Bacteroidia > Chitinophagales > Saprospiraceae > Haliscomenobacter. Next base: position 100,422 of record JBBANM010000009.1, read on the forward strand.
ATGTGAGTTGGAACACCCCGCAAATATCGCTTGTCGTTACGACTGCGGCCAAGAAAGCCCCCTGGCACAGTTGGGCGGTGGTCGCCTGCGGTGGGATGTCCATCGGGCACAAGGGGATGGTATATTCGAGCAAAGCAATGGGCTTGACGATGGTGGATTTGTTTGAAAACGAGTCGCTCCAGCAGACCATGCGGGCGGAATTTTTGAAAAAAAAGGGGACGACGGTTTACAAAGTGTTGTTGCCGGATGGTCCGCCGCCGGTGCCAGAGAATCGTTAGTGGAGGGGCCATTAAAGAAGCCATTATGCCTTTGTCATGTGGCAGTGTGGGCATCCGGATTTTCAGGTAAAGAAGGCACTGCGTGCTGAAAAGAATTAAACTCGTTAACCGCTCCTCAAGCAAACCTCGTATTTTTTTGAAACCTACGAGGTTGCAGTGGGAGCTTTATAAAGCACATGACTCATCCGTTTTCACTCGTTTAAACAACTATATCATGCAACGCAGAAATTTCATCAAAAACACCGCATTATCCGCCATTGCCATTAGCGCCACTGGGTTTGTCCATTTCGACGGCCAACGCTACGTGGGCGACTGCGCCACCACCTCCGACATTCTGGGGCCATATTACCGCCCCGATAGCCCGGTACGGAGCCTACTCGCCATCAAAGGGGAAAAAGGCGACCCCATTACCTTGTTGGGGAAGGTGCTACACGACGATTGCAGCACGCCCTACAAAAAAGCCAAGATAGAGCTTTGGCATTGCGACAGCAACGGAGTATACGATAACGAGTCCAAGGATTTTAAATACCGGGGCACTGCCTACACCGACAATAAGGGCAATTATGCATTCAAAACCATCTTGCCTGTGCCTTACGATGCCGGAGGTGGGAATATCCGCCCAGCGCATTTCCATTTGATGATTACAGCTGCGGGGTACCAGCCACTGGTGACCCTGCTCTATTTCAGTGGCGACCCCAGGTTGTCAGAAGACGACAGTTCATCTTCCCCTGCTGCAAAAAAGAGAATCTTGGAGGTCCAAAATTTAACGGGGGGCAGCAAAAAAGTGGAGTACAACATCAGCATGGCCAAAAAACTAGCGATTGAGCCTGCTTCCATGGGCCTCTTGGTGGGCAACTACATTGCTGAAGAAGACCCCAACAACAAGATGGAGCTGTTCCGAAAGGACAAACAACTCTGGATAAAAGGGGACAAAACGAATGGGATGCCCTTTGGGCTGAACTTTGAATTTGTGGGCGATAATACGTTCACCGTTTCTGGTACAACGGTGGAGGAATATTCCGCTGTTTTTGAAATCGGTCAGTATGGGATGATTAAGATGAGAGAAACCTATTTGGACGACAAAGGGGAAAAGATTGTGGTGGTATATAAGCGGGTGATGAAATGAAAAACCCAATGCGAATGATGAGGTTCGGCATTTAGAGCTTGTTCAGATTTTGGATCTGAGGCGAAGGAGAGCAAATTTTATTTCAGACGAGGCAAAATTTGCAGCCGTATGTGGGCGATACGGCGAAAATTTTAACGAAGTACGAAATAAAATTTGCCTCATGGAGCCCAGAATCCAAAATTTGAACAAGCTCTTCTACATCTAATCTTCAAATACCTCTGTCACATTCACCTCAAGGTTTGGAACAATGGAAGTACCGAGCAAGTCACCTTCTACAATAGGCGGGAGGCCGATGTAGTCACCTTGTTCGTTCAGCTTCCAAACCTGGATGGTTTTTTCCGTAGGTGAAACGATCCAGTATTCAATTACCCCAGCCTCTTGGTAGAGTTCAAATTTGTCGCGCATCTCGATGCGGCTGTTGCCTGGCGAGAGAATTTCGACAATGAGATCGGGGGCGCCGTTGCAGCCGCGTGTATCCAATTTATCTTGGTCACAAATGACGCAGAGGTCGGGTTGGACGACGGTAATTACATCTTTATCACTTCGAGTTCTAGTCAAACGTACATCAAATGGAGCAATATAGACTTTACATGGACTTTTCCACAAGGTATTTGCCAAGGTTCGATATAGATTGCCACAAATCTCTTGGTGTCTGCGATTCGGAGCAGGCATCTGCCTGATTTTACCACGCAGGAGTTCTACTCGATCACTGAACTGCCAAAGCAAGTAATCTGCATAGGTGTACGTACCATTAGGATCCAATTGATCGAGCGAAGTAATGGGCATAGCAACAAAATTTGATGTTTCAATGGCAAAATTAGGTGATTTTTGATTCAAAAACAGGAATGAACATGAAAAGCATTGGTCGTTTGCCTATCCAATCACCATCTTTTTCTCAGTTTGTCTTATGGTATCAAACCTGTTCAAACAGCGCCTCCATCGTCAGTTGGTTTTGGATCGTGCTGAGGAAATGTTCATTTGTTTTTGCGCCAAAAGTGCTGAGCAGGGTAAAAAAAACGGATTTGCGCGTGGCGGTTTTTTCCATAAATACGCGGCGTTTTGTGCGTAGTGTAGCAGCATAGTCCTTGTCAACGGTAAAGACATCGCCTGAAAACTTGATTTCGATCAGGTTGATACAATTGTCTTTGCGGTCGAGCAGAAGGTCAATTTGTGCGCCATCATCGTCAGAGGTCTTAGCCACATAACGCCAGACCGATTGTTCGGTATAAACTCCAGAAATGCCAAGGGCTTTTTTGATCTGGGGCACGTGTTTGAGGCAAAGGTTTTCGAAAGCGTAACCGCACCAACTCAAATAAGAAGCCCCCAAAGCCTGTGTGAGCCAGGTGCCTGTTCCCTGGGCTTTGCGGTCTTCTATAAATTTGTAATAAAAATGAGAGTATTCGTCACACAGCCTGAAAAGCGCGTCTTTGGTGGTTTTATTGAAAGGGATGTACTCCAGAATAAAACCCGATTCGATGAGTTCGTCGATAATCCTGCTGGCACTACCGCCAGAAGGCATATCACAAGCCGCGAGGATTTCGGTACGGGTCAGTCCGGAGGGTTTTTGAGCCAGCGCTCGAACGACAGCAACGTGTTTTTCAGCGTTGTCAAATAATGCAGCGTAAAGGTGACGGTGCTCTTCGCTCAACCATCCGTCGGTCGTAAAAAACAGTCGGTCAATGGTCTGCGCCACGCTGTCGCCAGAGCGCACCCCGTTGAGGTATTGCGGAATGCCGCCAATGGCCATGTACAGTTGCAGTATGGAGTACCGGTCGAGGTGGATGTTTTTGGATTGAAAAAACTGCTCTGTTTCCGACAGGTTGAAAGGCATGAGCCGGATGCGCTGGGTGATGCGGTTGTACAAACCGCCTTTATTGCGCACCACATTTTGGATCATCCAGAAGGCCGCCGATCCACAGATTACCACTACCAAATTATCTCTGCGCGAAGCCCAACTGTTCCAGAAATGATCAAAAGCAGCCAGAAAACCGGACTTGGGGGTGTCAAACCATGGAAACTCATCGAAAAAAACCACCTGTTTTTGACCAGTGTCGGGCAGTTGTTCCAAAAAAGAGGTCAACATACGAAAAGCTTGAAGCCAACTGCGCGGAATGGCCAGCGATATATCGGGATTCACATAGGCCGACAACGTTTCGCTGAAATTTTCCAATTGAGCTGCCAGCGGCACGCCTTTGATGCCCGAAATTTCAAAGGCTATATTCGATTCATAAACCGAATGGATCAGGTGGGTTTTGCCCACGCGCCTGCGCCCGTATATCGCAATTAACTCAGCCTGAGCGGAAGCCAAAGCCTCGTTGAGGGTGCGGATTTCTGGTAAGCGTCCAATCAATTTTTGCATAAAAATTATATTTGGCCAAAACTGGTGTGAAAATAATAGTTTTGGCCAAATATAATAAAATAACCCAGCCAAATGTTAAAACCAGCAATTCTTGATTAGGTGGACTAAAAAAACATCTGCCGCCGCTTACGTTTCCACTCACTAAGGCAATAAAGAATCAAACACAAGCAGAATCCTGAACACACTCTTAGGCATTCTAAAAACAAGATCATGCAACACAGCAATTTTATTCAAACCACATTACCAATGCATACTCAACCTAAAACTTCAAGAAAAAAACAACTGATTTTCCTTTTGATGGCAATCAGTGTAGTGTTGGTTGGTTACAAAAACCAAGAACCTAATAATGATTCGCTAATGGGATTAGGATTGGGAATTAGCAATGCTACGGTGATCGTATCAAACCTGGACAGCGCCAGAAAATATTACGCAGATGTTCTTGGCTTTGACATGACTAAGCCTGATAAATTTGAAAAAGGCATTTATAGCGGATCAATTAGCGCTTCTGCATCATTTCCAGACATGTCTTCTCTAGAGCTTATTACCGTTAAGGATTCCTCATCAAGTGCAGAAAATTCATTTATTACCTCTTTTTTGAAGCACCAGGAAGGGGTTCGCTGGTATGCTCTTTCTACCTCCTCCGCAAATACAACTTTAAATTGGCTAAACACCCAAGGATTTAAAATAGACTCGACTCTGGAGGGGCGTACCAAAGTAGAATTGCCAAAAGGCTGGGATTGGGATGATGGCGGCCCTCAATGGCGAAATGTGAGTTTAAATCGTAAGAATCCACCGGCGCATCTCCCCGGTTTTATGGAGTACATTGGCCTGCCCTATCAAGAATTTCAAAACGAAAAAAATTCCATCTATGCCATGAGTCGTGGGTATTACAATCATCCTAACGGTGTTGTGGGCATAGTCGCCTTGCGAATTGTAGTGGACGACTTAAATGCTGCTCGAAAAGAATTTACAAAAATTGGATTAACCGAATTGCAAGAAACCAATGCTCACAATTTGGTACGATATAAAATATCACCTAATCAAGAACTGCATCTAATTGCGCCCCAATCCCCTGGGGATCAACTTTCCACTTTTTTGAAATCTCGAGGCGCTGTGGTATATGCATTGCGTTTTGAAGTAAAAAAACTAGCTGACACGCGTGAGTTTTTCAAAAAAAAGTTATCAGCGAAAGCCATGCTTTTGGAAAAATCACCCAAACGGTTGATTGTATTACCAGAATATGCCTATGGTGTTCAACTTGAATTTGTAGAAGAACCAAAAGAACAAGCGCAATTAGCCCAAATATACCAACTCAAAACGGGCGATAAATTGAATCCGGTTTCAGTAAAATATGTGTCGGGTTTGTATAAAAAGTATTGCGCCTTGTGTCATGGAAAAGATCGCGAAGGTTACGCCGCCGACCACGCACCTTCCTTACGCTCTCATTCTTTGATGGCGGTCACTCAAACTCCGGCATCCAATCACAATTTCCTGCTGTATACAATGGCCTATGGCCGACAAGGTACCGCCATGGCTGCTTATGCGAAAGACCAAGGCGGTCCATTGAATTATGCTGACCTAGAATTGATATTAAGCTGGCTCCACGAAGTGAGTGACGTAAAAAAACCGATTGAGCTTTCTCACGATCCGGTGACTGGTAACATAGCGCTTGGAAAGAAATTATACGATAAAACATGTGCAAGCTGTCATGGCATAAAAGGTGAAGGGATTAGCGCCCCCGCCTTAGGGAATCCAATGTTATTAGCCACCGCAAGCGATGCTTTTTTACGGTATGCTATTTCAGAAGGAAGGGATGGAACTCCCATGAGATCATTTAAAGATAGCCTCAAGAATGATGAGATAGATGCCCTAGTGGCTTATATCCGCAGTCGTGCTTCGGGCTGGAATGCTCCTGAAGCAGTTGTGGTAACCGAGCCGCTACCTGAAAACTATATCTTGAACCCCCAAAATAAGGCTCCAGATTTTACCTTGAAAGAGGGAAAATACGTGCCTGCGGTACAAGTGCTCAAAGCATTGAAAGACAACTCCCGTATGGTGATTCTTGATGCACGATCCAAAGCCGGCTGGCATCAAAGCCATATTCCGGGTGCAGTTCCGGTTCCCTATTATGAGGAGCCCGATTCCTTTATCAAAGACATGCCCAAAGATGACACCTGGATCGTGGTGTATTGCGCCTGCCCGCACGCGGCCTCAGAAAAGGTGGTGAGTACCTTGCGGCGATTGGGTTATAAAAACACCGCTATCATTGACGAGGGCATTATTGTCTGGACAAACCGGGGTTATCCGGTGCAATATGGACAGGATAAGGTGGCAAAGAAATAAGTCAATTCCTGAACAAGCCCTTAGAGCTTGTTCAGAATTCTGGTTCGATAGCGAAAATGAGCTAAAATCCGCACCAATGAGGCGCGAAAAGCGGAGTGTAGCAGCGCTACATGAGCATTTTCGCAACGAAATTGGGGTGGATTTTAGCCATTTGTAGCTCGAATCAGAATCCTGAACAAGCTCTTAAACACGACCCGCGCTGGAAACCCATCAGTTCAATCCTGATGGGTTTCCAGCGCGGGCGGGCTCTTAGGCTCTTTTGTATTTTCCAAATTTTGTAACGCATAGTGGATTCTTGAAATTGGAAGAGAAGAAGCCTGTAGAGACGGCGTTCATTGTTCCCCTGCCGTTCAAAACAAGCTTGTATTCTTGAAAAAAAAAACTTAACTTTACTAACAAATACTTTTATGTCACTGACGATTCAATTGCCTTCTTCTCTTGAACAGCAGATCCGCGATAACGCGGTGCGGCAAGGAATTCCTTTGGAAAATCTCGTTGCCCAAATCTTGGCTTCCGGTATCAACAAGCTTGATTTAAACGAAGAAGATAAGATAAGAGAAGATGAACTCCAACAACGAATCCGACTTACTGTGGTGCCTGAAGCAGAATTAGGCGAATACTATCGCCTGTCTGTACTTCGCCAGGCAGAGCAGTTGCAAGGGCAGGAGTATGAGCGACTCATTAGCCTCACCCACCGTGTCGAAGCCATCCATGCAGAACGACTGAAATATGTAGCCGAACTGGCTCAGTTACGCGGAATTCCGCTGCGACAAGCAATGTCTGAGCTGGGTCTCATGCATGTTGAGTCATGAAGCAAAGCATTCGCGCTTTTGTCCGAACTCGTGCCAATGATTGTTGTGAATACTGCCAGGCGCAGGCCTGTTTTTCACATGACTCCTTTTCAGTGGAGCACATCATCCCTTCAAGCTTGAATGGCACCGATGATTTATCCAATCTGGCTTGGTCATGCCTTTCTTGTAACAATATCAAATACACTTCTACGACGGCCATTGATGCAGAGACGGGGCAAGTTGTTCCCTTGTTCCATCCACGCGTGGATTCTTGGGCTGATCATTTTGAATGGAGTGAAGACAGCACCCTGTTGACCGGGAAAACACCCGTTGGGCGGGCAACTATCTCGCGTTTGCAACTGAATCGTTTTGGTGTGGTCAACTACCGTCGGGTATTGGTGTTGGCAGGTGAACATCCTCCTCGCTAGGAAAACCAAATTTACTATTCGGAGCATAAAATCCCACCATTCGGAAGATCAAACACCGCATTGGGAAAGTCTTTTTGTATTCCAGCCCCACGATAGTTACATTTAAGGGGTAGTGCAATAAGCTCCATTCTCAGCACCTTAAGCAATGAAATTCAGTATTATGACAAAACAAAAAACAGAACAACTCGAGGAACAATACAACAACTTTGTTGAACTTATTAAGAACAACTACCCATTGGAAAAAATGCCTTTGGTGATTGTTCCTGATATAATGGGGTACGGCGCCAACTTGGATGAAAAAATATTTAACCTTGACGATTTGTATGAAGGTTGGAGAATCCAAAAAGAGCAGTCCGTTGGATTGGATATACAGTTTGAAATTACCCCCGTATCTCGCCGTATTTCCCCTGGAGAAAACGTAGCTATTTACGTGGATGAAATAAAATACACGTTGACTGTTGATGGGGTCAAGCATGAAAATGAGTTGCGATTAAGCACCATCTTTGAGCTTATCGAAGAAAGATGGATGTGTGCACATTTCCATACGTCCTATGGGCTTGTTGTTACCAACGATGCATGGGCATTAGATGTCGCGAAAAAGAAGAATGAAGAACTGCAAAGACTGGTTGACGAACGAACCATTCAGCTGCAAAATTCAATTCTTGAACTCAAATCCACCCAAGCTCAACTCATCCAATCCGAAAAGCTCGCCTCCCTAGGTGAGCTCACCGCAGGCATTGCGCACGAAATCCAAAACCCCCTCAACTTCGTCAATAACTTTGCCGAGGTCAGCGCAGAAATGTTAGATGACATGAAAGCCGATTTACAAGCCGGAAAAACCGCGGAAGCTGAAGGGATTGCCGATGACCTCAAGTTGAATCTCCAAAAAATCAACCACCACGGTCAACGCGCCTCCGCCATCGTCAAAGGCATGCTAGAACATTCCCGTACTGGAGACGCGATGCATCGCGTCTCTGCCGACCTCAACGCCCTGGCGGATGAATACCTGCGCCTGGCCTATCACGGCTTGCGCGCCAGGGATAGCAGCTTCAATGCTGTGATGGAAACCCATTTTGATCCCGAATTGCCTAAAATCGAAGTCATTCCACAGGACATTGGCAGGGTACTGCTCAATTTGATCAACAATGCTTTTTATGCTGTTCACCAACGCGCCACCGATGTAGAGACGTTGCATGCAACGTCTCTACAATACCAACCTACGGTAACCATCATCACTCGAAAACTGGAAAATGCCATCGAGATCAGCGTCCAAGACAACGGCAAGGGGATACCCGCTAATATCAAAGACAAAATATTTCAGCCTTTTTTCACCACTAAACCTACCGGGCAGGGGACGGGTTTGGGGCTGAGTTTGGCGTATGATATTGTGACGAAAGGGCATGGGGGAACATTAGACGTGGAAAGTACAGAGGGGGTCGGCTCAGCGTTTACCATCAAATTATCAGTTGTTTAAATAAAACGCATGAAATCTTTATTAACAACATGTTTTCTTTTGTGCTTGACAGTTTTTGCCAAGGCACAATCTCTGCAAACAATACTCGATAGTTTGCACAGGATTGTACTGCTTACAAAGAATGATACCATTCGCATGGATGCTTTTAAAAGTTTGGCTGGCTATTATGACGATGTAAACTTAGACAGTAGTGTGTACTACACGGGAAGAGCGATAAAAATAGCCAATCAATTACAATTAAAGTTTGACGAAGTAACTTTTAATGGGGTGTAATTCAAAATGTCGCAAAACAAAATAAAAAATTAATATCTTGAGAT
>JBBANM010000010.1:0-107409 GCA_040401995.1 Saprospiraceae bacterium
GAAATAAAATTTGCTCTCCTTCGCCTCAGATCCAAAATCTGAACAAGCTCTTAAACCTTCCAGGTCTTTGAGATCTGGAAGGTTTGGCAACCGATCGTTGTGAAATTGTCCAGTAGTACGTGGCCAGAGTCATTGGATTAATTCCTTACCGCCCAATCACCAACGAAGTTTTTGACTTGCTAAAACCGGCAAAAATGCCCTGCCCATTTTGGATGTTATTGAAGAGGATAACTGGCTCCGCATAAGGCACATTCGGATTGCTCTGCTGGCGGCTAATGGAAGAAAGATACAAGTAATATGCCTTGCTCACTGATCGGAGCTCGATGTCTAAATTGCCCAATAACGCTTGTTTGGTATCCACCAATATTGAGACCGGAAAAGTAAGGGTTACCCCACGTCCGTTAAATGGTTTGTCTTCCAGCAATAAACCACCATTAAAACTGGCTACCTGAAAATTATTACTGGCATCCGGACTTAATGCTAAGGTTTGAATAGTCGTGCTGGTGATTACGGTATCTCCTGAAGCTACTTTGAAATTGTTGGTTTTTTGATAAAAATTGAGGTGATAATAGTTTTCTTGATCAATTGGGTCAAGAAAACGCAGCACCACGGTATAATTGTCGTTGTTTTCCCCTGGTTTTGAAGTTGGTATAATTTGTAAATCGCGAATGGATTGCTCTACAATTGGCACTGGAGCAGGGATACTGTTCGTGGCCAGTACCATGGGAAAACCATCTGCTTTTGCTTTGATGGTGTATTCAATGCCAATTTGCGGCTGAAAACGGTCGCTGGTATAGTACGGTGGATCATCATTGGGAGGAGTCACCAAAGAAAGCGTTTCCTTTAGTTGATTGCCTTGCCAAATTTCCACTGCCGCATTTCCGATGTATTCAGTCACCGTATTGGAACTCAATGCCGCTTTAGTTTTTGAAATCTGAACTTTAAAATAATTATCATCGGTAAAATTGCAAATCAAAACCAGTTTGGGACCAGGATCAGCAATGTTGATGTCTACCGGTTTTTCACAGGTAGCCGCAATAAACATCAACCCCACCAAAGCCAGAATTCCATTTCTGATCATAGCCGCTGGATAATTTAAGCAAGTTATTCCGAGTCCTGGAGAACTCAACGCATAAGAAGAATACCATACCTGCCACCATACTGCTGGAGATTTAAAATTTTGGTGATACGTAAACCTTCCAGGTCTTCGAGACCTGGAAGGTTTGACGAGCGATCCATACAAAAATGTCCAGAAGTATGATCTGCCACAAAAGTACCTAAAATTTTATCGAATAATTCAATGAAGGTAAAATCGGCAAAAGATGAACACCTACATACCGTCGATTTACTTTCAGCTGATTGTTTTCGGTAAAATATTGGCTATCGAGCTTGTAATAGAGGGGGTTGCGGCGGTTGAGCAGGTTGTAGACCCCCACATTTAGGGTATGTTTCAAAGCACCTTTGGATTGGAAATAGATATTAAGACTTAGATCCAAGCGGGTATAAGCAGGAAGACGAAACTGATTTTTGGAACCATAATCAATAGCATTTACTGCACCAACTACATCAGGGATTTTCACGGTATAAGCTTCGATGGGTAAGCTATAAGCCAAGCCAGAACTAAAGATCCAGGTTCCAGTCAACTCAAAAACTTTGGAGAAGGTATGAAACGCTGCTACTTTTAAATCATGGCGATGATCAAACCGAAATGGATAAGGATTACCAAAATTTATTTTTTCAAAAACGCGGTTGGTATGCGCCAAGGAATAAGATATCCAACCAGTCGTTTTTCCTTGCGTTTTGCGCAGGAAAAAGTCGATGCCATAAGCCTTTCCCTTGCCAATGGTAATGTTTTGTTCCCAATTGTCTAGGTAGTTTGCGCCTTCGATGTAGTTCACCAAATGGCGCATGATCTTGTAGTAGGCTTCTACGCCAAATTGCCATTGCCGACTGAGCTGTAGGTCGCTTCCTAAGCTTCCTTGCCAAGCTATTTCCGGTGCAATTTTCCCGGTAGATGGCACCCACAAATCGGTAGGCAACCCGATGTTAGAACTGGTCAGCAAGTGCATGAATTGCGCCATTTTGGTAACGGCGGTCTTGAACTGAAGTTTGGAAGTAGGTTTCCAGTAAGCAACAAAACGAGGTTCAAGCGAAGCATAAAAACGGGAGTCCGTTTTCCAAGTAGATACATTGAGTCCATAATCTACCCGCCAATGCCGGTTCGGGACATAAGAATCCTCTGCATATACACTTGCTCCCATAGTGCCAATGGGTCGGCCAATGATTTTTGTGCGGTCTATTTTTTCGGAAAACGTGATGTCAAATTCTTGCGCGCCTGGTTGAAAAGTGTTGTATTGGGTGTTGATTCCAAAACGGACAACATGCTGTGCTAAAGGGGACCACTGAAAATCAGAACGCAAGGAATAGCCCTTGATGCTGGAGCGATACTGTCCAAAATCCCATTCATACTGGTAATACAATTTTGGGGATAAAGCTTTGAGGGAATCGCGGGTATCGTAACCCACTTCTACTTTTAATTGGCTGTAGGTAGCGGTGGTATTGACAAAAAGTTTGTTGTTGATCACTCGGTTCCAACGCAAGGCCGATCCGATGTTTTCCCAAAATAAATTCTCGCTATAGGACGTAGTATGCCGATAACGATGATTCAACTGATTGGCCCAAAACTGAAAGGAATCTACTCGACTGCCCGAATTGTTGTATTTGTCCATACCTCGGTAATAACTCAAATAAATTTTATCCTTGGGAGATAGGTCATAGCTTACTTTGGCATTAAAGTCATAGAAACGGTAGGAGCTGGAACCATCTTCGCCTCTACCAAACTTATATTGCTGCGTGGCGGGTTGGAGGTACCAGTTTAAAAATGAAAAACGACCAGAAAGTAAAATGGAACCTTTTCCTTTGAAGATCGGCCCTTCAACTGTTAAACGGGAGGCCACTAATCCTACTTCCGCACTTCCTTCCCAATAATTTTTATTACCGTCGCGGGTGCGTATGTCCAGCACTGAAGACAAACGACCGCTGTACCGAGCCGGAAAAGCTCCTTTCAATAGATCGACCGATTTGATGGTGCTGGTATTGAACAACGACAACAACCCGGCGCCATGATTAAAGTTGTAAACCGGTACGTCATCGATGATCACCAGGTTATGGCCAGCTTCACCGCCACGAACAAAGATACCGCCAATGCCGTCGGCGCCAGTCTGTATCCCCGGTAAAAGGTGAATGGTTCGTATGAGATCAGTTTCCCCCGCAAATTTGGGGATCTTTCCTACTTGCGACAGTTCCAATTGTCCACTGTTGGATTCCCCCGGCATGCCGTCGACAATGGTAAATTCTTCCAAAGTGAGGTCATTCATCATGGAAAACAAAACCGTGGTGTCTTTATGAAGCGTAAATTTCTTATGGAGTGGTTGATAACCAAGGTAGGATATAGTCAGCTCCGTTTCTCCTTCCGGCAACGACAAAGAAAAGTAACCAAATCCATTGCTTAGCGCCCCGATTTGGTTTTGTGGCGAAAAAACGGTAGCACTGATGAGGCGTTCTCCAGAGTTGTCTTTTTCAATAAATCCGCTGATTACAAAACGACGGCGACTGATGCTGGGCGCATCTTTAACGAGCACAACTTGGCCATTGGTCAATCTGTACCCGAGTCCAGTGTCTTCCAGAATTTTATTGAGTACAGTTTTGACTGGCGTATCTTCAAACGTGAGATTGATGGTGCGTTTGGGCAATTTATCATTGGAAAAAAGCAAGTCTAGGCGCGTTTGTACGATCAATTGGCGCAGCGCATCGGCAATGGGTTGTTGTTTAAAGGCAATAGAAACCCGTTGCTCTAATGCCGTTTGGGTCCAAGCATTAAGGCTACAAACTAAAAAAAACAGCGCCAAAAAAATGCGTACAGATGACCTCATATATTGGGATTTACAGGAAGGTTTTTGGTTTTTTTTATTTCACCAAAAGCATTCCTGCTTGATCTTTTTCCAAACGCAAACCTGCCGTTAATATCACTGCACTAAAACTATTCTCTGCTCGATTCAAGTACAAATTACCAGTAATGCGCACCTCACCATATTTTTGATCTAAAAACCGGATGTGCAAATTGGAATGCCGTTCCAATATAGTTTTGACTTGTAACAGCGGCGTTGCATCGCAAAAAATCTTCCCGCTGCTCCATATTTGCGACAACATCGTTTTGGTTTCGATTTTTGACAAACCGCCATCTTTTTGATGTTGCCCTTTTGAATTTTTGGGCAATTGAATGGAGTTGCCAGTTGCTTTATCGGTCAAGGCTACCAATCCCTCTTCAACTTCAACTTCGGTAAAATTTTCACTGGATAAGGCCCGCAAATTAAAACGCGTTCCCAACACCCTTACTTTCGACCATTTTGTTTCGATTTCAAAGGGTTGATCGGGTCGGTGGGTGACCGCAAAAAAAGCTTCGCCATCCAAACGGATCAAGCGTTTTTTAAGCTGATTAAAATGCAAGGGCAAAGACAAAGTGGAGTTTCTATTCAACCTTACGATCGAGCCATCGGGTAAAGTCACTTGGCGAATATCAGTAGCACTAGAAGCGATTGTTTGCCATTCTAATGTTTGGTTTGGGCGAGCGAACAACCAAATACCTAAAGCGAGACCAATTGCAATGGCAGCAACCAGCCATTTAGCCAGCGGATTGCTACGAATGGGTCGAACGGGAGTTTCTGTTTCAGTAATTTTGGATTTAAAGCGTTGTAAATTGAATTCTACATCGACATCAAAAGGATCAGATTGTTTGTAGTTGCTGCTGAGCGACCACAATCGGTTGAAATCATGCTCCAATGTCGGATCCGGCTCTTGGTCCATCGCGGCATCAAATTGATTTTGGGCAACCTCATCACCCTTCAATTTACGAATCATCAACCTGAAAATACTAGTCATTCCAATTAGTTTACCTCAAAATCCGTTCGTATTGTCGACTAACCACCAAGGCTTCATCCAACTACTATCTAAACTGAATTCTTAATACCTGACACAAATAAACTGAATTACCACTATCCCTAACTTCATTTTTCTTTGAATTTCTGCATGCTGTCTGACAATTAACCTTCAAGAGCTTGGTCGGCATTCTGCTTCGCGCTACAAATGGCCAAAATTCACCCCCATTTCGTTACGAAAATGCTCATGTAGCGCTGCTACACTCCGCTTTTCGTGCCTCATTGGGGTAAATTTTAGCTCATTTTCGCCAGCGAACCAGAATACCGACCAACCTCTAACCTCAATTCAAATAGTCTTTCAGGGCAATCCGCAAACGTTTCAGCGCCTTTACAACTTGATTTTCAACGGTTTTTTCGGCAATTCCCAACTGGTCGGCAATCTCTTTGTACGACAATTCATCGTACCTGCTAAGTACAAAAACCATTCTACATTTTTCGGGTAACTGGTCAATTGCTCGATCAATTTGTTCTTGCAAATCAATCCCAGCCAATTCTTGGGTAACATCCGAAACATTGAGTTCTAAATCTGCAGTTGGCTCTTCACTCGGCGCCAATCGATTGTCTCTGATGTAATTCAAGGTACGATTGATGGCTGCCCGACGAAGATAGGCCCCCAATGAAGAGGTAATTTGCAACTGCCCTCTTTTGCGCCAAAGATCAAAAAAAACATCCTGCGTTAAATCCTGAGCCACATGTTGATCGGGCAATACGCGATAGACCACAAAGCATAGATCTTTGAAGTAGTTACGAAAAAGCCACTCAAAGGCTTGCTCTTCGTTCCTCGTCAAAAGCTCAAAAAAAAGTTGATCAGAATCGCTTAATTGCACAATGCTCGGTTTAGGATTTATGAATTTAGCATTCCTTTGCGAAAAGCCGAAGTGCTTTATGCTTTAATTGTTTTTAACCCATTTTGCACCCAAGGAATACGCGATTTCAATTGATTAGCAAAAACAGCTACACTGACGCCTAGGATAGCACCTAAATACACATCTTTAAAAAAATGCTGCACCAAATACATCCGCGATAAACCCACCAAAAAGGCAATCAGGAAAAACACCAGCGCCGCCCATTTTTTTTGTGGCCAACAAAATGCCAAGAAGGCAAAAAGGGCAAATGCCGCCATGGTATGACCCGATGGGAAACTGTTCAGCCCGGTATTTAAATGAACACCTTCAATGGGGTGAACCTGGCTAAAAAGTCCTTGCTCTTCAAAAAAACGAGCGGGGCGAGGTTGGTGAAAAATCTTTTTTGAAACAAAAGATAAAATGCTTACAACTACCCCAATTACCGGTACCAAAAACGCGGATCGATCACGTTGTACCAGCAGCAGTATAAAGAAAACGGCTACATAGCCATAGGCCTCCCCCGCCTTAGTCATAATAGGGAAAAAAGCATCTTCAAATGACATCCGGTTGGCGTTCCACTCCAATAACAATTGACCTTGTGGGATGCTCAATACATAAATCCCAAACAGTAGAAACAATAAAAAAGAGCCCAGAAACCAACTATTTTCTTTGACTAACAAGCGCATACTTTTTGAATTTTTGTTGAATAAAGGTTCCTATCTGGGCTAGAAGCTGTTTTAATCCATTCATCTGAAAAGCTTGGGTGTCATTCATGGCTTGGATGGTTAAAAAGATACCCACGGGAAACAACACCATACAAGGAATCCACGCCGCAGTAACGGCAGGCACCACAAACGTTTCCGCTACTTTCCGACAAAAAATGGTCATGATTACAAAAATCATAAAAAAGATGATCGAAATCAAAATCGGATAGCCAAACCCGCCTTTGCGGATAATGGCGCCCATCGGAGCACCAATGAACAAAAAGATAAAACAAACTACCGCAATGCTGTATTTGGTTTGCCGGTCGTATATAAACTTGGCGCGTTGCTCGCGTATCTGATCCAAGCTCATGGTCATGGACTCGGTTTGGTTCAGAATAGCCCGCACTACGGTTTCCACCTTGTTGTGGTATTTCTTCAAATCCTTTTCTCCAAAAATTTCATAAAAATGCGCCTTACCGCCAATTACTCCGATCTTGGGCATCGAGTTTGGGGGCACATATCCATTGGCCAAGGGGTCTTCAGTGCCTTCAAAGTTTTTATTGGCCATCGCCACTGTATTGTCGTCAGGTGGATCCGTGCTAGGAGGCTCAGCGGTTGTGGGCTCGGCCGCAGGGGCGGCCACGGGTACACCAGTTAACGGTTGTAAAGTCAATAGCTGAGTTGTCGTTGGTATTGGTCCGCCATTTGATGGGGGCGGTTGGGTTGCGGTATTACTGGTATCCGGCTCTTTGATCAGGGTGATATAATTGCCGATGTATTTGTAGATCTCGCTTTGTCTTTTGTCAATGTCTTGACCCATGGAGTCGGCAGCGATTTTGAGCTGCCCAGCCGTCATCATTTGCCGGTTTTCGGTAAACAGCTTGATGTTGGTGCGATTGAGCTTGAACTCGCTGAGGTCAAATATTTTGGTAAACAGCTTAAACCCAGTGCGTACAAAAGGGTATTTGCTCTGATTGGTCGATTGGTAATTGCGGGAATCTATGTATTGATGCCCATCCCGCAAACGCATGATGAAGTATTGACCATCCTGGGAGTTGAACATTTCCCCGCTTTTGGCCATAATTTGGGTGATTTTCCCTGAAGAACCCTCGCTCTGATCGTAAATAATGACGTCTTTGATGGTTTTTCCATCACTCAATCTTTTGGCAAAATAAATGGAGTACCCCAAAAAGTCATCATTGAACAACCCTTCGTCCAATTGTAAAGCTGGTTTTTTCTGTTGTATGTCAAACATTCGCGAACCAAATTGCAGGTTGGCTTCCGGTATCAAAGTATCCGAACAATACCAAGAAAACAAGCTCATCATTGCGCCAAACACCATTAATGGCGCCATCATCCGCAAAAGTGATACGCCTGCCGATTTTATGCTCGACAATTCATAGAACTCCGCCATATTGCCCATCACCATTACCGAGGCCAAAAGCATGCCTAAGGGTAATGCCATGGGAATGACGCTTACGCAACGGTAAGCCAAAAGCTCAATGACCATAAAAAAACCAAGCCCCTTACCTGCAAGTTCGTCGATGTAAACCCACAAGATCTGCATCACCAACACAAACAGTGAAATGGCAAAGCTGACGATAAACGGCGGTATAAAGCTGGTAAAAATAAACCGATCAATCCTTTTGAACATAGTCTCTTTCTTGGCTAGGGTTAGCAGGCCGATTTTTGCTGCCAACTTGGGCAACAAAGATAGCCTTGTTTGTGAAAAATCAACCACCCCTTTTTCCGTAAAGACACCTTAACTTATACGAGTGTTGATGCGCAAGGATAAAAAAAGTAAAAAAATATTTCTAGTCTGTAACTTTTTTTTTCACCAGTCGTCTTCGAGCAGATATGAGTACACAAGAGTTCAATCACCACATAATGCCCATGCGCGATAAGCTTTATCGCTTTGCTTTGCGCATGATGAGCGCCAATTCCGACGCCGAAGACGTCGTGCAAGAGGTGTTGCTCAAACTATGGCAACAAGGGGAACAACTTTTGCAAATTCAAAATCTAGAAGCTTGGTCGATGCGCTTGACCAAAAACCAATGCATCGATAAATTACGCGCCCGGAATCACGCCACAAAAGAGTGGAAAGAGGGGTATGACCTAACTGATCAAGCTCCCCTACCCGATCGCAAAATTGAATCCAAGGACACGATGAGTTACTTGCGACGTTGCATGGAGTCATTGCCACAACAACTCAAGCTCGCCCTTCAACTCCGCGACATTGAAGGATTGAGTTACCAGGAAATTACTGAGATATTGGAGATTTCTTTACCCCAAGTGAAAATCAACATTTTTCGAGCACGCCAGCAGATGCGGGAACTAGTGCTCAAAAACCAAACCCTGAATTACTAAATAACGAAATTATTATTCCATGGAATACCAAGATATCAACGATTTATTAGACCGCTACTTTGAAGGAGAAACGACTTTGCAAGAAGAACAGACCCTCCGTCAGTATTTCCAAAACACACCTAATATTCCGGTTGAATGGAAAGGTTATCAACCCTTATTCCAGTTTTTTGCGGAAGAAAAAAACACCCAGCTTGGCGAGCAATTTGATGATCATTTAATGTATCGTTTGAAAACTGTACCCTCAAGCACAACTACGCGAGTCCTTTCGCTGCGCTGGATCGCCCGCATAGCCGCGGTAGCCGTCATCGCAATTGCCCTATGGCAATTGTACCCCACGCAGATCGCAAAACCGATTCCATCAATAACTAAAGTGGAAAAATCTACCATTGATTGGTCGAAATACGAACCCAAAACCGCAGCAGAAGCCATCCGGGTTACCCAAAAGGCATTTCATCGGGTAGGATATGAACTAGAGCGCGGTACGTCCATGGCCGCTTCCAATGTGGAAAAAATGGGCGAAATGGGACAACTTTTTCAATAAATTCAAGCAAAATTCACTCGACATGAAAAACAAAATCATCATCACCCTCGCGTTTGTAGCCTGTTCGGCCTTTTCGGCCATGGCGCAAGCAAATGCCATTGAAAAGTACTTCTCGAGCTACCTCGATGATCAGCGCTTCAATGTGGTTTACATCAGCCCTAAATTGTTTCAAATGATCAGCAAATTGGACACCAAAGTGCTGAACATGAAAAACGAAAACGAAGCAAAAGCCATCATGGACATGGCCAAAGACATGCAAGGATTGCGCATCCTAACGACCGACACCACGCCTGGCGTTTTTTACAAAGAAGCCAAAGCAAAAATCAATTCCAAAGAGTACGAAGTGCTCATGACTGTACGCGACAAAGATGGCGACAATGTGGAATTTTTGATCAAAGAAACCAATAATGTCATCAATGAACTGCTGTTGCTATCTGGAGGGAAAGATGAGTTTTTATTGATGAGTTTTATTGGCAACTTGGATCTGAACAAGATCACCAATTTGGCCAAACAAATTGACAAGTAACCATGCGTAGCCTCATGTTCATGCTCAGCTTTGTGCTCCTGCAAGTTGTCGGATGGGGTCAGGCAACTACTGTTGGAGAATTCTACCAGCAAAACAAACGCAAAGAAGGCGTCACCAATTTCAAATTGCCTGGTTGGGTGGTTTGGGTAGCCAGCGGTTTGGTGTACAACAGCGTCAAAGATCCGGAATTGCGAGCGCTTTTATCGCTTAGTCGCAAATTTGGAAAATTGCGTTTATTGCAAACCAAAGACGGAAGCGGACTTCCAGAAACAGACGTCAATGGTTTTGTAAAAAATCTACACAACCACGATTACGAAGACTTGATCTATGTGCGGGACGAAAATACCCAACTGAATTTCCTGATCAAGGAAAACAACAACAAAATCAAGGAATTGGTGATCGTATCAAAAGACGACGATGGCGAATTGACTCTCATAAGCGCCAAAACCCGGCTGCGCATGAAGGACATCAGCGATCTCATTATTCGTATGACTCAACAATTACCGTGGCATAGCAAAGAGACATCGAACAACAAAAAGAAGAAGAAACTACCGCAAGCTTAGGAACGGTTTAAAAATAAATTGCCACTTTATCCTTGCTCTTTCGCAGCCACTCTTCCTATCTTTTTCGTTACAATGCACCACATTGCGCCTCAAAAGATAGTCGATTGGCAACAAAATAGCGGCGGCTAAAATGTCAATTTATTATTTACCCATTCCTTAGAGCCTAACTACTCGGATCAAAACACCATTTTTTCACCCTCTTTTTTCCAAAAATTAGACATCATGAAACGTATGCTCTTGATCCTAGCCTCGCTAGGACTCCCCTTCCTATTGACTGCTCAGAACGATTTCTTTGCCCAATTTCGCAAAAAATACGCTGATCAAGAAAACGTAACCCATTTGAGCTTAAATGGGACGCTCTTGAAATTTGCCTCCCAACAGAATACCGACGATAACACCGATAAGCTCTTCAATGCCCTTACCGGTTTGGAATTGATTGCTTTTGAAAAAAATGCCAATCAAGTGAGCAAGGATCTTCCGCAGATTCTGAATAGTTTGAAAGAGGATAGTTTTGAGGACTTGGCGTATTTTCGCAATCAAGAGGGCAATAATGTACGCATCATGGTGCGCGAAAAAAACACCGTTATTACTGATGTGTTTTTGCTCATAAATGGCGAAAAACAGTTTTTAATGCTCAATTTGCAAGGTAAAATGAAGTATACCGATCTAAACGATCTCCATATTGATGTCAATGGCGCAGAAGAATTGAAGAAATTGCCAGAGGATCGCAAAAAACTTAAACGGGCTTAGGTTTTAAGTTATGACTTAAAGGAATTAAATTACTGAAGTACAAATTTTTATATTCTTGATGAGTAATTATTTGTGGTTGAGCACGAAGTTGTAGAGACACATTGCAATGTGTCTCTACGGAACCTGAGCCTTTACCTCCTATGATTATTAGCGCCCGAGTTTCAACTTCTTTACATTTGATTATCAATTAAAAAAATATAAAAATCAATTTGTATTTTAGTAAAAACCAATTTGGCAAACTAGGTTCTGGGGCAAAGTACTATCTTGCGCCCAGAACCTTTTTTTATGCAACATCCCATTACAATCGTTGAATACAACGAATCATTGCTGGAAGATTTCCGTCGATTGTCGATGGAATGGATCGACAAATACCTCTACCTCGAACCCGAAGACGAGAAACAATTGGCCGACCCTGAGGGTGTCATCATCCACCCTGGCGGAAAAATCTTTTTTGCCAAAGTTGGCAATGCGGTAGCCGGTACCGCCTCCATCGTACGCTATTCCGAAAATCCCCTAACTTTTGAAATCGCTAAAATGGGGGTTTCTGAGCAATTTCAGGGTTTAAAATTGGGGAGTCTGCTGATGGAAACAACCATCAACGCGGCCAAAGAACTTGGCGCGCAACAAATCATCCTCTACACCAACCACCTACTTACAGCAGCACTCCAATTATACAAAAAATATGGTTTTGAACAAGTACAAGCCGAAACCACCAAATACATTGAAGCGGACATTAAAATGGTTTTGAACCTCTAACTTAGCTTTCCATGAAGTCATTTATTTTTTCCGCGCTGGTTTTGGTGTTTCTCTCGTTTTGTATTTCCCTTTATAGCCAAACTGCTGCTCTGGAACCTCAAGCCGTTGCCGAAAAATTTTATCGTTACTATTCCACAGCCATCAAGCAAAATCGATTTGATGATTTTACAGTGCGAGTTATCCCCGGTACAAAAGGTATGACCGCCCTTGATACAGCGTTGTATTTTTCAAAGCTCCGACAATTATCGGTCTTTTCAACTGATTTTTTGGACACCGAAAAACGTCGTTTACAGCCTTGCATGGATACCCTCGCCATTTTGCCCTACAAAGAATACCTCAAAAACGATGAACCTGAATCCTACCAAGTGCAATGCCCGTTTTTCCTAAGTTACCCTTGGTTTTACGGTTTAGATTTTTTTGAACCAACAAAAATCGAGTTTTCATCAAAGATCGAGGCGGATCGGGCGCAGGTGACTTTGTTACTCGAAAAAGGAACACTGGCTACAAAAACGGTTTTTGAGCTATTTTTGGAACAAGATGGGTGGCGTATTGTGGTGATCAAAACGCCCTAAGCGCTCGTATAGAGGCGTCTGTCGATAAATAGTTAAGGAAAGTAAGCTGTCTTCTCCCGAAAGATTATCTTGCATATATACTTCCCTCGGGATGGACCAGGTGATTTTGTCGAAACCAACAAATAACCACACCTAACTCAAAACTAGCTTGTCATGAAACACCTTCTCCTTTTGCTGTTCATCGTGTTTTCAGCTAACCTTGGTTTTGCGCAGAAGGCACTACCCGAAGATGTCACCAAAAGCATCCAGTCCCGCATCGAATATGGCATTTCACCTAGTATTGTAGTGGGTATTATCGACAAAAATGGCCCGCAATACTATGCATTTGGAACAAAGACGCTTGGCGGCAAACCCGTAAATGAACATACCATCTATGAAATTGGCTCCATCTCCAAAACCTTTACGGGTATTTTACTCGCCCAGATGGTAAAAAACGGCCAAATGAAAACCGATGATGCGGCGCAAAAACACCTGCCCGCTGCCGTTAAATTACCAAAATGGGAAAACACTGAAATTACGCTAGGGAATTTATCTGATCATACGTCCAGCTTACCCCGCCTGCCAACCAACATGGTTCCCGCTGATCCTGCCAATCCTTATGCCGATTATACAGTAGATCAATTGTATGCTTTTTTAAATGGCTATACCTTAATCCGTCCCATTGGCTCAGTATACGAATACTCTAATCTGGCGCAAGGTTTGTTGGGGCACCTATTGGCGCTGAAAGCAGGCAAATCTTATGAACAACTGATGATTACCAACATTGCCGCGCCGCTCGGCATGAAAGCTACCAAAATCACTTTTGATGAAGCCATGAAACAAAACTTGGCCATGGGCTATAGCCAAGGTACGCAAGTGGCCAACTGGGACATTCCAACCCTGGCCGGCGCCGGCGCAATCCGCAGTTCGCTACACGATATGCTTATATTCATTGCTGCCAACCTTGGATTGAAAAAAAGCAAATTCTACCCCGCCATGCAGCTTTCTCATCAAGCGCGGCACGACAAACCCGGCGGGGGTACGCGTGTTGGCTTGGCTTGGCATATTTCTAAAGGCGCTGAAGGCGACGTGGTTTGGCATAATGGCGGCACCGGCGGCTACCGCACTTTCGCTGGTTTTGTCAAAGAAACGGGAACAGAAGTTGTGGTTTTGACCAACTCTACCGCAGGCGCCGACGACATTGGCATGCGCTTGCTCAACTCAAGCGCTAAACTGATTCAAGTTAAAAAACCAGCCCTGCTCGATATCAAGAAAATTGCGGATGCCCAAGGCGCCGATGCCGCCTGGAAAGCTTATGAAGAAATCAAAAAGAACCCTGCTAGCAGCTACGATTTCAATGAAGATCAGTTCAATGAAACGGGCTATGCTTATCTGGAAGCCAAAAACACCAAATTGGCGGCAGTCATTTTCAAAATCAATGTCGCGGAACATCCTAAATCAGCCAACGCCTACGACAGCTATGGCGAAGCGCTGATGAAAGACGGCCAGCAAGCTCCAGCCATTGAAAACTATCAAAAATCTTTGGAGCTTAATCCCAACAATACCAACGCCGTAGACATGCTAGCTAAAATGGGCATCGGCAAGCCTTCTGTTATTTTTAAGGTGGATGAGGCTATTTTGGAATCTTACGTCGGGAGTTATCAACTGACGCCGGGTTTTAAAATTACCATAATGAAGGAAGGTGCGCGGCTGTTTGGCATCCCCACCGGACAAGGTAAATTTGAATTGTTCGCCAAGTCAGAAACCGAATTTTTCCTCAAAGTTGTTGAAGCTAAAGTCATTTTTACGGTAAAAGATGGCAAAGCGGAAAGCTTAACTTTGTACCAAGGTGGCCAGGCTCTGTTGGGAAAAAGGGTGGATTGATTGATTTAATATTATGATCTATCATGCTAATGGACATTTTTCAAATGATCGGTTGTTAAACCTTCCAGGTCTTCGAGACCTGGAAGGTTTACGCTTCCCCGGAATTAAAATGTCCAGTAATATGACATACTACTTATGCTTTTTTTCTTGCAATTTTCAAATCCAAATTAAATGAGAGCGATATTTTGTTTACTATTTTCGGTATTCACCATTGCGGCAATAGCACAGCAACCTGCAGCTACCCCCGCCAATGCCCGAATCAAAAGCTTTGATCAGCGCAAAACATTGGAAAAAAATTCCATCGTCAATGGAATCGCCTTTAAATCGATTGGACCAACCGTCATGAGCGGCCGGGTAGTTGATGTCGATGTTTCTGAAGAGGATCCAAGCCACTTTTACGTGGGTTATGCCTCCGGCGGTTTATGGAAAACCACCAACAATGGCAACACTTTCACCCCTCTTTTTGACAAAGAACAGGTGATTACCATTGGCGACGTAGCCGTCAACTGGAAAAATAACATCATCTGGGTAGGTACCGGTGAGGTCAATTCTAGTCGCTCTTCCTACGCAGGCGTGGGGATGTACAAAAGTATCGATGGCGGCAAAACCTGGCAATACTTGGGATTGGAGGAAAGCCATCACATTGGCCGTATTGTTCTCCACCCTACCGACCCCAACACCGCTTGGGTTGCGGTTCTTGGCCACTTGTACTCTCCCAACAAAGAACGCGGCGTCTACAAAACCACCGACGGCGGTAAAACTTGGAAACAGGTATTGAGTGTAAACGAAAATACTGGCGCTAGCGACTTGGTCATTGACCCTCAAGATCCTAAAGTGCTTTATGCTGCTACTTGGCACCGCGAACGCCGTGCTTGGGATTTTATCGAATCTGGTGAAGAAAGCGGTATTTATCAAAGCACCGATGTCGGCGACACGTGGAAACTCCTCAATAAAATGGGCGGAGCGTTTCCTAAAGGCGAAGGCGCCGGTCGTATTGGTTTGGCCATCATGCGCAACAACGGCAAACGTGTCATCTACGCTACCATCGATAATTACTTTCGTCGGGAAAAAGAAAAACCTACCGAGCCCGATCTACTGACCAAAGAACAACTCCGAACCATAAGTAAGGAGCAATTTTTGGGTTTGAAAAAATACCAGATCAAGGATTACCTGGCCAGCAATGGTTTTCCTGAAGATTTTACCGTGGACAAGGCCATTGAAATGGTTAAATCCGATAAAATGAAACCGCAAGAGTTGATTGAATACACCGAAGAGCCCAATGCTTTGGTATTTGATACCCAAGTAATCGGTTTGGAAATTTACCGTTCGGATGATGACGGCAAAACTTGGGGTAAGACCCACAAAGGTTTTGTTGATGGTGTTTACAGCTCTTATGGGTACTATTTTGGTCAGGTGAGGGTTTCGCCAGTTGATCCGAATAAAATTTACCTCTTGGGCGTGCCGGTTATTCGCTCCGACGATGGCGGCAAAACCTTCAAATCCATTGATCAAGACAATGTGCACAGTGATCACCACGCTTTGTGGATCAATAGCAAAAGAGCTGGACATATTATTCTAGGTAACGATGGCGGAATCAACATTTCATACGACGATGGCGAGACCTGGAATCACTGCAACAACCCGCCGCTGGCACAATTTTATTACATCGCTGCGGATATGGCTACGCCTTACAACGTATATGGCGGTTTGCAAGACAACGGCGTTTGGATGGGGCCAAGCACTTATACCCCAGGCACTAGTTGGCAATCAACGGGCCAGTATCCTTACAAGTCGATTGCCGGTGGCGACGGAATGCAAGTAGCAATTGATACTCGGGATAATGCTACCGTCTACACCGGTTCTCAGTTTGGTTTTTATTTCCGTATCAACACCAAAACCGGGGATCGCAAATTCATCACCCCACGCCACAAGGTGGGTGAAAAACCGCTGCGTTGGAACTGGATGACGCCGATACACCTCTCGATCCACCAACCGGATATCCTTTACATGGCTTCGAATAAATTACACCGTTCCTTTAACCGGGGCGATGCTTTTGATGCCATTTCTGGCGACTTGACTAAAGGGGGCAAAAAAGGCGATGTGCCCTTTGGAACCATCAGCACCATCCACGAGTCGCCTTTAAAATTTGGTTTGCTCTATGTGGGTACCGACGATGGCTTGGTGCATATAACCCGCGATGGTGGTTATGCCTGGAAAAAAATCTCTGATGCTTTACCGCAAGATCTTTGGGTGAACCGGGTTCAGGCTTCAAAGTTTGCCGAAGGTCGCGTTTATGTGTGTCTCAGCGGCTACCGATCTGACGATTTTGGTTCTTATCTCTACGCCTCTGACAATTATGGCGATACCTGGACTAAAATCGGTCTAGATCTTCCACTTGAACCCATCAACGTGGTGAAAGAAGACCCTACCAATGAAGACATTCTCTATGTTGGTACCGATCATGGTCTCTATGTTTCCCTCAACCGTGGACAATCGTTCCAATTGATGAACAATGGCCTCCCGGCAGTACCGGTGCACGATGTGGTCATTCATCCGCGGGAAAAAGACATCATTGTCGGTACGCATGGCCGTTCCTTATATCTAGGTCGTGGAAAAGAACTACAGCAGCTCAAACCCGATCTAATAGCCCAAACCATCAAAACCTTTGAACCAGATGCGGTGCGGTGGTCGGGTCGTTGGGGCAATCCTTATGCCGATTGGGCCGAAGATCAAAAAGTAGATGTTCAGCTACCGGTGTATGTCAATGCGGCTGGAAAAGTCAAAATTGATATCCGTACCGAGGCAGGTTTAGTGCTCAAATCGCTGGAATTTGATGCGGTCAAAGGGCTAAATTACTTCAGCTACGACCTGACGATGGACGCTACAAAGGCAGGTGATCTGGAAAAGAAATTGAATGAAAAACGCAAAGAGGAAGACAAATCTATTACGGTGAAAGCCGCCAAAAATAGCAAAACCTACCTCCCACGTGGAAGCTATAAATGGGTAGCTACAAAAGATGGAAAAGAATCTGAGACGACTTTGTCGTTGAAGTAATTCTTTTGTCGTTAAAAAAAAGGGGATCTCCGAATAGGTATTTGGAGATCCCCTTTTTTACATAAATATCCAGGGGCTATTTTATTCCCGAGGGGAATGTATATTTATAGCACGGTCTAAGGTCTTTTTTCCCAATCCAGCTTAATTTTGCAACTCCGCAAAAGCTTCCTCAAAAGCCTTGATCACCGTAGCTGAAGACTCAATGCTGATGATGTTGTCAACGCCTTTTCCTGCTTGCCAATATTGATACGCATCGCTAAACGTGGTTTTTTTATAGCGTTTGAGCCCGCGGCTCATCAAGTACATCCGTGCGTATTTTTTTAGTCTTGGTTGTTTAAGCATATAGGTGATGATGGGGCCAGTACGGAGACCGCCCCGCATAATGTCGGCCGTTTTGATCACTGATGAATTGTTGCCAGCAATTTTGTTGGTCCAAACAATATCGGATTCTTGCGCCGCCACAATTGCACGTTTGTAGCTATCCGTAATCTGGCATTCGGTGGTAGCCAAAAAGCGCGTACCCAGTTGTACCCCAGCATAACCCATGGCCAAAGCTTTTTTGAAATCATCCGTATTGCCAATACCTCCAGCGCAAATAAGCGGAATATCCAGATCATGCAATTCTTCCATAAACTGTTCGGCTGATTGGATACCCGTTTGGCCGCCAGCGCGCCAGTTGATGCAATTTAATCCGTCAACGCCCACATCCCGCATGGCCAAGGCCACTTTTTTATTGGGCACATCGTGGTACACTTTGATGCCATGTTGTTGAGCAACTTTTACCACGGCATCCGGTTTGCCCAGCGATGTCAAAAAGAATTTAATCCCTTCTTCAATCGAAATGTGCATCCATTTTTCCATCATTTCGTGGTACTTTTTATCAGCGCCGCCAAAAATGGTAAAATTGACGCCAAAAGGCTTGTTGGTGAGTTTTTTGATCAAGCGCAACCCTTCGCGAAAATCGTGGCCGTACAAAGCGGTTAAACTTACAGGTTGTACCACGCCAAAACCGCCGGCTTCCGATACCGCAGCAATCAATTCAGGATTAGACCCCGGATACATTGGACCACAAACTACGGGAACCGTCGCTCCAGTATCTTGGAGAAATTGAAGGGTTGATTTTTGCATAGCGCGTTTTTTTAAACATTTTTGTAAATATAAAAAATTGCACACTTCAAAAACCAATGGTGTCAATTTTTTCAAAATCCAGCTGCCACATTCCTACATTTATCGCTATCTTTTCGGCCAAAAAAACATGCGTAGCCATTTTATCCTTGGTATTTTTCTGTTTTTAGGTACTGGTCTTTTTGGCCAAGTTCAATTTGACGGTCTCATTTTTCGCATCCACAATTGGCTGGCTGAGCATGCCATTAGAGACGAACAGACCACCACTTGGGCTGTTGCACCTGATGAAGATTCTACTGCATCGCACCCCGATTTGTATAGCGGTTCGCCGGGCGTAGTATTGTTTTATCTAGAAGCTTCCCATTCTTTGAACAATCCTGATTTTCTGAGAACCGCTAGAAAAGGCGCCAATTACCTGGTTGATCATTTGCCTGATTCTCTTTCTACCAAGGGCAATAGCGGATCAGCGGGTTTGTACACTGGTTTGGCTGGCGTAGCTTTTACGCTGAAACAGGTTTTTAATGTCTCTCGTGACGCTAAATACTTAGAAGGATACGAAAGGTGTTTGGAATTGCTGCGTTCATCTGCTACCATTTCTGGCGACACAGCACGTTGGGGAACAGTCACTGACATCATATCTGGCAATGCCGGAATTGGACTTTTTATGCTCAGTGCTTACAAAGAAACCGAGGATGAAAAATGGCGCACTCTGGCCAAACAAATTGGCAATGGGCTTCTTGGTCAGGCCATAAAAGTCAACAACAAACAGTTGAAATGGCCAATGGAGCCTGCTTATAATCGAATCATGCCCAATTTTTCGCACGGTACAGCCGGCGTAGCTTATTTTTTAACCAAACTCTATATTGCTACGGGTATTATCAAATATTTAAATGCCGCATTAGCTGCTGCCAACTACCTGAAAAGCATTGAAACCAAAGACCACCTCATCTGTCACCATGAAGATGGCGATGGAAAATCCTTGTATTATCTGGGCTTTTGTCATGGTCCGGCTGGTATTGCACGTTTGTATGCTGCCTTGTTTCAAGCAACTGCCAAAAAAGAATGGGAAGATGCCATGTACGCTTGCACTGAACCCATTCTTAAAAGCGGTATTCCCGAAAAACAAACCTCGGGTTTTTGGAACAACATTAGCCAATGCTGCGGGAATGCTGGCGTAGCTGAATTTTTCTTATCCATGTACCAATTGAAAAAAGATTCCACTTATAAAGATTTTGCTTGGAAAATGACCCAAGATTTGTTGCAAAAAGGTACTGCCAAGGAGCGGGGCATCAAGTGGATTCAAGCAGAGAACCGGAAAAACCCCGAGCAAGTTGTTGCACAAACAGGCTACATGCAAGGTGCGGCCGGGGTTGGTATCTTGCTCTTGCATTGGATGGAGCTGACCCAGGAAAATGGGCGATTGATCCATTTTCCTGATGATCCCTATTGACCAGTATTTGGTAAAAAGCCATTTTTACAATCTTTTTTGAATACACCAAAAACCTAAACATTGATGAAACATCCGTTTTTGTGCTTTTTATTGCTCAGCCTCACTGCTTGGAGTTGCAGTACCAGCAGCATTTCTTTACAGGTGCTGCAACCTTCGCAGATCGTTTTCCCTGATTATGTGCAAAATATCGCCATCATCGATCGCAGCAAACCCGCTAAGGGATTCAAGTCTTTTGCCGAGGGATTATTTTCGGGTGAAGATATTGGTCAAGACCGGGAAGGCCGCCAACGTGCCATGCAGGGTTTGATCAACACCCTTGGGCGGACGCCGCGCTACACTGCAAAAACAACTGGTTTGGAATACACCAATCCCCAAAATGGCCGCAGTATGGGGTCTCCTTTAAGTTGGCGCGAGGTGGAAGACCTTTGCAAACAGTATTCTTCAGATCTGATTATTGCGCTAGAATCTTTTGATTCCAATAGCGATATCCGGATGAGTACTTCTACTTACAAACAAAAAGAAAAATCTACCAACCAGGAAGTGCAAAAAACCCGCTACACTGCTTACCGCAACTTACGCGTATATGTGGGTTGGCGAGTTTACGATCCCAAAGCCCGTGCTATATTGGATGACAACACCAGTAATGAATTTGTAGATCACTCCTACACCGGAGATACCGATGCCCTGGCACGCAATGGTTTGTACAGCCAAATCAATGCCGTACGCGAGTTGGGCGCCAAAGCCGGTACCAATTATGCCATGCGTATTGCACCCGTTTATGTAACGGTAAGCCGTTCTTTTTCCAATACGGGAAAAGGGAACGACAAAGCATCAATGGAGGAAGCGTTTCGATATACCAAAATCAACAAATGGGATCAAGCGGAAGATGTTTGGACGGGTTTGTTGCAAAACGCTAGTGATAAACGCACTCCTGGTAAAGCAGCCATTAATCTAGCAGTATCTGCGGAAAGAGACGGCGATTTGCAAAAAGCTTTGAATTGGGCGCAAAAGGCTTACAGCCAATATGGCAACAAACAGGCGCAAAATTATGTCAATATACTGCAACAAAGGATTGCTGATCAGGAGCGGTTGATGTATCAGTACAAGGCCAAACCATAAATTCCATAAAAAGACAAAGTGCTCATCGGTTCGGAAATCGATGAGCACTTTTTATTCACTCCTTGCTTAGTTCACTTTATTGCGATACATGATCACCCTTTGATCCTTGATCACGCCTTTCCAATCCAACCCAAAACCAAAATCGTAGACATTACCAGCAGCATCTTTGTAACATTTCATGTCTTGCGGCACATCTTCCAATTGCTTTTCCACGGTTTGCATATCAGCTGGCATTTGCAGCGGAAGCAACCCTGAAGGTTCAGCCTTACCAACCAACATATCCATGATCGCCTGATCCTGAACGCGAAAATTGACCAGGATAGCATCCACATTTTTTTCAAATTCACCAAATACCATTGGGTTGTTCATATTGACGGAAACGATGACCGGTTTGTTTGCCATTTTCGCTCTGGTATCCTGGATCATCCCCAGATCAGTTTGATTGGTGGCCGTTGATGTCTTGTCTTTGTAACTCCGGTTCTTAGTTTTTTCCAATGGATCACCGCCAGCAATGCTCGAATCACGCGCTAGATAGGCGGTATAAGGGCCATATTGCAAAGTGATAGGCACGTAACCGTTTCCTCCTTTTTTCACATCTTCCGCATCGTAACCGATCCCCGAGTTAGGGCTACTTACAAATACCAAAGCCACATCGGCTTCCTCTGGGTTTTCAGTAAGGGTAAAGTATTTCTCTACGATTTTAATACTTACCGGATAGTCAAAGGACTCCTTGGTTTCTGCTCCTAGGAAATTGCGTCCGGCTGGAGTGTATTTTTTGGGTACATAAACCTTGATCCCAGTTTTAAGCGGTAGCGTCTGTTTTTGGTTTTTCAGCAGGACCATCGATTTCAACTGCGTCTGATAACCTGCGGCCATATATTCGGGGTTACCCACCGTTTTTTTGGTTTCTTCAGGGTCTACGTAGGGGTTTTCAAAAAGACCAACCCGGAAGATATTGCGCAGCAAACGCACCGCAGATTGCTCCATCCGAGCGCGCATTGCTGGGGTGCCCTTCTCTTTGACGCCCATGTTATAAGCTTCGACGATGGGCGCTGCTTCGCTGTTGCCGCCAAATTGATCGATACCAGCCATCAATGCCTTATAATGGCGTTGGGCAACGCTTAGTTTTTCAACCCCCCAAGATCGGCCAGTCATAAAAGTATTCAAGGATGTTTCATCGGCGGTGATGCCCCAGTCGGTACAAGCCACCCCGTCAAACTTGTATTTGACGCGCAACAGATCAGTGATGAGATAACTGTTGTAGCTGTTGCCAACATTTTCTTTGTTCTTGGGGTCTTGATTCCAAGAAATAGTGTAATACGGCATAATCGCTGATGCACTCATGGTTTTGCCTTTCAACTTGAAAGCACCTTGCGTAAAAGGAATCAAATGTGTTTGGAATTGATTGCCAGGGTAAACCGCGAATTTCCCCATGCCATAATGGGCATCGCGACCAC
Organism: Saprospiraceae bacterium; assembly: GCA_040401995.1. GTDB lineage: Bacteria > Bacteroidota > Bacteroidia > Chitinophagales > Saprospiraceae > Haliscomenobacter. Next base: position 22,687 of record JBBANM010000010.1, read on the forward strand.
CTTCACCGGATCCGCCGCCGGGCCAGTGTTTTACCATCGCGTTGACGCTACCAAAGCCCCAGCCATTGGCAATTTCAAGTTTTCCCGTTGATGTCTGAAAACCATCACAATATGCTTGTGCCATTGCCGCCGCCAATTGAGGATTTTCACTAAAAGTGCCATTCACCCGGCTCCAGCGTGGATCGGTAGCAATGTCAACTTGCGGAGAAAGCGCCGTAGCAATCCCCAATGCCCGGTATTCCAAAGCAGCAATTTGTCCAAATTTTTCTACTGCAGCGGGATCAAAGGTAGCTGCCATCCCTAAAGAACCAGGCCACATGGAGATTTCACCACCGGCAGCAGCATCGTATTCGGCGCTAGCGTTAACGCCATGTCGTGGGTCTGAGCTGTTGTTGGCGGGTATGCCCAATCCAAGGCTTTCTACAAATGCCTGAACATTGTTGTTCCATTTGGCCGCAGTTTCTGGTGATTTTACCGTGGTGATCAAGACGTGACGTAGGTTGTCTACCTTTAAAAATTTGGTTTGTTGATCGGTAAGCGCATCGGCCTCTACCCCGCTGTCTTCAAATGATTTACCACCAGAGTAGGTACCGCTAAAACGACCGCCAGTTCGGGCGGGAACAGCCTGGTGCGGACTGTACAACATCAATCCGGCAATTTGCTCGATGGTCATTTTGGACGCCAAGTTTTTTGCCCGCACATCAACCGGCAAACGCCAATCTTCATATGGATCGAGTACATTGTTTTTATTTAAATCTTTGAATGCTAGGCCGGCAACTGTTAGGATCTTCACCCCTGAGCTGGGAGCATAACCTAAAGTTTTACCCGTAGCGTTCTTCACCAAAACGTATGTCCCTTTTTTTTCCTCTTTCCAAGTTTGGCCGAATACCAAAACTGTAGCCAAGAGAAAAAAGAGGCTAATGCTAAGTTTCTTCATAATTTGATCGTGTTTGTAGGAATTTAAAAAATCGCCAATCAAGTTACTTAATCGGTTTTATATCCCGGAAAGTATGTTTGAAAAATTTCCAATTTTGCTGCATTGTGATCAGAATTGATTGATGATGCATATCTACCGATTGTATCCATTTGATGGCTTTGCAAAACGATTGCCCCACGTATTTTTTGTCTTTCATCTACTGGTAAGCAGGTTTTGACGAAAACTTTTAAATGGTTTTGGAACTGGACTTACTTTGTCGACGGTAAAAAAGAAAGACTGATTTCCATTTTTTATTGAACTCCACCATACTACTGGACATTTTTCTGATGAGGGGTTGCAAAACCTTCCAGGTCTCAAAGACCTGGAAGGTTTACAGCTCGCCAAAAAATTAAAATGTCCAGTAATATGGAACTCCACTGTTTCGTCATCTCCTTTTATTTATTTTGCACGCATGAAAAAACAGCTCTATGATTTCTTTGTTTGGTGTGCTGGTTCCGACCGCGAAGTACTAGATCGTTGTGGCCGATCCGAACACATCAAACACTCTGGTTATGGCGGTTTGGTTTTGGTGCCCGCCATTTTGGGGCTTTTTTCCATGATGTACGCCATTTCTACGCTGACCGATAAGACCTTTGTTTTTATCGGCGCTGGTATTATCTGGGCGTTGATTGTGTTTATTTTTGACCGTTTTATTGTCGCTACTTTCCGCAAATCCGATAGCCCCCGCAAAGACATCTTCTCCTTTTTGTTTTTTAGTCGCCTGCTGTTTTCGATTGGTATCGGGATTTTAGTATCGCACCCCATTGTACTATTGGTTTTTGACGACAGTCTAGAACAGGAGCTTTTCCAAATGAAGGAAGAGGGCGAAAAAGCCATTTACGCCCAATACGAAGGCAACATCGATACCGTTCGCGGTCGCGACAATGGCTTGAAAAGCGAGGTGGAAGTCAAATTGACGGAGCGCCAGTGCAAAGAAAAACTATTGCTTTTTGAAATGAGCGGCAAGGATACTACCCTCAACTGCGGTACCACCTCAGGAATAAAGCAATATGGGCCCCGTGCCAACGAGATCAAAGAAGAAATCCGCTATTTGAATGACGAGATCGCTTTATTGCGGTCTAAGAACTTTGAAAAAATAGACGTCAACGCCGGCGAAATCGGCAAACTGCAAAAAGAAAGAACCGATAAGTTGGCCAATTTCAACAAGCAATTCAGCTACAATTACCTAGCGCGTGAAATCGCTTTGGAGCGTTTGGAAGTCAAACCCGTGGGCGGTAAAACGGTGCAATGGACCAAGTGGTTTTTGATCATTTTCTTCATCCTGGTCGATATCTTGCCCGTTTCATTTAAAGCTGCTACAAAACCCGGAGAATACGACCGCTTGCTGGATTTGGAAAAAGATGTAACCGGCACCTCTTTCCCCGCCTATGAGCGCGCTCAGGAAGACCGGGTACGGAAAGCTTTGATTGATCAACTGACCGATCATCGTATTGCTGAAATGGGGCAAGCCATCAAAGACCGCAAAGGTACCTTCCCGGATCTTTTGCAACAACTGGCGCAATACCTCAATGTCAGACTGCCATTCACTTATGGCCAGGATGATACCAACGCCCATGATACTTTCTCCGAATTTTGGCAGGAGAACGGACAAGCCGTGATACAATATACCTTTTTTGCCTTGATCCAAGCAGCTGTTTTGGTGTTGTTTACTCGAAATTGGGCTTATCTTGCTGGAGGTATCTGGCTCTTATTTTTAATGAATGCCCTGGTGGGTAGATTGGTCAATCGATCGCTGCCTTAAAGGATGATTGGATTTTCTATTTCACCGTAACATCTCTTCATTCCCGAATGGAAAAAATATAAAAAAGGACATGGCTAACAATTCGGAAAACTTGACCTATGGATTTGGTAAACAGTTCCTGGTTTTTTTGATCGTTCTCAACCTGGGTATTTTGTACGCTTTAGGTTGGTTGTACCTTAAAGTGGACACCAAGCAAAAACAATTGGAGCTCCGACAAACGACCATGATCCGGGACTCTATGATCTGGCGCGATTCCCTCAGCAAAGCCATGTTGAAAAAAGACACGATAAAAAAAGATACCCTGAGAATGCTGCCAAAAAAATAACCCGAAGCTTTTCGAATCTTGAAAAAATCAAGGTTCGAAAAATTCGCCTTTCCAATTATCTTCGCATTCTGAAAAAGCGAAGTACATGCAACCAAAACCAACCTTAGAAGAATACAACGAGATCATCGAAGTCAATCCGAATCACGCGGATGCGCATTTCAATCGTGCAATACTATTGACTGAGGCACGCCGCTATGAGGAAGCACTAGCCGATTATGACCGCGTCGTTTCCTTGAACCCCACCGATATGGCGGCGTACAACAATCGCGGAAATCTATTGGTGTTTTTAGGTCGACACGATGAAGCTTTGGCCAGTTTTGAACAAGCCATTGAACTGAATCCAGTTGATGCCGATGCTTTTTTCAATCGTGGACTAGTGTACAGTGAATTGGAAAATCATCAAGAAGCGCTCGAAGATTATTCCCAAGCCATTGAATTAGGGATGCGCGACGCGGCGGTATTTTTAAATCGGGCGATGCTTTGGCGGCATTATGGCGAGTGGCAATCTGCTTTGGCCGATTTTGACGAAGCCATCGCGATCCGACCAGATTATGTCGATTCTTACCTGGGGCGCGCCAATCTGCTAGCCGATCTCAATCGCTATCAGGAAGCTTTGAATGATTACAATCGCGCTATACAATTAAAGCCCGATTACGCAGCGGCTTTTTTTAATCGCGGCAACTTGCTCAATGCCGTAGGCTATACCAATGAAGCGTTTCAAGACTATTCCAAAGTTATCGAGATGACTCCGAAAGACGTCAACGCCTGGATCAATCGCGGCAATATGCTGGACGATATGAATGATCCAGAAAAAGCGCTAGCCGACTACAACCAAGCCATCAGCATTGCGCCTACCAACCCGGAAGCCTATTTCAATCGCGCTATCTTACATAAAAAACTGGGGGATAACGATGCTGCTCTTGCCGATTATAGCAAATTGATCGAGATTTATCCTACAGAAGCCGAAGCGTACAACAACCGGGGCAACCTATACAGCGAGTTGGGAGAAAATGAAGCGGCTTTAGCGGATTATGAAAAAGCCATTGAGTTTAATCCAGATTACGCAGAAGGGTACATCAATCGCGCTATTTTGTACAAAGAGATGGGACAAGATGAGGAAGCGAAGATTGATTATGAAAAAGCCGTTGTCATTAATCCGGATTTAGCTGGGGTGATTGAATTTTAACATACTACTGGACATTTTAAATTTTGGGGATACTTAAACCTTCCAGGTCTTCGAGACCTGGAAGGTTTAGCGAGCGATCAAATCGAAAATGCCCAGTAGTATGGAATTTTAAATCCAAAATCGCTATGGACAAGTTGCTTTATCTGCATTTATTTTTGGGGCCGGTTTTTTTGGTCATTGCTTTTTTGTTTAGGCATTACCCGCCTAAACACATCAATGCCCTGTATGGCTACCGTACTGGCAGCTCAATGAAAAGCCAAGAAAGATGGGATTTTGCCAATCAGCGGAGCAGCGAGTTGATGTTACGATTGGCGTTTTTGTTGCTGTTGGTGCAAGCGGGAACACTGTATTTTTTTGAATCGGAAATCAGTTTACTCTTTGCAAGTTTGGTGTTGTTATTGGGAATAACCGGAATTGTAATTAGTACGGAAAAAGAATTGAAAAATCGGTTTCCGTGACTTTGAAATTCCTAAGGCGTTATTCTAGCGCTTTCGAGTGTGGGTTACACTGCTATTGCTTTGAGTGAGAACTCCTCCTTTAAAAAACCTTTTAAACTTAGGTCTTCATCAATATCGGGCCAGTGAACGCCGATACCGCCACCTATGAGTTGCAAATTTTGAAGTTGCTCCGGAGTAGCACTTGATAAGCGAGAAGAAGAACTAATTTTACGCTGAAGTATTCTCTTGTTATTTAGCACCACAAGCATTAAGTCCATATCAGGGTAGCAGTGAACTCCTGCAATACGTAGTCCCTGCTCAAAAATGATTTGCTCTAAAGTATCGTAGCGATTAGCCATTGAAGAAGTCATACCACTTTTGTTTTAAAAAGTCCTCGTTCGCTTCGATAATCTCCATGATTCCATTTTGCTCACGGGCTTTAAATGCATAGAAATATTGTGCTTCAACATTTGGTTCCAACCATATTTTAGCACAACCTTCTCCTCGGCTTACATGAATACGAGGAGGCTCGTCACGGTCTGATGCATAAAAATGGAATCGAAAACCATTCAAGGTGTAGAGACGTTGTGTGCAACGTCTCTACACCTTGAACCTTAAATATTGTCATACTGACCTTGCCTGCAAGGTCTCTACAATTCCCGAATCCAAATATTGCGGTAGCTCACGGGGTTTCCGTGATCTTGCAACGACAAAGGCGCTTTACCGTGTGCAACGTACTTTGGCAAACCAATGTACTCCGTTCCTCCTCTGATTTCTGTGTGATTTTGTACCAAAACGCCGTTTTGTATCACCGTGACGTAGGCAGAAGCCGTTTTGATGCCATCGGCATTGAAACGAGGAGCGGTGTAAATCACGTCATACATTTGCCATTCGCCTGGGCCTTTGCAAACATTCACCAAGGGCATGGATTGTTTGTAAATAGAACCAGCCTGACCATTGGAGTAAGTCTTGTTGTTGAAGTTGTCCAACACTTGTAGTTCATAACGGCTTTGTAAAAAGATACCGCTATTGCCGCGACCTTGATCGTTGCCTTCTACTACGGCTGGTGTTCTGAATTCAATGTGCAACTGAAAATCGCCAAATTCGCGTACGGTACTGATACCGCCAGCGCCTTTTACAACAGTAATCGCGCCATCTTCTACTTTCCAGCCAGCCGGTTCTTTTTTGCCCTCTTTAACCCATTCTTTGGCATTGGTGCCATCAAAGAGTACGATCGCGTCAGAAGGCGCTTTGTATTGCGCTCCTGGCGTAACTAACCGCGGTACAGGATCCCAGACTTCCGTAGCTTTGGGGTCAGTAATTTGCGCCAACAAGGGCGTAGCAGCAAAGGCAATAAAGCAGAGTGAAAAAAATTGATTTTTATTCATTGATGTAGGTATTAAGAAATGGTTAAACAATAAAGTATCACTTTTGCCTTGCTCTTTCACCGCCACTCTTCCTATCTTTTTCGTTGCAATGCCCCACATTGCGCCTCAAAAGATAGTCGATTGGCAGCAAAATAGCGGCGGCGAAAATGACACTTTATTATTCACCCATTTCTAAGAAATGACAAACTAATTCCCCGGCCAGGAAAAACCCAACACTTTCGCAACTTCGCTTTTGTAACTGCGCCCTACTGGAAGCTCTTGGCCATTGATTTCAACTTGGGTAGGTGAAAATGCCTGTATTTTTTGCAACGCCACCAAAAACGATCGATGGATGCGCAAAAATTGACCTTCCGGTAGTTTTTGCTCCAAGTAACTGATTTTTTGCTTGGTTACAATTCTACGGCCGTTGAGGTGGATAATGACATAGTCCTTCAAACTTTCGATGTAAAGGATTTCCACCAAAGGGACTTTGATCATTTTTTTATCGGCCCGCACCAAAATGTTATCCGCAGATTGTAAATAAGAAGAGTCTTCGTTAAGACCGGTTGGGAGGTTGGAATGAGCATCTATCAATTCCGATTGTACATTCCCGCCATTGACTTGCAAATGCACATATGCCTTACTGACCGATTTCAAAAATCGGCTAAACGAGATAGGTTTGAGCAGATAATCAACCACATCTAAGTCAAAGGCTTCGATGGCGTAATCGCGATACGCGGTAGTAAATATGACTTTAGGCGGCCGTTGTAATGTTTTTAAGAATTCTACACCGTTCAGTTTAGGCATTTGGATGTCCAGAAAAAGCAAATCTACTGTCTGATTTTGGATGATGGAAAAAGCTTGTAAAGCGTTCTCACAACGGTCAATTAACTCCAGTCCTTCCACCTTTTGCACATAGGATTCTAGCACATCCAATGCCAAGGGTTCATCATCAATCAGCAGGCACTTTATTTTCATAGATCGTATATTTAAAGGCTAAAATCTAAGGAAGCAACTTTAATTTTTTGGCCTTTGATCTTGGTATTATTCGAGGATATGGTGCGATCGCCAATCAATTCTGTGGGTAGATTGCCCCCTTCGCTGCCCAATCTTATCCGCAGATCTTTGTTGAGCTTCCCGTTTTTCCAATCCGTGACAAAGCCACCATAATCCCATTCAAACCCAAGAAAATCAAAATCGCGGCCATTTATTTTTACCAGTTCTTCAATGGTAGTACCAATGCTGATGCCAGTGCTGGTTTTCCAATGGGTGCCTTCTTGCTCAACGCGGATAAATGCCGGTTTATCTTTGGCAATCGTAGTATCATAAGCAATCTGCAGTTCATCCTTGGTATCCGGAAAAATCAAATACCCCGGAATTTCTTCCCCCTCTCCAACATAAATGGCTTGTTTTTTTATGTTTTCTGCGCCAAACGTTTGAACGAGGTCATTTTCAAGGGCATGCTCGCGATGAAGCGGTCCTACGCGTACGCCAGGCACAATGAGGTAATCGCCTCCTTCTGGTGCTATCTTGTCGCCGCTTTTTTCAGCTTCCGGAGCTTTCCCAGGCGGTTGGCAGCCGATAAGAAAACAAGACATCGTCAAAGCCAAGAAAATAAATGGTTTCATAGCCTTTCGTTTTTTGATGAAAAGTGAGTAAAGAAAACGAAATATTGGGGAAAATCTAGCAGATAGCAAAATCTATTTTATCACTGAGCAAGGGGTTTACCTACTCCATTTCCATTTTTCTTCCACTTGAACAAAAGCCCCAGCTTGCACTTGCTGGTTTAAAAAATCCAGTACAACATCCATATGATCCGCCATGGGTTTATCGGCCCAGCCATGCCCCCCTTCTACACCGGCAATGAGTCGATAGGGTTTGTTCAGGGTTTTCAATTTTTCGGCAATGCTGCCGCTGCCATAAAGGGGCAAATAACCTGGTTGGTCTTTGGTGCAATAATGATGAGAGGCACTGCCGAAAGGCACCAAGGGGTCATCGATGCCATGAAACAAACATGTAGGAATGGCGCTGTTTTCCGTGATCCAATCCAAATCGAGTAAGGCGCCCGCCATGGCTAAAAGCCCCGCGTATTTAAAACCTTCAGGCAATCCTCGATTGTCAACACCCAGCGCGCCATCGGGCCAAAAGGCAGCGTTTACCACTGCTTCGGCGCCGGCGCTGCTGCCGGCTAAAACAATGCTTTGAGGATTGACGTTCCACTCCTCCAATTTGCTAGATGCAAAGCTGGTTGCGGCCCAAACATCCTGGGCCGCATGCCTAAACGCCGCAATTTTTTCTTCTTGTAATTGATCGCAACCCATAGAACGGCCGCGCATGGTGAGTCGGTAGGAAACCGCAGCCGCAACAAAACCAGCCTGCGCCAGATTTTCCATAAACTGTACATAACGCGGTTCTTTAGAACTCCCTTCTGAAAAACCGCCGCCGTGAAAGTAGAGAATCAGGGTACGGCCATCTGCTGGACTTGGATTGGCCGGTTCATACAGATCCAGCTCCAGTTCTTCTTCCTGATGCTGGCTGTACACATACGTAGATTGAACGATTGGAATATAATCTGGTGGAAGTGTTTGTTTTGGATTGCCAAACAGGTTGACCAACCTTTGCCAGGTACGTCTTGTCCAGCTTGTTTCGGCCATAGTGCTTTTTTCGCAAAAGTAGGCAATTCTATAAAATCAAGGAAGAAAGAAAAGTAAGGACGGCCAAAGCCTGTCAAGGAAAACAGTTCCAAAGCAAAGAGTGTAAAAAACCATAACCAAAAACACTTTCTACGCTGAAACCGATCTTTGGTACCGTCCTACGACAACTATCTAAATCGTTTTTTAATACTATTTCAAAAGCGCTTGGCGATTGGAAACAAAGGCCGAAAATCGAAAACTGTTTCTGCTTAATTCCAAAAACGCCGTTATTAAAAGCATAGCGCCACCTGCCAACCAAACATCAAGGGTATGAGCAAAAAAGTTACCACTGGAACATACGGCCAATACTATAACCGTAGAAAAAGGCAACGAGAGCGCTAACAAGTTGATGGCCAATGGTAAATCAAAGGTTCGCTTCTGCTCCTGTTTTTCCGGCAATTTATCCTCCAAGCCCTGAATGATCGACATATGGGCGAAGGGCCAAAAACTACAGGAACTTTGCGGCAATGCTACGATCAATAAGGCCTCAAGCGATGAATTCATTGGAAAAATGCTCATCATCAAAGCGCTCCAGCAAAAAGCCAAGCCAGATCGGAACGTCAATAATTTAAGCACCATCAACAATTCCTGGCGTTTGAATTTTGCCGCCATTCCAATGAACAACAGCACCAAAGGCGTCATTAAAGCATTCAGCTTATCCAGTGGATCTGCTAAAAAGTAGGGTAAATCGCCTTTGTTCCAACCCAATACCAACATGCCAAGAGCCAAAATAATGACCACGTTGACTGGTTCTTGAAACAGGGATTGCACCAGATTTTTTAGGTTTTGCCATTTGGAAACCGACTCTTGTTGGCGTCCATGCAACTGATAATACCAATGCATGGCAACCAAATAGAGCACAATCAAGCCAAAAACCTTATTCCCTACATCTGCCAATGCCGCCCTGGCCAACATATCATCGCCGAGGTATTCCAAAATAAATGGAAAACTCGACAAGCCTGGCGCTAGCGATGGCAGCAGCATCAGCAAAGTGCGCATGGTTGCTCCTTCTCGCTCTACCCCAATAAAAGGCAAGGCCAATTGGCTTACCTTCATCAACACGACGTTGAAAACCAATGTAAGCAATGGCAAAAACAACAAGGATGGCTCAATCCGACTTTTTAACAAGGCAACAAAAATTGTAGCGGGCAAGGCAACGCTTAAGATGAGCGATTTTACGCCGCTCAACGCTTCAGGATGTTTGACCTTGCTGCGCAACAATACGCCCAAGCCAATCAGGAGCAATAATGCCCCTGCTTTTTCTATTGCTTCCATGGTTTATACCAATACCTTCTTCAATGCTGCGGTGAAGAGTTTCATTTCTGGCATTGTCCCCATACTCACCCGACAATAGGGCTTGCCAAATACGTCAAAGGCGCGGACGCCAAGGCCTTCATCCGTCATTTTTTTCAAGAAAGGCTCACCTTCCATCTGAATAGGGAAAAGGATAAAGCTGGTATAGGAAGGCACGTAGGTAAAGCCCATTGTCTTCAGTTGATCTTGGGTATAATCACGTGATTCTTTAGTCCACTTGCAGGCATTCTGGTGGAAAGTGGTATCCTGCATGCTGGCTATGGCGCCACGGATAGAGGTGATGCTCAATCCCATATTGCCCCGCACCATGGTGTCAATTTTTTTCAAAGTAGCTGGTAATGCTACAATGTAGCCAATCCGCAAGCCAGCCATCGCGTGTACTTTGGAGAAAGTACGGGATACGATGACGTTTTTGCCTTCGCGCACCAAATCCACCATACTGGAAGCAACTGGATTGTCGAGGTATTCAAGATAAGCTTCATCTACAAAAATAGGCGCCATATCCGATGCCTTGCGACAGAACGTGCGCAACTCTGCTGCATTGGTAATCGAACCAGTTGGGTTGTTTGGATTACAAACATAGACCATCTTGGTAGATTTGTCCATCGCTGCCGACATTTTAGTCAAATCGTGCGACCAATCGGCTTTCAAAGGAACGTTTTTCCAAGTTGCGCCAAAAGCCATCGCGGTTTTGATCAACGACATATAAGAAGGATCAGCAGCAACGATGTTTCCACCACCAATAAAATGGGTGATGGCTGCTTTTTCCAACAAATCAGTTGAACCAGGTCCGAGCATGATGCAGTCTTTCGAAACCTGCTCTTTTTCGGCAATCATGCTGATGAGGCGCATCGCATCTTCGTGGCCATAGCGATTGCCCATACTTACCGATTCCATGACCGCCAAACGTACTTTTTCAGATGGCCCAAATACGTTTTCGTTCGCATTCAAACGAACTTGAATTTTATCCAAATCAGCTGACGGGCGCAGGTTGCGCTCCCAAGTGCGGCTTTGCGAAGTAATTTCTGTTGACCCTGCAAAAGCGGCGATTGGCCCCATTGCCAAACCTGTAGATAACAAACCAGCTGATTGCAGCCATTTCCGACGATCGATAGAATGATTCATGATTGTTTTGCTTTAGTTGATCGATTACTTAGGAAGCTAAATTAGCGTACGATGCAAACGTTTTTCCATCATTTGTTACCAAAAATGCGATGACTAAAGCAAGACCAAGGCCGAATCAAGGTGACAACTTGAAATTTAATACGTTAAAAATCATTTATTTTAGATTTTAATTTTACAAAATAAACATTATTCGAATCATTAAATGGCATCCAAGATTTCTTTTTTGTAAAATAATGTGTTGCCCACTAAGCGATGATCATCCACAATTTTCCTAGAAGTTCTCCCCTATTCCACCTTACTCACTTCCGTTTTTACCGAAGTACCATTTTCATTCACGCTTTCGATGCTGAAGTAGTAGGTTTTTTGGCTGTCCATTCCTTTGAACCAGTACTCATTGGCATCGTGCACCATGATGCAATTGTAGCGTTTATCTGGCGCCGTGCCATAATAGATATTGTAAGCATAGGCATTATCTACCGGCGACCATTTGATCCAAGCCGAGCGTTTGTCCAGTTCAGTGCGCAATACAAAAAACTGTTTGGGGGCTGAAGGCAAAGCGCCCTTTCCTTTCCCAAACACCCGCAAGCCGCTGAGCGCAAATTTACCGCTGGGCACTTTGCGGTTTTCAATTTTAATGTAGCGCGCTTCTACAGGTTGCGCCAATTCCAGATAATCATGGGGAACATCGGTAGTATTTTGGCTTTTGTCGGCCAAGATTTCCCATTTTTTGCCATCTTTTGAATGGTACAACACATATTGATGGGCTACTCCGCTATTTTTGCCTAAAACTTCGGCATCCTGATCAGCATAGTTGATTTGGATGGCCCGCACTGTACAGACATCGCCCAAATCACTTTCCAGCCATTCGCCCGGCGCACTGCTCGTTGCCGACCAATATGTTTTGATGCTTTCATCCACCGCAAAATTGGCGTAATGCGCCCCTAAAGTCGAAGATACCTTTACCGGTTTTTGGTAATTCAGCAACATCCAACCCGTAAACCGGCTTTTGAGGTGATCCGTTTGTCCGGCAGGCAGGTAATGCGGGTAATCGCCAAAAGCAGTGTTGCAATACATCACATCGTCGTTATCAAAACCAGCCGGCCAGATGCCAATGCGGCGCTCAAAGTTGTTTTTCACCGCCACTACGATCGTTGACACATGCCAATAATTCTGCCAATTGTCTTGAAAAGTGGCCCCGTGTCCGGCTCCTCTGGCAACCCCCCCCGGCTTAAACGACAAAGGATCGCTCTGGTGTTTCCAATTATCGGTCAAAGGTGTCGACGCAACGGCAACCCCATCGGCATAACCGCTGAATTCGGTGCCCGGCGCCCCGTATTGTAGAAAGTATTTTCCGTGATGTTTGGTCATCCAAGCGCCTTCCATGAAAGGATTGAGAAAGGTGTTGTCCATGTGTTCGCCAAAACGTTGCCAACCAAAACGTTCAGGTTTTAAGACAAAAAGCTCAGTGCGCGTACCCAGCGGTTGCAGGGTTTTGCGATTCAATTCCACCCCTTTCAAAGGGAAAGCGTTACTCGAACCATTGTAAAGGTACAATCGGCCATCGTCATCGGTAAAAAAAGCTGGATCCCAACCGCCAATGTCAAACTTATGCACTGCCTCGGTCCAAGTATCGTGTTTAGGGTCGGTACTCATCCAAATCGGAAAATCCCGTCCATAAGTAGAGCCAAAAACCAGCATAGTATCACCAATAATGCCCACAGCTGGCGCACACAAGTCATCGTAAACCTTGTGTTCAGGTCGCAAAAAATGGCGAGGTACAAAATTCCATTTGCTGAGATCGCTGCTCCACCAATAGCCCCACTGGTTGGTGGAAAAAAGGTAATAATCGCCTTTAAAATTGATAATGACCGGATCAGCGGTAGCCCGATGGCGGCCCCATTCCGAAAAATTGGGGATGGGCGTGTAGCCGTAATCGATGTTGATGGGGTTGCAATAGGTACGTTGGGCTTCTATTGCAACGTTAAAACAAAAAAGCAGTGCAAAAGCGAGTACGGCAGCATTGATTTTCATGAAAAGGCTTGAAGTTATGGACTGATAAGCCTAAAAATAAAGTTTTTTCCTGGATCGCAACTGTTAACGTTACCCGAGTGTCCACACAATTTTTTCAAAAAAAAGTAGACCATACAACACTTTACAGCGTTCGTACTTCTTTTACTTGTTATTGTTGGCTGGTCGCGCTAACTTTCGCCGCGGTTTTGCGATATAGACCAGATTTGGCCGCGCCAAAGTCTATTATTCATTGATTCAGATTAATACATCACTTGATTATGAAAAATTTTAGATTGATTGGAATACTGCTAGCAGCAGTTGCTTTTATGATTTCAAGTTGCAAAAAAGAGAGTACGTTACCTTCTGATGCTGAGCAAATTGCCACCTACATCAAAGACAACAACATTACGCCGATAGTAGACCCTTCGGGAATCAACTACATCATTACCAAGGTAGGTACGGGTTCAAGCCCCAAACTGAGTTCTACCGTTACCGTTTTTTACAAAGGCTATTTGACCAGCAAAACGGTGTTTGACCAAACCTCTTCCACGCCCGTTACTTTTCCGTTAACGAATGTGATCAAGGGCTGGCAAATTGCGCTCCCTTTGTTGAAAAAAGGCGGTTCAGGTACCTTTATTATTCCATCTAATTTGGCCTACGGCAGCAATCCGCCAAGCAGCAGCATTCCTGCCAATGCGACGCTGGTTTTTGAGATCTCGCTGGTGGATTTCAATTAAACCTAGGAATGGGTGAATAATAAAGTGCCCTTTTATCCGCCGCTATTTTGCAGCCAATCGACTATCTTTTGAGGCGCAATGTGGGGCATTGCAACGAAAAAGATAGGAAGAGTGGATGTGAAAGAGCAAGGATAAAGGTGTACTTTATTATTTAACCATTCCTTTGAGCTTGAGTTTGGTTTTTTTCACCTTTTCAATGCTTTATGATGCAAAAGAGATATTTGAGCCTCCTGCTGTTGATCATCGTTGTACTTGCGTTTTGGGGTTGCTTACCCAAACACAGCGCTGATGAAATACCCAATCCGGATGCGGTAATTGAATCCTATCTTTCGGCTCGAAAACTACCCTCCAAACGCCATTCTAGCGGACTGTACTATTCATTGGATACGCTTGCTGGCGCTGGTAATAAAGCCGTAGCTAAGGATACATTAGTCTTGAATTACAAAGGTTCGCTTACCGATGGTACCGTTTTCGCCCAATCCACAGCTGGAGTGCCGTTGAAAGTGGAATACTCAACCCTGCTTCCTGGCTTGCAAGTAGGGGTTGGCCTAATGCGCAAGGGCGACAAAGGTAATTTCTACATTCCACCTTCCTTGGGCTATGGATCTTTAAATACCAACGGCGTACCTGGTAATTCGGTTTTGATTTTTTACCTTGAGCTTTTGGATATTCGGAAGCCGAAATAGGTCTGAATAAAACTTACTGGGTTGATTGGTTTTGAAAAACTGATCAACCCAGTAATCCTCTTTCACCACGAATAAATCAAGTGGCACTCCAGCGTAGATCCCAAACTCCGGGAAACAGTTGGCGCTAGCGCCCAATCATAGGCAAACCCAATCTTGATCTGACTGTCTTCCAGCCTCACTTGTTCACCCAATACAATCCCGGCCTCCAAGCGCATGGTGGCGTTGGTCACTTTTCCCAAACCAGTTCCGATCCCGATCCCACCCCAGAGCAATTCGCTGACTTGCATGCGTGTGGTGAAGTCAACGCTCAACGGCGCACCTGGCACATATTTGATCCACAAGGAGGGTTCGATGAATGAAGTTTCATTTCCCAGCCAGGTATCAAAATACTTACCGATTACCGCATACAAGTGCGGCACGCGCCGTACGCCAAACTGGTATTTCCCGGCTTCAAATTGGGTATTCAAATCAAAAACTTGCGGGATGGAAAGCCCCGCGTAAAACCGATCGGCATAATGGTAAAAAATGCCCAAAGAAAAATCGGGGAATAGCAATTTATCGCCAACTGCGACGCGCGTTGAGGGGTCGGGAAAATCAATTTTGTTCAATGAAGCCCGGTATTGCACCAATCCCGCCGCTAAGCCAATCGAGATGGTTTGCTCCGTACGGCGGCCCAACGAGATTCGGTAGGCGTAATTGGCATAAAACCCCGTTTGGCCAATTTGCCCGGTTTGGTCGTTGATCACATGGGCACCAATGACGCTGGGTGATTCATGGGATACATGCTCAAAATTGACGATTTGGGTACTCGGCCCTCCCTGCGTATTCCACCACTGCCTGCGGTAGGTGGCGCCAACCGAGGTATGCCGTTCGTTGATCAGGTAATTATTGGAAATAGCGGCCGGGTTGATCACATTCCATTGATCCCGGTAAATGGAATAGGTAGGCAACTGTTGGGCGTATACCGCAAAACAGCAACATAAAAAAGGGATAAGGAGTAGAATTCGGTTAGCTGGGTTCATGGTGTTTTTCATAGGTGTATGTTCGTTCAACCTTCAATTTCTTAATTCTCTTTTTTGGTAAACAAGTGAATGACTCCCGTCTGGGGTTTACCCACTTGTTTGTCCCCATCAAAAGCTTTGAGCACATAGTAATAAGCTCCTGGGGGCAAAAATCTACCATTGTTGCCTAGCGTGCCTTTCCAGGGATTCCCATTGTCGTAATCAGCATTGCGGTATACCAAATCTCCCCAGCGGTTAAAAATATCAATACCAACTTGCGTAAATCCAGGTAAGCCATGAATGATCAGTTGCCCGTTAAGGCCAGGGTCTTCGATGATGAGGCCGTCGGTAGGCGTTGGCAAGTTAAATACTTCGACAAGCACACCAGCCGTGTCGCAAGCGGTTGCACATTTGGCCTTAGCATTGCACACGATGTATTTGAATTCCACCGCCCCTCGAAATTCATCCGGCGCGGTATAACGGTAGCTCTTAGTACTGGGCACAAACTCCAGCTTGCCAATAAGCGGAGGATTTAAAATCGACAGCTTTATCTCTTGTACCCCTTCGATGTTGTCGTTGAGTAGGACATTCATCGCAGCAATATCTTGCACTTTAGCAATTTGGTAGTAATCATCTTCCAAAATTGGTTTTTGCTCCAAAAAAACGGTGACGGTGTCGGCAAAAAGTGCGGCACACTTGCCCAAATCCAGGCTCCACACAAAGCGGTTTGCGCCCGTTTTGAAATTCCCAACAGTTGGATTAAGCGCAGTAGGGCTGCTGATCGAGCCGCCGTCTAAAGCAATCCATAAGCCTTTCGATTTAGAGGGCAGACTGGCTTTTAAGGTAATGGTTCCATTATTGGTACACAAGGTAGTATCGCGACCCGCTATTCCAGCGCCATTGGTGACCCCCAATACTGTCACGATCACCGGACCAAATGCTAGCGAAACGCAACCTGCCGAATCCCTGGCCACAAAGTAATCTCCGGCATTTTTGGAGGAAGCGTTCGTTATCCTCAACTCTCGGGTATTGGTGATAACGGAATCACCAGTGGGCAATTCCCAGATGTAGCGCACCGTCGTGGGGTTGGGCCACAAATCATCCACACTTAAAGTCAATGTAGATTTAGAACAAACCGAGTCAGGAGCAATCAATCCGTAGGCGGGGCGAGGCGTGCGCAAAGAGGCTACAATGGTGACCGAAGCGCCCGCCACACAACCCTTTCCATCGGTTGCGGTCACCTGATAGATTCCTGGTTTTAAGTTAACTTGTTTGCTGCCCGTTTTGCCATTGCTCCATTGAAAAACAAAAGGCGCCCCGCCGCCAATGGCGTTGGCTTCGGCCTTACCATCGTTGGCGCCGCTACAAGATCCCTTGGTTGCTGTTGCACTTACCGCAAAACCGCTACAAGCCGCGCCACCCACTGTTGCGCTGCCTTTTATTTGGCATCCTTTGGCATCGGTTAGTGTAACCGAATAATTGCCTGCGGCCAAGTTATTGATATTTGCCCCGATTGCGCCATTGCTCCAAACGACTTGAAAAGGCGATACTCCGCCGGTAATGGCCGAAGTAATGGTACCATCTTTTTTTCCGGGTTGAGATTCATTGGTGGTGGTAAAACTGATTTTTAATTCGGTAGGCTGAACCAAGGTCACGCTACCATTCACCACACAACGGTTGCTATCGGTAACGGCAAGATTATAGACACCGCTTGGTAATTGAGTGATGGAAGTGGTGGTAGCCCCATTGGACCAAGCAAATTGATAAGGCGTATTGCCTCCTGATACATTTGCGCTGACTTGTCCGGTATTGGTACCAAAACAACTTGGATCAACGCCGGCCATTTGTACGCTTAGTGCTTTTGCAACTGGAACTTTTATATTCACAACGGTGGTGCATCCTTTGGAATCGCTGACCGTGATTGCATAATCTCCTGCGGCTAGATCTTTGAAACTCGCACCGTTGCGTTGGTTGCTCCATTGAAAAACATAAGGGGTAACACCGCCAGTGGCATTCACGGTCACTTGTCCATCGCTTAAACCAGTGCAAACGCGTTTATTGAGAACAGCACTAGCCGAAAAACCAGTACAATTGGCCCCGGCGATGATCACCGACTGCACCGCAGTACAGCGATTAGCATCGGTTACCGTTAAGGAATAATTGCCCGTTTTTAGGTTGGCGAGGTTGGCGGTAGTAGCGCCATTGCTCCAGAGGTATTGATAAGGAGCAACCCCGCCGCTTAGCATGCTGGTGGCCGTGCCGTCGCCTTTGCCCAATTGGGTTTCATTGGTTCCGTTCAATACAATGTTGAGGGCCGTAGGCTGCGTAAGCGTAGCCGTTTGTTTGATTACACAGGCATTGCTATCGGTTACCGCTAGTGTGTAAGTTCCTACAGGCAATCGCACTATACTGGCCGTAGTGGCGCCATTGCTCCAGGAATATTGATAAGGGGCATTTCCCCCGCCAGCTACGCCTACTATTTGTCCAGTAGTACCGCCAAAGCACAACGGGTTGGTGGTCGTCAACTGCAAGGTCAAGTTTTTTGCATTGGGCACTACAATGGAAATCGAGGCCGTGCAGCCTTTGGAATCGCTCGCGGTTACGGTGTAGTTTCCGGCAGCTAAATCTTTAAAACTAGCGCCGCTGCGTTGGTTGCTCCATTGAAAAACATAGGGCGCAACACCGCCAGTGGCGTTTACCGTAGCCTGACCGTCGTTCAATCCGCTACAAACGCGTTTATTAATCACTGCTACTGCCGAAAAACCAGTACAGCTGACACTGCCAATGACAACCGTTTGTACGCCAGTACATTGATTGGCATCGGTAACGGTAAGGCTATAAGTCCCGGGTTTAAGACCCGTAGCATTGACCAAGCTGGTGTTGTTGCTCCAACGATACTGGTAGGGCGCCACCCCTCCAGTGACGGTGCTCGCGGCAGTACCGTCGCCTTTGCCCAGCTGGGTTCCCCCTGTTCCCGTTAAAATGATGCCGATGGCTGCCGGTTGGGATATGGTTACACTGTTTTTGACCTCGCAGGCATTGCTATCGGTTACCGCCAAGGTATAGGTTCCAATCCCCAATTGCGTAATGCTATTGGTAGTCGCACTTGTAGACCACAGGTACTGGTATGGCCTATTACCGCCGCTAACTACGCCCAATGCTTGCCCCGTTTTTACCCCAAAACAAGCGGGGTTGGAGCCCGTCATTTGCAGATTGAGGGCGGTTGCCGTAGGGATGGTAACCGTTGCAGTAGCAGTACAGCCCCTGGAATCGGTAGCAGTCACGGAATAAGCACCCGCGGCTAGATCCTTAAAGCCTATTCCACTGCGTTGATTACTCCATTGAAAAACATAGGGTGCTACCCCACCGTTTGCACTAGCAGTCGCTTGTCCATCGGTTAAGCCGCTGCAAACGCGTTTATTCATAGCGACATTCGCCGTCATTCCAGTACAGTTGACGCTGCCGATGGTCACTGTTTGTATAATGGAACAACGATTGGCATCGGTCACGGTCAGCGAGTAGGTTCCTGGTTTCAGATTGGCTAGATTAGCGGTCGTTGCATTGTTGCTCCAGCTGGATTGATAGGGCGCAGTACCGCCGCCTGCAGTGCTAATGGCAGTACCGTCGCCTTTGCCGACTTGGGTTTCGTTGGTACCAGTAAGCGACAATGTTAAGGCTGTTGGTTGAGTTAAGGTGACGCTTTGCTTGATCTGACAAGCATTGCTATCTGTAACCACCAAAGTATAAGTTCCAATTGGCAATTGACTGATAGCAGCGACTGTTGCGCCTGATGACCAAGCGTACAAGTAAGGCGCATTGCCGCCGCTTGCCAAACCCGTGGCTTGACCAGTGTTTTCGCCGAAACAGGCCGGGTTGGTTACATTGAGTTGCAGTTTTAAAGGCGATGCTAGGGGGATTGTGATGGAAGTTGTGGCAACACAGCCCCGCGAATCAGTTACCGTGATGGCATAACTGCCAGCGGCCAGATCTTTAAACCCATCCCCGCTGCGCTGATTGCTCCATTGAAAAACATAAGGTGCAACGCCGCCAGTGGCGCTCACCGTCGCCTGACCATCCGACAAACCTGTGCATGCCCGCTTGTTCAAAACAGCGTTAGCGATAAACCCGTCGCAATTGATGCTGCTGATGCGGATGGTTTGTGAAATGGCACAACGATTGGAATCAGTCACAATCAAGGTATAAGCTCCCGTTTTTAAGCCAGTTAGATTGGGGGTCACCACATCGTTGCTCCACTTATACTTATAGGGCGGAACTCCGCCCGTTACAGAAGGGGTTGCCGTTCCATCTCCTTTCCCAACTTGGGTTTCATTGGTGGTTGTTATCGTTAAAGTCAAAGCGCTGGGCTGGGTTAAGGTCGCAGTTAGCGTAATGGAACAGAAACTGCTATCGGTCACGAGTACACGATACGTGCCAATCGGCAATTTGAAGAGGGTATCGTTTTTTGACCCGTTGCTCCATTGAAATTGATAAGGTTTGTCTCCGCCAGAAACCAATGCTATGGCCAGACCAGTGCTGTCGCCAAAACAAAGCGGATTTTTGGCATTTATTTTTACCCCTAATGCTGTAGCTTCAGGAATTAAAACTGTGGTTTTTGCCACACATCCCCGTGCATCGGTAGCCGTGACGGCATATGTTCCCGCCGCCAAATCGGTAAAACTTACCCCACTGCGCTGATTGTTCCACTGAAAAAGATAGGGTTCAACCCCATTGGCAGCTTTAACGGTTGCTTGTCCATCGGCGATGCCATTGCAAGCTTTTTTATTTACGGTTGAACTGGTCGAAAAACCACTACAATCCACCCCTTTTACCGTAACCGTTTGTTTGGTGGTACATTTTTTATCATCGGTAATGGTGAGGCTATAGGTCCCTGGTTTTAGATTCGAAATAGCGGGAGTTGATGCACCCGTATTCCAAAGATAAGCATAAGGCGCTACCCCTCCTGTAACATTACTGCTAACTGAGCCATCTCCTTTGCCAAGATAGGTTTCGTCGGTAGCTTGTAGGCTAAGGCCAAGTATTGCTGGCTCGTTAATGGTGGTACTAGGATTGGCGGTACAGTTGTTGCCATCGGTAATGGAAACATCGTAATTACCTACTCTCAAATTAGCAATAGAAGCAGTTGTTGCGCCATTGCTCCATGTCAAACGCAATGGAGATGAAGCACCTCCTATTAATATCGTTGCAGCTCCCGTTGCACCGCCATTACAAAGTACATCCGTTTTTATGATAGCGGCATTGATATTCGAGCAAAGGTTGACGGCGGCCACACAATTGGCAAATTCAGAGGTATTGACACTGCTGAGGGTCTGGGTTGCGGTGGCATTTTGGCCCACTTTAAGTCCGGTGGTAAACAGCGCCCACTGCCCATTGGTAGCCGTAACTGTTTTCCCCAAATAGGTTCGCCCTTGACAAGCCACTCGGATGCAATTGCCATTGTCGACGGCGTAAACCTCTACTAATGCGCCTGGCGTGGCGGTTCCTCTTACCACCGTTGTACCTGCTGAGGTAATGACAGGCGCAGCAATATTCGTGGCGCGATTGATACCGCTGGTGATATTGCAAAACATGGTATTGGTGGAAATCAGCACATTTCGGGTGTTGTTCGCATCTATACCGACCCCATTATTGGCGATGGTGTTATTGGACAAATTAGGCGGGGTGGTAGGGTTTGAAACCAGTGCTTCAATAAAAACACCAGCGCCTGAATTACCAGCACTGGTTGTTCCATTGACGCCAATAAAGTTGTTGATAATATCCCCATTGGCAACGGAGCGTGCTACAAAAATACCGTACAAATTATTGATTAAAGTATTGCCGGTAATGGACGCATCGTTGCCCGTATTGATGCGAATACCTGCGGCGCCGCTAAAATTTTGGATGGTAAAACTATTGATCGATACGTTTTGAGCGTCGATTTGCAAGCCATTGCTGGTGGTCACTTGTGATCCGTCGATGACCGCGCCGTTGCCGTTGATGACTGCATTGGATCGGCGGATGGGGGCGATGGTTAGGTTGGCCGTAACGCGGATGATTCCCGACCCCACATTGACATTGATTTGCGTTAAGGCGGTATTGCTGTTGATACAACCAACCGCCCAGCTCAGGGTTTGCCCGGTATTGGCGGTTGTATTGACCACCACTGGGTTGACCCGTGGGCAGGTTTGGGCAAAAACTGTGGAAAAACCACCGCACAGCAGACAAAAAGTAAGTAATAGGTGTTTCAAAAACCTCATAGTATTTAGCTTTGGGATGGGGTACTTAAATTGTAAAGCGTGAATAACCGCAGCAATTTACTTAATCAAAAAAATAGGCATCTCCCGATCCAATTGTGATCCTGGCATAAAGGGGATTTGATTGGTTGGCGCGTTAGGAATGGCGCTTTTCACCAATTGTGGTACCCTTTTTTGCAAAAAATCATACAACTCGCCCAGGCGTAACACGCGGTCGTTGTTGGCATCGGCACGGTAATTGCCTTCTGGTATCAATTTATTGCTAAAGGCTTCTAACAAGGATTCGGTAAACGCGCCATTTTCCCACAAAGCCGATTCGTATGATTTTTCATCGCTTTGACAAGAGGCAAGGGTGCTAACTCCAGGAAGGGTTTTGGCCAAATCGATGACCGCTTTGCTCAAGCCGTCGTAGCCGTCTTTGGCCCCACCGCTATGACAAGCATCCAAGAAAATGATTTTTTTGCACTTGATGCCATCCAAAATGTCCAAAATGTCGCTTTTGAAGTCGATGCAAAGGTTGTCGTACTTGGGATTGTAACCCGTTTGCAGGATTTTGAAGCGATTTTCCACGATTTTTCCATGCGAAGAAATAAATAGGATCAACACGTCATTGGCCTTGATCTGCCCATCTTTCCATTGATAACTCAGATCGTACAAAGCCTGCTTAAATCCGGTTAAATTAGATGCCTCCGCATCGGTAGTTTCAGTTACAAACACTTGAGGGTACAGTTTATCAGTTCCTACCTGTCCGCGGAAAGCACTGGCGAAGTCGTGTGCATCCTTGCTGGTGTACTTCAAATCGTTGTGCTGAGGGCCGATGGCGAGGATGTGTAAATTGGCACGTTCAGGAGCGTATTCGATAAAAATGGGTTTGGAAATTTGATCATCCACCACCACTTCAAACTTAGATTCGCCTACGCCCAACTGGGTTTTTCTTTTGAAGGTATAGGTATATTCCTGTTGCTCCTGTTTTACGGCCGAAAGATCCGTTTCGTCAAATTTGGAGCCTTCCACTTCCACCCCATTGACCCGCAATTTGAAATTTTTGGTAGTCAAAGGTTTGGGCGACACGACCGTCATTTTGAACTCAAACTGGTTGTTGTCTTTTTTGAATTTATTGGTGCCCACTTCATGCGGTGCGGGATCCGTCCAGATCATGATGGGGCCATTAGAAGCCAAGGTGGCTTTGCCGCCCGCCTGCCACTCCAAGGTTTTGCGGAGCTTTTCCGTTGCGCCTTCTCTCGCTACAAAAACGATATTGGCCAAAGGATCGCGGAATTGAGCCGTTTTTTGGAAACTAAACCTTACTTCGCGTTTGCTGTGCGCCGCCACCACGCCGAGAGGTACGCTGGATGGCCCAACTGGTTGAATTCCCGCCGGACAATTGATCAATGCATCGGTGGGTTGGGTGCTAAAATCTCCGGTGTTTTCCAATTGTACGGTAAGGGTCACCTCATCCGAGCGGGTGCTGGGGGCAAAATTAAATCCGACGATTTGCAAGCTTGCCGCTGCTGGCATACGGGTGATTACCTTCGTTTCGATGCTTTGCAAGTTTTTTGACCCCGCATACACGGTTAATCCGAGCAGGTTTTCGGCGTCTTTCAAGCCTTTTTTTGCTTTAACTGGAATGCGAATCCATTTAGAGCCGCGGTTGTTCAGATAACCAGCGTAATTGGCCGTCCAGGCTTCAAAATTCTGGTTGCCGGAACGGTCGTCCAATTCAACCCGCAGATCCGCGAGGTTGACACCCGAGTTGTTGTCGATCCGAAAAGTGAGATAAGTATTTTCACCAGGTGTAAGGGATTTACCATCCGCAGAAGCCAGTTTTACATCCGATAAAACCACGGGAATCTGATCCCGCATGGCTATTTCCTGGCGCAAGGGATCGATCAAGCGAAACAACCAGCCGTCTTCGCCAGCCGCCCCAAATGATGTGGTGCTACCCGAAACCACCACGGTGCCATCATGGAGTAAAGTTGCCTGACCAGCAGAGTCGTCGTTGCCATCCCCGTAATACGTTTGCCAACGCAACTCGCCGCCCGAGCTCACCCGCACCACGTAAGCCTTCGATTTACGGGCGCCACTGCGGTAGGAACGGCTCATCCCCACCAGCGTAAAACTGCCGTCTTCCAATTGCACCACGCCATTGGCCAAATCCATATCCGAGCCGCCATAGGTTTTGTCCCACAGCAAAGAACCATCCCGACTAGCACTGATCAACCAGGCATCCAGATCGCCAGCGCCTTTGGAGCGCGTCAAACCCGCAATCACAAATCCGCCTTCTAGGGTAGCAGTCAAGCCCAGCGACTCTTCCCAGTCCTTGCCGCCAAAGGTTTTGCTCCAGCGTTTTTCCCCTTTCAATGAAGTTTTGAGCAAAAAAACATCGCCGCCTTTTTTCACATTTCCCGTCAGAACCAGATCGCTTCCGGCAGTTGCTAAGCCGCTGGCCGCGCCAAATTCGCCGACGCCCACGAGCCCTTCGGTGGTAATTTTTCCGTTTTGCCAGCTACCAACCCAGATATCCCCTTCTTTCTGACCATTTTTGATACCTGAAAAAACGATGCTACCGTTTTCAGCAATAGCGATGTGTGAAAATTCATCCAATCCAGTATCACCATAGACCCATTCGCCCAATTTAACACCGTTGATGTCAAGCAGTACGCACCAGGCATCCCGACCGCCCTTACCCAGCGATTCGGTATAACCCGCCAGCAAAAAGTTGCCTTCAAAGGTCTGTGCAACATCATAAAAAACATCGTCTTTGGCGCCGCCGAAACGTAATTCCTTGATCACGTTTCCGGTACTAAAATCGGTGATTACCAGGTAACCATCTTTTCCGCCCGCCGTTTTAGAATTGGCTTCGCCGACCGCAAAGAGGTTGCCATTGGTGGCTTCCAAGCAGCGGAAAAAAATCTCTTTTCCGCTACCACCGCCGTATACTTTATTCCAATCCAATCGGAGATCTTGTGCAAATGAAGGGGAGCTTGCCAAAAGCAAGAAGAACATGTAGAGCAACTTGTTCATGAAATTGGGTTTTGTTGGTATTTTCTGAAAACTTAGTGATGGTTCAGCATAAATTAAAATTTTCAACTTGATCTTTTGAATTTCAACTTCCTTATTTTTTCGTTACAATGCGCTGCATTGCGCCTTAAAAATAAGTCGCTGAAATCCAAAATCTCGGCGTTGAATTCTCTCAATTTATACTGACCCATCACTTAACGAACTAGGATGCAAAATACGTCTAAAGAACGATTAAACAATTACTTATCGGTTGGAATGGTTTATTTTGAATCGTTAATCCGGCGCATTAGCATTCACTTCAAGCACCAGGGGTACCATATAGCCATCACTGCGGGTATTGGCCATAAACTGCATTTGTTGGGGATGAAATCGAATATCTGCCGGGGGGATGGCATGTCGATTCAGGGCTTGCAGCAAAAAAGTGTAAAAATCGCCCTGGTATTGGGTTAAAATCGTTCCCAGGCTTTCAAGATTATGGATTGGTTTTTTAGAATACAACACTATGAGTCGCTCCGTGCCTTGCTGGGTAATTTTGAGCGCCTTATTGGGTCCGGGTACGATCAGTAAAGCATTGCCAGGTAAAATTAAGCCGCTTTCTTTGGCAGTGCGGGCACGGGCATCGTTGTTCTCTGGTCGTGGAAAATGAACTTTGAATTGTCGCTGTGCATCCAAACTCATCACATACAAGTATTCCTCCTGTACCTCCGTTTTGACCAACAATTGAAACAACTGTCCGATGGGCCAATTTTTTTTCTTCAACTCATAAAAGCGCCCATTAAACGCCACGCTATCCTCTTGGAAACTGGGCGATCCTACCGCATAACCCTCCAAATGTTGGAAAGTAAAAGCGCCCCCCGCCTGCGTCATTGGGCGCGCGGCCAGGGGGCGTTCAATTGGGTTATAGGCGCCAGGGCCAGTAGCAGCCCCGGTCAATTGAATGATATAAGCGTATTTACAAAATTGGGCAAAATACTCGTATTTAATCCAGATGTAGCCTTCCTCGCCCCACTCTTTACCCCAGCTGTTGAACAAACGGAAAGCGCCTTGCAGGTCATCGTAACCCACCACCACCAGCGCATGACCGCCCGCGGGAGCAGTATTGCCGTTTTCAGGCCACCAGTAACGCGCTTTAGGCAGTTGGTAAAAATTGCGGCGCACATTTAAGCCAACGATGACCACTTTTTTTCCGGCCAAAGCCATTTTGGTTTGTTCGACCTTGCTGGTAAAAGAAGCATCGGATTCAAAAAGCGCCAGGTAATCACTGACGGCATAGCGTTTGGCATCTGCCAATTGCGGGTTGTTGGGCATTTTTTCGCAATCATTCACATCAAAGTCGAATTCGCGCGCCAAACAATCGCCTTTTTCCCGCAAAAAACGCAGTGCATCGCTCAGTTTAGCCCCTTTGGCGCAATCCGCTTTCACCTGATTGAACACAAACAAAGCCGAATGCGCGTACTCGGTAATCAAGCGCCGATCGGTACAATTGTTGTAAATGGCGCGTTGGATGCTCATGGCGGCATAACCAGTGGCCCAACCCACACAAGAATAGATATCGCCCTGGTGGCGAACTTCCGGACAGTAAGCTTCCAAACTTACTTTCACCGGCAAGTTAGCCTTGATACCCGGGTGCGCGCTGATGCGCGGAATAGTGTCGTAGGTAGCGTCTTCGAGGATCAACCCGGCGGGAAATTCGGATTGAGCTTGCGCTGCGCGGACTGCAAACAACAGCAGCCCGACACAACAACAGCGGATTAAGCGTGACATGGGTTTGTGTTTTAAGGTAGAAAACGAATACTAGTTATTGCGGGGTTCTTCTTTTTTCACGGGTATCACCGCTTTAGGATCAACACCCGGTGTTTTTCCCGGCGTAACCGGAGATTGTCTTTTCTTATTCAGCGGCAAATTCCCTCCGGGGTATTGAAACGCGTCGCCATTCTTGACTTGGTTGGTATCCACTGGCGGCGTCAGGAAGGAGTCGACCGGTGGTGAAGTAGTCCCCGAGCCATTGGGGTTATTGGCATTGGGGTCATTGTTGTTCCAAACGGGCGGGGTTGTTGGCGGCGTTGTTGGGGGCGTAGTCTGGTTGTAATTACCATAAGGATTATTCGCGTTCGGATCATAAGGATTAGGCGTAGAATTGTAGGGATTCGGGTTGGCATTGTAGTTGCCGTAAGGGTTATTAGGATTGTACTGGTTTCTATTCAGCTGATTGTTCCACTGATCATAATTGAGGGTGGGCATATCAGGCGTTATCGTATTTTGCTGCGGATTCTGATTGTACTGGATGTAATCCGAGTAATGGTCTTGCGCGCCATCACCAGCAACAATTTCGTTCCAAAAACGCCAGCGGTGCGGTTTAATCAGGAATTGATTCAAGTGATCTTCGGTATACAAACGCGCCTCGCGGTGCATTTGACGAAAATAATTGGCAAGCCCTTTGGTGAGGTTGATCATCTCTGATACAATGAACAGCAAAGGGCTACCGGCCAGTTGCTCGCCAGCGGCATCCATCAGCGCCTGTTTGTAATGCGAGGCATAAAATTCGCTCAATTCCGCCAGTCGCAATTTCAAACCATCCGAATACATATCCGGCATGGCATCGATCGATTTGAGTTTTTTGGCGTCCAGAAAATCTTGTTTGATCATCTCCAACATCTTATTGGCGCGCTG
This sequence comes from Saprospiraceae bacterium, assembly GCA_040401995.1. GTDB lineage: Bacteria > Bacteroidota > Bacteroidia > Chitinophagales > Saprospiraceae > Haliscomenobacter. The sequence continues at coordinate 50,248 of JBBANM010000010.1, forward strand.
GGCAGTCTGGTTGTAAGCCGTACGGATGCGCACTACATCAGCGGGTTTGAGTTGTGTTTCGCGGGCAATGATATCGGCAGCCGTGCTTTCCCCATCAATTTTCAAATCATTGAATTTGAGCATAAACTCGGTATTGAGGAAAGTACTCAATGCCGGAGCTATTTTTTTATTGGGTTGTGCGCTCAGGGTGATTCCAAAGAGCAACAAGATGGCAAATGTGCAAAAGTTTTTCATGATGGCGTTTTGGTAAAGGTGTCGGAAGCTGAAAAAACGTTCCAGTTTTTTGGCAAAAAAAATGAGCGGATAAAAAAAGCCCCGGAGTTTTTCTCCAGGGCACAATTAAGGTTGATTCACGCTATCATAAAAACATTCCAGATACATGGGGGAGGTTGGTGGCGGTAACCCCAAACCTACCAGGTCTTCGAGACCTGGTAGGTTTATAACGATTTACAGAAGTACCCCCAACCTATCAGGTCTTCAAGACCTAGTAGGTTTATAACGATTTTCAGGAGTAAACCCAACCTACCAGGTCTTCGGGACCTGGTAGGTTTACAGCCCGGTTTAACTCAGATGAAAACGAACAAGTCCTGTCCCGCTTTGAGACCAACATGAAGATGTGTTTGAAAGAAAAAAAGCGTTCCAAAAAAGGCAAAAAAAATGCCAAGCATTGAAAAAAAACTTGCAATAAGTTAAATAAAACAACTATATTACCAAAGCAATTTAAAGCCTTTACTGGCGCTGTAAACTTAAATCGATGCCCCATGGCCGCTCAACCCAAGTTGAAACGACTCCTAGAGATGATGGAACTCCTGCGCCCGCCGGGGATTTCCCTCCATCGTTTTGCTGCACATTTTGAGGTTTCTAAACGTACTGCAGAGCGGTATGTACAGTTGTTTGAGGAGGCGGGGTTGTGTTGCGAAAAAGATGCCACTGGGCGATATTTCTTGTTTGAACCATTTAGCAATAGTGTCAATGTACGTTTGAGCTCGGACGAGGCCGTCTTTTTGAGCGATCTATTGCTTTCATCAGCCCCTGATCACCCCCTATCTGAAGTCATTCAGCTAAAACTATATTTCCGCTCTAATTCAGGCAGCAAAGTAAAAAATGTATTCCGGAGAGGTGTGCCCCAAGTGGTAGAAACCCTGCTAGATGCCATGCGTGCTGGTTTGCAAGTAGAGGTAAATGCCTATTATTCGGCTATCGGCGGAAAGTCGATTGCCCGCATTATCGAACCGCTTGAATTCACTGATAACTACCGTTACTTACTTGGCTACGAGGCTACGGATGATCGAATAGTCAACCTAAAAGTAGATCGCATTGCTGAAGTAAAAATCCGTTCCGAAAAATGCAAAAAAAAGCCTGATTGTATCAAGGGCGTAGATGTCTTTCATATTGCCGAAAACGAAGAAAGGCATCAAGTAAGCCTACGCCTGAATTCATTGGCTTATCGGCTGCTTTTAGAAGAATACCCGCAAACGGAAAATTTGATCCACCCTTGTGAAGATCCAGATTTTCCATTTCTGTTTAGCACAACTGTCTATAATTTCCTACCCTTAGGCCGATTTTGCTTAGGGTTGCCTGGTGCAGTACACATTGAAAGTCCGCCTGAATTCATCGACTATTTGCGAAATAAAACACGCAAACATACTTGGCAATGAAAAACGCGACACAAGTTGTCGCAGAGATGCCTGTAATATTGTAGTATCAAAAAAAGCAACTTATGCGATTACATCTTCAACTTTCACCTAGCCGAGAGGTAGTGCTGTGTAAATGGCTAGGTTTTTGACATAAAACTGATAACACAAACCATCAAATATGCTAGATACACTTTACGCCATCGGCAAAGAAATTAGTCAAGATAGGGATGTTTGGGAGGACATCATTTCTGTTCCCGATCCTAAAAACAAAGAGGGTAAATTTGAATTCCTTAACCTTAGAATAGTATTTGATCTTGATCAGCAATCAGTAATCATCTCTCCAAATCATCTGGAGGTTTTTTCCAAGAATATCAAAAAACTCAAATCCATTGGAAACCTGAACATTCAAGGTGGAAATAATAAATCCATCTACGTTGCTTGTGCTGCAGAAAAAATAGAACAATTGAGTAAAACGCTATTTGGAAAAAAAGGAGAAAGCGCTGGTAAGGGAGAGTATATGGAAGCGATTGATAAAGAAGCACCTCATCTCCAAAACTCAACATTATATGATGTTTTATCGGCCATTTACAAACTCAGAGACCAATTCGCTTTAACATGTTGGGATACTCAAAAAGAAAAATACGAATTAAAGCTTTTGCAAGAAAATTTGAATTTGGGGGCATTTGACAAATTAGTACTGATCTATGCCTCTGTTAACAGCCAAAAATATGCCCTTACAGAGGTTCCCCTAGCAGAAATTGATGGGTATATTAGTTTTATCGAAAACAAATATTTTAAAAGCTCAAATGATCAATTAAATCCTCAGCAAAAACTTTGCTACGCAACTGGTATCCAAAGAGAAGATGTTAAAGCTGCTGAATTCAGCGAACGTTACAACATCAACAAATTCTTTGTAAAGACTACTCAAAACTTTGCAAATAATTTTGATAAAGATTCCTTTGCAAAAAACTATCAACTATCCGAAGAAGCTGAAATTTATTTAGATCGAGGTTCTGAATACATTTTAAATAATTTAGTTATATCAATCGCTGATGTGCGACATGCAATTATCCCAAGGTTATTTCGACAGGACAATACTGATATTTCAATTCGACTAGGCAAGCTTACAAAGCAAACGGACTTGCTTTTTAAGTTTACAGATTTACAGCAATTTGATGACTATTTTTATTATGCTTCTGATCGCGAGATATATTGGCTTAATTTTTTAGCCATTGACTCAGATGGAAATTACTTTAAGATCAGCAATCAAATCTTAGATGTTCCAAATTTCTTTTGTATTGATCTTATTAATGCCTTTAAAGCAGCTTCTACTTTGTTTCAACCTTGGCTAGGCAACACTAACCAAACCATCAATTTCGCCAGTATTTTTTATTCCATCCCTATACGAAAAAATGAGCGAAACAATCCGGCATTAAAATTATTTGCCCAAATCTTAGAACGCAGACAGGTAGATCGCGCACTCCTTTTCAAGCACTTCAAAGATCTTGCCCTCTGTCATTGGTTCAAACGTTATAAAGGATACAGTAATATAACCGAACCAAAAATCGACAATTTTGACTTTACCATAAAAGACGGGGTATTCAAATACTTAGGTTTTCTGTACGCTTTACAACAACTTAATCTTATTCAAAATCCAATAACCATGAAGGAAGAAAATGAAACTGTTTCTGCCAACAGCATTGCAGAAAACATACAAGCTTTTTTTTCGACGCTGAATTACAGTAATGAACAGCAGGCACTATTTTATCTAGGCAGAGCCTTGAATCAAATAGCTTACGCCCAAGAAAAAAAAGGACACAATAAGCGCATCTTAGAGAAGCTCAATTTTAATGGCATGGACAGTAAACACATCACTAGATTAAGCACGGAGCTATTTGAAAAAGCAATGCAACATGATGTATTGTCTGACGCACAATGGAATTTGGCAGAATTTAATCGCAGGTTCAATCCTGAACACTGGAAATTAAATCCTCAAGAGGCAACTTTCTATATCTTATCCGGATACACATACGGCATTAAATCAAAAAATTAATCCAAAATTTTTTAAAATTTTCCACAATGAGCATTCAACACAACTCTGATTTTCTTTTCATTTTTGAAGCTATCCAATGTAATCCAAATGGTGATCCTGATCAAGAAAACAAACCAAGAATGGATTATGATACACAAACAAATCTGGTCACCGATGTGCGCATCAAAAGATACATTCGTGATTTTCTAAAGCAGGCTGGGCACGATATTTTTGTTGACCTTGAGAGTGAGGCCAAGGTTACGATGGACGATAAGTTGCGGGCAATTTTGATGAAACTTTGGCCAGATGATGCAAAGATGAAAGCCTTAATCGATAACGATCAGCTTTTTCTAGCATACCAAAGTCTTAAAAAAAATACGGCTGAGGAGACCATTAAAGATTTGGTCAATAAAAAAGCAGCCAACAAAGACGTAAACAAAGCCATTCTAAGCGGTTTAGTCAAAAAAATGTTTGTTGATATCCGGATGTTTGGCAGTGCTTTTGCCGTGGATGGTTTTAACAACTCTTATACCGGTCCGATTCAACTCAATTGGGGCTATTCGCTCAACAAAGTGCATCTCATGGAATCTGATACCATCTCATCCATAATGAACGACGGAAATAGCACCTTTGGGAAAGATTACCGTGTAAAATATAGTTTGCTTGCTTTTCATGGTTCTATCAATCGTTCTGCTGCAATCACTACCGGGTTAGCGGATGCCGATGTGATCGATTTTCGAGAGGCCATTTGGCAAAGCTTAAGTGCTAACCCTACCCGTACAAAATTGAATCAATATCCTAAGCTATATCTGGAAGTTGTTTATAACGATGGCTATTACAACGGGCATTTTGGCGATTTAAGAAATTTGGTAAAAGTAAAAGAAGTTGCAGGTAAAACCTCACAAGAAGTTAGAAACTTGGATGATCTCGATCTTGATTTTTCAAGGTTAATCTCAATGTTGAACGAAAACAAAGGTGCAGGTAAAGCAATAAAACAAGTTATCATTAAACATTCATCGGAGTTAGAAAATATTGGATTATGAAGGAAATTATCAGCTTCGACATAGCAGGTAAGCTGGCACATTTCCGTAAGTACTATGCCAATAATACCGCTTTGAGCTACTATATCCCGCCTCGTACTGCTTTAATGGGTATGATTGCTGGAACTATGGGCTTACCTAGAGATAGTTATTACCAGGCGCTTTCTTCGAATCAAATTAGAATTGGGGTAAGGGTTCTTTGCCCTATTAAAAAAACCTTTCACCGCTTGAATTTACTAAAAATCATTGGGGATACCGATTTTCGGGGTAGGCAAGGACGGGTTCAGACTCCTTTTGAAATGGTTACTGCACATAATATCCGTGATGGGGAAGTACAATACCGTATATTTGTCAGCTATCACGATGAGGGGAAGATTATTTTTGAGCAATTCAAGGAGCAGTTGATGCTTCAAAAGAGCGTATACGCTTGCACTTTAGGATTAAGTAACCTCACAGCAAGCATCAAAAACATAAGACTATTTGGTCCCCATCAAATCGAATTGGTGCAAGCCAACCATACCGCTGTATCAATACACTCAGCTATTCCTTCGGATATGGTAGAAAATTTAGATGGCAAGCCTGAAAAGATTTGGATGGAAGAAGAATTGTTTCCCATTGATTTCTGTGACGATTACAATCGTGAATTAAGTAAAATGAAGCGCCTTTTGTATAGCTTAAGTGAGGAACCCTTGCCATTAATCATTAGCGGAAGTTATTATCAACTCAGTACGGACAGCATAATAGAGAATATTAGTTTTATTGAATAGATTAAAATCTTAGCAAATGACTTTTTATTCCCATGCTAAAGAAGACGACAGTGGCACTCGATTGGGCACTAAAACTTTACAAAACCATACTTTCGGCGTCCAAGAAAAGGCAATGCAACAGTTTTTCGTAGGGCTTAATTTTGGAATTGGCGCCGATGAACTTCGTGATCTGTTAGCCGATATATGCTTATTGCACGATTTGGGTAAATACACTTCTCATTTTCAGCAATATTTATTGGGAAAACCACATAATCGAACACTTAAACAACATGCACGTTTTGGAGCATTTGTAATTTACCAAAAACACCAAGCCAATAGAGAATTGGCTTATTTGGGATATTACTTGATAAAAAATCACCACCGAAACTTACATCATCCACCAGATTTTGGCGAGGATAGATATTTTTCCCGAAACGATGCCCAGGATTTAATATCCGTTTTTGAAAAACAAAGAGAGACCCTATTTTCCAATCTCCCAATCATAATCAAAGAAATTAAACTTGATAATTTAGGTAGTTTATTAAATACACCTAGCGATTCTAAGTTTTTGGCGCGTTGGATCCAAGATTGGACACTTCTTAAACCAGATCCATCAAAGTATTTCTTAATCAACTATCTTTTTTCTTTACTTGTAGAAGCAGATAAACTTGACGCTTCCGATACAACTCCACACCAACAAATTCACATTCACCCTAATGTTGTTTCTCAATACATTAAGCAATTCCCAGCTATTGATAATCTGCAAAATCGCCTTCGCAACCAAGTGCGGGCAGAAGTAATGGCTCACTTGGAAGAAAAAGACATTTTAGAACATCGATTATTTTTACTCACTGCTCCAACCGGAATTGGAAAAACGCTTACTGCATTAGATTTTGCTTTGGGTTTACGATCAAAACTCCCCTACAAAGCACAAATTATTACTGGACTCCCTTTTATCAACATTATTGAGCAAACATTACAGGTTTACCAGGAAGTATTACTTGATTCTGGGGCAATTGTACTTGGGCATTATCAATATGCAGACATATTTGGCGAAGATAAAGAAGATGTAAATAATGAAAACATTCAAGATATTGGCTACAATCAGCGCCGAATGCTATTGGATACTTGGCAAGCAGATATTATTGTTACTTCTTTTGTCCAGTTGTTGCAAACTATTTTCACCCACAAGAACAAGCTTCTTTTAAAATTCAATCATTTAGCTGGAGCGATTGTCATCATGGACGAGGTACAGAGTCTTCGACTTGAACAAGTGCCCTTAATTGGAGCTTTGCTTTACTGTATGAGCAAATACTTGAATACGCGTTTCATCTTAATGACCGCAACAAAACCACTTATTTTTGAACTCGCAGATCAGGAAATTCTCACCCCTAATCTTAATGTCTCAGCTACAAAAGAAGTAAAATGGCTACTTGAAGATCCTGAACCAATATTTAAAGCTTTTAGCCGCACTCAAATTATTCCTATATTAGCGTCAACCCTTACAAATGTTGATGAATTCATTCAAATACTAAATGATAAATGGGTTCCAGAACAATCCTGTTTAATTGTAGTGAATACAGTCAACCGTTCTATTGACGTATTTGAATCCTTGATAAAATGGATGGATAAAAATGGCCACACTAACCCATGTTACTATCTATCCACCAATATTATTCCAGCACATCGACTTGGGATTATTGGTCAAATTAAAGCTGATATTAAATCAAAAAAGGCGCCTATTTTGGTAGCGACTCAAGTAGTAGAGGCCGGAGTTGATCTAGATTTTGATATTGGATTTAGGGATTTAGGCCCGATTGATTCCATCGTACAAGTAGCTGGACGGATCAATCGCGAAAATTCACCTTTACGTTTGGGATCTCCACTCTTTATTATTGATTTTGATGACTGTAGGAAGATCTACGGATCCATTACAAATGCTCAAGCAAAAAATGCCCTCGGCAAAGATTCCATTCCAGAATCTAAATACTATCAGCTAGTTGAGCAATACTTTAAGAATATTTCTGAAAAAGGAGCTTACGATGAATCTAGGCTTTTTTTCAAAGGGTTGATGGAATTGCGTTATGATGGCCAAGTAAACGACAAGGATTCCAAATCTATTAGCGCATTTAAAGTCATCCAAGAAACTGGTCAAACAACAAGTGTATTTGTTGAATGGGATGAAACTGCAATTCAGGCTAAAAACGCCTTTTTAAAATTATTCAATACCGGTGATCGAAAAGAACGTCAACAGGCAAAAATGGATTTCGATCAAAATTTTAAAAAAGATTTTCATCAGCACATTATTGCCATTCCAACAAAATATACTTCTGATCTTCCTTTAATACTTCCAAGCGTACCAGGTTTAGAAACAAAGTATATTTCTCAGGATGACCTACCAAAATGGTATCAAAACCCAATTGGTTTCAACCGAAGACGTGCAAAAGACAATCAAAAAGAAGAACACAAAGCCTTTGTGCTTTAAAATAGATCAATCATGAAAATTGCCCAACTTTCTTTCCCAGAGTTACAACTTTTAAATCGTGATGCTCATCACCTACGCGGGTATTTTGGAAAATTATTTCAGGAATATAGCCCATTACTCCATAATCATTTGGAGGGTGGCGAATTGCGTTATTCCTACCCGTTAGTTCAATATAAAGTGATTGAGGGCATACCAATGTTGGTGGGCTTGGGAGAGGGAGCCCCTTTACTAACAGAGCTTTTTTTAAAAATAACCGAATTACAACTCAATGGAAAGTCCTATCCTCTATTCGAAAAAAAAGTAGCCTGCGAAGAAGTCACCATTGGCTATACAGAAAGGCTCAATCGCTATGTCTTTAAGTCTTTATGGATGCCGCTGAATCAAAACAATTTTTCTCGCTACCGCCAACTAGATTCAGCGGAACAGAAATTAGAATTGGAACGGCTTTTACGCGGCAACATGTTAAGCATGTTCAAAGGCCTAGGCATATGGCTAGAACCACACCAAAGGATTATTTGTGGTATTGAAAACTATGTTCAACGCGAAACCAAATTTAAAGGACAAGCTATGCTCGCATTTCAAGCAACATTTGCGGCTAATGTTGAATTACCCAAATTCATTGGTCTTGGAAAGTCCGTATCTCGAGGATTTGGCGCCATTAGTAAAATCGAATATTAAACCTTTTACCCAATTGTGAATTAATTTTTCAATATGCAACTTTACCTCAACACTTATGGAACCTACTTACATGTCAAAGATGCCATGTTCGAAATCCGAATTCCAAGTCAAGAAGGAATCCCTCAGAAGCATCACTTTGCAGCTCATAAAGTATCCTCAATTATTTTATCAACCTCGGCTGCGCTAAGTACAGAAGCTATAAAGTTAGCACTAACTAATAATGTAGATATTATTTTTGCTGACTCTACCGGTTTTCCAATTGGCCGTGTTTGGCACAGTAAATTGGGAAGCACTACCCGAATCCGCAAACGCCAATTAGAAGCAAGTCTTAACAAAGATGGGCTAAAATGGATAATTCAATGGTTGGATGCAAAACTTGCTAACCAAAGTAATTTTGTGAAAGACCTAAAAAAACACCGCAGTCAGCTTAGCGACTACCTTGACGACAAAGCCAAAAAGATCGAGTCCTTGCGTGAAAGCCTTTTATTACAAGCCAGTGCAGAAAGTACCGATTTAGTTGCAGACACCATTCGAGGGTTAGAGGGAACCGCTGGTAGGCTGTATTTTGAAACCATTAGCCACGTAATGCCAACTCAATATCGTTTCCAAGGCCGGAGTACTCGTCCTGCAAAAGATGCCTTCAATGCTTTTTTGAATTATGGCTATGGCGTACTGTACAGTCGCATTGAAAAGGTACTGATGATTGCCGGTATTGATCCTTTTGTTGGTTTTCTTCATCGTGACGATTACAATCAGAAAAGCATGGTGTTTGATTTTATCGAATCTTATCGAATTCAGGTAGAAATTGTTGTTTTTAGGCTATTTACCGCCAAAAAAGTCAATCAAACCCACTATGAACCTATTGCCAACGGAATTACACTAAATAAAGAAGGAAAACAATTACTCATAGAGCGATTGAACGACTTTATGGAAGTAGAAACTATCCGTTATAAGGGGCGCAATCAAACCCGTTCCAATGCTATGCAAAGTGATGCTCATGTTTTTGCCAATACTTTAATCGGGAAAACCTACTCAGATGATCGCATGGGTAATTTATGACATAGAAAACGACAAGGTAAGGAGTAAAGTGGCCAAATTTTGTAAGCAAGCTGGCTTGTATAGAGTTCAGCTTTCCGTTTTTCTAGGCAGTTTGGATGCTGAACAAAAAGACGTATTGAGTTTGCAGGTAGAAGAATTGATCAATGCCGATCGGGATAAAGTATACATTTTCCCAATGACCAAAGCTGAATTACAGCAGACCATTTTACTAGGGCAAGCTTTCGATAAAAAGTTAATTACAGACGAAATTAAAGCGCTATTTTTATGATTAGCCTAACACCATCACATATTATTCAGCATCTTTATTGTCCCCGTTTTACTTACTTCGAGTATGTTTTGCGCGTTCCTCAGTTTGAAGAAAAAAACTATAAAGTCATCAGAGGCAGGCACTTGCATGATGAACGATTGGAACAAAACAAAGGCTATTTACGTCAACGGCTAGGGGTAGTCAATCGGTATGATGATCAATATCTTACGAATAAATTTCTACGAGGACGGGTGGATGAGGTGCTAGAATTAGAAGATGGAACAATGGCGCCACTTGATTACAAATTTGCGGAATACGACGAGATGGTTTTTAGTACTTACAAAACACAACTATTTTGCTACGCCTGGTTGATAGAGGAAAATTTTCAACGTCCAGTCAGGCGAGGCTATCTTGTATATACCCGTAGCAAAAATAAAGTAGTTGAGGTGCCCATTGAAGACCCCGACAAAGAAGCTGTAAAAAAAGCGACTAAAAATATAATGCAAATCATTGATTCAAATTTATTCCCAAAAGCTACACAGTACAAAGAAAGATGCTTACATTGTACATACAGAAATATTTGCGTGCGCTAGTTGTTTTACAGCTGTTAATTTATTTTTTAACCCTCAAAAAAAAGACTTAACTATTTAATTTAAAATTAGTTGTACTTCCGGAAAGAAAGTCCAAAAAGTAAAAAGTTCTTTGAAAATTAGGATTTATTTTTTATTTTTGCATAGTCTTGATACTACGTATTTCTTTGGTTTAAAAACATTTATCAAGAAAGACGAGCCACCAAGGCAATTCCAGTAAAAGAAGGATTGAAACTCTTCAGCCAAACCGGATTAGATGCCCAAAACTTCTGGCCACCAAGGCAATTCCAGTAAAAGAAGGATTGAAACATACCCCTTGCATGCCACTGCTGTGCCACACTTCTTGCCACCAAGGCAATTCCAGTAAAAGAAGGATTGAAACGTATCCTGGCGTTGGCTTCCAGGTTAACCATAAGCGGCCACCAAGGCAATTCCAGTAAAAGAAGGATTGAAACTCAGCAAACGATGATATAGTCCCTGACCCGTTTCCAGTGCCACCAAGGCAATTCCAGTAAAAGAAGGATTGAAACATAATAGATTGACTGCAAAAGCAATAATTCCGCCACCGCCACCAAGGCAATTCCAGTAAAAGAAGGATTGAAACTTCGGACGATACAAAGTGCAAGCAGACGGCTTTGTGGTGCCAATGCAGGCCACCAAGGCAATTCCAGTAAAAGAAGGATTGAAACAGCCTTGTATCATATTTGTTAATGTTTGTTCTTGTAGCCACCAAGGCAATTCCAGTAAAAGAAGGATTGAAACGCCAACTGGGATTAGCAGTAAAAACATATCAAGCAGAGCCACCAAGGCAATTCCAGTAAAAGAAGGATTGAAACACGGTTGATACGTGGGCGGGTATTGATATGTGGGAAGCCACCAAGGCAATTCCAGTAAAAGAAGGATTGAAACTTTTTTGAACACTTAATATTGCTTCGTCCCGCGCCAGCCACCAAGGCAATTCCAGTAAAAGAAGGATTGAAACGTATTTCTAGTTCCTCTACGGCTTTTTTTGCCGTCATTGCCACCAAGGCAATTCCAGTAAAAGAAGGATTGAAACACCATATGATTTTCAGATCAGTACCGTGTGTTCTTACGCCACCAAGGCAATTCCAGTAAAAGAAGGATTGAAACTTACCTTGGCTGTAACTGATAATAGGGGTTATTGACAGCCACCAAGGCAATTCCAGTAAAAGAAGGATTGAAACTTCACCTCATTGGCGATGGCATTGTAGTACATTTCGTGCCACCAAGGCAATTCCAGTAAAAGAAGGATTGAAACTACAAACTTTCGAATGGTCCTTGGGGAATAAGAGTTTGCCACCAAGGCAATTCCAGTAAAAGAAGGATTGAAACCCAGGAATCAAGGTTGATGATAGCGCCCAAGTGGTGGCCACCAAGGCAATTCCAGTAAAAGAAGGATTGAAACTGGTTCAGGTTTAACTACAACCTTAAGGCGCAAATTCGCCACCAAGGCAATTCCAGTAAAAGAAGGATTGAAACATGTAGTGGTATTTGTGATCTAGCGAGCATTGATGGGCCACCAAGGCAATTCCAGTAAAAGAAGGATTGAAACCGTTAATGAGTCGGGTAATTCGTCGCTATCAACGCGATGCCACCAAGGCAATTCCAGTAAAAGAAGGATTGAAACTAGTAACCACGAATTGACAAACGCCAAAGCGGGTACTTGGCCACCAAGGCAATTCCAGTAAAAGAAGGATTGAAACCTGTAATTGCAATGCCAGCGGCGATTAATCCTTCAGGCCACCAAGGCAATTCCAGTAAAAGAAGGATTGAAACTGGCTAAAGTCTTAGGTTTTACAATCGAAATAAACGGAGCCACCAAGGCAATTCCAGTAAAAGAAGGATTGAAACAGGTCAACCCCATCCACCCGCGCCTTACCATCCAGGAGCCACCAAGGCAATTCCAGTAAAAGAAGGATTGAAACATCATGGTATAGGCGGCCAAACAACAGATCAGGTTTTGCCACCAAGGCAATTCCAGTAAAAGAAGGATTGAAACTGTAACTCCTTCACGCACTTGGAAAACTACCGCGTCAGCCACCAAGGCAATTCCAGTAAAAGAAGGATTGAAACAGCATTACCTTCGTTCTGAGCTTTCAGGAACTGGCGCCACCAAGGCAATTCCAGTAAAAGAAGGATTGAAACAGATAATCCACGTAGGTTTTCAAAAACATCTCCCAAGGGCCACCAAGGCAATTCCAGTAAAAGAAGGATTGAAACGAAAACCAAAAGCCAACTCAATTCACAAAAACTAAAGCCACCAAGGCAATTCCAGTAAAAGAAGGATTGAAACCAGAGGGTGCAATAGTTCTTTGCATTATCCTTATCGGGCCACCAAGGCAATTCCAGTAAAAGAAGGATTGAAACCCGCAAGGCCTTTTGTTGTACATTTTGTTAATTTTTAGCCACCAAGGCAATTCCAGTAAAAGAAGGATTGAAACAAACTCAGAGTATATCAACGTTTCCTTTTCGGGTGATGCCACCAAGGCAATTCCAGTAAAAGAAGGATTGAAACAAGAGTTGAGAAATACGGGGGCTGATTATGGTATCTTGCCACCAAGGCAATTCCAGTAAAAGAAGGATTGAAACCAAAGACCGAACAAGAAAAGTGCCTCGTCAGATTGAGCCACCAAGGCAATTCCAGTAAAAGAAGGATTGAAACTAATTGTTGTCGGACTCGCTCCCACACCTGGTGTGTGCCACCAAGGCAATTCCAGTAAAAGAAGGATTGAAACATACTTCATACACCTTTTTGGCTAGATTCAGTGTATGCCACCAAGGCAATTCCAGTAAAAGAAGGATTGAAACTGTCGATTGGGCCGGAGAACGGAACAGACAACCCAACGCCACCAAGGCAATTCCAGTAAAAGAAGGATTGAAACCGTCTTACTCGAGCATTTACCGCGATTTGTACCCAGGCCACCAAGGCAATTCCAGTAAAAGAAGGATTGAAACCCCATACCGAGCCGTTCCACGTTGTGTCCCACCAGGGCCACCAAGGCAATTCCAGTAAAAGAAGGATTGAAACCGGATTTTCCGATCTTTGCGGATTTTCCGATAGTTGGCCACCAAGGCAATTCCAGTAAAAGAAGGATTGAAACAACATTCCTTGAATTGGGGTAGGGACTTCAACCTTTGCCACCAAGGCAATTCCAGTAAAAGAAGGATTGAAACTAGACTTGCGTTTACCCTCAAAGAATCACGTTCGGCCAGCCACCAAGGCAATTCCAGTAAAAGAAGGATTGAAACCAATGTAAAACCCGGCATTGCGGCAAGTATCGCTTTTGGCCACCAAGGCAATTCCAGTAAAAGAAGGATTGAAACATGCCAATACCGACCCTAGCGAAAAAGAGTTTGCAAGCCACCAAGGCAATTCCAGTAAAAGAAGGATTGAAACAACTTCCAGATTAAAGCTGCTTTCTACTTTTTGGCTTGCCACCAAGGCAATTCCAGTAAAAGAAGGATTGAAACGATATTTTGTGTACGTAGGGTTGTCCGTTCCGTCATGCCACCAAGGCAATTCCAGTAAAAGAAGGATTGAAACCTAAGTAAATTAGCTCAGTCATAATCTATAATTTTTGCCACCAAGGCAATTCCAGTAAAAGAAGGATTGAAACAGACAGAATCAAAGTTATCAGCAGTTCCGCCAGTGGGCCACCAAGGCAATTCCAGTAAAAGAAGGATTGAAACTCAAAAGTCCTACAGGCCAAGGATTTGCATATTTCAGCCACCAAGGCAATTCCAGTAAAAGAAGGATTGAAACAAAATTCCGCTGGCTGGATCCTCCGAACCTGATATGGCCACCAAGGCAATTCCAGTAAAAGAAGGATTGAAACAACTATGTGAATCAGTTTGGCCTTTCACCACGAGCCGCCACCAAGGCAATTCCAGTAAAAGAAGGATTGAAACCCGCTTCCCGCACCGGGTCGCCTTGAACTGTCGCGGGGCCACCAAGGCAATTCCAGTAAAAGAAGGATTGAAACAAACCTGTATTCCTACGCCTGCTGCTTTCACTACAGCCACCAAGGCAATTCCAGTAAAAGAAGGATTGAAACTTGATGTGTCAAACCACACTTGAGCATTGCCGTACACGCCACCAAGGCAATTCCAGTAAAAGAAGGATTGAAACAATAACAAAGGATGCAAAAAGTCAAGTACGATCTCAGCCACCAAGGCAATTCCAGTAAAAGAAGGATTGAAACCGTCTTACTCGCGCATTTACCGCGATTTGTACCCAGAAGCCACCAAGGCAATTCCAGTAAAAGAAGGATTGAAACAAGTAGGGGGTCAGCTCCCCCTTACTCATCATGAAACGCCACCAAGGCAATTCCAGTAAAAGAAGGATTGAAACTGTTGTACCCTACTGTCGTACTTTGATACGCCAGTATGCCACCAAGGCAATTCCAGTAAAAGAAGGATTGAAACCGAAAAGTGAAAGCTAAGCGTATCCATTGCCGCGTTGGCCACCAAGGCAATTCCAGTAAAAGAAGGATTGAAACTCAATAAGGTCTACAGTCAAGCCATTGGATCTACTGGCCACCAAGGCAATTCCAGTAAAAGAAGGATTGAAACTTGGCAGGGATGTCAACAATGCTAATTTCCTTAAGCAGCCACCAAGGCAATTCCAGTAAAAGAAGGATTGAAACAAATTCATGATTGTGATTTTTGATTATGATAGCACAAAGCCACCAAGGCAATTCCAGTAAAAGAAGGATTGAAACAAATACAGTTGCTCGGTACAAATGCCGCCATGAAAAAGCCACCAAGGCAATTCCAGTAAAAGAAGGATTGAAACTTTCATCTTGATCTAAAACAGGTATGCAGACTTGCAAGGCCACCAAGGCAATTCCAGTAAAAGAAGGATTGAAACAATTAAATTATTATTGATAAGTTACTACCCAGCGATAGCCACCAAGGCAATTCCAGTAAAAGAAGGATTGAAACGACCCCTGGAATCACGCTAATCACCAAGCGGAAAAGGCCACCAAGGCAATTCCAGTAAAAGAAGGATTGAAACAATTCACTCTACAAATACCCAAAACATGGTATTTTTCAGCCACCAAGGCAATTCCAGTAAAAGAAGGATTGAAACTCGAAATTGCCTTGGATGGAATTGAACCAAAGTTGAGCCACCAAGGCAATTCCAGTAAAAGAAGGATTGAAACACTCGCCAGACAGCCCAGGCAGCGGAAAAGAAATGTGGCCACCAAGGCAATTCCAGTAAAAGAAGGATTGAAACGCAAAAAAGCCCGTGTAACTCGTGTCAATTCCATTGGGCCACCAAGGCAATTCCAGTAAAAGAAGGATTGAAACATTGAGGTCGGATTTCGTAAAGGCGCAAACGCACAAGGCCACCAAGGCAATTCCAGTAAAAGAAGGATTGAAACTAAAGTTTTTCGTGAACTCTGTTGCGCCGTATCGGGCCACCAAGGCAATTCCAGTAAAAGAAGGATTGAAACAACTAACGCCCGTGCAGCTCCGATTGGAACACCGCTTGCCACCAAGGCAATTCCAGTAAAAGAAGGATTGAAACTCAGGGAGTAGTGAAACAAATTATCAGGGTTGCTTAGCCACCAAGGCAATTCCAGTAAAAGAAGGATTGAAACTATATTCCCTCCCATTCTGGTGCGTCACCTTTTTCCTGCCACCAAGGCAATTCCAGTAAAAGAAGGATTGAAACTGGATTGGCAAAGGTATAGCCGTTTTTTGGTTTTTGGGCCACCAAGGCAATTCCAGTAAAAGAAGGATTGAAACACACGATTGCCTCACGTATCACAAGCTTTTTCGTATGGCCACCAAGGCAATTCCAGTAAAAGAAGGATTGAAACTCGAAGTAGTTCAACACGGTGAACAAGGATTAAAACTGCCACCAAGGCAATTCCAGTAAAAGAAGGATTGAAACCAATATCAACACTCTGTTTCAATTCCTTGATCTGCATGCCACCAAGGCAATTCCAGTAAAAGAAGGATTGAAACTTCGAAAGGGAATGCGGCGACAAATGGGGGATTTTTGCCACCAAGGCAATTCCAGTAAAAGAAGGATTGAAACGAAAAAAGTTTCAATGGTGGCGTTTTGATTTTTGCCGGGCCACCAAGGCAATTCCAGTAAAAGAAGGATTGAAACGTTTGCAGTAGCAATATTCCAGTAACTCAATCTATAAGCCACCAAGGCAATTCCAGTAAAAGAAGGATTGAAACGAAAACATGGTTGCACGACTTCATGTTGCCGTTCATCGCCACCAAGGCAATTCCAGTAAAAGAAGGATTGAAACTCATTTGCTTTCATTTTTTGGTTCGTACCCCCTCATGCCACCAAGGCAATTCCAGTAAAAGAAGGATTGAAACTGGTTATCGCTTTTTAATGGGTTTACCCTAGTTGATGCCACCAAGGCAATTCCAGTAAAAGAAGGATTGAAACTCGATAGAGAATATGGACAACGGAACGGAAGTATCAAGCCACCAAGGCAATTCCAGTAAAAGAAGGATTGAAACGTTTTCATAGCTGTATTTACTTAAAAATGAACTTTGGCCACCAAGGCAATTCCAGTAAAAGAAGGATTGAAACGTAGTGATTTAGCGGCGGCCATTCGGGTTTCAAAATGCCACCAAGGCAATTCCAGTAAAAGAAGGATTGAGACATAACATAGGGCCCCTTAAAACCCACAACTTATTGAAAAACAATTATTTGAGTGATTTACAAGGGAGCCCTTTTAACCGCAGCCAAACTTATATACAAGAAATGCCAATCGAATTTTATTCCGATTGGCATTTTTTGGAGCCGATTTTGCAATTGTCGTGAGACCCTATTTTAGAAATACTTATAGTACTTCACTCGCAATTGGATTAATTTAGGATTAAAACCCAATAAGGCAGTCCACCCTACCCCTTCAGCAAACCCAAATCCAGTTCAAATCCTTTCAATACCTCCTCGCCATTCAATTTACCTTCAAAATTTGGTACTATTTCCATGCTTCCATCTTGGCGGTACAGGTAGGCTTTTTGTTTAACTGGATCCAGCAGCCAGGCTAGCCGCACACCGTTGGCCATCCAGGTTTTTTCCATTTTTTGCTGAAGCGCTTTGAGTTTATCGCTATCGGAGCGGATTTCAATTACAAAATCGGGCACTATCGCTGCAAATTTTTTGCGCTCTGCAGGCGGTAATTTCGCTAATCTTTCAGCACTAATCCAGGCGGCATCCGGTGATTTGGTGGAGCCATCAGGGAGGGTAAAACCAGTTGACGAGCCAAATGCTCGCCCGCCAATGCTGTTGTGTTTTACAAAATGACGTAATTCGCCAAAAACTTCTCCTTCGTAAAAACCAGAGTCAAAATGTACTGGGGACATAATGGTTACTTTTCCATTGGCTTCACGTTCAATACGCAAATCCTGGTTTTGGGCGCAAAACTGCTCAAAATCATCATTTGACATCGCTTCAGTAGTGATCAGAGTCTGATCATCGGGAAGATTTACCACCAAATGGGATGATTTTTTTGGCAGCTTGACCATGTTTGTTTTTAAAGGGCAATTTATTCTTTTTTTGGCAAAAATGGAAGGTGTTGCTGGGGAGTGCTTTTTTATTTAAAGATACCGCCTAACCCCGCTAAAGAATTCAAATAAAAACAAAAAATCTACCGCTCCTGTCCCCAGAACCAGTAGGTTTTCCTACAATATCCTACTCAATAAGGTGTTCCCTATTTCCTACCACTTGCCAAACCTAGTAAAAACAACAACAACAGCGCACCGACTACCGAAGTGATGATGCTACCCAGCGTACCACCACCAGCAGATACGCCCAAAATGCCGAAGAGCCAGGAACCCAAAAAAGCGCCTACGATGCCTACGACAATGTTGCCCAATAAGCCAAATCCAGAGCCTTTGCGCAGTACGCCTGCCAACCAGCCCGAAATAGCGCCAACGATTAAGCTGTAAATCAATCCCATGATGTACTTGGTTTTTTGAATTTAGAAACGGATGTCATTCCAAGATCGGTTTTTTCCTATAATTTTTAACTCCTCTGCTGTTTTTTTCTTCGCCAGTACTCCAAACAACTTATGCCCACAGCGAGGGCTGTAATGGCTATGAATATCAGCAGCCAGTTACTTTGTCGCAAGGGCTCTACGCTGCCATAAACTGCCACCCCAGCCCAATAAAATGGGTGAGCCTCATCATGAGGGTGGCGGGACAGAAAATCTAATTTGGCGGCTTGTAGGGCTTCATCTTTGGGTAGGCGTTTTTTCAAAAAAGCAAAAAATTGCTCTACTAATGCCGAGGTACGGGAATCATCTACACTCCAAAGGGTAGTGGTCAAGCTACGCGCGCCAGCGTAAAAAAAACCACGACTAAGTCCTATGATTCCTTCGCCGTGTTGAAAAGCGCCCACTCCGGTTTCACAGGCGCTAAGCACCACCAATTCGCAGGGAAGCTTGAGGTTGTAGAGGTCGCGGGCATAGAGGAATTCATTGTCGAGCGAGTCATGTCTTTCGGAAAAGGCCAAAAAGGAATAGTCGCTCTGGGTGGGTGCAGCTTTGCCGTGGGTGGCCAAGTGCAAAATCCGGTATTTTGGCGCCAATTCAAGAAAATGGGTCAAGGTGGCTGCGTTGCCCAATAAGGCTTTGCCGCTGAATTGCCGGGATACGGCCTTGGCTTCTGATTGGTTGTATTGCAAAGGCATCAATCCAAAATCATTGTTCACGAATGAGGGTGCTATTGACAATAAGCCGCGCTGGGCATGTCCGCTCTGGCGATTGCTCAATATGGTGTGCAAAAAACTACCCGAAAAGGCATAACTGAAGGCGTATTGTTTGATCAAATAGGCATGACGCTTGAATTGATGGACATTGGCAGGGGTGCTGGAAAGCAAGGCCTCAAAGGGCAGGTAATGCAAAATGCCGTCAGGTACCACAATCAATCTCGCTGGCAAGGTGTTTTGGGCAGCAATGGGTTCAAAAAGCCGTTGACAGAGCTTGCGCGATACCGTCACCCAATCCTGGATGTTTTGTTCCAATTGGGCACCGTTAACGCGCGGATAAGCTTTGAGGATGGCTCGAAAATCGGCCACCCAGGTCTCCAATGGAAAGTCTTTGGCGATGCGCTGGGCCTTGAGTTGGTTGGGGGTCAGCACAAAAACGTAAAGTTCTTTATCTCCGGTAAAAAACTCGATGAGCGCTTGGTCTTTGGCCAAATCTTTTTGCAATGCTGCTACCGATGGCATCTCGGTTTCGGCGGCCAATTGTTGGTAATTGGGGTAGTTTTTGCGCAGTTTTTTTTGGAGATTGGTCAATGCTTGTTGGGTCAAAAAATAGCGTTGATCCAGGGTGGCGGTTTCTTTTTCCAGCCCTTTGGCGGCAGCGGTCATCCGCAGTTTTTCCAGTTCAGCTAGCTGGTTTTTGAGGTCGCTTTCTTGTTGGAGCAATTGGTCGGGCACTCCGGCAAAATGTTCGGCATTGGTCAACTGGACGGCTTCCAAAAGGGTCAAACTTTTGTATTGCTCACTCAGCAAAAAGGCGCGTTCAAGGTATTGGGTTAGATTTTTTTCTTGCCAGGCGATAAAGTTGGCTTCCAAAGCACCGGCATAAAGCGCGTATTGTTGTTCATTCCATTGTCTACGAGCGGCGGCGGATAATTGGTTGCGCAATTGCTGAGCGATACCAAGGGCTTGCTCAAAAATCCGTGTTGCGGCGGGGGCATTTTTTGCATCCGCGTCCAAAAGTAATCGTCCTTTTGCGGTGTAGACTGAAAGCAATTCAAGGGCCTGGTCGGCAGCGGATGGGTTCCGCGTTTTTTTAGCGGCCAATTGTGCAATGGCTTGATCCATTTTGGTAAGCGCCAACTGAAACTGTTTATTGGCCGCCAATGCCAGAGCGGTGTTTTTGAGGGTCATGGCCGCCAAAATGGGCGTGGTCACCGCAGGATTCGACAACCAGGGTTGAATGTGCTCTAATGCGGCCAGCGCCTCCACTCCCCTACCCTGTCGCAACAAACTGACAGCTAAGTTATTGTACAACATCACCAGATCAGGATGTCCCTCAGGGTAGGTTGCCGCTAAGGCCTGTGCGGCGCGTTGTAGGTAGGCCATCGCGGCGGGGTAATCGCGTTTTTGGAGCAAACAGTTGCCCAAATTGCTGTTTACCGCCGCAGTAAAAGGATGGTCTACGCCGTATTGTTTTTCGATTACCGCTAGGGCTTCGCGGTGGTACTGCAGGGCCTGATCATAATCGCCATTTTCTTGTCGGCAGAGACCAATTTTATGCCAAAGCGCGGCGGCGGCGGCCGGGTTATCGTTGCCAATCAGGGCATAAGCCTGTCGAAAGTGCGTTTCGGCATTGGCTGCTTCATTTTTTTCCAACCAAAGGTCGCCCAGGTTTTCGTACAGTGGCGCCAGTGAAGGGTCACTAGGTCCAGAGAGTTTTTTGCGGATGTCCAAAGCATTTTGGTAACAGCGCAGCGCTTCGGCGTATTGGCCCATTTCAAAATAGGCGCGCCCCAGATTGTTGAGCGATTGGGCAATTTTGGGATGAGCGGCGCCATAAATCTTTTGTCGCAAAGCCAAAGCTTTTTTGCTGTAATCGATGGCCTGGTCATAACGCCCAAGGTAAAAAGCGCAGTTGCCCAGATTGGTATAACTGGCCGCTAGGTCAGGATGGTTAGCGGGTAAGGTTTTTTCGCGTATATCGAGGGCCTTCAGGTGGTATTGTTCGGCCCGTTCGTAATCGCCTAGTGCCAGCTGGCAATTGCCGAGGTTGTTGTAGGCATCGGCAGTTTTTTCATGGATGGGGCCATATATTTTTAACCTTAAATCTAAGGCACGCGTATACTCGATCAGCGCCCGTTGGGTTTGTCCGGTTTTTAGGTAACAGGCGCCCAAACCCGTAAATACTTGCGCCTTGAGACTATCGGAATGCGGCAAAAAATTCAGGGCTTGTTGGGCTGCCACCCATTGTTGGCGTGCCGCTTCAGGATCACTGGTTTCTAAAAAAACGTTACCCATGAGGATGAGGCCTTCCACTGCTTCGCGGGCATTTTTGGCTTGTCGCAAAAACTGTTCGGCGGCGCGTAGTGCTTTATCATATTGAGCAGTTTCGAGGTAGTTGCGGGCTTGATTGAGGGCTTGAGGGTGGGCTTTTTGGCCAAAAACCGTTAAAAAACAAGTGGAAACAAGCAAAAGTAGACCAACCAATGGTACTTTGGCAAGGGAAGCCCAGTGCACAGCTCCTTCCGATAAGGGTTTTTCCAAAGTAAAAGGCACAATTCGCGCTACTTCCCTACGTTTATTTCCACGTTTTATCCTCAAGTTGAATTAATTTTACCCAAAGTTGGTCTTTTTTCCCTTTTTTCAAGAACATTTTTTCGGCAAAAAACACCTATCCATGAACGCAGTTGTATATGATAACGAACAATTTGTAGCAGCCCTCAAACAAGGCGGGCTGCAACGACAATCGGCGATTCGCTGGTTGTACGAAGACAAAGAGCTCCGCAAGCGGGTGATTGCTTTTGTTCGCAACAATCAAGGTAATGAAGAAGACGGCACGGATATGTTCCACGAGGGCATCATCGTGCTGGATCGGAATGTGCGCGACGATAGTTTTCGCAGGGAATCATCGATCAAAGGATACTTGTTTTCCATTTGTCGATTTCTGTGGATGAACCAATTGCGCAAAAACAGCCGTATTACCTTGGTAGAGCCCGGTAACGCAAAAGAAGAGGTGGAATACGAAACCCCTGAGCGCCATTTCCAGTCCGACGAGTTGAAAATGGTGATCGGTCAAGTTTTGGATCAGTTAGGTCAGCAATGCCGAAAAATATTGGACCTGTGGAAGTTGTCGCACTCGATGGCAGAAATTGCTGCCGAATTGGGTTTTGACAACGACGCCCAGGCGCGCAAAGCGAAATACCGCTGCCACCTCAGTTTGATGCAACTGTTTGAGAAAAATCCGGGAATTATGCAACGATTAAAAGAATGGGTATGAACATTGAACAACACTTCGAGCGGATCGAATCTTATACTGAAGGAGGGCTTTCTCCGGCAGAAAAGCAAAGCTTTGAGCGGGAATTGACCGAAAATGCCGAACTCAAGCAGGCTTATGGTTTGTACCAAATGAGCCTGGAAGCCATTGAAACTGGTATCGGCAATCAATTGCGACAAGACCTAAAGCAATGGGAAAAAAGCGCTGCTTCCGATGCCGCACCTCAAGAGGCTAAGGTGGTATCTTTCAGCCGTCGCTTGGCGCAATACGGCGCTGCAGCCGCAATATTGCTGCTAGTAGGTTTCTTTGGTTGGCAGTTTTTGCAAAAACCAGTCAGTCCGGAAACATTGTATGGCGAATACTACGAATTGCCATCAGCCGGCAGCATTCGGGGAGTAGATCCCGGTACCAAAGGTGCGATGGATCAAGGCAGACAAGCATTTGGCGATAAAAACTATGCGCAAGCCGTACAGATTTTTTCCAGTATACCTAGCAACGATCCGGCCTATGCCGAAGCCCAATACCTGTTGGGGCATGCCGATTGTCAGCTGCAGCAATTTGCGGCAGCAAGAGCGGCGTTTGCCATAGCCGCGGCGCAAAACGATTTTCGGATCAAAGAAAAAGCCGAGTGGTATGGCGTGGTGAGCTGTTTACGGGTAAGTGATCAACCCAGCGGATGTGGCGATGCGCTAGCGGCAATAGTAGAGAATACCGATCATGCTTTTCATGATTCAGCGGTGGCTTTGCAGAAAAAAACAAGCAAGGTTTGGGGGAAAAATAGCGGGCGTTAGTCGATCATAGTTGGTCGCGTTCGCCAATCCGCTTTTTTTTAACGAAAAAACACCTATGTTCAAATCCTTACTCCGATTTGGTTATTCCAGTACTGCCGTTTTTTTAGGTCTGATCTTTTTCACCTCGGGGATGGCCAAGATTTTTTGGGAACACCGCTTTCCGGGGATCATTGGTCCGCCTTGGTTGGAAGAGAAATTAGCAGCCTATGATCTAGGTTTGTTCGCTCGGTTCATCGCTTATGCGCAGGTGTTGATTGGCTATGTATTGGTGAGTTTGCGCTTTACTACCTTGGGCGCGGTGGCCCTAGTACCCATGTTGCTGAATATTTTGATGGTTACCATCTCCCAGCATTGGCAAGGCACGCCTTATGTGATTGCTTTTTTATTGATCCTCAATGCTTATTTGCTGGTTCATGATTACCAAAAACTGTTGCCTTTTTTCACGGAGCAACCTGCGCCTTTGAGTGCATATAAAAAACCGCGATCAGTGCAGGGGACGATCATTTGGTGCCTAGGTTTGGCGAGTGTGATGAGTTGTGCAACGGTGTCATTTTGGAGCAGTACGCCAGCTTATGTTCTCGCTGTAGTTGGATTGTTGTTGGGTTGGGCGAGCAATTGGCGGTAATGCTTTGCCGATCCTTGATTTTTTAAAACCAGAAGCGATTTTCGTTCTGTTGCTGTAATTGTAGGTTCGCTTGATCAATCACTTTTTGATCAACTTGTAAAACGGATTGAATCACGTCGGTGTCATAGCCGTTGCGTAGCATTTGGAGGGTTACTTTCATAAATATTTCCTCTCGAATTTCTTCAAGTCCAATTTGAAAACCTTCTTCGTAACCTATACGGCGGCCTTCTTCAAAAATCATTTCGTAAGTGGTCATGATTTTTTGATTTTTGTAAAAACAAGGCGTTCCTATTCTTGAATTAACTGCTGCTTCACCAGATTGATAAAATCCTGGTCAACTTTTAAAGCTGATTGGATGGTGGCATCATCAAAGCCGTTGCGCAGCATATGCAGTGTAAAATCCCATTTTGCTTCATCATAGCCTTCCTCTTTACCTTCTTGACGGCCTTCTATTCGACCTTCTTCCAAAATCATTTCGTAAGTGCTCATGACTTTTTGTTTTCAGTAAAAATGAGGCGTCCCTATTCTTGGAGCAACTGCTGCTTCACCAAATTGATAAAATCTTGGTCAACTTGTAAAGCTGATTGAATGGTAGCCTCATCAAAGCCGTTGCGCAGCATATGCAGTGTTAATTCCCATATTGTTTTTTCTCGACCTAGTGAAAAGCCTTTCTGAAGACCTTCTTCGCGACCTTCCTCCAAAATCATTTCGTAAGTGCTCATGACTTTTTTGTTTTCAGTAAAAAACAAGGTGTCCCTATTCTTGAAGCAACTGCTGCTTCACCAGATTGATAAAATCCTGGTCAACTTGTAAAGCTGATTGAATGGTGGCCTCATCAAAACCATTGCGCAGCATTTGGAGCGTTATTTCCCGCAATGCTTCTTCTCGGCCTTCTTTGCGGCCTTCCTCCAAAATCATTTCGTAAGTGGTCATGATTTCTTGATTTTAGTAAAAACAAGGCGTTCCTATTCTTGGAGCAACTGCTGCTTTACCAAATTGATAAAATCCTGGTCAACTTTTAAAGCTGATTGGATGGTGGCCTCATCAAAGCCGTTGCTAAGCATATGCAGCGTTAATTCCCATTTTGCTTCCTCATAGCCTTCTTCGCGGCCTTCTTCTCGACCTTCTTCTTTACCTTCTTGACGGCCTTCTTGACGGCCTTCTATTCGACCTTCTTCCAAAATCATTTCGTAAGTGCTCATGACTTTTTTGTTTAACGTATTAGGTAATTGGTTCATGAAATGATCTATTTTTTCCCTGGTAATTTCAGTGTTTTTGAAAAAATATGCAAGTATAGAAATTACGAAATCTTTATCCCCTTCAGATTGTTCCTCCAATCCTACGAAAATGAGCCCAGCATGATCTAAGATAAATTGCGGCGACCAGATGTGTTTCATCGTCAACAAAGCATTGATCAATAAGCCTTTGTTCAGCTCCAGGATCTGCTCATCCGACATAGCATGTACGTTGGTAAACAGATATTCAAATTTGGGAATGTAAGGTAAAAGACTACTAGGCAGCTTTTTGCCAAAATAAGCCGATAAATCTCTTTGCTTCCAGCTCTGTTCGCCGTGGTATACCACAATCGGGACGATGGGCGTCAAAGGTTGTTTTTGCTTGATTTGCTCTTGCCAAACGGCAACCAAATAGCCTAACAATTGTATCTGCAAATATCGATCTGGCCTGCTTTTATGCTCAAAAATAAAAGGCACCCAAGCGTTTTTTTGCGCTCCATGTATACTACAGCGGTACACCAAATCCGAATAAGAAGGTTTGAGTTCCGGAGTGATGAAACTGCCATTTTCCAATTCAAGCGTATCCAGATTCAGCTTATTGACCACTGCTTCCGGCAACATTTGCTGGATGAAATCACGGGCAATGTCAAGCCGACCAAAGGAGGCTTTGAAAAATTCATCATGGGGTTTAATAGGATGTTCTGCCATAAACTGAGGTTTACAGCAAATAAACTAAAAGTTTTTAAATTATCAAAATAAATACATTTTGATTTAAAAATTTATTTCCTACTCCCTCTAGTCTGAACCTTAGACTGTTGCGGATAAGGCACATCGCCCTTCGTAGCAAACCAAATGATGCGGTTCATGATGTCGTCTTCGCCGTTGTCGATGCCTTCTTGCATGTTTTCCATGGATTGCTGAGCATAGTACAAGGCTTTTCCTCCCAACAACGAAAACGAAGTATTCATTTCAGTAAGTGGAATCTTGTTGGGAATCGTTTGGTATTTTTCCAAGCGCATGGTATCGGTAAAACAATCGAACATGGGCTCGGCCGTTGCATCCATGGTGTTCATCGGCGGAAGTCCAAGGATTTGCTCCATGGTGCGCAGCATCGAGATCTGGTTGTAATTGGTTTTTACCGTTTTGCCCAATTTGGAATAGGGGCTAACGATCAATGCGCCGGTACGATAAGCCGAGATGTGATCCCAACCCGATTGTGAATCATCTTCGGAAATAAATACTACGGTTGACTCCCAAAAACGGCTTTTTGATAACGCTTCCAAGATGCGTCCCAATGCTAAATCATTATCAGCTACCATCGCCCTTACCGTTGGAAATCCAGGACTGGTACCGGCCGTATGGTCGTTGGGCAAACTCATCACCATCAACTGTGGAAACTGATCGCCAGGTTGTTTTTCGTAATCTTCGAGTTCTTTAATAAACGCGTCGGCACGCATTTGATCGTTGAGTTTGGGATCATCGTAACCTGGAAAGTTTTGCGAGAGAATTGGTCGCACGCGAGAGATGGTACTGGTGTTCTTGAACTCAAAAGGCTCCTTCTTGACGTATTTTTGGTAGATTTTACTCCAATCTAGTTTTTCATCAAACTCGGTATAACAAGCTTCCCCGTAGATCCGCACAGATTTGCCGTGATCCAGTGCATGGTTCCAGATATAGCCTTCACGAGTATACACCATCGCATCGTATTGGCGGTGAGGATAACTGCGAAACCAGGCCCGACAGTTTTTTTCAACATAATCCGAAACGATGCCCGCGCTGGCCCATTGATGTCCTTCCGCCGAAGATTTCCCAGCCACGTAGTAATTGTCAAGCAGGGAGTATTTCCGCGCTAAATAATGTTGATTGGGGGTAACGGAATCGCCAAAAATACACATGCTAGGCATACCGCGCCCCTCAGGCATATCGCCATAAACTTGATCGTAAGTACGGTTTTCTTTGATGATGTAGAGCACGTGTTTAAACACCGAAGGTTCGCCAATGCGTTGCGGTACGGGGCGAGGCGCCACATTGCTACGCGGCGGTTTTTCGGCAGCTATCTTGCGGTAACTCAAGTTTTGCGCTTTGACTTGCTTGGTATATTTCGATAACTCACCTTTCGATGGCACGGGGATAATCGAAAAAGATGCCAATTGCTCGTGGGCATTAAAAGCACCGGCAAAAGCCTGATCCCCTTTGCTGAACTGTTTTTGCACATTGGGCGTAGCGTTGAGCACCCGGGCGCCTTTGGCTTCCAAATTGGTGACATAAAGCGTGTTATTGCTCCACACCAATCCGGATGGGAAAGCCTCGGTGGGGATATAGCCTTTTACTTTGGGCAGCGTGCCCAACTGCACCACCGCAATGGCATGATCAAAACCATTAGATACAAAAAGGTTTTTGCCTAAACTATCGATGGCCAATCCATTGGGCGTACTGCCCACCAAAGAGCCTCCCTCGCGAAATAACCCAACCGAAATTTGATGGATCAACTTATCGCTGCGGGTATCGATTACCGAAACGTCGTCGCTGTTGCCATTGGCTACGTACAAGGTCAATTTATCCGGACTGAGTAGCATGGCATTTGGGTGCAACCCTACTTCAATTTCGTACACTTGTTTGCCGCTGGCAGGATCAAAAACGCTAACCGTTCCTTTCAAGGTGGCGCCAGTACGCGGGTCTACATAGGCTTCACCATAAGGAATACCCGCTTTTTCTAGATTGGCATCAGCCGGAATTGGGCCCGCCCAGTTGCTAACGTATACTTTATTTTGAGCGATCTTTATGCCAAAAGGAGCAATTCCCGTGTTGGCGGTCCACACTGTTTTGCGATCAGAAAAATGGATTTTCGCCAATTGATTGTTGCCGTTTAAGGCTACGTACAAAAAACAATCGCCGCCTTCAAAAGCGACTTCTATCTCATTGGGCAACGCACCTGGAGCAGGCGACTTCGGAGCAAAAGGTAAATATTCGATAGGGCCGATTTTTCCATCCGCCCACGAAGCGATCACCACCCCGCCTTTGTCGTTTTCTCTGCCCGCAGCGCTCCACACGATGTAGGTTTTATTTTGAAAAACGAAGGTCTTAATTCCCGAATAGGTGCTCATCAAGTACTGGATGCTTTTCTCATCGCGATAAGTCCAGCGCTGTATAATCTCTTGCTTGGCTCGATCTACAATAGCGATCCCGTAGTGATCCTCAATAACCAGGTGTTTGTTGCCGGGCAATAATGCTACGTCGAGGGTATGGTTTTCCAGCCGAGGATCGCCATAAGTAAGGACTTTTCCGGCTGATGCTACAATCCGGTTATAGGGCATGTACAAGGGATCTTCCGTATTCAATGCCCGATCTTCGAGTTCAAGGGCGGCTGATTTTTTTTGGGCTTGTAGAGCGCTGAACGCTGATAAAAGCAAAAAAGCGAATAGAAAGTAGCGGTTTTTCATAATGGTTTTAGGGCGGATACCCGTCGGTTGATTCGCTGCCAAATTTAGGGAAAAATGTCCAGCAGGTGGAAGAAGCCATCTCAAAAATGCGGACGGTTTGAAATAAAAATCTCAACCTCCGCAAGTTTCTCCCACCACCATCGTCAAAGCTCAGAAAATAACCAACAAATGAACACAACCAAGATCTTTTTCTTTTTTGGCGCCCTGATATTCGGCTTAGTTGCTTGCAACAAAGACAGCAGCGATACCTCGGTTACTCCTTCAGGATCCAATGCCGACGGCACCACTACCTCCAATTTTTCGCGCTTGTACAAAAAATTCTACAACATCACGTCAGTAGATTCCAGCAGCACCGCCAACATCATTTTTAAAACCACTGATTTACCCGACCACAAAACGCCGTTTTATGGCGTAGGGAATGCCAAATACGAAGCATACAATGGGGATAATCCCAGTTTCAGTACCACCATCAATTTGAATGGCACGCTTTCTGATCCGACTTTAAAATCGCAGAATTTGACTTTTACCATTCCTAAAAATCCGGTAGCGGCTACTACGCATGCCAGCACTACCGGCGGTGCGATCGGCATTTCCCGTAATGGCGTGGCCATTTTCAACCAGTACAACGGCGTAGGCGCGCTGCTGGATGCTCTGGAAATCAACAATGCCGATCAATACCTTGGCCACCCTACCCCCACTGCTGCCGGAGCGCAGTACCATTATCATTACGAACCAAAATTTTTGACCAAAACCTACGGCAATAGCGCTTTTATGGGGTTTTTACTGGATGGCTTCCCGGTTTATGGTCCTTATGAAAACGGGGTAAAAATCACCACCGCTGTTTTGGATGCCTACAACGGTCACGTGAGCGCCACCGAAGATTATCCCAACGATAAGATTTACCATTATCATGTAATCAGCAGCGCTACGTCAAAAAGCGAAGATTTGGTTAAAGCTGCTCCTTGGATCAATGGTGGTAAATACTATGGCACCAAAGGGACGGTGAATTGATTGGGGTGAATCACCCATTGGTGGTAAGGCTCCAATGCCGTAGAGACACATTGCAATGTGTCTCTACCACATCGTGCTCAATCACAATTATTTAGCTCTTTTTCTAAATATGACATGATGGGTTTTCAAAAAAATTCCAATACCGCAGAGACACATTGCAATGTGTCTCTACCACATCGTGCTCAACCACAATTATTTAGCTTTTTTTCTAAATATGACATGATGGGTTTTTATAAAAATTCCTATACTATAAAGACACATTGCAATGTGTCTCTACCACATCGTGCTCAATCACAATTATTTAGCTTTTTTTCCTAGAAATGAGATGGTGGGTTGTTCAAAAAATTAACACTTTGAAATTCCCCATTTCGTCATGCACTCAATTGATTTCATTGATATATCGCTTCAATTAGGTTATGGATATGTTTAATTTCAGGTTCATTTTGGTAGTAATGGGTTTGTCTGCTTGTACTCAAGTAGACACCCCAGCTACTGTTGGACAAGCAGTTTTCACCTCCAATGTCTTAACTCCGCCAGCCGTAGTGGTTGATCGGGCCGATACCGCTTTACACAACAACAATGGCACTTGGTTGTACCAGGGCAAAGTATTCTCTGGTTTTTTGCTGGAAAAAGAAAAGGGAAAAACCTTGGTCAAAACGCCCATCATCAAGGGAAAGGCGCATGGTTGGGAAAAGGGCTGGTACCCCAGCGGCAAAAGGAGCTTTGAAAAATTTTTCCTACAAGGCGACCGCGAAGGCGCCCACCGCGGGTGGTGGGAGAACGACAGTCTGCGCTTCGAAAATCATTTCGTACACGACAAATTTGAGGGTCGGCAAGCCAGTTTTTATCCCAATGGCAGAAAATGGGACGAGCGGTATTATTTACATGGCTACGAAGAAGGCACCCAACGAGCATGGAACATGGAGGGCATTTTGGTTACCAATTTCACAGTTAAAAATGGCAAAGTATATGGCGTCATTGGTCGGTTCGACTGTATGTCGATTCAAAGTAAATAACCTTTTAGGAGCTGGATTGCTCTTGTTTTCATTGGCTGCTTGTCAGGCAAAAAAAGAAACCGTGGAGCGCCTGCCGTTCTACAACACTGCTGATTTTACCGCAGAATGGATTGAACCGCAAGCGATGGCGGATCACAAACTCCATGCCATCGATACCTTTTCCCTCCGCAATCAGGAAGGACAAACGGTGACTTCAGCCTCGTTGAAAGGCAAGATTTATGCTGCCAATTTTTTCTTTACCTCCTGCAATTCGATTTGTCCAAAAATGGCCAATAACTTGACAAAAGTGCAAGCCAAATTTATCGATGACCCCAAGGTGCAATTAATTTCTTTTTCGGTGATGCCCTGGAAAGATTCGGTATCGACCCTAAAGGCCTATGCGGTGGCCAATGGCATTTTTGCGCAAAAATGGAACTTGCTCACTGGCGATAAAAATCGGATATACAACCTGGCGCGACAATCCTATTTTGCCGAAAAAAAACTGGGGCTGCAAAAAGATTCTTCCGAGTTTTTACATACTGAAACTGTCGTGCTCATTGATCCACAAGCCAGGATCAGAGGCATCTACAATGCAACCCAACGCTTTGACATCGATCGACTGATTGAGGATATTGTATTGCTTAAGGCGGAGCAGTAATAATGCCCTCTCGTTTCCAACCAAGTACCGATAGCAATGGATTTGGAAAAAGGTGGCGTTATCGTGTAGTAATTTGTAGTGAATTTAAGGATCCTACACGGACGTAGTTCGTGCCTTAATTTGTGATAATTTGTGTAATTTGTGGCTAAACTTCAAAGGAATACTCCGCCGAAGGTGGAGTGTAAATATTTGCACCCAATCTAAAATTGTGTCAGGTAGATTGCGCAAAATGGATCATTCCCATTTCAAGGATGGCAAAAAATTCTTAAGTTTAGGAATCCTAGCTTTAGAAAAAACTGAAGTTAACGATCCATTTTACGCCACTTACCAACACAATTATAGCTTATGAAGGTGTTCCCTCTCTCCATGCTGCTCTGGGTATTTTTGCAATCTTCCCTTCCCCTTTTTTCCCAAACACCCAATTTATCTTTTGACTGGAAACAACTTAAACTAAGCTGGCCGGTAAAGCTGGATGCCAAAGTTGCGCCCATCTATTCCAACGGCGATCCCTATCTCTATCCTACCCAATACACCGCCCTCAACGCCCAAGAACTCGATTTCATGGGGCAAAAAGGACACAACGGCATTGATATTACCTTTCGGTGCTACCGGCCCATGGACAACAATGGCGCTAAGATCTACGCCGCCGCCGCCGGCATACTGGTAGCCTACCGCGATAGTTTGGATGATCGGATGAACAATCCGAAGCTATGGGAGAAATTCACTCCAGCCAATAAACTAGCCGTTACCCAAATCGCGCCAGCGCTTCGATCATATGGTCTACAAAACGTGCCAGATGGCAGCGGAAACGTGGTGTACTTGCTCCATACCAATGGTTTTGTCACCCAATATGCGCATTTAAAAAAAGGCTTGAATGTGTTGAAAAAATACAAATTGGGCGATAAGGTTCCAGCCGGTGCATTGCTGGGCATCATGGGAAGCTCGGGCGCATCTTCCGATCCACACTTGCACTTTGGCGTGTATACGGGGCCTCAATCCTTAAATCCCGGGGTGACCATCCCGCCAAGCGGTCGCATCAGCACCATAAAATCCGGATGGGGGTACTACGTTTGTCCTTTTTACCAAGAACCCACACCAAGTCTGGAAAACATGTGGACTGGCCCCTACCCTACCGTATACAAACCCCTGGAAAATGGCAACGTGGATGTGTTGGATCTGGCAGTAACCAGCAGTAGTTTCAATACTGTTGCACCGCCGCCAAATAGTATGAACGTGCCCCAGGGCGCGCCGATTTACATCAAACCCTACGTCAATGGCACGAAGGGGAAGTTCTTTTTCCAAGTTGCCTTGAAAGACGGATCGGGTAGTTTTTTTGATTCCAGTTGGCCTAGCACTTTACAACAAGGCGAAACGCTGTTGCCAGGCGCTTTCATCAGTGCTACCAATGGCGCATTTTATGGCTTATTACAAAACAATGGACAGTTTGGGATTTTTCGCGGTGGTACTTTTAATACGCCGCCCATTTGGTCGTCGCCAGAACCCAATGGCAATGGCCCTTTTTATGCCCGAATGAATGAAAATGGCTCTTTTGCTATTTATAAGGGTATCTCCAGCAGTAAAACTCCTGGAAATCCGGTGTGGAGCACTCCCGCACTCTCCGGCAATGGCCCTTTTTACGCCAATATGGGATTGGACGGCAATTTCTGTGTCTATACCAAAAACTCCAAAGTCAATGATAACAACCTATGGTGTTCGTATAGCAACACCACGGATGTAGTTCCCAATGATTATGTGCTACTCAATAAACTCATTCCCGGTCAATATGCAGTGTACGGTTTTCGCCAACTTCCGGGAAGCAGTAGCAATGAATTGCGTGCCAAAACCTTCTTCAATGTACTGGATAGCACCCAAATGATCATCGACACCCTGCGCAGCACGCCGGGCATCAACAACCAACTTACCGTAGGGGATCAATTTCTAAATGGGGTTGAAACCCGCACCCAGTTTCGCGTCTTTTTGGAACAACCGGATACCGCCCGAACCTTGCAGTTTGCGAAATTGTCGATGCGCCTGAGTGGAAGCACCAACATCAATCCATTTACCTCGCAATGGGGCGCCACCATGCACTTGCGCGCAACCGCGAATGGCAAAACCATTGCTTTTTTTAGTCCGGTTACGGTATCGGGCCGAAAAGCTGAAGGGGTAATCTTTGAACCCGAGCAGCTGTTTGATACTGCTTTTTATGGATTAACGCAATGGCCCGCCACCGGCCTCCCCGTCGACATCCAATTCGAAATCAAAACCAACAACAACAAACAAAGCGATTATATCACTTTTGATCAGGTGACGCTGCAGTATTATTATGGCGGAAAATTGGGGCCGGCGGGGGGGAGGGATAATTAATTCGTCCGTTTTTTTGATATAAAATAAAGCTATAGAGTAAAAGAGATTGAAAAGTAGTTCCTTATCAAAGCAATCCCCCTACTCCACTCAACCACTTTTTTACCGCCTACAGATTTCTTCGCATGATCGATCCTCGAAAGGTCAAATCACTCAAATCAACTACCAAAATGAATATTTCAGAACCAAAAACCCAAATATTGCCACAATAACCTTAGATTTGGGTGCAGGAGAGGCTAAATTCCGTGCCAACAACGATTGGAAGTTCAATTGGGGCACCACTGGCTACCCCAATAAAAAAGGTACTACTAGCGGATCCAACATTTCAGTTCCTGCTGGGACTTACACTGTAACTTTCAACGTCAATACAGGCGATTATTCTTTTAAATAGGTGTTGAATTAAAGTATTATGCATTTTGTTAGAAGGGACTAGACTAGCTCGCAATAGGATAGTCCCTTCCTTTTAAATCCAAAAGCCATGTATGCCAAAAGCGCTTTTTTTTTATCTTTTTTTGTCCTAGCTATAGGTATTTTATCCGCCCAACCTTCCATTTTTAACCAAACTAATCGCTTAAAACACTATTCCAACTTCCCTTCCCGATTTGTTCCAATGCGGGATCTTGATGTCTATTTACCTCCAGGATACTTTGAAAATCCTAAAAAAGACTATTCCGTGCTGATTATGCAGGATGGTCAAAATCTATTCTCCACCGCTACTGCTTATGGTGGCAAAGAATGGAAAGTAGACGAAACGATGGATCAATTGATCAACCAAGGGGAGATTGAGTCTTGTATTGTGGTTGGGGTTTGGAATACCGGAAATAAGCGTTTTTCGGAATACTTACCGCAAAAACCCATGGAAGCCTTGCCGGATAGCTTGAAAAAAGGCTTGCTTTCTCGCTCAACCGAGCCCTTAAATGCCGATCATTACCTGCAGTTTTTGGTAGACGAACTTTTGCCGTTTATTGAAAAAACCTACCGGGTGAAATCGGGCAAAAAACACCACTTGATTGGCGGCTCGAGCATGGGTGGTTTGATATCCATGTATGCCATTTGCGAGTACCCAAAAGTGTTTGGCGGCGCTGCTTGTTTTTCAACGCATTGGCCGGTTTTTTACACCAATGACTTTCCAGCTTTCCCCAATGCTTTGATCGAATATTTTGCCACGCACCTACCCGATCCCAAAGACCATAAAATCTATTTTGACTACGGCACCACCACCTTGGATGCTCTTTACAAACCCCATCAAACCAAAATGGACGCTAAGATGGCTGAACATGGCTATACTCCCGATGTCAATTGGATGACCCGTGAATATCCTGGCGCAGAGCATTCCGAAGTTTCCTGGAGTGCCCGTTTTGACGTACCAATGAAGTTTTTGCTGGGGAAAGCTAAGAAGTAAACAAACCTCAGAAGTCTTTAAAATCACTACCAAAATGAATTGTACAAAAAACGCTGTCCTATTATTTTGTTGCTTGATTTTTTTGTCTTTTTCTGCTACTGCTGCACCTGAAAAACTGGAGCGGGTAGAACCTGCTTTTTGGTGGGTAGGCATGAAAAATCCAGCACTCCAGCTGCTCATCAATGGGCCGCAAATCTCCAATCTGCAACCGGTTATCACCTATGCTGGCGTAAGAGTAGATCAAGTGATTCGGGTACAAAGTCCCAATTACTTGTTCCTTGACCTGACTATTTTGGATAACAAAACGGCTACTTCCTTTGAAATCGATTTTCAGAAAGACGGCAAATCGGTGTTGCGCTATACCTACAAGCTATTGGCGCGCCGCAAGGGTTCCGCCGAACGCCAGGGGTTCAACAACTCTGATTTGATGTACCTGATCACCCCCGATCGTTTTGTCAACGGTGATCCCAGCAACGATTCGGTAGCCAGTTTATACGAAAAAGCGGATCGCAGCAACCCCGGCGGTCGCCACGGTGGCGACATTCAAGGCGTGATCAACAGCTTGGATTACCTCAAAGAGATGGGATTCACCGCCATCTGGGACAATCCGGTATTGGAAAACAACCAGAAAGATTACTCCTACCACGGCTATGCCATCAGCGATTTTTATAAAGTTGATGCCCGTTTTGGCAGCAATGAGCAATACCAAAAAATGGGGGCGATTGCCACTTCCAAGGGCATCAAGCACATCATGGACATGATCGTCAACCACTGTGGTTCTGAGCATTGGTGGATGAAGGATTTGCCAACGGCCGACTGGATCAACAACGGCAATAAATTTTTCCCTACCAACCATAAAAAATCGACCATACAGGATCCTTATGTTTCGGATTCTGATTATCGCGGTATGGCTGACGGCTGGTTTGTGGAAACCATGCCCGATCTCAACCAACGCAATCCCTTATTGGCTACTTATCTGATTCAAAACGCCATTTGGTGGATCGAATACGCCGATTTGGCGGGCATCCGCATGGATACTTACCCCTATCCCGATAAGGCGTTTATGAGCACCTGGTCGTGTAGCATCATGAATGAATATCCCAATTTCAACATCGTGGGCGAAGAATGGAACGGCAATCCGGCGATCGTCGCTTTCTGGCAACGTGGCAAACACAACCCCAACGGGTACGTGTCTTGCTTGCCCAGTTTGATGGATTTTCCCTTACAAGAAAACCTGGCTAATGCCCTCAACAACCCCAATTCTTGGAACAACTTGTACGAGACCCTGGCCAATGATTTCCAGTACGCCAATCCAACTAATCTGGTGTTTTTTCCCGACAACCACGATATGACGCGTTATTTCACGCAAGTTCAAGAAGATTACGGCTTCTACAAACTGGGCATCATTTACGCGCTCACGATCAACCGGGTACCGCAAATTTATTACGGCACCGAAATTTTGACCACCAGCCCCAAGGAGCGTAACGACGGTTTGATCCGTAGCGATTTCCCTGGCGGTTGGAAGGATGATGCCGTCAATGCGTTTACCAACAAAGGGCTCAAACCTTTGCAATTGGAGGCGAAAGCTTTTTTGAAAAAACTGGCTACCTGGCGCAAAACGGCTGCGGTGATCCATACCGGTAAGCTCAAGCATTTTGTGCCGGAGAACAACCTCTACGTGTATTTCCGCTACAATGAGGAGCAAACGGTGATGGTAGTGCTCAACAAAGATGCTAAGGAGGTAGAACTCGACCCCCAGCGTTTTGCGGAGTGCATCGGAAGTTTTGCTACCGGAAAAGACGTGATCAGCGATAAAACGGTGTCGTTGAAACAGAAAATGGTGGTGCCAGCTAAGACGGGGTTGGTGCTGGTGTTGGGGAAGTGATGTAGAATGAACAGGGGTGGGTTTGAAGAAAAGTAAAACCTACCCCTGCCAATCATTTTGGCACTGGCAGCACATAATCCTTCAAATTGTGCGCAAACACTACCCCGTAGCCATTTTTTACATTGGTGTAAGTTAAAGGAGGCTCGTTGATGCCGTCGATGAGTTCATCGCCTGTATTTGATGACAGCTTTAACTTATACCATTGTTCACTAATGCCTCCAAAGCGAATAAGAATAGAGTCGGCAAGTTGGTACCCTTTTATAAATGGAAAATTTGTTTCCCCAAAGGATCCGTAACGAAGTGTCGCTTTTTTGCCCTAAAAGCAAATATTGTTAAAAATGCTAATATCATAACACGCAGATTCATTCTCCGTCGGTACAAAAGAAGGAACAGTACCTAAAAGGTTTTCTCTTTTTAAAACGATGTTTAAGAAATAGAAATTAACCAAGCTGGGCGCATAAAAAGAGAGGCAAACACGATTGCCCCCCTTTTAGTTAAAACATTTTAATTCGCTTATTTCAAGTACATCATCTCATACATTCCTCGAAGGTATCGATTGTATAATCAATTACTTTATCAAAAGAGAGTGATGCTTCTGGCATGCACAAACCAGCAGGTAATACTACTGGCTCACCTTATTAATACGAAAACAATGGTACATTTTGAAACTTTTTCCATAGTTTATTTTCCCACAAACTCCCAAAGTAAAAAGGATGATATAGTTCCCAACAAAAGCATGAATAAGATAAAACTAACTTGTCTGCCATTCACCACTGGGGTATGC
This sequence comes from Saprospiraceae bacterium, assembly GCA_040401995.1. Lineage (GTDB taxonomy): Bacteria > Bacteroidota > Bacteroidia > Chitinophagales > Saprospiraceae > Haliscomenobacter. Next base: position 87,933 of record JBBANM010000010.1, read on the forward strand.
GAGTTAAGATTCCTAAACTGATAAAAGACGCCAAAGACATATATCAGGACTTGACTTAAAGTTAACCCCAATATGATAAATTGCTTTTTTTCATACAAATGTGGAACAGTAACTAACAAAAAAACAGAATAGGTAATTAAACAACCAATAGCTATAAATCGGAATGTTCGATTTGACATGCTCACTATGTTATTTTGTTTTCAAATCAACACTATTTTAATTCCTGAGCTTTGGAGTATAACTTTTAAAGAACCGTTTTCTCCATAGTCAATTATAAAGTTGACTACCTTGAGCAGAACTAGAATAGAGTCTATTTCTTAGCTTAGAATCTTAAACCTATGAACATGCATAAGTAACAAATGCAAGCGTTGCAATAAACTTTACAGCCACAACCCCTCCACATATTTCTATCGCAGGGCCAGAAAGAGTACACAATGCGGCGTCACCCCAAAAATTGACATAAGCCGCACCATAACCTCCTAGCGCACACCTATTTCCTCTAAGTTGAGTGGTAGTGTTTAGTGACGTAAATTCAATGGCTTCTTTCTTTATCAAATAGTTTAGAAATGCTGACCTGTCTTGAATTTCATACTTCTTCATTAGTGAACCAAAACTCCGTATGTTGTCTTCATACTGTTTCACAACTTTATTCCAAAATTCTTGCTCGTTCTCAACACGCAACAAAGAGTACACCGCTTCTTTTCCTTTACTCTCTGCCTCGCTTCTAGAAGTAATAGAGGTAAAATCAACATTTCCAAATGCTTGTTCTTCTATCGTTAAAAGTACGTTTCCTAGTTTGTTGAATTCTACAAGGTCTTTCATTAAAATTGTTTTATCTAAATCCGACATTTGCGTATAAAAATGCGCAGAAATTTTGTCTGGATCAACTGTAGACTCCTTGTCGCATCTAAAGAAAATAAAAGCAGTAAGAGAAATGAAAACTAATAACTTGATTTTCATGATGAGTTTTTTTAATTATTGCCTACTTGTCGTTTTCGGCATAACGCTCAAAAAAAATTGAGATTTAATATCAGCTGACATGCTAAAAATACGTACGGTGCTCGCAAGTTTTTTGCAAACACCGGCTCCTGACAGAAAAAAATTTGAATTTTTTTTTAGGTTGGATTAAAAACTCCTGAAAATGAAAGCTTTACCTCATTTAGGTAATAAAAACTTTTTCGTTCCTTGCAGTACGCAACTTGTGCACCCAATTCTTTGAGCACATCTATCAAGTTGTATACATTTCGAGCGGAGATACCTAGTCGATTGGCTAGGGTTTGGTAATTGCCAGTACTCTTGAGGCGAATTAATTGATCGAGACGATCAAGTACTTGCAGTTGTTCTACAAATCTCATGACTTAAGGTTTATTTTAATGACTTATAGGCAGTTTCCTTGGTAGAAAAGCTTTTTCATTTTAAATTGTTGTTTTTATGTTATACTGCACGCTGCCAAGTTTCGAGTATACAATATGTTGTATTTTATTGTTTTTAAAATAGTTATATCAATTCCTATGCTCGAAACTTGACCGTGCGAAGTATATCCCACCGGGGTTGAAATTGAACGGGTGGGAGCTTTTTCTTCGTCTATGAAAATTAGCGTGTAAATAAATAGCCCTAATTGTATATGCTTGTACATAAACAAATTAAACCAGAGAACTTAAGAAATCAACTTAAGTACGTAAAGGATGTGTTACTATATGGAAAGATGAATAACCTAATAAATTTTTCAAATAAAAGGTAGTGATACCACAAATCTAAACGACTTTTTCAAATATTACAACCCAATGAAAAAAATTAACATAACAACATAACTTATTTTCTTGCTCGTTTTTTTTTAATAACTTGAAAATCAGAAAAATAATCAATTCAAATTTCATTGATTATTTTTCTGATTTTCAAATTAACAACACCCCTCCTACCGATTCGGCGGCTTAGGAATCGCCTTCTTTGGATCAATCACCGTCTCCAACTTCGAAACCGCTGATACCCCAAAAAAGCCCAGCGCCTTTTTAGTGCTTTTAGTATCCCGGTTCTGAATATTGGTAGGAATATTGCTTGGCGCAGTAGCAAAAAGCCCGCCATTGGTGGATTCGACCCGCACCAGCTGCAAGAAGTAAAATGCCTCTACTGGAATGGAATAGAGCTCTACCCTGACCCGGTCGTTGGCCCCATACAATTCAGGACTAATCGATGCCCGTAATGGGAGAATGAACAACAAGCCATCTGCGCCGCCATTTGCACTAAATCCAGCATCATAAGCTACCGTAATCTGCTCAGGTTTATTAAACAAGGTATCGTTGCGGTAGGCTCGGATCCAGTAACAATCGCCATCGCCAGTAAAGTCGCGGCCATAAAAATCAACTTGGTAGCCTTCTTGTCTTTTGGTACCGGAAGGCTTAAATGGCAATTTTTCCTTGTAATAATTGATGGAATCAACCGGAGGTACCCGATTCACTTTGCTGATCGAGATGTACTCCTGACCATCGTATTTCACATACAAAAGGTATTGTTTGCCAATTGTCAGGATTTTATCGCCTGCTTTGGCGGGTTGCCATACGTATTCGCCATTGTTTTTGAGGTCTTTAAACTCGTAGGGAATACTGTCTTGCGATACCACAAAAACCGAAGCGCCTTTGGCTGGAATCGTAGCGCCTTTTTCAAAATAAGGCTGCGTCAAAGTCAGTTTGATGGTCTGTGGTTTGGATTCATCGGTAACCCAAGCATCAATCACCAATTGGCTTTCAACCGATTGAGTGCTGATCTCGATGACGTCGGTACAGGCCGTGACGGTTAGCAGTCCCAATACCAGATAGAAATAAATATATTTTGCTTTCATGATTGCTTCAATTGGTCTGAATTAAAATTTAAAGTTGTACGTCACTGCGGGGATGATCGACCCAAATACCGCGTACCGAACGGCCTCGGTTTGGGTGGGATCTTTCTCATTTTGCTGCACATACACGGAAAAAGCATTCCGACGGTTGTAGGTATTGTACACCGAGAACACCCACTCCCCTTCTCCTTTGCCAAATATTTTCTTTTTCTGGCGCAAAGTAGCCGCTAAATCTATCCGGTGGTAATTGGGGATGCGGTAAGAGTTGCGGATGTCGCCAGCGTTGTTAGGCAGCGCAAACCCCTGCCATACAAACTTGCTATTCGGATAAGTGGCTGGCGTACCGGTGCCATAAGTAAAGTTCATCGAAAAACTCAAGCGTTTGGATACGTCGTAGATGGCCACCAAGTTGATGACATGGGTTTTGTCAAAACGGCTTGGGAACCATTTTTCGTTGTTCAACCCGCTAATGAGTCGCTCGGTGCGCGATAAGGTATAACTGAGCCAACCATTTAATTTGCCCTTGTTCTTTTTGATGTAAAACTCGGCACCATAAGCCCTTCCCCGACCGTACAACAAATCGCCTTCCACCAAGGTATTGAGCAACAAATCAGAATTGGGGATGTAATCAATCTGGTTTTGCAGTTTTTTGTAGTACACTTCCACCGAGGTCTCGTAGGTATTGTCTTTCAAGTTCTGGAAATAGCCCAATGAAAACTGATCAGACAATTGAGGCTTGATGTTATTGGTAGTTGGCGTCCACACATCCAAAGGTGATGCGGCTGCAGTGTTCGACAACAAGTGCAAGTACTGTACCATACGGTTGTAGCTCACTTTCATGGAACTGTTTTTTCCCAAACCGATGTTTGCTGAAAAACGAGGTTCCCAGTTGCCATAATTGGCAATGTCGTCGCCTTTTTTATAGGTAGTGGTGGTCAATGGATCGCGGCGTGCTCCTGTTTGCGCACCAAACGTATAGCCTTTTCCTGGACCTAGGTAGTTGTACATAGAGTAGCGTAACCCATATTGCAAGGTCACCGTAGGACTCAATTTTTGCTCGTTACTGATGTACAGCGCGTTTTCCAGGGCATATTTGGCATCGGTGCCAATGATGCGGGTTTCTCCGCCCGAAATGGCCGTTGCCCTACCAGGTTGGAAGGTGTAATAAATCATTTGTCCGCCAAAAGAAAGCTTATTGCGGGTATTGAGGTAATACGTAAAATCGGGTTTTACGCTGTAGTTTTTGATGTTCGAATTCCAGCGAAAAGCATCTTGTGGGTTGGGTTTTAACAAATCCGATTGTAAGCGGTAATCGTAGTTGCTAAAGAAAACGGTGGAGTTCAAAAACAGCTTGTCATTAAAAACGTGGTTCCAGCGGGCCGAAGCGGTGGTATTTCCCCAGTCGAAACCAAACTGCGCGCCAAATACATCCCGTCCAAAATAGCTGGACAAAAAGACGGTGTTTTTATCGTCGATGCGGTAATTGGCCTTGGCGGTAAGGTCGTAAAAATAAAAACGGCTGTTTTTCAAATCGCCTTTCAGGAAGGGCTTGGCCAATACATCGATGTAAGAACGCCGCGCCGCTACGATGATCGAACCTTTGTCTTTGACGATCGGTGCTTCAATGGAGAGGCGACTAAAAATGGTACCAACCCCGCCGGCTACTGAAAACTTTTTGGAGTTCCCCTCCTTCATGCGTACATCCAGGATGGAAGACAAACGCCCGCCATACTCGGCAGGAATTCCGCCCTTGATCAATTTGACGTCTTTAACCGCATCTGGATTGAAAACGGAAAAAAAGCCAAACAAGTGGGAAGAGTTGAACACTGGCGCTTCATCAAGCAGTACCAGGTTCTGATCGATATTACCCCCGCGAACGTTGAAACCGGTGGCGCCTTCGCCCACCGTTGTTACGCCGGGCAACAACTGAATGCTGCGGATTACATCCACCTCGCCCAAAAGCGCCGGCATTTTCCGGATGGTGCGCATCTCCACTTTGTTGACCGACATCTCGATGCCACGAACGTTTTCGTCCTTGCGGACCGACGTCACTTCAACAGTTTCCAATTCCAGCGCCTCCTCCTTCATCTCGATGTCGAGTTTTTGGTTGGCATTGGTCAAGGTAATGGAGCGCAAAGTTTTCTGATAACTCACGTAGGAAAACTCTAATTCATAAGTTCCACGTGGGAGAGTAAGGGCATAAAAGCCATAGTCGTTGGTAGTAACGCCTTCATTGAGTGCGGAGATAAAAACGGTGGCGCCAATGAGCGCTTCGCCATTTTTGGAGTCCTTCACATAACCGCTGATGGTAAGTTTGTCTTGTGCTTGCAAGGTTTGCAGACCCAACAACAAAACCATTAGCCCGAGTAATTGCTTTAACATGGATAAAGTAGTGTTTTAGTGAATATTTGTCGGATTTAAAAGTTTGTTCAGGTTTTTGGATTATCAATCTCTGCTAGGAAACGTCAAAAATGACTTACTGTTTAACGCTCATGTCAGAAGATAGATCTAAACAGGCCAATTTTTAGACACACTTAAAAATTAAGCCGATGAAAAAATAGTAGAAAGCTGCCTTATCTTGGACTGGTTTTTCGGACATAGGGTTGCTTGATAGATGTCATTTTCCAACTTTACCCCTATTGAATTGTTTACCCTCAAAACAATTTTAATGCCCGATAAGATTCGTATCGCTCATTTGGAGGCTCCTTTTTTATACCGCACCATGACGGAGATTGAAGCCAATCGGCTACAGCAAACCGATGCTGATTTGCCCCACCGCCATGATTACTACACTGTCATTGCGGTTGAAAATGCCGAAGGTAGCCACCAAATCGATTTCCAAACGTATCCGCTTTCCCCATTCACCGTTTTTTTCATTTCTCCAGAACAAATTCACCAACTTCAGGTAATCGGAGACCAACCGCAAGGACAGGTACTGCTCTTTACCGTTGATTTTTTGCAAAACTATGCCGTTAGTTTGGAGCACTTGACCGAAATGGAGCTTTTTTTCAACTGCGATGAATCTAAGCCCTTGCAACTATCCGAACTGGAGTGGCCACGGGTTCAATTTTTTTTGCAGCAAATTGCCCAAGAATATCAATCTCCTCAAAATAATACCTTGGATGCCCTTGGCGCTTGGCTCAAGCTTTTTTTATTGGAATGCAAACGCCTGAAGTCGGCGCATCATTTAAAAAACGCGACGCGGACTACCCGTCAGGCGGAGATTGTGCGTACTTTCAAAAATGAAGTGGAAACGCATTTCCGCGTATGGCGACAGGTTACGGATTTTGCCCGCTCACAAAACCTGACCAGCAACTACCTCAACGAAATCATTAAGTCGGAAACGGGCACTTCGGCCAAGGATTTCATCCAAAATCGTTTGCTGTTGGAGGCGAAAAGATTGGCCCGCTATTCTGATTTGTCGGTGAAAGAGGTGGCTTACGAGCTGGGCTACGAAGATGTAGCGCATTTCAGCAAGTTTTTCAAAAAAAATCAAGGGCTGGCTTTTTCGGATTTCCGTAGAGGCGCGATTCATCGCGACTAAATTGTAGAGACGCGATTCATCGCGTCCGAGGGTTAGTCGCGATGAATCGCGCCTCTACAAATTGATAAAATTTAACGCCTTACCATTACAAGGGATATGGGTACAAATTTAGATCGTTTGATGGCGAGTAACCTAGTCTAATCCTCTTCTCTCAAGGCTCTGACCTGTTCCACCGTTAACCCCGTATCTTCAGCAATGGCTTCATCTGAGAGGTTCCGTTTCAGCAATTTTCTAGCAATGTCAAATCTTTCTTCTTCTCTTTCCAATTTGATGACTTTGCGTTTTGAAGCTTCGATTTTAGCCTCTTCCCATTCTTCGGGACTGATGTTTTCAAAACTCACAATTTCAGCAGCTCTTTTTACGCCGGCATTTTGTGTATTCACATTGGGGTTTTCGGGATGGTGAATGCTTTCATAAATCAGGTCTAGCCAATCCCGGTAATTGTTGGGCGTATCTTTTCCTTTGTAATTTGGGTTAAGGTAAATCAATTCATGGTTGAAAATTTTGCGTTCAATGCCGGTTAGGTTTTTAGGATTTAAGGAAGAGATCAAGACTTCGTCTCTGTAAATCTCTCTTGTTTTTTCATTGATTTTGTAAGGTGCCGTCATAACAACAATGGTATATACCGTTTTATCAACAGTATAATCTTCGCTGCTGCGTTGTTGCTCGGTGATGGCTTGCAGATGATAATGTAGGAATCGGTCAAAATTGTGGTCGTATTCTACTTTTTGAATTTCGATGACGATTCTCTTTTTGCTGTCTTCCGCAAAAATGTCGTATTTAAAATTGATGTTGCCCAGTTTGGGTTGAAAGGCTTTTTCTGTTTCTATTTTATCCGGCTCAATCTCAATGCCAATGATGTCTTTGACAAAAGCTTTGAACACGATTTCATCGGTAAAAGCTTTTTTGAAAAACACTTCATTGTCTAATCTGGCGATGGTCATACAGCTGATTTTTATACAAAATTAAGCAAAATTTGGATGGGATTGAAATCATTGTCACCCCCCATCACTGTATTGGTAGCTATACGATTACATCGCTATTCTGATTTGTCGGTCAAAGAGGTTGCTTATGAGCTAGGCTACGAGGATTTGGCGCATTTCAGCAAGTTTTTCAAAAAAAATCAGGGGATGGCTTTTTCGGATTTTCGTAGAGGCGCGATTCATCGCGACTGAGAATGGACGCGATGAATCGCGTCTCTACCAATTGATAAAATTTAACCCTTTTCCCTCTTAATTTGACCTTGTTGCCTGCGGCTTTTATCGTTCTTCAAGTTTGTTGTCTGTCAAGCAGTGCGCTAAGTATTTGCCTTAAGAGCTTGTTCTGGATTCTGATTCGATGGCGAAAATGAGCTAAAATTCGCACCAATGAGGCGCAAAAAGCCTGGTACATCCCGACAGAGTAGGGAGAGTGTATCCCGACTTTGTCGGGACAGGTCAGCGCTACATGAGCATTTTTGTAACGAAAATGGGGTGAATTTTGGCCATTTGTAGCTCGAAGCAGAAACCTGTATAAGATCTAAATGTCATTTAGTTTATCAGGAAATTTTTTTGATAAGTCAATTTTGTATCGAGTACTTTTCGAATTCACGTCAGCGGTCGATATCCTATCTAATTCTTTAGTTGCTAATAAATTGTTCAACTCGTTCTTACAAAACAAACGTATGATCAGAAGAATAACGATTATCCAACTTCAACTATTGAGAATTCGCCATCTTGGTTATTTGTTTCATTACCAAAGGTCCTGCTGCTTTGTCGATCGACATTCCAGTCAAGTACGCTGCATGTGGCAGTGAATCTGCTGGATTAAAAAAAGATGGTTTTAAAATGTATCCTAAGGCATCCATTCCTAATCCAATCACAAATTTGGGGCCCTTCAATTTCATCAATGCCTTTGATTGGATGGAATATGCCGGAACGGTTTCTCCAGGATGTGTCACAAACTCAGCATCGCCTAATGAGAACCACGCAATTTCAGTTTGCACACTATCCGTAATTGTTCGTTTTATAACTCCCAACGCTGAAAGCTGTTGGAAACCAGGATTGGAAACGGGTAATTGAAATAAGGTGGACTTGAAACGAACTTTAGTGTCCTCAATTTTATGGTTCGATTTTTTTAAGCCATCAATCACTGCCTTTGCTAATTCATCCCCACGTTGATAAGCACGATCAAAACTTTTCTCTTCGTGTTCTGGCTGTACCCACCCCCCGATTGCTCCTTGAAGAAATAAATTTTCTCCCCCGATGGAATTATTCAAGTGCTTATATAAACCAGCTACATAATCGGAAGATACCAATGACGATGCACCGTCCACAATAGTAGGATGACATGCAAAATTGGTTAGTGTTGCTATTGAAATACCGTCTTCATCTTTGAATTGAAGGATAGAAACGGAACGATCCAGTTCTTCAGATTCAGAAATATTGTATACCCAATCTTTACCAAAGGTTGTTTCAGCCGTGTAAACCGAGGCCTCTTTTTTGTTCTTCCAAGCTGCTGCGATTACATCAACAGATGTTTTCACAAGCGCTTTCATATAGCCCGAATCAACGCCTGAGGAAGTTTGATCAGCACCCCAAATACCAACTACATCTGGCCCGGAATGGGTGTGACTGGATGCCATTACAATATGACTCGGATCAAATTCTGATGCGGGAATTTGTAATGCAACAGCTTTTCGGATAGCAACCAATGTGGGATGAAGCATGCCGATACAGTCGAATGTGAGTATGGCAAAATGATTATCACCACTGGAGACAACGATCGACTTTACAAATATCGAATCGTGTATGCCCGTAAAATGTCGATCCCTTTTATCACCTGCGATGAAAGATCCAACATTTGGGTTTATGATCGCTGATGATGCTCCAACCAGCAGTTTGCTCTTTTTCTGATTCTGATTTGAACACCCAAGCAAAGCAAGGGCTAAGAGAATAAGAATGAACTTTTTCATAGTGCTAGTTTCCGTTTTGTAAATAAGCGAGCAGATCAGCCATATCCTGTGAAGACATGCTTCCTTCCAATCCCTCCATCATGAGTGATTTTCCCAATGAGGAAAATCCTTTTATAGCGGTTTTATTAACACTCACCTTCTCTCCTCCCATTTTTTTGATAACGATATATTGATCGGTCTCAGAATCAACAATACCGATGTGAACGATCCCAGCTTTGGTTTCCAATCGATGATTGATGTATTTAGTTTCCACGGCAGCATTCGGATCCAGAATATCGTGCATCAAGGACTCTTTACTTTTTCTACTGATCTCGGTTAACACCGGACCAACACGTTGGCCCTGCGATCCATACACATGGCAATTACTACAAATAACTTGAAATACATTAGCACCTTTGGATACAGCGCCTTTTAAAGTCAACGCACTTTTCATTTGGTTGATCGCTTCTTTACGATTTGTAACACCAGAATCAGAAAAGAGTGCTTTGGCTCTTCGTTTTGTGTCTTCATTCTCCGTCCACCATAATAAAGTGCGTCTTCGCTCTAAATCAAAATTCATTTCGCCAATGTTTATAGTGCCATTTTCCAAACCGGTAAGAAGAGCATCGTGATGAATCTCGATAAATAACAAAAGATCACTCGCCCACCTCCTGGCTTGAGGTCCCAAATCATTCCATTGCCTGACTAACCGTTTACCGATTTCAAGTTCCTGATAGGTCGATAGCTGTCGCAAAGCAGCTTCCTGAATATTCAATGGCTCCGTGTTTTGCAGGCATTGAAACAAAGCATCCGACTTTTCTTTATAGGGCAAAAAGTGAATCAACGCCAACTGTTGATACCGAATACTATCGGGTAGAGAATGATCGAGTAGACGCTGAAGTGACACTCGACTTAACCTCAAAAACTCAGTTGATGGTGATAAACGAAGATGGCTGCGCAAAGCTGCCAATTCTGATATAATTTCAATATCGTTAGATTGTTCAAGGCGTTGTATTGAGGAGAGAATTGATGCATTCGAATTTGACGTACTTGTTTCGAGTAGTGAGTGAAGAATGGCACGTTTCTGTGAAAATTGAAGTGATGACGAACTTAATGCCTCCAATACAATCTGTAAATTGGAAGTTGTTTTGTTGCTAACAAATGCTAAAGAGGTAAGCAATGCAACGTTCTTATTGGCGCTTGAAGAAGAAATCAGTTTCGTAAATAATTCAGGGCTGGCCTCTTGTGCGGCAAGGGTTATAGCAGCCACGTTCCAATCATCCATTTCCAAGGCCGCTGCCTTTGACAATGTTTTTAAGAGTTCTGTTCGATGCTGACTGAATTGATCTTCTGAAATTGTGCTGAGCGTTAATGCAGCTTGCATTCGAACATGCTGATCAGGATCATTACACAATGTCAGGCATTTTTCAATTAATGATTTATTATTAGCGAAATAATTCTCCGCAATAATCAGTGCGTTTTCGCGAATGCCGGGTGAATTATCCTGCAATGATCTCAACAATTCATCCATTTTTAAATGGCCCTGTAAGTGCAGAATCCAAAGTGAATGTAACCGCGACATTTCATGCTCAGAAGATAACAGCATTTCGAGGTTACTAACTTGCTTTTCATTCAACTGGCTATCAACCAACAACCGATAAGCAGTTTTGCGCACCCATTGATTAGGGTTTCCCAGATTTGAAATCATTCCCTCAATTGTCTGAAGAGATTTGAAATCAAACTCCTTCTTTTCAGTTTTAGTAATTTTGTATATCCTTCCCTTATCCTTTCCAGCTTCAAGATTAAGACCTTTTTCGATGTCATCTGGAATCCATTCCGGATGCTCAATTACTTCCCGGTACATATCAACAACATAAATTGCGCCATCCGGGCCAACGGACATGTTAACAGGTCGAAAGGAGCGATCGGTACTTGCAAGAAACTCTCTTTTATCCGCCATACGTGATGCAGAAAATGTTGCTCCCTTTTTTTTTATTTTATCAACATGAATAAGATTGAGTACAACATCAGCCACCCAGACTGTATTGTCAAAAGCTTCACCCAGAGCACCGCCACCATAATAAGTGATACCGCAAGAGCCAGAAAAATAACCGGATTGTTCAGGGTGATTTACCCGAGACTCCTGCTCTCCAATGGGATAGATGCGTGACAATCCATTTTCTTCATGATCTGAAATCGTGTACAACGAGTGATCATTTATCAATTGCTTTTTGTTAAAATAGCGATCCGGGAATACGAGTGAAGCAATATGATTCGTGTTATGCGTTTCAAACAGGTGACCAAATTCATCCATACCCAAACCAAAACCACCCGATGATTCACCGAGGCGCTCCAATATTTTTTTCTCAAGATTAAATCGAAAATCCTGACCCCGTAAATCCAAAACCGAAGTAGTATCTCCCCACCAATACGGCTTACCAGAGTTGCCACCATTAACAGCATAAATCCAATTATCTAATCCGTAGGCTAGTCCGTTGTAGTTATGTTGTAAATTCTCAGTAGCAAATCCCCCCATCAAAGTATCTACTGCATCGGCTTTGTTATCGCGATTGATATCTTTCACGTGTAACAAATAAGGGGGTGCGGCAACCAATACCCCATTTTGAAAAGGTAAAATAGAAGAGGCTAATTGCAATCCTTCAGCAAAGACAACGTGTTGATCATAAACACCATCATGATCCTGATCTTTCAATATCACAATGCTGCTTTGTTGATCTTCAAAAGGATAACCGGGCATTTCCAAGACCATGGCATCTCCTGATTCATTAAATTCAAGATCGACCGGATCTTTGATTAAAGGTTCCGAAGCAACGAGTTGAATAGAAAATCCTGATTCAATTTTAAACCCAGGTGGTGTTGGCAGTTTTTTTGAACAAGATACTGCGAACCAAAGAGCGAATACAACAAATAGTGCTCGAACGATTGCCTTATTGGTCATGATTTATACAATTAACGTGAACTAAATGTAATACCTGTTCGACAAGAGTCAACTCAATAGATGCGTTGTCTATTGGTTGCTTCTTGAATAGTCTTTGGGAAAATCCAGGGTCTTTTTTTTGTATATCTTTAAAGCAATTGTGGCTAACTTAAGTACCACAACCAATGAATAAGCAAAACCCACATTGGGTCTTTTACTTTGTCGTTAGTTGCATGTATATTCCCTTAATCCACATTTCTTTTCCTTACGTCTAAGTGGCCTATCTCCGCATTACTTTATTTGCCTTACTTGCGAATATAACAAACGATAGATTACCTACCAAGCAATTATCTATTAAATGTTCAAATCATCAATCGGGCTTTTGATTCTATTCCAGCCCTTGCGCGAAATGTGCGTATGAATTTGGTGGTCTTAACGCTATTCTCAGTCGCGATGAATCGCGCCTCTACCAATCGATAATTTTTACCCCTCATCCCCTCATTTTGACCTTGCCGCCACCAGCTTTTTATCGTTTTTTTACCAAAAAAAACCACATGGATACCCGTCAACTGATCAAAGGCATTCACCATGTAACGGCAACGGTAAATGATGCCATCGAAGATTTTCAATTTTATACCCAAACCCTTGGCATGCGTTTGGTGAAAAAAACGGTCAACTTCGACAACCACAATGTCTACCATTTTTACTACGCCGATCAGGTTGGGACGCCTGGCACGGTTTTTACCACTTTCCCTTACAAAGGCCAGGCCAACGTCAAACAAGGTTTGGAGGGATCCGGCCAAATTGTAACCACCGCGCTTTCGGTTAGCCCTGATTCCCTTGGTTTTTGGGCGCAACGGCTGCAAGAGCAAGGTACCCTCATCACCCACGGCGAGCGCTTTGGTCAAGCTTATTTGTGGTTTCGCGATCCAGCGGGTTTGCAAATCGAGCTCATCGGCGATGCGGAGGATCAACGTACCCCTTGGCATACTGCCGACATTCCGGATGCTTTTGCGGTACGCGGTATTCACCATACTACCCTATCCATCGCGCCTGATCAATGGGCGTTTATGTTGGAGTTGCTACAAAATGAAATGAATATGGCGGTAGTAGCGGAGGAAAGTAATCGCGTGCGACTGTCGATCAATGGCGGCGGTGCAGGCGCTTACCTGGAAATGCGCAAAGACGCATACGCTCGTCCGGGTAAAAATGGCATTGGCACCGTTCATCATGTGGCATTTAAAGTGGAAAATGACGAGGCGTTGTACGCTATGCAGGATCGCCTTACGGCTTTGGAATTGAAACCTACCGAAATGCGCGACCGCAAATATTTTCATTCGGTTTATTTCAAACCGCAATCGAGCATGTGGTTTGAGTTGGCTACCATGGGCCCGGGGTTCACCATCGATGAACCGGAAGCTGAATTGGGAGAATTGTTGTTGTTACCCGATTGGGAGGAACCGCACCGCGCGGCGATTGAAGCGGTATTGCCGCCGTTGAAATAAACGTACGGTATGAACATTCCGTAATTTGTACAACAGCCCCCGTTTTTTTGACCTTTACCGCAGCAGCAATTGCGCTTAACTTTGTAGAAAAAAGGAACAAAACCAATGAGTAACAACAATATCTTAGGCATCCATCACATCACGGCGATGGCTTCCGATCCACAAGTTAACCTCGATTTTTACAGCGGATTGTTGGGTTTGCGTTTGGTGAAAAAAACCATCAATTTCGATGCTCCGGATGTGTATCACTTGTATTATGGCGATGAAAGTGGGCTGCCGGGCAGTATCATGACTTTCTTCCCGTTTGGCGAGAGTCCCTACCGGGGTCGACAGGGCAATGGTCAGGCGGCAACGACTTCTTTTTCGATTCCTACTGCGGCGCTCGATTTTTGGCTAAAACGCTTTGATCAGTATGGTGTTAGCTACAAAGATCCACAAAATCGCTTCAATGAAGTAGCGGTTTACTTTGAAGATCCCGATGGTTTGGGTTTGGAATTGGTGGCCAATGATCAGGATTTGCGTCCGGGGTTTACTTATGGTTCAATCCCGCTTGAATTTGCCATTCGTGGATTCTGGGGTACGGAATTGTGGGAAACCAGTTACGAGCGCACTGAAAGTTTGTTGACCTTGCACATGGAGTACGATTTTGTGGCTGAATCTGGCATTCGTAGACGCTATGCGCCTAAAAACGAAGCTGGCGCAGGCAAATACGTCGACATCCTCTGGGATGCGCAGCAACGCTATGGCGCTGGGGGCATTGGCACGGTGCACCACATCGCTTTTGATACGCCATCGGATGAAGCACAATTGGCGGTGCGCGAGATTTTATTAAAAAAAGGGTATCAACCTACGCCTGTGCTGGATCGGCAGTATTTTCATTCGATCTATTTCCGGGAACCTGGCGGCGTGTTGTTTGAGGTCGCCACTACCCCTCCTGGTTTTTCGTTTGATGAAACGCTGGAAAATCTGGGTACTGGGCTAAAATTGCCGCCTTGGGAAGAGTATCGTCGCGATAAAATTGAGGCGAATTTGCAGCCGATTTCTTTGGATGCGGCGTTGGCGAAATATCCGGTGGGGTAAATGGTTTATGTGCTTTACCATGATATTTTGTTAGTGGAGTAATATTATTTCATGGTAAACTAGCATCTCGCCTTCGGCGATGAGACAATTTTTTTTCAGCCACAAATTTCTCAAATTTTCACAAATTAGGGCACAAACTGGCTTTTGTGCGCCCTTCACGAACAGCGTTCGTGCTTAAATTTGTGGAAATTTGTGGAATTTGTGGCTACATTTTTAAAACTACACCATCGAAGATGGGTTGAATCAATGTTCGTGTCGTCGCTAGCGCGACTTGATACTTTAGCTGGTACAAGTCTCCAGACTTGTACCCCATATTTCCGCGTCTCTGACGCACGAGCAACGCGAAAATGTTAGGTAAACCCACGTCAGAGACGTCCTGATACGGGTACAAGTCTGGAGACTTGTACCAGCTCAGCTTCTGATTTTAGAACGATTTATCCACCCAATATCTTCGCGTCTCTGACACACGAGCAACGCGAAAATGTTAGGTAAACCCACGTTAGAGACGTCCTGATATGGGTACAAGTCCGAAGATTTACACAAGCTAAACTTTTGATTTTAAGCCAATTACCTATCAACAAACACAAAAAATACCACCATGTCCATACATCAAATTAAAAATACCGTTTTTCGCGGACAACCCCTAGGTACCGCTTCCAAAGTAATGATCATGGTTCACGGTCGCGGGGCATCAGCGGAGAGCATTCTGAGTTTAGCCGATCACTTGAAAGTAGCTGATTTTTGTCTGGCTGCGCCCAATGCTACTGGCGGAACCTGGTATCCATTGAGCTTTTTAGCGCCCGAGGAAGAAAACGAACCAAATCTGTCTTCCGCCTTGGAGGTCTTGGAGCAGTTGTTGGCACAAGTCAAAGCAGCGGGTTACGATTCCCGACAAATCTATTTTGTCGGATTTTCACAAGGCGCTTGTTTGACTTCCGAATTTGTGGGACGCCATGCGCAGCCCTTTGGCGGGGTGTTCATCTTTACCGGTGGCCTCATCGGCGATGTGGTGGAGCGGGAACGCTACCAAGGAGATTTTGTGGGAACGCCCATTTTTATCGGTACGTCCAATCCGGATTTTCATGTTCCGGTAGAGCGGGTTATGGCAACCAGCAATATTTTCCGGGAGTTGGGGGCGGTAGTGGTGGAAAAAATCTACCCCAATATGCCGCATACCATCATTCCAGATGAGATCGAGGAGGCCAATAAGATTTTGCAACAGAGCTAATATATTTAACGTTAGGAATGGGTGAATAATAAAGTGCCCTTTTAGCCGCCGCTATTTTGCAGCCAATCGACTATCTTTTGAGGCGCAATGTGGGGCATTGCAACGAAAAAGATAGGAAGAGTGGATGTGAAAGAGCAAGGATAAAGGTGTACTTTATTGTTTAACCATTCCTTATCAAGTTTTAAGCCTAGAAAAAGCTCAAAAATTAGAGTTTTATCTTTTTCAAGGGGTAAAAAATGACCACATCGAATGATTGTTCACTACAGATTCACAGATTCTTATCGCCTTCGGCGTAAGCACGATTACACAGATTGGGATTTGCCCAATCTGTGTAATCGAGATTGTGATGTTATCTGTGGTGGCTTTCAAAAGCGCAAAAGATGCAAGAGTGAAATGCATTGTCTCCTATTTTGCTCAAAACTTGACGAAGCGCTATATAACAAAAAATGCCACCGAAGTTTCATTCAATCCTTCGGTGGCACTTTTTTTTAATTTAGGCCTTCTTCTGCCACCCGCCCAGCAATGCGCCAAACAAGGTGAACAACACGAACAAGAAGCCACCGTCAATCAACCCTAAAGTGAAAGGACGCATGGCAAATCCGTAGTTCATGATCATCGATAACAAGCCCAAGAAGCCAATCGCAGCGCCGGATTTTGCGCCATCTTGCAAACCCGTCACTCCTAAGCGCTGAAAAATCAGGCTGATGACCAATCCGCAAATGACGGCAATAACCATACTTGTGATGTACTTCATGGCAGGATTGGGCGCGTTGGCGATCATGTCCATGTTAAGACCGTTGCCATCCATCCAAGGCTGGCTGAAAACACCATACCAGGCCATACCCAGCAACATGTTGATGAAGAGGCAGCAAATCACTGCTAAATAGTTGATTTTCATTGTGTAGAGTTTTAGGACAGTGAATAATAAAAACTATATCTTCAAATCAAGTCTTGTTGCTGGGCTAAGGAACTGGTGGATAATAGATTAAAACCGTGTAGTACCTGGAAGGCGATCCCGCATTTGGAATTCCACCATCCAACCCGGATATTCGGGGGTTAAACCGCTAACCGTGTTGATTTCTAGAATATCTTCTGGCGTGAGCACCAATTGAGTTGCGGCCAGGTTGTCTTCCAACTGAGTCAAATTTTTGGCACCAATGATGGTACTGGTGATTCCCGGTTGCTGGATTACCCAGGCCAAAGCCACGCGCGCTGCCGAGACATTATGCCTTTTGCCCACTGCAATCAAGGCATCAATTACGTTGTAGGCCCTTTCTTTGTCGAGCAAAGGGAAATCAAAATCATCTCTTCTGCTATCGCCAGCCTTGGGCGTATCGCGGGTGTATTTTCCCGACAAAAAGCCGCCAGCCAATGGACTCCAAGGCATCATGCCAATTTTTTCAGCTTGGGCCAAAGGAATCAATTCGCGCTCAATGTCGCGACTAGCCGCCGAGTAATAATATTGCATGGCGTCAAACTTGTGCCAGCCGTTGCGCTCGGCAATGCCATTGGCCTTCATGACCACCCACGCAGGGGTGTTGCACACGCCCAGGTAGCGCACCTTACCGGCATTCACTACCTCGTTCAAGCCGCGCATGGTTTCTTCAATGGGGGTCAAAGTATCAAAACCGTGGATGTACAGGATGTCCATGTGATCCATGCCCAAACGCTGTAGGCTTTCGTCTACGCTGCGGTGGATTTGCAAACGGCTCAGTCCCACATTGTTTACGGCAGGAGTCATCCGGCCTTTTACTTTAGAGGCAATAACCAAATCATGTCGGTTCAGTCCTAGCGCTTTGATCGACTCGCCCAGTATTTTCTCCGATTCTCCCATCGAATAGACATTGGCGGTATCAATAAAATTAATGCCCGCATCCACTGATGCTTTGAGCAATTCATTGGCTTCTTCTTGGCCTTGCTTGCCAACGACAGCCCAAAAACCTTGTCCTGAAAAGGTCATGGTTCCAAAACAGAGTTCAGACACCAGCACGCCGGTGTTTCCTAGGAAGTTGTAACGCATTTGGGTTTATTTGAAAAATTTATAAACAAAAAAATAAGATACAAAGGCGTTAGCTATTTTTTGTTTTAACAAGATAGCTAAAAAATAAAAAGTGGTGAAAAAAATCTACTTTTTTTCGGAAAGCAAATTAATGTTTGTCGACAAAAACTTAACCTCCACTTCATGATCAGGTTTTACTTTTGACCGCATACTCAACAAACAAACATTATGAAAAGCGCAATCCTTCTGCTCCTCGCTGGTTTTTTTCTATTTTTTTCTTTTGCCAACCCCGACAATCTCCCAATTAATAAAATCCAAGTTATTGGATCGCACAACAGCTACAAACAACGGATCGATCCCGCCCTTTTTCAGCGCATGCGCATGCTGGATTCCAACATGGTCAAAGAAATTGATTACAGCCACATCAGCTTGTCGGAACAGCTCAATATGGGGCTGCTAAGTCTAGAAATTGACGTCTACGCCGATGCCAAAGGCGGAAAATACGCCCAACCCAAAGGCTTGGAATGGGCCGGAAAAAACAGCACCAGTTCCGCTTATGACCCGGAAGGATTGATGCGCGAACCCGGTTTTAAAGTCCTCCACATCCAGGAAATTGATTTCCGCAGCAACTGTTTGACCTTTAGAAAATGCTTGCAAGAACTCAAAAAATGGTCGAACGAGCATCCCAAACATCTTCCCATTTTCATCACCATGAACGCCAAAGATGATGAAATCAAACGCCCCGGTTTTACCGTTCCCGAACAGTTTACCGCCAAGGTATTTGACCAATTAGACAGCACGCTGGTAGCTGATTTAGGCAAAGAAAAATTGATTATCCCCGATCAGGTTCGCGCCAACTACCCTACTCTGGAAGCGGCAGTATTGGCTGGCAATTGGCCAACTATCAAACAAGCGCGCGGTAAATTCCTCTTTGTACTCGATGAAGGCGGTGAAAAAAGAGCCACTTACATCGCTGGGCACCCTTCCCTCCAAGGCCGAATGTTGTTTTCCATCATGGAACCAGGCACTCCTGAAGCCGCTTTTTTGATCAAAAACGGTCCGGTTGAAGCTCAAGAAGAGATCCAGAAATGGGTCAAAAAAGGCTACCTCGTGCGTACCCGCGCCGACTCGGGTACCTGGCAGGCGCGCAAAAACGATAAAAACCAGTTTGAGGCTGCGCTCACTTCTGGCGCGCAAATCATCAGCACCGATTACTACTTGCCCAGCACCCATTTTCCATCCACCTACAGCATCAGTTTTGCCGATAAAACCTATTTCCGTTTGAACCCGATTTTGAAATAAGCCCTTTTGTATTTTGGTTATTTGACATTTTTTATGAACTTAACTGATTCATAAGAGTGTATTTGGATTTTTAGTTCGCAGGCGAAAATGAGACAAAATTTGCACCAACGAGGCGC